>FNBQ01000003.1:6786-184530 GCA_900102385.1 Bacteroidales bacterium KHT7 | reverse complement strand
ATCTAAGTCGGGATCGGATAAGCGCTGAAAGCATCTAAGTGCGAAGCCGGCCACAAGATTAGATCTCTCAGGGTCGTTGCAGACGACAACGTTGATAGGGTGCAGGTGTAAAGGTGGCGACACCAAAGCCGAGCACTACTAATTGCCCGTCAGCTTTCTTACAGGGATATGTGCTTTGAGTTGTAGGACTGTGGGTTCTGCTGTATTGCTTCAATATGTTGAAAGAACTGAATACTGACAGAAAAAAGGTCAGAAAAAAAGATATTCAGGTGGTTATAGCAGTGAGGTTCCACCTCTTCCCATTCCGAACAGAGAAGTTAAGCTCACTCACGCCGATGGTACTACGATACGATGTGGGAGAGTAGGTAGCCGCCGTTTTTCAGTAAGAGTCCTCCTTAGGTCAACGCCTGAGGGGGACTTTTTGCGTTTATGGATATTCTCCAAAAAAATGTTCCTTCTGATTTCTAGTCAGGAGGAACATTCGTTTTATTCGTGATGATATGGCTCGTTGTTCAGAATAGTCATTGCACGGTAGAACTGTTCGGTGAATATCATTCTTATCATCTGGTGCGAGAATGTCATCTTGCTGAGCGAAATCTTCTCGTTTGCGGCAGCGTAGACGGCAGGAGAGAATCCGTAAGGTCCTCCGACAATGAAGATGAGCCTCTTGCTGCCGGCATTCATCTTCTTTTCGAGCCATTGTGCAAACTCTATGCTTCGGCGTTCTGCTCCTGCTTCGTCGAGAAGAATAACGTAGTCACCGGGCTGAATGGTCTTCAGAATCTGTTCGCCTTCCTTTTCTTTCTGTTGCTCTTCGGAAAGATTCTTCGTATTCTTCAGCTCGGGGATTACGACCATCTCGAAGCCCATGTAATGCTTGATTCGGCTGATGTATTCATCGGTCGAGGCTATGAAATGCTTGTCAACCGTCTTTCCTACGACTAAAAATATTGCTTTCATGTAATCATTAAATCATTTTTTTCCGATATAATCATTTAGATTCATCAGAATGATAAAATTTCTGCAAAGATAACGATTAGTTGCGACTCATGAAAGCGTATGCGAGGCGAGAATGATAATCATACCGAAAAAAGCTGTGTCGTCATTTTCTTGGCGTTTAGGGTTGCACAATTAGCAAAAAATATGTATGTTTGCATTTCAATAAAATTTAAAAAGAAAAAATATGTTGTCAGTAGACGAATTAAACGATAGATTGATTGACTTGGCTTTTGCCGAGGACATAGGTGATGGCGATCATACAACCCTTTGCTGTATTCCTGATGATGCAATGGGTAAGAGTAAACTTTTGATTAAGGAAGACGGCATTCTTGCCGGCATTGAGATAGCTAAGCAGGTGTTCCACCGTTTCGACCCGACAATGCAGGTTGAAGTGTTTATAAACGACGGAGCAGCCGTAAAAAAGGGCGATATAGCCATGATTGTTACCGGAAAGGTTCAGAGCCTTTTGCAGACCGAGCGTCTGATGCTGAACATCATGCAGCGAATGAGCGGTATCGCTACAATGACCAACAAGTACGTCAAGAAACTCGAAGGAACAAAGACACGCGTTCTTGACACTCGCAAGACAACTCCGGGTATGCGTATGCTCGAGAAGGAGGCTGTTAAGATTGGCGGAGGAGTAAATCATCGTATCGGCTTGTTCGACATGATTCTTCTGAAGGACAACCACGTTGACTTTGCCGGCGGAATAAAGAACGCAATAGACAGATGTCACGCTTATCTGAAGGCAAAGAACAAGGATTTGAAGATTGAGATTGAGGTCCGCAACTTCGACGAACTGAATCAGGTTCTGGAGATTGGCGGCGTGAACAGAATCATGCTCGACAACTTCACTCCTGCCGACACAAAGAAGGCTGTTGAACTTATCGGCGGAAGATTCGAGACTGAGTCATCTGGCGGTATAACATTCGACACTTTGCGCGACTATGCTGAGTGCGGCGTAGACTTCATCTCGGTTGGTGCGCTTACTCATTCGGTAAAGGGACTTGACATGAGTTTCAAGGCTTGTTAAAAGCGTTGCTGAACAGAAAATGAAAAGATTAGTATGTAGCACACTCGCTCTCGTGGCGAGTGTCTTTGCTACTGCTCAGGATATACAAAGCAAGATACAGTTTGAAGCACCATTTAAGTTCCCGCTTTTCATAGCGGGAAATTTCGGAGAACCAAGACCGAACCACATGCATGCCGGTCTTGACTTCAAGACTCAGGGAGTTGAAGGTAAGGAGTTGTATTGTGTGGCTGACGGATACATTTCGCGTATCACCATTGGCTTGTTTGGGTTTGGCAATGCGTTGTATGTAACTCATCCTAACGGATACACATCGGTCTATTGCCATTTGCAGAAGTTTGCTCCTGAGATAGCAAAGTTTGTAAAAAAATATTGCATCCAGCACGAACTGGATATGGTCGACATAAAACTCGGCCCTCGTGAGATAAGGGTTAAGCAGGGCGAACTCATCGCGTACAGCGGAAATACGGGCGCATCGCATGGCCCTCACCTGCACTTCGAACTTCACAACACGGCAACCGATGAACTTGTTGACCCTCTGCCTTACTTCAAGCATCTTCTGCAAGATACAATACCGCCGCACGGCAACGAGATTATGTTCTATCCGCAGAGAGGCGAAGGCGTGATAAACGGACTCACGACAAAACAGCGATACAAGGTAAAAGGCGGAATAAGAGGAGTGGTTCGCGATACCATAAATGCGTGGGGAAAGATTGGCGTTGGCATCTACGGAGAAGATATGATGAACAAGACGTTCAATCACTACGGCATCTACTCGATAAAACTCTTCGTAGACGGAATACAACGGTTTGAAAGTCATCTCGACAAGTTCTACCCGATAGAGCACAGAATGGTCAACTCATGGGGCGACTACGATGTTTTCAGGAAAAGCCGAATTTGGTTTCTTAAATCTTTTGCTGCGCCGGGAAACTCGTTGCAGATGCTCAATCTCGACAAGAACAGAGGCGTTATTGATATTAACGAGGAAAGAATCTACAAGTTTAAATACATTCTCGAAGACCATTACGGCAACCGCGGAACGGTAGAATTCAATGTGGTTGGAAAGAAAAGTCCGATTCCTGAATATCAAGTCCCTAACGTAAGGCATTTCCTGCACTGGAATCGTACGAACGTTGTTCAGGAGCCGGGAATGGAACTGGCAATACCTCGCGGACTGCTCTACGACGATGCTCCGCTGAATGTTCAGACCATCGTGTCGCCAAAGGGCATTTCGAACACATATCGATTGCACGACGATGTGTTTCCGCTCAACACATGGGCAACGATAATGATTGCCGTGCGCAATCCGCTGCCGGTAGAGACTCGCTGCTATTATGTGGCAATGAAGACCGCAACGGGATGGCGATATATGGGTGGACGATACAACAGCGACAACGGATGGGTGAGCGGCCGAGTGCGCGACCTTGGAGCAACCTACACGGTGCAGGTCGATACGATAGGTCCTCGGTTCAATCCGATAGCGAAGAAGAACTGGAGCAGGCTTGGAGTGGTTAAGTACGTCATCTCCGACAAGGAGAGCGGACTACAGCACTACAAATGCAAGATTGATGGCAAATTCGCACTTTTTACAAACAAACGTGGAGTGCTGACGTGTCATCTCGAAGATGTTGATATTCAGCGAAACATAAAGCATCGGCTCGAATTTGTGGCAACAGATAATTGTGGCAACAAGACGGTCGATGTGCAGGAATTTGTATATTAGCACAAAAACAAGAAAGAAATTGTAATAGATGGGGAAAAGGTTTACAGTACTGGTAGGACTGCTGCTTTGCATGATTCCGATGCGTGCATGTACCAGTCTGATTGTCGGAAAGAAAGCTTCTGTCGACGGCTCGGTCATTGTGTCGTACAATGCCGACAGCTACGGACTCTATGGCTTCCTTTACCACAGAAACGCAGGAAAACATCTGCCGGGAAGCAAACGGCGAATAAACTGCTGGGATACCAATGAGTATCTCGGTGACATTCCAGAACAGGAATACACCTACAACGTTGTAGGAAACATGAACGAGCATCAGGTAACGATTGTTGAGTCGACCTTCGGTGGACGAAAGGAACTGCTCGACACTCTTCGCGGTCCGGGTGCGCCTAAGATTGACTACGGAAGCCTTATCTACATAGGCTTGGAGCGTTCAAGAACGGCGCGTGAGGCAATAAAGGTCATGACCGACCTTGTGGCGCAGTACGGCTATGCCAGCTCTGGCGAATCGTTCACCATTGCCGATGCCGAAGAGGCGTGGATTATGGATATGATAGGCAAAGGTCCGGGCGGACACGGGGCCGTTTGGGTTGCCGTAAGAATCCCGGACGACTGCATAAGCGGACACGCAAACCAGAGCCGTATACGCAAGTTCGACATGAGCGACAAGGAAAATGTAATGTACTCTTCGGATGTAGTCTCTTTTGCACGCGAGAAAGGCTATTACAAAGGTCCGAACAAGGATTTCAGCTTCAGCGACGCCTATAGTCCTACCGACTTCGAGAGCGCGCATTTCTGCGATGCCCGCATCTGGAGCTTCTTCAGAGCATATAATCCCGAGATAAACAAGTATCAGGACTATATCATGGGCAAGAGCAAGGAGGCGATGCCGCTTTATATCAAGCCAAACCGCCTTCTGTCGGTAAACGAGATTTGCGAGTGTATGCGCGACCATTACGACAATACATTCATGGAAATGGCTAAGGATGCCGGCGCAGGAATGTACGAGTCACCTTACCGTCCAACGCCGCTCACATTCAAGGTCGGCGACAAACTCTACTACAACGAGCGACCAATTTCTACTCAGCAGACAGCGTTCACCACTGTGGCGCAGATGCGTTCGTGGTTCCCTAGTTGGATTGGCGGTGTGCAGTGGTTCGGTACAGACGATGCCAATATGATTGCCTACACTCCGGTGTATTGCTGCACCACCGACATTCCAAAATGCTTGGCTGGCGGAACGGCTTCGGACATCAAATTCTCGTGGGATTCGAGCTTCTGGGTGTGCAACTGGATTAGCAACATGATTTACATGAAGTATAATCTGATGATTGCCGACCTCCGCGAAGTTCAGAACGACCTCGAAGGCATGTATCACAAGGAACAGCCTAACGTTGAGAGGAAAGCAAAGGAACTTTACGACGACGACCCTCAGCTTGTGCAGACATATCTGACCAACTACTCTAACGATTGTGCCAACAAGACGTTCAAGAGATGGAAGAAGCTGGGCGAGTTCCTTCTGGTAAAGTACAACGACATGACCGTAAGACCAGTCAAGAAGAATTCCATCGGAGAATGGGAGTTCAAGAAGACGAAATTCGGCTACGGCGAAGAGCCTACGAGGGTAGGTTATCCAAAGCCTATGCAGGAAGACATTGTAAAGAAGACCGGCGACAGGTTTTTGGTTCCTTCGGAAAATCATGACAAAAAATAACAAAAAGGTTGCGAGAAATTATTTTTTCTCGCAACCTTTTACTATATTTGCCTTATATTTTGTTAAACTAACTATTGAACAAAGTCATTATGGAAAATGATCAGTTAATAAAGCAATGCACAGAAGAGGCTAAGAAGTGGCTTTCTCCTGCATTCGATTCAGAAACACAGGCTGAGGTTAAGGCACTTCTCGAGGCCGAAGACAAATCAGCATTGATTGATGCTTTTTATCGTAACCTTGAATTTGGTACAGGTGGCTTGCGAGGAATTATGGGTGCTGGTACAAACCGCATGAACAAGTACATCGTAGGTATGGCTACTCAGGGTTTCGCAAACTATATAAACAAGGCTTTTGCAGGCAAGAAGGATATTGCAGTTGTGGTTGGTCACGACTGCCGAAACAACTCTCGTCTGTTTGCCGAGACTGTTGCCGATATCTTCTCAGCCAACGGCATTAAGGTTTATCTCTTCGAGGGATTGCGTCCAACTCCTGAGATTTCGTTCGCCATCCGTCAGCTTGGCGCTCAGGCTGGTGTTAATATCACGGCGAGCCACAATCCACGCGAGTATAACGGCTACAAGGCTTACTGGGACGACGGTGCTCAGGTTCTTGCACCGCACGATACTGGCATCATCGATGAGGTTAACAAGGTCTCAATCAACGATGTTAAGTTCGAGCCAAACGAGGATTTGATTAAGATTATCGGCGGTGAGATGGATATCGACTACTTGAAGGCCGTTCATGAGGCTCTTGTAGACCAAGACGTCATCAACCGTCAGAAGGATCTCTGCATCGTTTATTCTCCGCTTCACGGAACAGGTAGAGTTATTATCCCAGCGGCTCTCCGCACTTGGGGATTCCAGAATATCAACGTGGTTAAGGAGCAGATGGTTGTAGACGGCAACTTCCCAACAGTTGTATCTCCAAACCCTGAGAACTCTGAGGCTATGACCCTCGGTATGAAACTCGGAACTAAGCTGAATGCAGATCTCGTTCTTGCATCAGACCCAGATGCCGACCGTCTTGCCGTTGTCTGCCGCGACTCAAAGGGCGAGTGGTACATCCTTAACGGAAACCAGACAGCCTTGATGTTCTCTTACTACATCATCGAGAACAAGAAGAAACTCGGTCAGCTCAAGGGCAACGAGTTTATGGTTAAGACAATCGTTACAACCGAGACTATCGCTGACATCGCAAAGAAGAACGGCGTTGAGTTGCGCGACTGCTACACTGGCTTCAAGTGGATTGCACGCGAAATCAAGATTAGCGAGGGCGAGAAGAAGTATATCGGCGGTGGCGAGGAGAGCTTCGGTTACTTGCCATACGACAAGGTGCGTGACAAGGATTCGCCAGCATCAATCTGCTTGCTTTGCGAGATTGCTGCATGGGCTAAGGATAATGGCATGACTCTGTACGACCTCTTGATGAAGATTTATCTTGAGTACGGATTCTCTTATCAGTATGCAATCTCTGTAACAAAGCCGGGTAAGAGCGGAGCAGACGAAATCAAGGCTATGATGGAGAACTTCCGCAATAATCCTCCAAAGCAGATTGCCGGCTCGCCTGTAACTGTAATCAAGGATTACAAGACTCTGAAGATGGTGAACAACGGCGTTGAGAGCGATTTGGTTATGCCAGACACAAGCAACGTTCTTCAGTGGTTTACGGCTGATGGCCTGAAGATTTCAGTCCGTCCTTCTGGAACAGAGCCAAAGATTAAGTTCTACACCGAGATTCCGGGTAAGATGGAATGTGCAAAATGCTACGACGGCGCAGTCAAGGAGGCTGAGGCAAGAGTAGAATTGATAAAGAAAGACCTTGGCTTGTAAAAAGAGCAAGGAATAGTCGAATTTTTAGATTTTCTTGGCCCGATGTGGATAATCTCTCCGTCGGGCCTTTTATTATTTTTCTGATGAAAAGAATTTTTTGCATATTTTTGTTGTTCATGGTGCTGCTCTCATCGGTCAGCGCACAGTACAGGCATCGCCGAAAACAGGTTGCCGTTGTGCTGAGCGGCGGAGGAGCAAAGGGAACGGCACACATCGGCGCGCTAAAGGTTATCGAGGAGGCCGGAATTCCCGTAGATTATGTCGTAGGCACATCTATGGGAGCCATCGTGGGCGGACTGTACTCGATAGGCTACAACGCACATCAACTCGACAGCATATTGTCAAATCAGGACTGGTCAATACTTCTTGCCGACCAACTCAACAAAGATCGATTTCCTTATTACCGAACAAAGGAGCTGATGCCTTTCATCCTTTCCGTTCCGTTTATGAAATTCCCCGGCGAGGTCGTCGAGGGCGGACTGCTGAAGGGAAAGAACATCGAGGCTCTCTTCAACCAACTTACGGCGCAGTATGCCGATTCGCTCGATTTTGACCAACTACCTATTCCTTTTGCCTGCGTGTCGCAGAATCTTGTAAATGGCGATGAAGTTGTTTTCCACGACGGGTATCTGGCAAAGGCAATGCGCGCAAGCATGGCTATTCCCGGAGTGTTCACGCCTGTTTACAAAGATTCGCTCGTGCTTATTGACGGCGGCATGATAAACAACTATCCGGTTGATGTGGCGCGCTCGATGGGAGCCGACATCATCATCGGCGTTGACGTGCAGAGCGACCTTATGGAAGCGAAAAACCTGTCGTCTGCCATGAGTGTGCTCGGACAACTTATAAACATCTCGGGAAAGGCGCAGTATCAGCTTAATGTTGACCAGACCGACATCTATATTAAAGTGAATGTAGATGGATTTTCGGCTGCAAGTTTCAACAAGACGGCGATAGATACGCTTGTGGCTCGCGGAGAGGATGCTGCGCGCGCCAAGTTCGACGATATGGTCAAGCTGCGCAATATGCTCGGAATTGAAGATGTAAAGCCGCGGCCCGACTATATTGTGCCCGATTGGGCTTTGTACTTTATGCGCGATAGCATTCAGCAGCACAAAGCACCTTCGAACTATCTGAGTCTCGGTGCACGGTTCGATAACGAGGATATGGCAGCCCTTATTCTGAACGGAACAATCCAAGTACCGAACCTGCGAAACGGCAGTTATGCTTCGCTTACGGCGCGCCTCGGCAAGATTCTCGATGTTGAGGCAAAGTTGGCTTACGAGCCGATAAAAGGCTGGTTCATCTCGCCTTCGTACATCTTCAACCATCGCGATTTCTCGGTCTACGATGCCGACGTAAAGTGTTCTACGGTTACGTTTAACCGCAACATTCTTCAACTCGATTTTGTTCACAGTTGGCGGCATCTGCTCATCGGCTTCGGACTGAAGTATGACAACGTGTACTATACCGATTATCTGTCGAGCGACGGCACGGCTTCGGTTCTCGACAACGAGCATCTGATAAAGTATTTCTTCAGAGTTGAGGGTAATACGATGAACAAACGCTCGTTTCCAACATCGGGTGGTAGATTCAGGACTACATACGAACTTGTTACCGACAATATGTATAAGTACGACAACGAGGCTCCGGTGAGCACCATTGCGGCGTTTGGCGAGGTGGCTTTCCCGATAAGCAAGCGATTCACCATCTTGCCGTCGGCAGCAACGCGTTTCATCGTGGGCAACAACTATTCCATGACGATGGCAAACTGGATTGGCGGCAGAAATCCGTACGGAACGTATCTCGACTCGCAGATACAGTTCTACGGAATAAACAAGATGGAGGCGATAAACAAGATTTTTGTTCAAGGCTCGTGCCGTGCCAACCTCAGGGTTATGGACAACAACTATCTTGTTGCTGCCACAAGCGTTGGCTGGAGCGGTCTGACGCTGTCGTCGGCAATAGAGAGCGATGGCGAAACTCTTTACGGCGGCATGATAGGATGGGGCTACAACACGTCGCTCGGTCCGATAGAGGCAAGTCTGAATTTTAGCAACTGCACGAAGAACGTCGGACTGCTTCTCTCGTTCGGACTTATGTTTTAGCCGCCTCTTGACTCAGGGCATAATCTTGCTCACGTTTTGCAATATAAATAACGGTTCGTTTTTGTGTATTGAATAAAATGTCTATCTTTGTGCTCTGATAACGAATAAAAACTATAATACAAATATACCAATGGAAAAAACCTGGAGATGGTTTGGAAAGAATGACAAAATTACTCTTTCCATGTTGCGCCAGATTGGCGTGGAGGGTATTGTAACAGCATTGCACGATGTCCCTAACGATCAGATTTGGACTGTTGAGAAGATTATGGACTTGAAGAACTATATCGAGTCGTTCGGCTTGAGATGGTCTGTTGTCGAGAGTCTTCCAGTCTGCGAATCAATCAAGTATGCTGGCCCAGACCGCGACGAACTTATCGAGAAGTATAAGATTAGTCTGGCAAATCTTGGCAAGTGCGGCATTCACACAATTTGCTACAACTTCATGCCTGTGCTCGACTGGGCGCGTACCGAGTTGTTCCATCCAAATCCAAATGGAACAAGCAACCTTTTCTTCGACAAGGTTAAGTTTGCTTACTTCGACATTTACATCCTTCAGCGTAAGGGTGCCGAGGCTGATTATACCGATGAGGTTCTTGCAAAGGCTGCCGAACTGAAGAAGACTATGACGAAGGAGGACGACGACGCTCTTGTTGATACTATCATCGTTAAGACTCAGGGCTTTGTGAATGGTAACATCAGCGAGAACGACTTCAACCCAGTTCAGAAATTCCGCGACTTGCTGGCACTTTTCGATGGCATTACAAAAGACCAGCTTCGCGAGAACATGAAGTACTTCTTGAGCGCAATCATGCCAACATGCGAGGAGTGGGGAATGAACATGTGCGTTCACCCAGACGATCCGCCATTGCAGATTCTCGGATTGCCTCGCATCGTCTGCAACGATGAGGATATCAACTGGTTCTTGAGCGCGGTAGACAATCCGCATAATGGACTTACATTCTGTGCCGGCTCTCTCAGCGCGGGACTTCAGAACGATGTTCCTGCCTTGGCTCGCAAGTATGCAAAGCGCACTCACTTCGTTCATCTGCGCAGTACTCAGGTTCAGCCAAACGGCGATTTTCAGGAGGCATCGCATCTTGGCGGTCGTGCCAATGTCATCGAGCTCGTGCGCATCTTCGAGCGCGAGAATCCTTCTCTGCCAATGCGCGTAGACCACGGTCCATGTATGCTTGGCGATGAGAACGGCGGATACAATGCAGGCTACAGCTTCCACGGTCGTATGTTCGCCCTTGGTCAGGTTGAGGGTGTTATGGCAACCGTAAGAAGAGAGATTGAAGAAGGTAAGTAATAATCAATAAAAAAGATAGAAAAAGATGAATAATCTGTTCGATATAAAGGGTCAGGTAGTTGTTATCACTGGTGGAACAGGCGTGCTTGGCCGTTGCATTGCAGCTTATCTTGCAAAAGAGGGCGCAAAGGTTGTAATCATGGGTCGTAAGGCTGAGGTAGGCGAGAAAATCGCTGCCGGCATCGTTGCCGAGGGTGGCGAGTGCATCTTCCTGAAGACCGACGTTATGGACGAGGCTGTTGTTAAACAGAACTGCGCCGACATTCTTGCTAAGTATGGCAGAGTTGACTGCCTTCTTAACGCAGCAGGCGGAAATATGCCGGGTGCGACAATCGCTCCAGACGGCAATTTCTTCGACCTTAAGCCAGATGAGTTCCAGAAGGTTCTGAGCCTTAACCTTACAGGTACGGTTATCCCAACTCAGATTTTCCTTGAGCCTATGGTTAAGCAGGGCAAGGGAAGCATCATCAACTTCTCGTCAATGGCTGCTTTCCGTCCTATGACACGTGTGTGCGGCTATGCTGCTGCTAAGGCTGGTATCTCAAACTTTACGGCGTTTATGGCTAACGAGGTGGCTTCTAAGTTTACCGAGAAGATTCGTGTAAATGCCATTGCTCCTGGCTTCTTCCTTACAGAGCAGAACCTTCGTCTGCTTACAAACGAGGACGGCAGCCTAACAAAGCGCGGCGAAGACGTAATCCGTCAGACTCCGTTCAAACGTTTCGGCAAGCCTGAGGAGCTTTGCGGAACAATCCACTATCTTATGAGCGACGCTGCTGCATTCGTAACAGGTACTGTGGCTGTTGTAGACGGTGGCTTCAACAGTTTCGCAATGTAATTTCAGAAACAACTTTTTTTTTAAATAAGCAAGTTTTAAAGGAAAATGTGGAGGCGCGGATTTCGTGAGAAATCTGCGCCTTTTTTTAGTGTCTGAATGTTATGAATAATCGTTGCTGAACTGCTGTTTCTTGTATTCAGATATGGTCATGCCTGTAAGCCTCTTGAAGTATCTGCCCAGATGGCTCTGGTTTGTAAACCTGAACTCGTCTGAAATCTCCTGAATGCTGTTTGTCGATGTCCTTATCTTAATTTTTAGTTGCGTAATCACGCGCTCATCAATGTATTCCTTCGCAGTTTTGTGCTCTATTTCCTTTACTATGGTGTTAAGGTATTTCGACGAGATGCACATCTTGTCGGCGTAGAAGTTGACCTCTCGCTCTCTTGCCGAGTATTTTATCGTCAGTTCTACGAATTTATGGAACAGTACGGTGCTGCGTGTCAGCGTTTCCTTGTACTTTATTCCGTTTTCGCGAATCCATTTTTTGCCGGCGCTGTATATGCCAAGATAGATGCATCGCAGTTGCATCAGCATAAGTTCGTGCTTAACCTCCTTGTCGGCGGTTATGAACATGTCTTTTATAAAGTAGAACCATCTTTTTATAACCGTGAGGCTCTCGGGCTTTGGCTTAAGGTGGAAGTTGGCGTGCATGAATCTCATAACCACGTTCTCGATGTTTACCGATGCCATGCACATAAACTCGTCGCTGAAGGTGAAGCACAGCACCCTGAAGTCGGGACTTTTGCGGCAAATCGAAACCGTGTCCGACGGGAACAGGCACAGCACCTCGTCTTGTTGCAGAAGAACTTTGCTGAGGTTTACCTGAATCTCGGCAAGTCCTTGCTCGCACAAGATGATGTATGCGTTGCGGCTGACCGTTGGTGTGCCGATGCTAAATTCTTCGAGTAAATTTTCTGTTATCCTGAAGTAATTCGTGTTTAGATTATTTATTTTGTGGGTCATGATGAAACCTAATTTTTGTACAAAAGTATGCAAAAACATTGTTTTGAGCAAGTGAAATGAATAGGAAATGTAAAATTACTCAAAAAATAATTAAAAAATCTGTTCTAAATATTTGCTGAATTCAAAAAATATAGTATCTTTGCATCGCTTTTCGAAAGAAGAGTACTTCTCAAAGAAGTTTGGAGAGGTGGTAGAGTGGTCGATTACAGCGGTCTTGAAAACCGCCGAACGGCGACGTTCCGGGGGTTCGAATCCCTCCCTCTCCGCTAAAAAGAGCAATCAGATAATGGTTGCTCTTTTTTGTTTTTCATGTGAAAAGAAATGTTTATTTCTGTTTTTTTGTTATCTTCGCTATTGTTTTTCTGATTAAAACAAAAATACAATAACAAAATCTTTGTAATTATAAATATGCTAAAGAATGAAAAAAAGAAAATAGTGTTCAAACGTCTTGATGCGGAATTGAAACCTCTTGGATGGAAAAGAGTTTGCGATTCCGGTCATAATCCAATTTATGTGTTTGATAATAGTTTTTATAAAGTAAAATTTGATATTCAGTTTGTCAAAGAACCTATTGAATTCTTTCCCATAGAATTGGCAATTAAAGAGGTTGAACCATATATTACCGAATGTATAGGAGATACAGAGTGGATTCCGGGTAGGGGCATACTTATCGATAATAAAACAATGTTTCGTACAACCATCGAGGACAAGACCAATTTGGAAAAGTACAATGACTACGTTGTCAAAACCGAAGATGATGTAAACAAGGTTGTTGATTACTTCTTGGAATATCTTTTTGGAACAGCCAAGAAGTTTGTTGAAACATATCTGTATTTGCCGAATATAGTTCGCAAGATGGAAGAACTTGACAAAGAAAATATTTTTTGGTTTAAATATGACAAAGGTATAATATGGGGTGGGGTGGAAGGCTTTTTCAGAGGATTAGTAATCTCTAAACTATGTGATGATCCTCTATTTGAAGACAAAGTAAAATATATTGATGGTATACTTTACAATCCGGAATATCAAAACTCTACAAAACTTTATATTCCGTATTACGAAAAGTTAAAGCAACTTCTTCCAACCATCGAGCCAAAATACAGCATGGATTCGCCAAACGAAGAGGCAGAGATGGAGAAGATAAGGGCTATGGTTGCAAAAAACTTTACGCCAGTATCTGCCCCAACAGATAAACCTAAAAAGAAGACGGCAAAGAAATTCGTGCCAACTCCGCCAGAGCAGGTAAACAAAGAACTTTTGGCTTTGCTCGGTAGCGAAGAAAATGCAAAGGAAAATCGAGGTCTGCAACAACTTATGGACTTTTTCTTTGGCAAGAAAGACAGCAAAGAAAAGACTGAAAGCATCCAATTGCAAAGGAACACCATAGAGATTGTAGGCAGCTATATCGATGTCAGCCTCCGCAATCACGGTTTCTGCAACGTGCATCGCTATAAAAACGTGTTCTACTACACACGTCCAACAGATATAGGCAACCTTATCTTCTCGTTTATGGTCGGCAACAATGGTTGCCTCTGCATCAATCCGCCAAGCATCCGCCTCGACAAGGTCGAAGAATGGATGCAAAAGATTGACATTCAGTTAAAATCGCGCGACGGCGACCATCAGGGAACGATAGAACTCGAGCTTCCGAAGAAAATCGTTAAACTAAATGATAGTGAATGTATTAACGACGATGACGTAAAGAAACTCTGCCTTGCCACATGGCAGTTTATCGAAGAAAAGTTCGGCGACTTTGTAGAAGACTATTCGTCTCCACAGTTCTTGTGGGAAAGGCTGTGCTCAGACATCAAAGCCTATCCCGACTGGGTTAAGATAATCCGCGGCATCACAGCTCCGGAGCAGATAATTCGTGGCGTCGTGTTCCTGCGCCTCTGCCGCGACAACGATTTCGAGGACAAGTTCGAGCTTGTAAAGAAGTTCATCCTAACGGAGTACAAGAGTTTCATTCCGTCGGTAAACCAACTCAAGCATCTCTTGCCTGAAATGAAAAAAGAATACGAAGTTTGCTGCTAATCCTTCGGGATGCCTTCGGGTTTCGTTCGGGTTTTCTACGCA
Organism: Bacteroidales bacterium KHT7; assembly: GCA_900102385.1. Lineage (GTDB taxonomy): Bacteria > Bacteroidota > Bacteroidia > Bacteroidales > Bacteroidaceae > Ga6A1. The sequence goes on along the minus strand of FNBQ01000003.1, from coordinate 169,944 downwards.
GCCTTGGTTCTCTTGTTCCGATTTGGTATCCAAATCATTCTAAAGGCAGTAATGCCGTTCTTTCTCAAAAAAAATGTAACTTTGCATTCAAATGTAAAAACTGATTGATATGGCTAAAATTGTTGTTCTCGACGGATATGCCCTCAATCCGGGCGACTTGTCGTGGAAGGGACTTGAAGAAATTGCAGAAGTAAAGGTTTACGACCGTACCGACGCTTCGGACGTGCTGAAACGCGCCGACGGCTTCGACATAATCTTGACAAACAAGGTGGTAATCACGGCTGAGCACATAAAGGCTCTGCCAAGTCTGAGATACATTGGCGTTACGGCTACCGGCTACAACGTGGTAGACACCGAGGCGGCAAAACAGGCTGGTGTGGTGGTTACAAACATTCCGGCATACAGCACCGAGTCGGTGGCGCAGAAGGTTTTCGCCCTTATTCTTGCCGTTACAAACCACGTTGAGCATTATGCCGACCTGAACCGCTACGGGCGTTGGAGTCAGAATGCCGATTTCTGCTACTGGAACACTCCGCTCACCGAACTTCACGGAAAGAAGATGGGCATCATCGGTCTTGGCAACACCGGAATGGCTACGGCTCGAATAGCTCAGGCTTTCGGAATGGACGTGTATGCCTACACTTCAAAAACGCCGCTGCAACTTTCGCATACGGGCATACACAAGGCCGAGTTAGAAGGGCTGCTGTCTACCTGCGACTTCGTGAGCCTTAACTGCCCTCTTACCGACAGCACTCGCGAGATGATGAACCGCAGCACCATAGAGAAGATGAAGAATACGGCTATGCTGATAAATACTGGACGCGGTCAGCTGGTAAACGACGTGGAACTTGCACAATGCCTTAACGAACGCGTTATCTACGCCTACGGAGCCGATGTGCTGAGCGTTGAGCCGCCGTCAAAAGACCATCCGCTTATTCGCTGCCAGTATGCCTACATCACTCCGCACATTGCGTGGGCAACAACCGAGGCGCGCCAGAGACTTATGTCGCAATGCGTTGAAAACGTAAAGGCATACATTGATGGTAAACCGATAAATGTGGTTAATAAATAGAAAATGAGAAATCCGTCTTTCGACAGTCAAGAGTTTGGCGCAGAAAGATGGATTTTTTGTTGTATTTTGAAAGCCATTCTTTTGCGGATATAGAAAATTTGTGTATTTTTGCACAATCGGAACGCTCCCAAAGATATTAGAAGTAATCTGGTGCATTCGCCAGAGCTTTTTTACAAAGCTATATTTTTGTAGTGTAATGATTATTTCACTACAATAAGTAATGAGGGAACGTTCCTTTTTCTATTTTATAAAAATAACCTATGATACGCCAAAAACAGAATTTGAAATTTGACAAGGAAACTGTTGATAGACAGCTGAAAAACTTGGAATCTGCAAAGCAACTTGCGCAGATATTATATGATGCTGTCAATGATGTTAGGAGAGAACCATATTGGCTAAGGACAAATAGTAAGAATGGCTATCTGTATGATAGTATGCCTTTAGAATGGAGGAGCGTTTCTCAATTAAATTATTATGTTGATACAGCGAAAGATGATTATAACAGATTAAGAATATTCAACATTCCAAAGCGAAAGGGCGGTTTTAGAGAAATCGTTGCTCCGAAGCCTGCTTTTAGAGTACGACTGAAAGCGATTCTGAAAATTCTGCAATCGTACGAGGAAGCAACTCCGTGGGCTTATGGGTTTGTGCAAGGACGCTCTGTTGCCGATAATGCCGCGCTGCATACTGGCAAGAATTTTGTGTTGAATATCGACCTTAGCAATTTCTTTCCGAGCATCACGCGCGAGCAGGTAAAGCAAGTCCTGTCGGCAAAGCCTTTCGAGTTCTCGCCGTTTGCCGTAGATTTTATTTCGGGGCTTTGCACCTATCGCAAAGATGGTGTTGACGTTTTGGCGCAGGGATTCCCAACATCGCCGTTGCTCTCTAATTTTGTGTGCCGACAGATGGACGAGGATATTGCAAAGGTGGCTGCCGAAAACAACGTAACATTCTCGCGCTATGCCGACGATATCACATTCAGTTCGGATGTAAACGTGTTCGACTTCAACGGTGCGTTCTACAACAAAATTAAGGAGATAATCTCGTCATACGGCTTCGTTATAAACCAAAAGAAGGTTCGTTTGCAGTCTAAAACACGCCATCAGGAGGTTACGGGCATCGTTGTAAACAAGAAGCTGAACGTTTCGCGCCGTTACATCCGTGAGATTCGCACATTGTTGTTTGTCTGGAAGAAATACGGCTACGAGGCGGCTTGCTGCTGTGCGTATCGAAACAACCGAAAGAAGGATTATCATAAGTATTACCATAGCATAGAGGTGAGCAAGTTTCTGAGGGGTAAAATCAATTATCTCGGAATTGTTCGCGGAAAGGATGATTCTATCTATCTTCGGTTCAAGGCACAGTTTGACGAGTTGTACAAAAACGAGTCGGACGTGATGAAGAGTTACAGCGATATGCTTGAAAAACATCGTCTTCGTCGCGAGAATAATTCTGAATGTGAAGAGATGTCTGATAAGTCGTGCGGAGTTTCTACAAACGATGAGGCTGGCAATTCCGTTTCTGCAAATTCAAGTACTGACGGCAATGGCTATCAGACAAGAATTGACCGCAACTCATATTTGCGCGATGCTGATGATAAAGAAAGACGAAAAAAGGACAGAAGGACAATTATTCTGATTTGTTTTGCATTCCTTATAATTTTTAGATTGCTTGTCTTTATTTTCTTTAAGGCATAAACTAAGATACATTTCAAAAAAAAATCGCCGTTCTTGCAAGATACAGGAACGGCGATTTTTTTATATAAAGCAGTCGAATTCATCGACTATTCCAAGCAGGTTCATCTCCTCGTCAACCACCAGAAGTGAGTGGATCTTGTTCTTGTGAAGCGTCCGCAGCACATCGTCCACCTTGACCGTTGGGGCGATAGTCTTCGGCTTCTTTGTCATCACGTCGCTCACGTTTAGATTGAAAAAATTCTGCTGATTATTCTGCATTGCTCGACGCACGTCTCCATCGGTAACAATTCCGTCTATGCGGCTGCCAGTCATTATTATCACCAGTCCCACCTTTCCTTGACTTATGTGCGTTATTGCCTCGCTCAGTTTCATTTCTGGCGGAACGATAGGCAGATTCTCCTTGCGCATAATGTCCTTGGCGCGCGTCAGCAGTCTGTGGCCAAGCGAGCCGCCCGGATGGAACTGAGCAAAGTCCGTTGCCTTAAACTCGCGCATCTCTATCAGGGCGCAGGCAATGGCATCGCCCATGGCAAGTGTGGCGGTGGTAGACGACGTAGGCGCAAGATTAAGCGGACAAGCCTCGCGCTTCACCTTTATGCAGATGTGGCATGTGCTGTGCTTGGCAAGAAGCGATTCGGGATTGCCCGACATGCCGATAACCGGAATATTATTCTCGTTAAGATACGGAATTATGCGCAGAAGCTCGTCGGTCATGCCCGAGTTGCTGATGGCCATAACCACGTCGCCCGTGCGAATCATTCCGAGGTCGCCATGATAGGCATCGAGCGGATTGATGAAGAACGACGGTGTGCCCGTACTGGCAAGCGTTGCGGCAATCTTCGCGCCTATGTGTCCCGACTTGCCCACACCTGTGATAACCAGTTTGCCTTTGCAGTTGAGAATGATTTCAACAGCCTTGTCGAAATCATCGGTAAGTTGCGGAATGAGGTCGAGCAGAGCCTGAGCCTCATCTTGCAGGCATTTTATGGCATATTCCTTTATCTTGCTCATCGTTTTGTTATTTTTCTATGAGTTTTCCGATGAGTTCTTCCAACTCGTTAAGATACAGCATGTTCGGACCGTCCGAAAGAGCCTTCTCCGGGTCGGGATGTGTCTCGAAGAAGAATCCGTTTGCACCGAAAGCCTTGGCTGCCAGAGCCATAGATGGAACAAACTCGCGGTTTCCGCCAGTCTTTCCACCCGCTGCTCCGGGACGCTGAACGCTGTGCGTGCAGTCCATGATAACGGTTGGTGTAAACTGCTTCATATCAGGAATATTGCGGAAATCTACCACCAGATTGTTGTATCCGTAGATGTTTCCACGCTCGGTAAGCCAGATGTTGTCGTTTCCGCTCTCGCGCACCTTCTCTACGGGGAACTGCATGTCGAGTCCCGAAAGGAACTGCGCCTTCTTTATGTTTACCGTCTTTCCGGTTTTTGCGGCGGCAACCAAAAGGTCGGTCTGTCGGCATAGGAAGGCTGGAATCTGTAGCACGTCAACCACCTCGGCGGCTGGTGCAGCCTGATGGCTCTCGTGAATGTCGGTCAGAAGTCGCAGACCGTATTTCTTCTTTACGTCGGCAAGCATCTGCAAGCCCTTTTCGAGCCCCGGACCGCGGTAACTCGATATCGAAGTTCGGTTAGCCTTGTCGAACGATGCTTTGAAGATTATGTCGATGCCGTATTTCTTGTTTATTCTTACAAGTTCCTGCGCAACGATGTCGAGACATTCAGCCGACTCTATTACGCACGGTCCTGCTATGAAAACTTGCTTGTTCATTTTTGGTATGTTTTAAATATAAGGATTCATTAGTTTTTCCTCGCCGATGTTTGTTTCCGGACCATGACCGGGATATGCCGTAACATCATCGGGCAGAGTCATTATCTTTGTCTTCAGCGCACGAGAGAGAGCCTCGTAACTTCCGCCCGGAAAGTCGGTTCGTCCGATGCTCATGCGGAAGAGCGAATCGCCCGTAAAGAGCACCTTCTCTGCCTCGCAATAGAAGCAGATGCCGCCGTTTGTGTGTCCTGGCGTTTCTATGATGCCGAATGTGTGCGAGCCGAATGTAACCGTATCGCCTTCGTTAAGGCAACGGCCAAGCGGAACGATTTCCTCGTGCGATTCATCGCCCATGAACATGGCAACCTGCTGGTCGAGCCGCTGGTAAATGTCGATGTCGCCGCCGTGAGCCTCGGGCTTCAGTCCAAATTCGTGATTGATGAAACTGATGCCCCACGAGTGGTCGAAATGCAAGTGTGTGTTAAGCATGTGCTTGAGCGTCAAGTTATTATCGTTGATAAACTTTTTGACGGCTTCCTTCTCGTTGGCATATCGCATTCCGGGGTCAATGATTACCGCCTCGTTGGTCTCGTCCCAAACGATGTAGCAGTTTTCCTGCAATTCGTTGCAGCGAACGGTATGGATGTTTAGCATTTCGGTTTTTGCTTTAAAGTGAGACGTAAACCACCTTCTTTGTCTCGAAGAATTCCTCGGTAAACTCGTTGCTGAGGCTTGTTATCGTGGTGTGGTTCTTGAATTGCATTGTCTCGTTCTCCAGTTCGCCGCCCTTCAGACAGATGACACCGTTTGGAAGGGCGTTGCGCTGCTCTTTTGCTATGTTCTTGCGCACAATCTTAATCATGTCGCCAAGCGGCATCACAGCGCGGCTCACAACAAAGTCGAACTTGCCTTTCTCCTCCTCGCCGCGGCAATGGCAGAAGTCGATGTTCTTCAGTCCTATCTTCTCAGAGATATCGCCGGCAACCTTCAGTTTCTTGCCGATGCTGTCGATAAGGTGGAAGTGCGTGTCGGGGAACATTATTGCCAGCGGCACGCCCGGAAATCCGCCTCCGCAGCCAAAATCCATTACCTTTGTGCCCGGCTTGAAATTGATGACCTTGGCTATGCCCAGAGAATGAAGGACGTGGTGTTCGTACAGATTCTCGATGTCCTTGCGCGAGATTACGTTAATCTTCGCGTTCCAGTCGGTGTAGAGGTCGTAGAGTGCCTCGTACTGTTCTTTCTGACGGTCGGTCAGGTTGGGAAAATATTTTGTGATAATATCAATCATTTTTCTTTCGAATAATAGTTTATAACACGTTTAATCGACGAGTCGCTGTACTTGTCCTTGAAGTCGTCGCGCAGAATGTCGTCGAGGTCGCTGTAACTTATTGTCAGTTGCGTTGCTCCAAGAGCGTATGGCGCAATTTCATACACGTTGTAGTAGTAGAGTATTCCTTCTTCCTTCAGAAGGAAGTTGTCGGGAGGATAGATGCTCGTTGTGCTCAGATATCCCAGTTTCTTCAGTTCCTGAATCTTGCTTATGTGCAGTTTCTTCATCAGGGCATCGAGCAGCAATTCGTTGAGTTTCTTCTCGTATCCTTCGGCATAGATTGAGTCGGCGGTAAGGAGTGCGCCCGAGTTCTTGTCGAAGTTAAGGTAGATGCACATAGGTATGCTGTGTGCTCCGCCTTCGTATTCGGTTGTCTGGATAAGATAGTTGAGTACTCCGAAACAGCCGTTGGCAAACTTTCCGTCGGCCTTGTAGCTGTAGTTGTACCAGCCTTCAACGTGGCTCCCTGCCTCTTCCTGAGCGTAGAGCGGCGCGATGTCGGCAATGTAGCGGTCGCGATATTGCTTGGCAAAAACCTTGCTCTGCTTCTTCAAGTCGTTCTCCTTGTCGAAGAGTTTCTTGCTTATCGCCTTGTTTATCAAGTCCGAAGCCTCGTTGTGCGGTGTTTTTATGTATTGCAGACTTATTTTTATGCTGCATGCCGGGTTTGGCACGAGGTTGTTTAGCGGATGCCTTTCGTCTATCTTCACCTGCTCATACTGATATTGCGGCAACTGCTTGTCTATCTGCTGCTTTCCGTACCAGAAAAGTCCGCTCGACACGCATATTAGCAACATTGAGCTGATTACGAATACTACACTTTTTTTCATTGCTGATGTGCGTTTACTTGTTCCAATGTTGTTCTAAGGCGAGGGCCTCGTCTTTTGTGAGCCAGATAACTGCGCCGTGCTTCTGCGCGCTGAAGTTGGTGCGCGTCATAGGCGAGCCTTTCTGGTCGAAGTATCCTATCGGCTTGTATGTCTTGAAGTCTACCGTCTCTACAAATCCGAAGTTGTGCGGATTGGTGCGGTAGTTGTCGAACATCACGATGTACTTCTCCTCGCCGATGCGCTTCCAGCAGTTTGGTGCTTCGTGTCCGCGCTTCTCGCCGTCCTGATAGAGGGTGTCGATGGCATAAGGTCCTGTTATCTTCTTTGCCGTAGCGTGAACAGGCGTTGCCGTATGCTCGTGGCTTACATAGAAGAGATGATACTTGCCTTTGTACTTTATGATGTCGCTGTCTATCACGCTGTATTTGTGGTCGGGCGCAGAGAACATCTCGACAGGCTTTGTATCCATGCGTGTAAAGTCGTCGTTGGTATAGATGTAGTAGATGCTTTCCTTTCCTGCGCCGAAGCGTACGGTAAAGTGAACCATTATCTTCTTTGCCTTGTCGTCGTAGCATACTTCGGGAGCCCATACGCAGCCCACGTCGTTCCACTTTCCGCCAAGATATGTAAAGTCGAGGTTTGTGCGAGTCCAGTTAATCAGGTCGAATGATTTCATCAATACAAGACCGCGGTTGTTTCCCCAGCCGTACTTCTTGCCGTCGCGTTCCCATTCGGTGTCACGAATGCCGTCGCGCTTGCCGAATACATGAAGGTCGGTCATCGCCAGATAGAAGCCGCCGTCAGGGCCGCGGAAGATGTGAGGGTCGCGTATTCCGTGCTGCTCGGCAATGGTGTCGCTGGCAATAACGGCCTTGTCGTTATTCAGCGCACTCCACTTGTATCCGTCGTAGCTTACAGCCATGTGCAGACCGTGGTCGGCATCTTTATGGTAAACCATAAGGTATGCCCCCATCTTGCTTTCATCAACTCTCTTTCTCTTATTTCCATCGGCAGCTGTTGCGCCCGAATATGCAAGGGCCGCAATAAGTGCCGTAACAAAAAGTTTCTTCATTTAACATGATTATAGTTTTGCATGGCAAAAGTACAATTCTTTTTTATATAATGAGCCTATTTTTTGAAAAATTGTGTTAAATTTGCACGCAACTTATTTTATACCCAAAAAATAAATGCAGCAAAAAATTATTATTCTTGATTTTGGTTCGCAGACCACTCAACTTATCGGACGCCGTGTCCGCGAGTTGAATATGTTCTGCGAAATCATGCCCTACAACAAGTTCCCAAAGGACGACCCTTCGGTGATTGGTGTCATTCTCTCGGGTTCTCCTTATAGTGTGTATGAAGAGCGTGCCTTCAAGCTCGACTTTGAGCAGATTCGCGGCAAGTATCCTATTCTGGGAATATGCTACGGTGCGCAGCTTATGGCATACACCTTTGGCGGAAACGTAGAGTCTGAGGGCACTCGCGAGTATGGCCGCGCAAACCTTGAGTTTATGGAAGAGGATAACCCAATCCTCAAGGGCTTTGCCAAGAACAGTCAGGTATGGATGTCGCACGGCGATACCATCACAAAGTTGCCTGAGGGCTTCCGTTGTATAGCATCAACATCAACTGTAAAGTATGCGGCATACGCTGCCAACAACGAGAAGATTTGGGGCGTGCAGTATCATCCAGAGGTGTTCCATTCTGTTGACGGTACTCTGCTCCTGAAGAACTTTGTGGTTGACATCTGCGGCGGTAAGCAGGACTGGTCTCCGGCTTCGTTCGTTGACCAGACGGTTAAGGAACTGCGCGAGCAGGTGGGCGACGACAAGGTTATCCTTGGCTTGTCGGGCGGCGTTGATTCATCGGTTGCTGCCGTTCTTCTTAACAAGGCAATAGGCAAGAATCTTACCTGCATCTTTGTAAATAATGGTCTTTTGCGCAAGAATGAGTTCGAAGACGTGCTTCGCGACTACGAGTGTCTTGGCCTGAACGTGCGCGGCGTTGACGCTTCGCAGAAGTTCTATACCGAGCTGGCTGGCGTGTGCGAGCCTGAGCGCAAGCGCAAGATTATAGGCGCAGGCTTCATTGATGTGTTCGAGGCCGAGGCCAAGAAGATTGAGGGCGCAAAGTGGCTGGCTCAGGGTACTATCTATCCCGACCGCATCGAGAGCCTCAACATCACAGGAAAGGTTATCAAGAGCCATCACAACGTGGGCGGACTGCCTGAGAAGATGGGCTTGAAACTTTGCGAGCCGCTCAAGTGGCTGTTCAAGGACGAGGTGCGCCGCGTGGGCCGTCAGTTGCAGATGCCTGAGCATCTCATCACTCGCCATCCGTTCCCGGGTCCGGGCTTGGCTGTGCGTATCCTTGGCGACATCACTCCTGAGAAGGTTCGCGTTCTTCAGGAGGCCGACGACATCTTCATTCAGGGTCTGCGCAACTGGAAGGTTAAGCTCTCTGGCGAGGAGGCTCGCAAGGTGCTTGCTGCCGGCGTTCCTGCCGACATGAAGGACGGCGAGATTGAGGTAAGCCTATACGACCAGATTTGGCAGGCTGGAGCAATCCTTCTTTCTGATGTCAAGAGCGTAGGCGTTATGGGCGACGAGCGTACATACGAGAATCCGGTTGCCCTTCGTGCCGTTACATCGGCCGATGCCATGACAGCCGATTTCGCTCACTTGCCATACGAGTTCCTTGCCGAGGTTAGCAACAAGATTATCCGCAACGTGCGCGGCGTAAACCGCGTATGCTACGATGTATCTTCAAAGCCACCTGCAACAATCGAGTGGGAGTAAAAAACTTTCTTCAAATATACAAGAGTCTCAGTCTTTCGGACATGAGGCTCTTTTTTTGCCCCAAACCCGAAGGCATCCCGAAGGAAACCCGAAGAATCATCGGTTTGTTAAAAAATGTTACAACGAATCCTTTTTGATGGAAAAACGTTTATTTTGCGATGGATAAAAACGACGCATGGTAATGAGAACAAAACTGATGATTCTTTTCTTTCTGCTGATAGACGGTCTTACGGCTTTCTGCCAAAAGGAGTTTGACGATGTTTTGCCGATGTCGCTCAGTAAAAGAGAAACTTACATGGTAAACTTCAATAACAGATTCGGTATAACTGATTATGTTAGATATAAGTCGTTCGATGTCAAGACGATGACGGGTGCTATTGCCGATAGCGACACTCTCCGGAACAGCCTTCTTGTTTGTAAGACCGATCCAGATGTTTACATTAAGGAAGAGAAAAATCCGCAGGAAGTTTATTATTACACAAAGTTATGCGATTCAATCTGGTACAGTTTCCGCCGCATGAAAGCTTGCGAGATTGACTGTCGGAATGACTTTGCAAATGCTGCCGACCCAAAGGCGAGGGAAGAATTGGAAAACTACAAGCAATCCGCGCTAATGAACCAAATTTATGCCTACGATATTTTTGTGTGCAACGGCTCAATTTGGGAGTTGGAAACTTCTTATGTCCCAGAGAAAGATGTCTACAAAATCCCGAAGGACAAGGCTTACAAAAAGAAGGTATATGGTCAGTCTGTTGTTTGCAAAAGAAACAACGGATGTGCAAAGTTCAAGAATGATTATGAAGGGACTTTAATCGGTTCAAGCATGAATGTTCTTGACGAGATGAAATCCATATTGAAAAGCGGAAAGCCGAGAGGCGATTATCTCCTTAGATTCAACGGAAGGAACTACGAGTATGTCTGGGTTAGTGGCTTCAAGGAGTGGAATCCCGAAATAGAGAAGAGGAATTTCTGGAAGAAGAAAGACGAACCTTGTGTTGTTGGCATCTTGCCTTGCGAAACATTAGACATGGTAAACATTCTTTGCGACTTGAAATAAGCCCGAATAGTCGCTTAGTTCTGCCGATTTACTGCATACTTTTCAATAGCCTGTGTCCATAGTTCGAGCGGCAATTTCTGCTAAATTAGGAAGCATAATTATGAATTCTGAATTATGAATTCTGAATTAAACTTTTTCAATTTTCAATTCAAAATTGTCAATTGTCAACTGCGAATTGTCAATTGCCATTTGCCCCTCCATCTTTTCGATATACTGTTCGCCCGTTCTTTCTATGGCGGCAGAGTGACCGTTGAGCGCGGCGAAAGGGGCAAACTGGGCGGCGCGATTCTCCATCGACATGCGCGCGTGCGTTGCCGAAACATGATGCGGAAGTCCGATTATGTCGGCATATTGCCTCATTACCTCCGCTTCCTCGGGTGTTAAATCGTTGTTCATGCCTTGTGTCCTCCTATCTGTTGGTTACGCTCCTTTGCCGTTGCGCCCTCCTCGAAGTTCGTGCCTCGCAGAATGGCATTCTTTCCGAAGCGTCGCTTTATGTCGAGCATCGTTTCTTGTATCTTCCTTTCTTTTTTTTGTTGCTGTTCCTCCTGCCGCTGCTTCTCCTCGAGAGCCTCGTAGTCGGTAAAGAGGTCGAGTTGTACGGCCTCGTGCTTCTCTTCCAGTCTATCCTCGCTTATCACATGGTTTGTTGTCAGATTGAGCCGTCTTATCATCAGCTTTGGATTTACAATTTGGTCGAATAGGCTCGTTGCCGCGCCTATTATCATGTTAGACGATGACGTATGCCTTCCGAGGTTGGCAGAGCCGTGTGCCGGCTTAGGGACAGCTCTTCCGTAGTGGTCGATGTGTATTGCGCCGTCGTATTTCGTGCCGTCAGCCAGACTCTCCACGTCGTAGCCGACGTAAAGCACAATCTGGTCGGTTACCAGATGCTTGTCTACGAGGTCGAGGGCGGCGGCATCAGCCATCTCTTTTACAACCACTCGCGCCTTGTCGAAGGTGTAGGGGCATGTAAGCACCTGACCGCTGCTGAGCGAGTTGTTCTCGGGCTTGTATGTCTTTATGTAGTCGATGGTGCATGGTTCCCAGCCCCATGCGTGGTCTATAATCAGTTCGGCATTAACGCCAAAAAGTTTGTAGAATAGTTCTTCGCGGTCAACCGACATTCGCGCAATCTTTCCCATCGTGTCTATGCCGTATGGCGCAAGCCTCTGCGCTATGCCCTTGCCGATGCGCCAGAAGTCGGTTATCGGCTTGTGATTCCATAGCTTGCGGCGGTACGACATCTCGTCGAGTTCGGCAATACGAACGCCGTCCTTGTCTGCCGGGATATGCTTAGCCACAATATCCATAGCCACCTTGCAAAGGTACATGTTTGTGCCGATTCCTGCGGTGGCGGTAATGCCCGTCTGACTGAGCACATCGCGAATCATCTTCATGGCAAGTTCGTGTGCCGTTAGCTTGTACAGAGGCAGATAGTCGGTGGCATCGATAAAAACCTCGTCGATGCTGTAAACATGAATGTCCTCGGGCGCGATATACTTCAGGTAGATGCGATAAATCTTCGTGCTGTAGTCGATGTAATGTGACATTCGAGGGGTGGCACGTATGAAATCCACCTCCCAGTCGGGATGCGCCTTCAGGTCGATGTCCGAGACGGATTTTCCGCCGAAGCGGAAGCCCGGAAGTTTTATGCGTCGTTCGTAGTTTACGGCATTTATGCGGCGCGTAACCTCGAAGAGCCTTGCCCTGCCTCCGATGCCGTATGCCTTTAGCGACGGAGACACGGCAAGACAGATGGTCTTCTCGGTTCGGCTAACATCAGCTACCACGAGGTTGGTGGTGAGAGGGTCGAGCCCTCGCTCCACACACTCAACCGAAGCAAAATAGCTTTTCAGGTCGATGGCTATGTATGTCCTTCCCCGAGCGTCCTTCATCTTTATTTGCTGAAGAGTGTGGCTACCTTCTCGAGCCAGATGCGGTCGGTCTGGTCGAATGTGCCGAGTTCCTTGCTGTCGATATCGAGCACGGCCGAAACGCTTCTGTTCTTGAATATCGGTACTACTATTTCAGACCTTGACATGCTGCTGCACGCGATATGTCCCGGAAACTGCTCAACATCGGGCACGACAATAGTTTCGGCATTCTGCCAAGCCGTTCCGCACACGCCTTTGCCCTTCTTTATTCGCGTACACGCCAGCGGACCTTGGAACGGACCGAGCACCAGCACGCCGTCTATAACGCGGTAGAATCCAGCCCACAGAAAGCCGAACGTGTCCATCAGGCATGCACTCACGTTTGCCATGTTTGCAATCTCGTCGCTTTCGCCCTCAACAATAGCCTTTAGTTGCGGATAAAGCGTAGAATACTTCTCTTCTTTATTGCCTTCTGCAATAATTAGGTTTTCAGACATAGTTGTTTTGTTATTTTTATTTGTCGTTATAATTCGATGCAAATATACAAAGTTTATCGTTGGCAAAAATAAGGAGAGTTGAATTTTCTTAATTGTTTAGAGAGAATTGAAAAAACGTATCAAGTAAGACGCAACATAGAGGGAAACAAGCCGAAAGACAGCCATTGGCAAATGTCTATGTTTTTTCAAGCAAGCCGATGGTAAGCCAATAGTAAGCCGATAGCTTCGAGGTAGTTTCGGGGAAGCTACGTCCAAGCTACGTTCAAGGTACGTTCAAGGTTCGGGGAAGGTTCGTTCAGGGTACGTCCAAGGTACGTGGAAACAAGCCGGAAGGTTCGGGATGCTTTCGAGATTCGTTCAAGATACGGAGAAGCAACGGGGAAGGTTCGGACAAACAAGCCAAAGCCAATTGACAATTTCTTTGAGAAAGTTGAAAAACTTGAGCAATTCACAATTGACAATTTTATTTAATTGAAATTTGAAACTTGAAAGTTGAAAATTCGTATCAAGGTAGATTTTACATAGAGGCAAGCTATATTGAAGTAAGCCGAAAGTAAGGGGATGTCAAGGGAGTACCAAGCCGAAAGGTATGGAGTAGATACGTTCAAGGTACGTTCAAGATACGGAGAAGTAAGCCGGAAGATACGGGGTAGCTACGGGGTAGGAACGGAGTAGCTACGGGGAAGGTTCGGGGAAGATACGTTCAAGGTACGTTAAGGGTACGTTCAAGGTACGAGCAAATTGCAAACAACGCAGCCATTCAATTTATGGGAATTAATGGAATATGAAGCCCCTAAATACGCCAGTTCGAGATAAGATTACAGTTCAAACAGTCAAATGTCTTGAGTTTTCCACATGCACAGGCAACGCATCAGGCTTGTTGTCGAAGAAGCAATACGCAGTAAGTGCCGAGCAGATGTTCATGATGAAGTTGTGTATAGAGCGATTTATTCGTTTACAGCTATAAAGATACAACAATTAGCGAGATTACAAATTTTTATGGCCTTTTCTTATCCCGAACTGGCGTCTTAATTGGAAAGCAATGTATGGTTGCCAATGGGCATTTGTAAGTCGAAAGTAAAAAACGGTCAAGGAAGAATGTAGGAAGATGGATGATTTCTTGGTAGATTCAAGTTTCCCTCTCAATTTTTAACTTTCAAATTTTCAAGTTTCAATTCTCAAGTTTCAACTTTCAACAATCCGATTCAAAAAAGAGGAAAGCCTCGTTGCGAAGCCTTCCTCCTTTATGCTGATTGAATATTTCTGTTACTCGTTTGGAGCCTTGTCTATCAACTCCATGAACTGGTCGAGTTTTGGAGTGATGATAATCTGAGTGCGACGGTTGCGCTGCTTTCCAACGGCTGTGTTGTTTGATACGATAGGGTTGTACTCGCCTCTACCGCCGGCTGTCAGACGCTTAGGGTCAACGCCGTACTTGTTCTGAAGCTCCTGAACAACGCTTGATGCGCGAAGACAAGACAAATCCCAGTTGTTGCGGATGTTTGTCTGCGAGATTGGCACGTTGTCGGTGTTACCCTCGATAAGAACATCATATCCGTCGTGGTCCTTGATGATTTTGGCAATCTTCGAAAGGGTTTCAGATGCGCGGCTGTTAACCTTGTACGAACCGCTCTCGTAGAGCATGTTGTCGGCAAGCGAGATGTAGACAACGCCCTTCAAAACCTGAACGTCAACCTCCTTCATCTCCTCTTTGGACAATGAGCGTGTAAGGCTGTTCTGAAGCACAAGGTTCAGAGAGTCGCTCTTGCTCTTTACCTCAACAAGATGGCGGATGTATTGGTTTGACTCGTTAATCTGGTCAACCAACTTCGCGATGTTCACGTTGTTAGAGTTTGCATTGACAAGCGACTTGTCGAGCGAGTTCTGAAGGTTGGTGTTAGTCTCCTTTTGTGCCTTGAGTGCTCTCTGAAGGCTCTCGTTGGCTTTCTGTGCAGCCTCAAGCTGTGCTGTAAGCGATGCCAGTTTCTCTCGGGCATCCTGATAGTTTGTCTGTACCTGCTTGAATTCTACTTGGCAGTCGAGCAAGTCTTTCTTGCTTACGCAGCTGCTCAGAGCCACGAGGGCAAATAGCGATAAAACTATAGATTTTCTCATTTTTCCTCTAAATTTTTGTTTGTTTGCGGCGGCAAAGATAGTTTAGTTTTGTACAGAAACCAAATAATTTTCCCTATTTTAAGCGGATTTCTCCTATAATGCTGCTGGGGCAATGCGAAAATACAATCAAAATACATCCGTTTTTTGTGAAAAAACAATCAGATTTTGCCATCGGTCTGATGTTCACATTATAAAGTGTTTTTACTTTACGAAAAATATTTTTATATTTGCGCCGAACAATAGCCTTTTATCAGATGAAACGAATTTGTATAATACTAATAGTATCGATTCAGGCATTATTTGCTTCGTTACCTGTAAAGTCTACTAATGTGTGGAACGGCAGAATCGCCTTAAACTGGAGCGAGAAGATAATGCTGTTCAGCGGGGCTTTCAAGAATCTTACGTTTGGCGATGTCATAAGCGTTAAGGTGTGCGATGTGGCTCCGCAGGAGAAAAATCCGCAACTCGTACTAAAGGCGGCGACAACGAACTGGCCTATGCTCGTGTCGTTCTATCTCAACAAAGAGGTGATTGGCGACAGGGTGGATTTTGTCGTAACCTCCGACATCATCACGGCAATGCGCCAGTACGGATTGGTGCTTCAGGGATGCGAGTGCACGGTAACGTCAATTGACACCTATTCGTCTGAATACAGCAACAAGCAGGAGTGTGCCGATGCTATCTGGTTCGGAAAGGCAAACCTTGTTTCGTGGCATGACTATGTTCACGTTCCGTGCTTCCTGTTCGACCTCTCCGATGCGCGCCCGGGCGGCATCATGCGAATTTCCTATCAGCTGACCGGGAAGCACAACGAGATTGGCGCGTTGCGTACTTACTACATCGGCAGCGACTGGGATTGGTACGGCTTTCAGGAAGAACCTATCAGATTACAGAAATCGGGACATATCGATTTTCCGGTCAATTCGTCAATCTATAACAGGCTGATAGGCAAGGACGGCGAAAACGGACTGGTGATAAGCGGCATTGGCTTGATAATAACAGCGGTTCACATGCTCGACAAGAAAGGCGCTCCGCTAAAGCGCAAGGTGCGCAAGGACGGCGGAACGGTAATGTATGATGATTAAAAAAAAACTATAACTGTTGATATGAATTTTAGAATGACGGCAGCGGCGATTATGTTCGCTGCAAACACAATGGGTTTTGCACAAAACGTGCAGAAGGGTGATTATGGATATTTGTACTGCCACATGGCTGGCAATGGTGAATGGACGGCTTATGCCATCTCGCGCGACGGACTTAACTATACTGATTTGCTTGAGGGCAAGGCGGTTATGGATCCCGAGGTGACAAGTAAGATTGAAGGTGGAGCACGCGATGCCTACATCTGCCGCCGAAGCGATGGCGCAAAGGGCTACCTGATGGTTACGACCGATATGTGCAACCGTAAGTCGAAAACGTGGTACAACTACGGAATAAACTTGCTGAAAAGCGACGACCTGATAAACTGGACAAGCACGACGTTCGACTTCCGCAAGGGCAACGAGATTTTCTGCGACCCCGAAAGTCCTGATGTCATCGACGATTGGAGCAAGATAAACCGCGTGTGGGCTCCTCAGATTTTCTGGGACCCTGACTATGTGTGGAAGAACGGCGACAAGGGAGGATATCTTATCTACTACTCAATCTGGAGTTTTAACGAGAACGACAAGTACGACCGTATGGTATACTCGTATGCCGACAAGTCGTTCACAAAGATAACAAAGCCTCGCGTTCTCTTCGACTGGGGATATGCCACAATTGATGCCGACATCAACTATCTTGAGAGCGACGGAATGTATCACATGCTCATAAAGAAGGAAGGCGGACAGCCCGGCATCTTCCAGACAAAGTCTAAATCGCTTACTGGTCCATGGCCAGAGCCTGACGCACGCGATTTCGTAAACTTCGAGGGTAAGAAGAAATGCGAGGGTGCAAGCGCGTTCCAAATCGTAGGCGAGGAGGGATGGCGCGTTGCCTACATTCAGTATAGCGACCGCCCAAAGCATTATCGCATATGCAAGGCAGACAAATACCTTACAAACTTCAGCGACCCTCAGGATATAAAGGGAGTGGCTCATCCGCAGCATGGCTCGTTCATGCGACTTACCAAAAAAGAGTATAAGAAACTTGAAAAATGGGGAACTCCGAAAAAATAACGCACAGGCTTGCCGTTGCCGTTCTGCTGCTTTTTGCAAGTTTTGCGGCAATGGCTCAGCCGGCACAGAATGCCTATAAGCTTGATTGGATGCTCTCGCAGTTTTATCCAGTAAATGTCGATAAAATTAGCGAGGTTAGATTTGTTGTTGGCGGAAAGGTTGAACGCACGGTTTCTGCAAAGAATGAAATCAGAAATCTAAAACTGACTGATTGCAAGAAAGATAAATTCGATGTCGAGGTCTGCTACGACGGCGACAAGATTGTTGTTGGGGTAGAGCCGTTTAAGGACGAGCAGAATGTGCGAAACGTGAGCGTCTGCATCAGCGAGGCTCTTCGCAACAAAATGCAACGCGTTGGCAAGAGCCTGACCGACAGCATCTACCGCTTTGTCCTGCCGCTGAAATACGAGGTTACGGAATTGTCAGACACCTGCGAGATTTTTACGAAAGACTTGCAGAAATGTTATGCCGTGGCAAATTCGGCGATTGGCGAATATCCGTACTACTCGCTTGCGGCAAACATGATAATAGTCAGATGGTTCGAGGATTTTCTCTACTACGGTGGAAATCCGACAGAGAAGGAACTGGCAATGTTCCGCAAGTCGGTTGACAACGTGATAGGCTGCTGCAACGCCCTCAACATTCCGCAAAGGGCTGTGTATTATGCCGACATAAGCGTTCCGATTGCTGCCGATGATGACGACGGCTTCATGAAAGCCAAGAACAAGCTGCAAGTCTACGAGTTTGCCAAGGACCTGCGAATAATAGGCGCGGCAACGACCTATGCCAATAATATCCTCGAAAAGGATTTCCTCAGTAATGAGGAGAAGGACGATGCCGTATTCTTTACGGTAAAGGCTTGCCAGCATCTTATTAACCGTCGCCGCTATCTCGAAGCTCGAAACCTGATAGACAATGCCATCGAGCGTATTCCGAGCAAGACGGAAGGACTGGTTAAGTATCGCAACAAGGTAAACGAAAAACTGAAGAATGCGGTAATGGCGAGCGAGCAGAAAGCCGACAGCCTTGAGAAAATCTTCCAGACAGAAATAATTGAGGCTTGCTCGCAGATAGGCAGCGAATATGTGCGCAACCGGCAGCAACAATATGCCTATCAGTATATTGCGCAGGCTTATTGGTGCAACGGCGCAGGAAATCTTGAATACGAAAAAGCCTATATCGACTGGCTTGTAAACAACAGGTCGGTAATGGCTCTTCCGTTCTTGAGCGAGAGGTATGAGGAAATTGGCTATCGCTCAAGTTTCTCAAACCTGAAAGAAAAAGAATTCTACCTTTTTTTGTTGCGCAGTCTTGCCCATTGCCAGATGGATCATCTCCATTTCAAGGATGCTAAGAAAACGCTTGGCAGACTTCTTAATTTCTTGCCCGACGATAAGGAAGCCGTTGCCGACCTGCAATATGTTGAACTGAATTTGCAGAAGAATAAATAGGTTCTTCTGCTATTTCAGCGCAATGTTGTAATTGTAATATTTGCGGTTGCCCGTGATGTCCTCGATAACCTTTATAAAAGGTGGAAACTTAACATCTTCGTGGCGCGCTATTCCCTTGGTTTCGAGAATCATAAGATTGCCAACTGGTTTAAGGTATGTGTCAAGTTCGAAGAACTGACCTTTCCAGATGAAACTCTTTCTGTTCTTGTGAATTGGACGGCGGTAAGGGTCGGCCTGCTGAAGCAGAGACTCGTAGAGCGTGTCCTCAACCTGACGCTCGATAACGATTTCCTCGGTTGGCGAAACGGTCTTCTTCGTTGTGTGGACGTTTATTGAGTTTCCGTTCCAAGTGCGGCGGCGCAGACGAATCTCGCAGCCCGGGTCGGCAACCAGATAAAGCTGGGTGATGTCGCTCTCGATATAGCTTGGAATTTCGTCGGTAAGCTGCACTATGTATTTGCGCTCCTCCTCAATGCTCTGAGGCAACTCCAGAACGTTGCTTATCTCCTTAATCACGCGGTTCAGCTTGCGGTCGAAGTCCTCGCCGTTGTTAATCACGCGCAAGTGCGGATGTCCGCTCCATGCGTTTATCACCTTCTTGTCGAGGTCGCGCGCAATCTGCAAGCCCGCTTCGTCAGCCTTCTCGTATCGCTGGGCGTTGTTGGCTGTCGTGTAGAACTGCTCGGCTCCGTCGGCAGCCGAAACAAGATGAAGAACGGCGTCGTAGCGGTTTTTCAGCTCCTCGGTCGATGTGCCTACGGCAGATGTTATCTTGTTCCAAGTCTCGGGAGTCATGTATGCCGAAATGTCCATCGCGCCGCGGTCGCAAACCACCACGCAAGGCTCTGTGCAAGTCTGTGCCATCTTCATGAACTTGTCTTCAAGGTCAATCTGTATCTCAAGAGTCGCCTTCTCACCTTCGTAGAAAAAATCTTTGTTCTTTGTAAGGTAGTTCATTCCGGCCTGCGTAAACATCGTAGGCACTTCGGGAATGGTGAACACCTTGTAGCCGAGGCTCGAGAAGTGCTCAATCACTTTGACTAATGCTGAGGTTTTTCCTGCGCAGGGTCCTCCAGTAAGTACGATTTTCTTAATGTTGTTCATTTTTTCGTTTGTTAGGACTGACATTATTCTGTTGTCGGTGGCAAATATAAAACATATTTATTGCTTTTGCAAACTCCGTTTTGCAATTTGTGCTCAAAATGTAAAGTGAAGAAAGCAAAAGTCGCATTTTTAGCAAAAAAAATAGATGTAAAACATAATTTTATTATATTTTTAAACGTTAAAAGCATTGTAAAAAATAAAGATTTTGTATTTTTGCTATCGATAAAACTGGGATACAGATGAAAACATTCTTCTATATAGGTATGTTTCTTGCAATAGTTGTTCTGATTGCATCATGCAGTACCACGCACTATTGCAATTGTGGATAGTTCTATCACGGATGGGGAATCTTGCAGCATTGTAAGTATTCTCTTAGGAAATTGAGAAAAAAACTTTTTTATATCAATTATAAAACAAAAAATTAAATAACATGGTAAATGTAGCTATTAACGGTTTCGGCCGTATTGGTCGTCTGGCTTTCCGTCAGATGTTTGAGGCAGAAGGTTATGAGGTTGTTGCTATCAACGACTTGACAAGCCCTAAGATGTTGGCTCACCTTTTGAAGTATGATACTGCTCAGGGTGGTTTCGCTGGCAAGTTCGGTGAGGGTAAGCACACTGTAGAGGCAACAGAGAATTCTATCATCGTTGATGGTAAGGAGATCAAGATCTCTGCTGAGAAGGACGCTGCTAACTGTCCATGGGCTGCTAATAAGGTAGACGTAGTTCTTGAGTGTACTGGTTTCTACACTTCTAAGGAGAAGGCTTCTGCTCACCTCGCTGCAGGTGCAAAGAAGGTAGTTATCTCAGCTCCTGCTGGTAACGATCTTCCTACTGTCGTTTTCAATACTAACCACAAGACTTTGACTGCTGCTGACAAGGTTATCTCAGCTGCTTCTTGTACTACAAACTGCTTGGCTCCTATGGCTGACGCTTTGAACAAGTACGCTGCTATCCAGAGCGGTATCATGTCTACTATCCACGCTTATACTGGCGACCAGATGCCACTTGATGGTCCTCAGCGTAAGGGCGATCTTCGCCGTTCTCGTGCTGCTGCTTGCAACATCGTTCCTAACTCAACTGGTGCTGCTAAGGCTATCGGTCTTGTAATCCCTGAGTTGAACGGTAAGCTTATCGGTTCTGCACAGCGCGTTCCAACTCCAACAGGTTCTACTACTATCCTTGTAGCTGTTGTTAAGGGTAAGGACGTAACTGTTGAGGGTATCAACGCTGCAATGAAGGCTGCTTCTAACGAGTCTTTCGGTTACACTGAGGATCAGATCGTTTCTTCTGATATCATCGGTATGAAGTTCGGTTCACTTTTCGACGCAACTCAGACTATGGTATCTAAGATCGACGACGAGACATTCCAGGTACAGGTTGTTTCTTGGTACGACAACGAGAACTCTTATACTTCTCAGATGGTTCGTACTATCAAGTACTTCGCAGAACTTGGTTAATAATTCCGAATCTTTTGATTCTATATACAGGCTGCTCTTTCCTTCGGGAAGGGGCAGTTTTTTATTCCTTCTGGGCATCTCTTACTTTTTTTACTTCTTCAGGTGAGGCTTATTCCGAAAAATAATGTTTCTTGATTAAAAGAAATCTTATTTGTTTGCAAGGGCGCTAAAAAAAAATTATTTTTGCGCTATGGATATGATTACTATTCTTGGACCTACCGCATCGGGAAAAACAGCCTTGGCTGCCAAACTTGCTGCAGAACTTGCTGCTGAGATTATCAGCGCCGATAGCCGTCAGATATACCGTTGCATGGATATTGGCACGGGTAAGGACCTTGCCGACTATGTTGTTGACGGCAAGCAGATTCCTTATCATCTTATTGATATCGTGCCTGCCGGATACAAGTATAACGTTTTTGAGTATCAGCGCGATTTTCTGAAGGCGTACGAGGATATAACCTCGCGCGGCGTGATGCCTGTGCTCTGCGGCGGAACGGGAATGTATCTCGAATCGGTGTTGAGAGGCTATCGTCTGATTCCTGTTCCTGAAAACCCGGAGCTGCGAAACGCTCTGGCTGGTGAGTCGATAGAAAGTCTGACGGAACGGCTGAAGCAGTACAAGACTCTTCATAACACAACCGATGTGGATTCGGTAAAGCGTGCAATACGTGCCATCGAGATTGAGGAATACTACAAGCAATGCCCGGTTGAGGAACGTGATTTTCCGCAGATTAAGTCGTTGGTAATAGGTGTTGATATAGACCGCGAACTGCGTAGGGAGAAGATTACGAAAAGGCTTCATGCGCGCCTCGACGAGGGTATGGTTGATGAGGTGAAACGCTTGCTCGACAGCGGTATAAAGCCCGAAGACTTGATTTACTACGGATTGGAATACAAGTTCCTGACGCAGTATGTGGTGGGCGAGTTGAAGTACGACGAGATGGTGCGTCTGCTCGAAACGGCAATACATCAGTTTGCAAAAAGACAGATGACGTGGTTCCGCGGAATGGAACGTCGCGGCATTCATATTGAATGGCTGCGCGCCGAGTGGCCGATGGAACAGAAAATCAACTTTATAAAAGAAAGGCTATGGGGGTAGAGTTGGACAGATGGGGCGTTATTTACTGTCCCCGAAAGAAACTCATCGGCAGACAGAGCCGATGGGATGACATACGCTCGTATTTGGAAGAGCGTAACGTGCATTTTGACTATGTTCATTCCGAATCTTACGGCTCGGTTGAACGCCTGTCTGCCATGCTCGTAAACAATGGCTATCGCATTATCGTCGTTATTGGCGGCGACAGCGCGCTTAACGATGCCATAAACGGAATAATGAAATGTCCGTCTGAATTGCGCTCTAATATCAGACTGGCGGTTATCCCGAATGGTGTCGGAAACGATTTTGCATCTTTTTGGGGATACGACTACGATGACTTTGAGATGGCGGTAGATGCCATTTTGTGCGGACGGGTGCGCAAGGTCGATGTGGGTGTGTTCCAATGCAAGCAGCCCGACGGCACGAAGATTAAACGCTTCTTTCTCGATAGCGTGAATTTTGGCTTGGGTGCGGATGTTGTGCGCATCACTAACGAGGCTAAAAAACAACAGAAGTTAACTGGAATCTACTACATAATTTACTGGATTCACTTGATGCGATTGATATTCTATCGCGAAGTTCTGAAACTCGATATAGACATAAACGAAGACCGCTATCGTTCGGGAATCATATCGGTTTGTGTGGGAAATGCCCATGGATACGGACAGACCCGGAGTGCCGTTCCTTATAACGGAATGCTCGACGTGTCGCTGCTCTTCAATCCCTCGTTGTTGCAGTTTCCTAACTTGCTATTCCAACTTTTTATTGGCCGTTTTTTGAACAACAAGAAAGTGAAGGCTTACCGAACACGAAGAGTGAAGGCGCAGATTCTGAAGACTACGCGCGCAAGTATCGACGGACTTCTCGAGAAAGTTCCGGCAGGTTCGTATGTCGATGTAAGCGTAAAGCACGACGAGATAAGTTTCGTAATTCCGTAATTTGCTGAAAACGCACGTTTGGGCAAAACTCATTTGTATAATTGACAGGTGGACTATTGATTGCAGGGGATTGTGTTGACTGTCTCTGTTTGTGTTGCACGCAGACGTCTAAAAAAGCGTTCGTTCACAGTGTCGAGTCACGGTGGGGATTTTGAATTGCGCATTGTCAATTCAACTTGCTCATTACCTTTCCATCATATACATAACATATACGTAACATATACGTTGCATATACCTTGGATATATCTTGGATATATCTTGGACGTACCTTGGACGTACCTTGCCACTATTTTGTATTTCCAAAAAGAATATTTACGCCAATAATTGTTCGTTATATATCCAGAACTATCAATTATGAATTGTCAATTGTCATTTGTGAATTGTCCAACTGTTAACTGTTAATTTCCAATTTTCAATTTTCGATTTAGTATTTCCGAATAGGGCGTAAAAGAAAAAAGCAGAACTCAGAAGTCCTGCTTTTTATGTGTGTGTGAATCTTTGTTTATTATCCTATCTTAGAAATCTTCTTCAAACGCTCTTCATCGAGAATCTTAATCTTTCTTCCGTCGATAGAGATTAGTTTTTCCGAAGCGAAGTTAGACAGCGTTCTGATGGCATTCGATGTTGTCATGTTCGAAAGGTTAGCTAAATCTTCGCGAGAGAGGTAGATGCTAAGTGTAGCCTCGTCCTCTTCAAGACCATAGCTGTCTTTAAGGAAAATGAGCGATTCTGCAAGTCGTCCGCGGATATGCTTTTGGGTAAGATTTACTGTTCTTTCATCAGCAATGCCAAGGTCTTTTGAAAGTTGCTTGATGAAGAACATAGCAAGTTCGTTGTTCTCATTAACCAACTGTGTGATTGTGTCCATTGGTATTGTGCAGATTGTTGAAGGTTCGAAAGCGGCAGCAGCAGTTACGAAGTTTCCGCCGCCAAAGTATGCGCGGTATGCAAAGTACTCAACAGGCTTGAGTACACGGATAATCTGGCTTCGACCGCCAACGCCATCTCTGAAAATCTTTACCTTGCCCGACAAGAGAGCCATGAGGTGTGAAGGTGTTTCCCCCTCAAAGTAAATCATCTCATTCTTTTTGTAATGCTGAATGGTAAACTGCTTAGAGAGAAGATTTCTCTGCTCCTCGTTTAGTGGCTGCCATAGCTCGCTTATGCAACCTACTATCTCAGCTTCTGATAACTCTTTTTTACCCATATAAAGTATACGACTGCTTATAAATCGTGTTATTGAGCACAAAAATAGTAATAAAAAATTAAATAGAAAAAACTTTTTAGTTAAAAATGACATAATTGGTTTTTTTCTGCTAAAATCGTGACCGAATTTGCTGTTCGGTACGAGTATTACGGCGTTTTGCTCTGTCTGATTATTTTTACATAATATTTTGTTTCCTTGGTGCGATTTACTGATTTTTTCGGACCGAATCTGTAAAATTGTCATTCTCGACGGCAAAGTGCAGAATGCAAGCAACATGGGCGCACAAAGAGTGTGAAAAAGTGTTACATGCGTGATTTTAAATTTGTTATGGAAAACAAAAAAATCGTGATTTTATTTTTTTGTTTGGGCAATAATTGCTATATTTGGGGTGCAGTAACTTTATGCTGCAAAATAAAGGATAAATAATATATTCACCTTGTTAAAAATATTCTATGAGTTATTTGCGATTTGACAAGACTCTGATGACTAATTTAGAGGAGACTCTTCCTCGTGAGGTGCTGAGAACTAACCGTTCGGGTGCCTATCACAGTACAACTATTGTAGATTGTAATACTCGAAAGTATCACGGTTTGCTTGTTGTGCCTGTTCCCGAATTTGATGATGAGAGGGTGGTGTTGCTGTCTTCGCTCGACGAGACGGTGATTCAACATGGCGCGGAGTTCAATCTTGGGCTTCATAAGTATCAGGGTAACAATTTCAGTCCTGCCGGACACAAGTACATTCGCGATTACGATTGCGATATCGTCCCAACCACTACATACCGCGTTGGAGGCGTAATCCTGAAGAAAGAGAAGGTCTTCGTTCATCACGAAAACCGAATCCTTATCCGTTACACTTTGCTTGATGCACACTCGGACACGATAATTCGTTTCCGTCCGTTCCTTGCGTTCAGAAGCGTGCGGCAGTTTACGCACGAGAACGACAACGTGGACAAAAACTATCAGGAAGTTGAGAACGGAATTTCTACCTGCATGTATCCCGGAATGCCTACGCTCTTCATGCAGTTTAACAATAAATGTGAGTTCAAGTTCATGCCCGACTGGTATCGCGGCATTGAATATCCGAAGGAGCAGGAACGGGGATATGACTCTAAGGAAGACCTCTATGTTCCGGGATATTTCGAACTGAAGATAAAGAAAGGTGAAAGCATCGTCTTTTCAGGCGGAACGACGGCTGCCGACACAAAGGGTTTGACGGAATTGTTCCAGCATGAGGTAAACAACCGAATTCCACGCGATAATTTTGAAAACTGCTTGATAAACGCGGCTCACCAGTTTCTTTCGGTAAGAGACGGCGAATCGTACATTCTTGCCGGCTATCCTTGGTTCTTGTGCCGCGCAAGAGATATGTTCGTGTCGCTGCCGGGCTTGACGCTCGCAAATAACGAGGTGGACAAGTTCGAGAGGGTGATGAGCACTGCTCTGAAGGGCATCGACGAGTTCTTGGAAGGCAAGGAACTGACTGTAAGAATTCAGGAGATGGACAAGCCGGATGTGCTCTTGTGGTTCTTCTGGACCGTTCAGCAATATGCCAAATTTGTATCAAAGGAGAAGGCGGTAGAACTCTATGGTGATACGCTCAATAAGGTAATCGATTTCATCATATCTGGAAGACATCCAAATCTGTTGGTGCACGACAATGCGCTCGTCTATTCTTACGGACGCGACCGCGCCATAAGTTGGATGAACTCAACGGTAAACGGCCGCCCGGTAGTTCCGCGTTCGGGCTATCTTGTTGAGTTCAACGCTTTGTGGTACAACGCTTTGTGCATGAGTTCGAAGATGGCAGAAGAAGCCGGGAACGCAGCAAGAGCCGCAGAGTTCAACGGATTGGCAGAGAAGTGTGCCGAGAGTTTCAAGGAAGTGTTCCTGAACGACTACGGATATTTGCTCGACTATGTTGACGGCGCAATGTGCGACTGGAGCGTAAGGCCGAATATGATTTTTGCTGTTGCGCTCGACAATTCTCCGCTGTCGTTTGAGCAGCGAAAGGGCGTTCTCGACATCTGTACAAAGGAACTGAACACACCAAAGGGCTTGCGTTCGCTCAGTCCTAAGAGCGTAGGCTACAATCCGATGTATGTCGGTCCGCAGACACAGCGCGACTACGCTTATCATCAGGGAACGGCGTGGCCTTGGCTTGGCGGCTTCTATATGGAGGCTTACCTGAAGGTGCGCAAGCGCAGCGGAATATCGTTCGTAGAGCGCACAATGATTGGCTACGAGAGCGAGATGACATCGCACTGCATCGGTTCGATTCCTGAACTGTTCGACGGCAATCCGCCGTTCAGAGGCAGAGGAGCCATCTCTTTCGCAATGAACGTAGCCGAGATTCTTCGTGTTCAGAAAATTGTTGACAAATACAATAATTTATAATAAAAAGGAGGAGCCAATATGAAAGTTTTAATGTTTGGATGGGAGTTTCCTCCACACATTCTGGGCGGACTTGGTACTGCAAGTTACGGTCTAACCAAAGGATTAGCCCAGCAGAGTGATATGGATATCACCTTCTGTCTGCCTAAGCCTTGGGGAGATGAAGACCAGAGTTTTATGAAGATTATTGCAATGGACAAGGTGCCCGTTGTATGGCGCGAACCAGACCATAACTATCTTTGCGAACGATTGGGTAACATAATGTCGGCAGATACTTACTATGACCTGCGAAATCATATATATGCCGATTTCAACTATATGCAGACCAACGATTTAGGCTGCATTGAGTTCTCTGGGCGATACCCCGACAATCTTCAGGAAGAGATAAACAATTATTCGATAGTTGCAGGAGTTGTTGCACGCCAGCAGCAGTTCGACATCATTCATGCACACGACTGGCTTACCTATCCGGCAGGAATTCATGCCAAGCAGGTGAGCGGAAAGCCTTTGTGCATACACGTTCATGCAACCGACTTCGACCGTAGTCGCGGAAACGTAAATCCTACGGTCTACGCCATCGAGCGCAACGGTATGGACCATGCCGACTGCATTATGTGCGTGAGCGAGCTTACACGCCAGACCGTAATAACGAAGTACGGACAAGACCCAAAGAAATGCTTCACGATGCACAATGCCGTTTATCCGCTGCCGCAGGAGATTCAGGACATTGTTCCGCAGAAGAAGGAAGGCGAGAAGGTCGTTACCTTCCTCGGCCGTATAACGATGCAGAAAGGTCCTGAATATTTCGTCGAGGCTGCAACGATGGTTATCAACCGAAGCCGGAACATTCGTTTCTGTATGGCAGGCAGCGGCGATATGATGAATGCAATGATTGACCTTGTGGCAAAGCGAGGCATTGCCGACCGCTTCCATTTCCCGGGATTCATGAAGGGAAAGCAGGTTTACGAGTGCCTTAAGGCGAGCGACGTGTACATCATGCCTTCTGTTTCCGAGCCTTTCGGAATATCGCCTCTCGAGGCTATGCAGTGCGGCGTGCCAACCATCATCTCAAAGCAGAGCGGTTGTGCCGAGATTCTCGACAAGTGTATTAAGACAGACTATTGGGATATTCACGCAATGGCTGATGCCATCAACTCAATCTGTACCAACAACTCTCTTTACGAGTACCTGAAAGAGGAAGGAAAGAAAGAGGTTGACGAGATTACTTGGGAGAAGGTTGGCTTGCGCATTCGTAAGCTGTATGACGAGACTATTGAAAAGTGTAAATAACGAATTAAATCATAGAATATGAAAACTATATGCCTCTATTTTGAGATTCACCAG
The DNA here is from genome assembly GCA_900102385.1 of Bacteroidales bacterium KHT7. Lineage (GTDB taxonomy): Bacteria > Bacteroidota > Bacteroidia > Bacteroidales > Bacteroidaceae > Ga6A1. The sequence continues at coordinate 141,740 of FNBQ01000003.1, read as the reverse complement.
ATTATTCATCTGAGACGCTATCGTTTCTTTGACATAGGTACCGACCATTACTATTACGACGACTACGAGAATGAGCGTACCATCACCGATATTGTAAACCGTTCGTACATTCCGGCTCTTACGGCAATGCTCGACATGATAAACAACAGCAACAAGTATTTCAAGGTTGCTTTCTCCATCTCGGGTGTGGCTATGGAGCAACTCGAGGTGTACGCTCCCCAGGTTATCGAACTCCTTCAGAAACTGGCAGAAACCGGTTGCGTTGAGTTCCTTGCCGAGCCATATTCGCACGGCTTGTCGTCTCTTGCCAACGGCGAATACTTCAAGGAAGAAGTTCTGCGCATGAGCAAGAAGATAGAAGAAGTGTTCGGGCAGAAGCCAAGAGTGATGCGCAACTCGAGCCTCATCTACAGCAACGAGATTGGCAACATGGCTGCCGAGATGGGCTTCGACGGAATTGTTACCGAAGGTGCAAAGCACATTCTTGGATGGAAGAGTCCGCACTACCTTTACAAGAGCATCGAGAATCCAAATCTGAAGGTTCTGCTGCGCGACTACAAACTGAGCGACGACATCGGCTTGCGTTTCAACGACTCAAGTTGGAGCGAATATCCGCTGTTTGCCGATACATACATTAACTGGATTGACGAACTTCCGAAGGAAGAGCAGGTTATCTGCATCTTTATGGAACTTTGCGCGCTGGGCATCTATCAGCCATTGTCTTCAAACATCTTGGAATTCTTCAAGGCGTTGCCAGAGTTGGCGCGAAGCAAGTCTATCAGTTTCTCAACCCCAACCGAAATCTGTACAAAACTGAAGCCTGTAGATTCGATAGACGTGCCTTATCCGATGTCGTGGGTTGACGAGGAACGCGACATAAGTTGCTGGCTTGGTAACCAGATGCAGCGCGAGGCGTTCAATAAACTTTACAGCGTTGCCGACAGGGTTAGAATGTGCAGCGACAAGATGATAAAGTGCGACTACGATTATTTGCAGGCATCTAACAACTTCCGTTTTATGACAACCAAGAGGACTTCGGTTGGACTTAACAGAGGCATCTACGACTCGCCATACGATGCGTTTACAAACTACATGAACATCATCGGCGACTTTATAAACCGTGTAAACCGTCTGTTCCCTGTTGATATGGACAACGAGGAACTGAACTCTCTGATAACCACCATTCACAACCAGAGCGACGAACTCGAACTGAAGGACAAGGAAATAGAAAAACTCCGTGCCCGACTGAAAAAATACGAGCCAGATTCTTCGGTTGTAGAGAAGGCAGAGAAGGCCGTAACTGCGGTTAAGAAAACTGCTGCCAAGAAGCCTGCAACAAAGAAGGCTGCCGCTCCGAAAAAGGCAACCGCAGACAAGAAAAAGACAGAGACAGCAAAGAAGGCTGAAACGAAGTAATTTCCTTTTCTTGAGATATAAAAAAGTGCGTGTGCCCTTGGTTGTGCACGCGCTTTTTGATGTTTGTTTGTTCGCTTATCTTGGGATTTTTTGTAGATTTGCGGTTAAAATTAAGTTCGTATGCAAGATAAGTGGAATCAGTTCGTATATGATTTGTGCGTAGCAAAGAAAAATGGAGTGGATGAATCCAGATATCATTCAATGATAGAGATGCAGTTGCAACTTTTAGGTTGGGCAAAATATCGAAATGAAATTTGTCATAAAACTAATCTTTCTATCGGTAGCAATGGATTTATTCAGCCAGATATTCTTGTGCAGAAAGAAGATGAAAAACTGTTTGTAATCGAAGTTAAGCGTCCTTTGCATACGCAGATTCCGAGGGATTGCGATCAGTTGGTTTCATATATGCGTCAGTTAAAACTGAATGTCGGAATCTATATCGGAGAGAAAATCGAGATATTCTACGACCAACCAGATGCCGAGAATCCTGTTTCTGTTCTGACTGTTCCGCTTGAGTTGAACAACGAATTTGGTGTTCGTTTTGTTGAACTCTTCAACAAGGAAAATTTCAGCAAGGAGACAATTTCCAAGTTTTGTGAAGGGCGTATAGAGGAAATACGTCGTCAAGATAAGTTGAAAGAATTCAAGGAGTTGTTGATTAGTGATTCCCAGAAGCAAATAACGGATGCTTTAAAGGCATATATAAATGGAAAATATGGCAATATTTTCATTGATGATTCCGTTGATGAAATGCTTTCATCGCTGATTTTTACGGCTATGCCAAGGTATGCGCCACAGCAACTAACAGTTTTGAGCACTCCTATTGTCACGTCTCCAATGTTAGGAACGGATGTTGTAAAGCCTAAAAAACAATATGACAACACGAAGTTTTCAATAAATGGTGGATATCCTTTGTTTAAAAATCGTTTTGTGTACCAAATTGTAAAAATGTATGTTGCTGAACATCCAACAAAATCATTTGCAGAAATAGAACAAGTTTTTAAACCTGAATATCAAGGCTCTATGGGAGTGATACGAACAATTGACTATATTCGTTCAAAAGGTTATAAAGATGCTAAGAGTAGATATTTTATGGGTAAAGATGAAGTTCTGTATGATTCTTGTGGAGTCTCTTTCGTAGTATGTACTCAATGGAAAATAGACAATGTAACAAATGTTGTGAACTTGGCAAGAAGACTGGGGTATAATGTTTCTGCTTCAGAGTAGTTCTTGGCAATCAAAAACATTAAAACACGATAGACTCTAAAAAACGTGCTGCAAATAAGGGCGGATATATCCGTTTTTTTGTAAATTTGCCGTGTATTATGAGTTTTTTTAGGACTATATATGTTTTTTGTTGGGTAACAATCTTTGTGATATTGCTTGCATCATGCTCGTCTTCAAGAAGATTTGAGCGAAATGAAACAGAATTCGAGTACACTTATCGCTCATACGATTCGATAATCACAAGCAAGTGGGAGAGGCTTACCCCTTCTCAGCTGGAGGCGGAGTTCGAGAAGCGCAAGGGCACGTTTATGCTTCCAGTTATCGACATAAGTACCATAAACGTGCACTACGGAACGTATCATTTCCAGAACGAGAAGAACGTAACCTTGCAGCAGCGAGGCGTTAAGATTCTGTGCAACTTCAACAACGTTAATGCCTGCTCTATTTTCTACGGAAAAGTGTCGGTCGTGTTCAAGAACGGCGATTTGTACAACGTTCTTGTGCGCCACGGACGATACATTAGCGGATATTTCGGATTGTACAACGTTTGCGTGTCGGCTGGCGACTTTGTTGTGCCGCGTCAGGCGGTGGGCGAGGTCTACAACGATAACGAGGGCAAGTCTATGCTTCAGTTTCAGTTGCGAAAGGAAACCGAGGCTCTGAATCCCGAAGAGTGGTTCAGGGCGGAATAGGTCATGCTCATGTTTCTTTGCTTAAAGATATGCCATAGTGCGGAAAAATTAACGATAATTTGCTGTGTACCTTAATCTGATGGGATATTTTTCTGAAAAGCAAGGTCCGGAAATCGTTCAGACAGAATAATTTACTGCAACTTGATTTTCGGACGAAATACTGATGCAGGAAGCAATATTTTTTGTTATTTTTGCAGTCGGAAATCAGTTTTTTAGTTTGAAAAGACGCGCGTACATATTATTTGTGGCATTGTCGGCATTCATGCTGATGATTCTGCCATTAGTTCCGCATCATCATCACGAAATGGTGCTGTGTACGATTGTTGAGCATTGCGAAGCCGATGATGCCGACAACGACGCGCATACCGCACACAACGACGACGGCTTGTCGTGCGTAGAGAAGAACGAATTCTTCTTCACTCAGCCTACAACCGATTTCAGCAATCCCGAATATCATCTTTTGCCTGTATTCATTGCGCTGATAGGCCAGATTGCAGGCTTCGAACTATATCCTACCCAAAACATTCTGCGTTGGCAGAGCAATGTTGTCTTTTACACCTCGGCTTGCCTTACGCGGATAAACGCCTTGCGCGCGCCTCCATCTGTTTTGTTCTCTTAGCCTCTTATTTTCAGTAGGCTGATGCGTGCGTCCATCGTGCGCAGATGTTTTTCTTTTTTCATAAAAACGACGTGTGTCTGATGCTGGTTCTGGCATCGGATTATCCGTGTTTTTTCATATCATAAAAATATGTTTCAGAAACTTATAAATTTCTCTGTTGAGAACAAACTTACAATATGCCTGCTCACCGTGGCTCTCGTGGTTTGGGGCGGATGGTCGCTTTCGCAATTACCGTTCGACTCAACGCCCGACATAACCAACAATCAGGTGCAGGTGATAGCACAAGCGCCGTCGTTGGGCGCACAGGAGGTTGAACAGTTCATTACAACGCCCGTTGAGATGGCTCTCGCCAATATTCCGAGGGTAGAGGAGAGGCGAAGCATTAGCCGAAGCGGACTGTCGGTAATTACGCTCGTCTTCGACGATGATGCCGACATCTACTGGGCGCGCCAGCAGGTGAGCCAGCAACTGAAAGAAGCCGAAGAAGTGCTTCCGAACGATAAAGGCTCGGTTGAACTTGCACCGGTATCTACCGGACTTGGCGAGATTTATCATTACACAATACGTGCAAAGAAGGGCTACGAAGACAAATTCTCGCTAACCGATTTGCGAACAATGCAAGACTGGATTGTGCGCAAACAACTGTCGGGAACCGAGGGCGTTGCCGAGGTGAGCGGCTGGGGTGGATTCGTAAAGCAATATGAGGTTGCCGTTGATGCCGACCGCCTGAATGCTTCGGGCTTGACCGTTGCCGACATTTACGACGCTCTCGAAGCCGGAAACGAGAACACCGGCGGAAGTTACATCGAAAAGAACAGCAATCAATATTTCATTCGCGGAATAGGTCTTGCCACCTCGCTCGACGACATCGAGAAGATTCCAGTTAAGACCGTTTCGGACGCGCCTATTCTGGTGCGCGACGTGGCAGAGGTTAGGTTTGGCTCGGCTACGCGATACGGAGCAGTTACGCGCAACGGCGAGGGCGAGGTTGTTGCCGGCATAACGCTGATGCTCAAGGGGGAGAACTTTCAGAAGGTTATAAAAAACGTGAAGGAACGCATGGCGCAGATTCAGAAAAGTCTGCCCGAAGGCGTTGTTATTGAGCCGTTTATCGACCGCACTCAACTTGTAGACCGCGTTACGGGAACAATCACACGAAATCTCATCGAGGGCGGACTGATAGTTGTTTTCATCCTCGTGTTGTTTCTTGGCAATTATCGTGCCGGACTGGTTGTTGCATCGGTCATTCCGCTGTCAATGCTCTTTGCCTTCGGAATGATGAAACTCTTCGGGGTTGGCGGAAATCTGATGAGTCTTGGCGCAATAGACTTCGGCCTGATTGTCGATGGCGCGGTAATCATCGTCGAGGCCGTGTGCCATCATATCGCCATCGGACGCGATAAATATCAAGGTGCGCGTCTCACTCAGAAGCAGATGGACGACGAGGTCCTTCTTTCGGCATCGAAAATTCGCAAGAGCGCGGCGTTTGGCGAAATCATCATCATGACAGTCTATCTGCCTTTGCTCACGCTTGTGGGCATCGAAGGCAAGATGTTCCGTCCAATGGCTCTAACGATATTCTTTGCCATCCTCGGAGCGTTCATTTTGTCGCTCACATACGTTCCGATGGCGAGCGCAATGTTTCTGAGCAAGGCGAGCACGCACAAGCCAAATATGTCGGACAGACTGATTGAGAAACTGCGCAGTTGGTATCTGCCTGTCATCACCAAAAGTCTGGATTGGAGCAAGACTCTCATCGCATCGATGGTAGCGCTGTTTCTGATAAGCCTCCTCATATTTTTCCGCTTGGGCGGAGAATTCATTCCGAGCCTCGAAGAAGGCGATTTTGCCGCCGAGGTGAGCATGGCGCAGGGAACATCGCTCTCGCAGATGGTTACGACCACAACGCAGGCTGAGAAGATTCTGAAATCGCAGTTTCCCGAAGTTAAGCAGGCTGTAACCCGAATTGGAAGTGCCGAGATTCCGACCGACCCTATGCCTGTTGAACGCGCCGACCTTCTCATCTCGCTCATTCCGAAAGCCGAATGGACATCTGCCAAGACAACCGAAGAACTGATGGAGAAGATGGAAGCCGCACTGAGCGTTATTCCCGGAATGGAAGTGGAGATGACACAGCCTATTCAGATGCGCAACAACGAGCTGATAACGGGTATCAGACAAGACGTGGCGATAAAAATATACGGCAACGACCTCGATGTTTTGGAGGCTTCGGCAAAGAAGGTGGCATCGCTCATAAAGCGCGTCGATGGCATTACCGAGCCGTTTGTTGAGCAGGTTCAGGGCTTGCCGCAGATTCAGGTTAAGTACGACCGCGACAGGCTGGCAAGATACGGTATCTCAATTTCTACTGCCAACCGCGTGCTCGAGGCTGCCTTTGCCGGCAGGCGCACCGGATATGTGTTCGAGGAAGACCGCCGTTTCGATATGGTTGTGCGCATGGACGATGCCTTGCGAAACGACGTGGCATCGCTCGAAGAACTCTATCTTCCTTTGCCCGATGGCGGAACCGTTCCGTTGCGGCAGGTGGCCGACATCAGTTTCGATGATGCTCCGGCACAGGTTACGCACGAGGACGGAGAGCGGCGCATCTACGTTGGCTTCAACGTTCGTGGACGCGATGTTCAGAGTACCGTCGGGGAGATTCAGCAGATTCTCGACAAGGAACTTAAACTGCCTGCCGGATATTACTACAACTACGGCGGTCAGTTCCAGAATCTTCGGCAGGCAACCGACAGACTTCTTGTTGCCGTTCCGTTGGCACTTTTGGTCATCATCTGTCTGCTCTACGCAACGCTCAAGAATCTGCGCGAGACGCTTTTCGTTTTCTCTGCCATTCCGCTCTCTGCCATTGGCGGCGTGTGGACTCTCTGGCTGCGTGATATGCCTTTCAGCATCTCTGCCGGAGTTGGCTTTATCGCTTTGTTCGGCGTTGCGGTTCTCAACGGAATCGTGCTCATCGGTCAGTTTAACACACTCGAGAAAGAGGGCGTTGCCGATGTTAGAAAACGCGTTGTCGAGGGCTGTATGCTGAGGCTCCGCCCAGTTGTAATGACGGCTTTGGTGGCATCGCTCGGATTTATGCCGATGGCACTCTCGACCGGCGACGGAGCCGAGGTGCAGCGTCCGCTTGCAACCGTCGTTATTGGCGGACTTCTCACCGCCACGATTCTTACGCTCGTGGTTCTGCCTTCAATCTACAAGACATTCACAAAACATCAGAAAGCATGAAAAAAATCATCATATTTTTCTTCGGATTGATGCCGATTTTGTCGTCGGCTCAAGAGCGTGCCGTTACGCTGCAAGAGTGCATCAGCCTTGCGCTCGAGAATAATCTCGACATAAAGGCTGGGCGAATTTCGGTAGACAAGGCGCGCGATTTGCAGGGCACAGCGTTCGATATCGACAGAACGTCGCTTACGCTGAGCCAAGACCCAACCTCTGGCGGAAATCCCGACAACGGAATCAGTCTGAGCCAGTCGTTCGAGTTTCCGACGGTCTATGCCGCCCGCCGCAAGTATCTGAAGGCTGAGACAGCCGTGGCGCAGAGCACGCTCGAACTTACTCGCAACGAGGTTGTTAAAAACGTCAGCTCGTGCTATTACGCGCTTCTCCACGCGCGTCGCACGGTCGAGATTCTGAAGGCGCAGGACAGCATCTGCACTCGTTTCGTAGCCATCGCCACGGCAAAGCATCGTGCTGGAGAGTCGGGCAATTTGGAGCAGATGAATGCCGAGCGTGTGAGCAACGAGAACCTTTTCCGCTTGCAGAAAGTCGAGGCTGATTATCAGTCGGCTCTGTTGGCGTTGCGCCAGATTACGAATGTCGATGAGCCGATTGTTCCGTCTGAATCGGGACTTCCTGCCATTCAGCAGCCGTTGCCGACAGACGATTTTGCGTTCAGCCAGACGGCTCTCGGCGGAATCTTTTCGGCTCGCGCAACCGCCTCTGAGCGCAATCTCAGTCTTGCCAAACAAGGCTTTCTGCCAGGGCTGACCATCGGTTTTACCGAGCAGATGCTTATCAAGGGCTTCAATCCTTATAACATCGACCGAACGAGGTTCGAGAAAGGCAATTTCATGGGTTTCGAGGTTGGCATCAGCATTCCGCTGTTCTGGGGCGGACAGAATGCTAAGCTGAAGGCAGCTCGCCGCGATGTTGAACTTGCCGAAATCGCTCGCCGTCAGGCTGAACAAAAAATGAACATTGTTTACCGCAACGCTCTGACCGAAATTCAGCGGGCGCAGAAGGTGCTCGATTACTACACTCGTCAGGGCAACGCGCAGGGCGAGAAGATGGCTCGGCTGTCGCAGATTTCCTACGAAAACGGCGAAATCGGCTACGTTGAATATATTCAGAATCTTCAGACTGCGCTCGATGTTCAACTTCGTTTTGCCGATGCGGTGAACGATTATAATCAGGCAATAATCAATTTGAAATTTATTAAAGGAGAAGAAAAATGAAAACATCAAGTATAATCATCGCGGCGTGTGCGCTCATTGCCTTTGCATCGTGCTCGCAGAATAAAAAAGCAGAAAATCAGGAGGCTGAAGAGGAAAATCACGAGGAACTCGTCCTCACTCAGACGCAGATAAACACCGTTGGAATCGCTCTTGGACACGTTGAGGAAAAAGAACTCGGCGGAGCGATAAAGGCAAACGGCGAGTTGCGTCTGAATCCTCAGGACAAGGCCGATGTAACTCCAATTGTCGGCGGAATTGTGCGCCAGATTTGCGTTGTCGAGGGGCAGAAGGTAAGAGTTGGTCAGACGGTGGCATACATCGAGAATACCGAAATAGTTGAGGTTCAGAAAAACTATCTTGTGGCGCTAAAGGAGACCGAGGTTGCCAAGCAGGAGATGCAGCGGCAGAAATCGCTCGCGGCACAAGGCGCAGGCGTGCAGAAAACGCTTCAGCAGGCAACGGCAGACTATGAGATTTCGAATGCTCGGCTCACGGGACTTCTGCATCAGCTAAGGCAGATGGGCATTAGTCCAAAGCAAGTGGCTGACGGTAAAATAGTAACCCGAATCCCCGTCTGCGCATCGCTTTCGGGCGTTGTTGGCAAGGTCTTTGTCAGCACCGGAAGTTATGTCGATGCCACCGCTCCGCTTATGCAGATTGCCGACAATTCGGCTGTTTATGCCTGTCTGAATGTGTTCGAACGCAACATCGCCCAAGTCGAGGTGGGGCAGGATGTCGATTTGGTGGTTACGAATAGTCCCGGCACGCATCTGAAGGGGCGTGTGCAGCAGATAAACCGCAGTTTCGATGCCGATACCAAGGCTGTTGCCGTTCATGTGCACATTGTGGGCAAGGAAGCGGCAAACCTTATCGCCGGAATGTACGTATCGGGAAGCATCAAGACTGGGCAGAAAAAGGTCAAGGCTCTGCCCGATAATGCCATTGTCCGTGCCGAGGGCAGAAAGTTCGTCTTTGTGCTCGACGAAACTACGGCAGAGAACGGCGAAAAGTCGTTTCGTTTCAGGCGTGCCGAGGTTGTTACCGGCGTGAGCGAATTGGGCTATACGCAAGTTGATTTCGTAACATCGGCAGATGCCAATGCAACCGTGGTTACCGACAATGCCTTCTATCTGGCATCGATGGCAGCCGACCATGGTGAAGAATGATGGCTTAAAAAAACAGAAATTCGGTAGGTTTCCATCTGCGGAGACCTACCGAATTCTTTCTTAATAACTAAAATAGAAACTTTTCAAAATCTACATCTTTGAACAGAATTGGAGTTTTAAGAACTTCCTCTGTCCTCTTAAAATCAAATCCTTCTTCAATTTCGAAAGAACGATATCGAATAACCTTATAGAGATAAAATTGTCCTTTTTGATATTTGAAAAGAAATACATTCTCGTAATAATATTTATTATGCCCACAGCAATATATAATTTTAAATCCTTCTTTTGTATCGGCTATTACTTGAGAATATATGTTTTCGCCTACACTAACAATGTTTTGGGAGACAAGAGTTTTGTTTTTATATAAATTGATAGTACCCTCATGTTCATTTTCCGTTTGCTCGCAAAACTTCAAACAGTATTCAGACATTGAACCTTGTAACGGTATTTCCATACCGCGCAAAGTTTTTATGGTATATTTTTCCGAGGATGTCTCTGTTGCAAAATCATCCACTTTCCATTTGCCATTCTCTAAAAACATAACCAACTGATAACCAGTTCGGCTATTTCCATTTGAAATAGAGATATCAACAGTCGCTGTGGTGTCAGATAATTGGGTGATTTTGCCAATCTTAAAGGAAGGATAATAAGCAATATCGTCACATATCCAATGATTGTAATATGTGTCAGGATTTGAATCATAACCTTCTTTTCTAAAAGCATATAATTCGGAAGACAAATACAATGAATCTAAAACTTCAGGTTTTGTCTTCATAAAATTATGCTTGTAAATTTTGGAAACAAAATCGTAAAGAGTATCTGCTGCATTTACAGAATCTTTCTGCTGATTTTTATCAGCAATGCCAGAATTTCTTGTGTTTGAATTGCATCCGCAAATTATGGGCAAGAAAATGAATAATAAGTATAGGCTTTTCATTTTTTGAATTTTGTTGTAGTTCTGAAATAACATCGGCAAATATATACAAATCTTGCGTTTTGTGCAAAAAATACAGCATAATAAAGGCGCACCGTAATCGCTATGGCACGCCTTCTGTCTGTTTGTTACCTAAAACTATCCTCTTTACCTTAATAACCCTAGTATCTTTAACTTACTTTTTGAAGTATCTGTTGTATAAGCCTTGGAATCCGGCTCCGTGTCTTGCCTCGTCTCTTGCCATTTCGTGGATAGAGTCGTGGATGGCATCGAGATTCTCATTTTTGGCAATCTTTGCCAGATGTGCCTTGCCCTCGCATGCACCGGCCTCGGCATTCATGCGCTTCTCAACGTTGGTCTTGGTGTCCCAAACCAGTTCGCCTAACATCTCGCAAATCTTGGCTGCGTGTTCAGCCTCTTCCCATGCGTAGCGTTTAAACGCCTCGGCAATCTCTGGGTAGCCTTCGCGGTCGGCCTGTCGGCTCATTGCCAGATACATTCCAACCTCGCTGCATTCGCCGTTAAAGTGGTCGTGCAATCCTTGCAGAAGTTCGGGATTTATACCCTTGGCAATTCCGAGGGTATGCTCGCATACGAAAGTAAGGCTTCCGTCATCCTTAACCTCAGTAAACTTATCAGATTTTGCTCCGCATTGTGGACACTTTTCCGGAGCTTCTGTACCTTCGTAAATATAGCCGCAAACAGCACAAATAAATTTTTTCTTCATATCTTGATGTATTAAAGTTAAGTTCTATTTTATAATATTTGTTTGGTATTCGCAAAGGTAAAAAATAAAATCTAAAAAACAAATATTTTGTTAAAAATTTTCGTAAATAAAATGTCTTGTTTCAGATTGCCGAAAAATAAATATTTGGCAGGGTGGCAGAATCGTTTAAAAATATTTAACTTTGCCCCGACAAAAATAAAAAATAGTATGAAATACGGTTTCGTAAAGGTTGCGGCTGCTGTTCCTGCTGTGAAGGTTGCCGACTGTGAGTTTAATGTTGAGCACATTATTTCTATGATAAAAAAGGCAGATGAACAGAAGGTGGACGTCATCTGCTTTCCCGAATTGTGTATAACGGGCTACACCTGTCAAGACCTGTTCTTCAACTCGCTTCTGCTTGATGAGGCTGAGAAGGCACTCGACCGGATTGTAGGCGAGACTGCCGATTTGGAGATTCTGGCTATTGTCGGTTTGCCGCTTCGCCTTAACGGATGCCTCTACAACATAGCTGCCTTGGTTCAGGAGGGACGCGTGATAGGCTATGTTCCTAAGACTTACATGCCAAACTACAAGGAATTTTACGAACTCCGCTGGTTCTCGTCGGCAGACAACTTGCTGAACGATACGGTTTTCCGCTCATCGCTCGACTTGGAGAACGATATCAACGGATACGTTTATATAAATAAGGTGTTCAGTAGCAGCAAGTTCAATTTCGGAATTGAACTTTGCGAGGATTTGTGGGCTGTAAATCCGCCGAGCAACGAGCTTGTGCTGAAGGGAGCTGACATCATCTTCAACCTGTCGGGAAGTAACGAAGTAATCGGAAAGCATAACTATCGCATGAACCTCATCTCGTCTCAGTCGGCACGCTGTATGGCCGGATATGTGTACGCATCGTGCGGATTCGGCGAGTCTACGCAAGACCTCGTCTTTGCCGGAAACGCCTACATCTGCGAGAACGGTTCGTTCATTGCGCAGAGCCGCCGCTTCGACTACGACGAGCAACTTGTCTTGGGCGAGATTGACGTTGAGAAAATCAGAAACGAGCGAATGGTTAACAAAACCTACTCGCAGACGCTTCTTCAGCGAACCGAGAAAGACAACGATTTCGTGACCTTCGTTGAACGCGACAGATACAGTCAGGAGCAGGAAATGGAACTTACAAGAAGAGTGAATCCGCATCCGTTTGTTCCAACAGGAAAGGCTCTCGATGAGAGATGCGAGGAAATATTCAACATTCAGGTTGCTGGACTCGCAAAGCGCATTGTTCATACTAACGCGCAGACCGTGGTTCTCGGCATTTCGGGCGGATTGGATTCAACCTTGGCTCTGCTCGTATGTGTAAAGACATTCGACAAACTTAAGCGCGACCGCAAGGGCATTGTGGGCGTAACGATGCCGGGTTTCGGGACAACTGGAAGAACATACAACAACTCTATAAAACTGATGGAGTCGCTCGGCATAACGATGCGCGAAATCAGCATAAAAGATGCTTGCATTCAGCATTTTAAGGATATTAACCATCCTCTTGATGATTATAGCGTAACGTACGAGAACGGTCAGGCGCGCGAGAGAACTCAGGTGCTGATGGATGTTGCCAACCAGATGAACGGCTTTGTTGTTGGAACTGGCGACTTGTCAGAACTCGCTCTTGGCTGGGCAACATACAATGCCGACCACATGAGTAACTACGGCGTAAATTGCAGCATTCCAAAGACTTTGGTAAAGCATTTGGTGGCATGGGTCGCAAATTCTGATGTCGTAAACGAACTGGCGCGTACAACGCTTCTTGACATCGTCGATACGCCTATCAGTCCCGAACTCATCCCGGCAGATGAGAACGGCAACATCAAGCAGAAAACCGAGGATTTGGTCGGTCCTTACGAGTTGCACGACTTCTTTCTTTACAATATGCTCCGATTCGGTTTCCGTCCTTCAAAAATCTACTATCTTGCCAAAATTGCCTTCCAAAAGCAGAACGAAGAGGGCAGAAAGGCAGCGGAGAACGGCGACACATCGTACAATACGAAATACGTTTCTGCCGGCATCGTAGGATATTATGATGATGAGACAATAAAGAAGTGGCTGAAGACATTCTGCCGTCGCTTCTTTACCCAGCAGTTCAAGCGTTCGTGCTTGCCTGATGGTCCTAAGGTTGGTAGCGTAACACTCAGTCCGCGAGGTGATTGGCGAATGCCGAGCGATGCTTCGTACAATCTTTGGGTGAAAGAGTGTGAAAATCTGTAGATTATTAAAAATAACAATAAGATGCGAAAGGTAATAGGAATAGGAGAGACTATTCTCGACATTATTTTCAGGAACGAGCAGCCTGTGGCGGCGGTTCCGGGAGGTTCTACTTTCAACGGTGTGATTTCGCTTGGCAGATGCGGTGTGCCCGTATCGATGATTACGGAAATCGGCAACGACCACGTTGGCAACAATATCATCAACTTCATGAAAGAGAACGGCGTCGGAACGGAATACGTTAGTGTGTATCCCGAAGGAAAATCGCCCATTTCGTTGGCTTTCCTCGATGAGAATAACGATGCCAACTATTCGTTTTACAAGGATTACAACAAGAATAATTTCGAACTTGTATTGCCTGAGATAAACCGCGACGACATCGTGATGTTTGGCTCGTATTTCGTTATAAATCCGGTGCTCAGACCAAAGACTCTGCAATTTTTGCAGTATGCCTACGAGCGCGGCGCAATTCTGTATTACGACATAAACTATCGCGCCAACCATAAAGACGAGTTTGTGCGACTTCAGTCGTCAATCCTCGAAAACATGGAGATGTGCAGCGTTTTCCGTGGTTCTGCCGACGATTTTGATGTGATGTACGGAATGCACGATGCCGACCGCCTTTTCGACGAGAAACTAAAGTTTCATGTGCCTTGCTTCATCTGTACCAATGCCGGAAAGAGCGTTTCGCTGCGCACGGCAAACTTTAGCGGCGAGTACGATGTAAAGCAGGTTGAGACGGTGAGCACCATCGGCGCGGGCGATAACTTCAACGCCGGCTTTGTTTACGGTCTGATTAAGTATGATGTCTGCAAGAACGACCTTCAGAATCTGTCGGCAGAGCAATGGCAAAAACTCATAGAGTGCGCCACCGATTTCTCGGCCGAGGTGTGCCAGAGTGTTAACAATTCAGTTTCGAAAGAATTCGGTGCAAGCCGCAGACTATAAAAAGAAATGTCTTTCATCCTGCTGATTTTCAGAATGAAAGGCATTTTCTTTATTATCCTGCATTTCGCATCTGCTCGAGAAGCGATTTCTGCTTGTCCGACAGCGACTCGGGCAGCGTAACGTTGTACGTTATAATAAGGTCGGAATAATATCCGTTGCTCTTCGGCTTGCCCTTACCAGCAAGTTTAACCTTTGTGCCGTTTTGCGTGCAAGGCTTAACTTTAAGCTTTATTTTGCTTCCGCTCGGAGTCTGAACAATGACTTCGCCGCCAAGCAGAGCGGTGTACATGTCGATGTTTACGGTGCTCAGCGTTTCCTCAGGCTCAGGCTGAGAATGACAACTGCCGCCGCAGCCTCCCGAACTTCGTCTTCGGCTGCCGCCCATTCCGCCAAACATCTGGCTGAAGATGTCGCCGAGGTCGGACGTGTTGAATCCGCCTCCTCCGAAACCTCCTCCGAAAGGATTTCCGCCTCCAAACGGATTGCCGCCGCCAAAGCCGCCTGCACCTCCAAACGGATCGCCGCCCATCTTGCTCATGTTCTCCCAATTCTCGCCATACTGGTCGTAGAGTTTGCGCTTGTTCTCGTCGCCCAGCACGTTGTAAGCCTCCTGAAGTTTCTTGAACTTGGCTTCTGCCTTCGGATCGTCGGGATGCAAGTCGGGATGGAACTGCTTGCTTCTCTTGCGGTAGGCACTCTTAATGTCCTTCTGCGGAGTGTTTCTGTCAATACCTAGAACTTTGTAGTAATCAACTGCCATAATAGTTTTTTTGTTTTGCACTCTGCAAAATAAATGCCATTCAGTTGCACGAAACGTGATTTTTTGCTAAATTCGCATTGCAAATAACAGATGATGGAAAACAATAAGGAAGTCAGACTAAAATTCGTTCATTGTACAGATATTCACGGCAATTATTTTCCGTACGATTTCATTCGCGACCGTTCGGGAAATGCCAGTATCGGAAGCCTGTGCCGACTGCACACTTACGTTGCTGAACAGCGCGAGAAATACAAAGACGCGCTCGTCCTGCTCGACGGTGGCGACATGCTTCAGGGACAGCCGTCGGCATATTTCTACAATGTTGTCGATACGTGCTCAAAGCATCTAGCGGCGCAGATGATGAACTACATGAAATTCGATGCCTGCACCATCGGAAACCACGACATTGAGACGGGGCACGAGGTTTACGACCGTTTCGTTGAGCAATGCGATTTTCCGATTCTGGCAGCAAATATTCTGAACGAAAAGACTGGCGGGCCTTATTTTACACCTTATATAATACTCCATCGCGAAGGCGTTAAGATTGCCGTGCTCGGACTAACGTCGCCGATGCTTGCCAACTGGTTTCCGCATCGCCTTTGGAACGGTCTGAAGCCTGTCGATATGCTCGAGTCTGCCAAATATTGGGTAAATCGTATCAAGGAAGAAGAGAAGCCCGATGTTCTTGTTGGATTGTTCCATTCAGGCAAGGACGAGGGAATGGTGATGCCCGACGGCAAGGAGAACGCATCGTGGGAGGTGGCTCAGCAAGTGCCGGGATTCGACATCGTTTTCTTTGGGCACGACCATGTGCGCCGTCTCGACTGGATTGAGAACACCTGCGGCGAAAAGGTCTGCTGCATCGATCCGGGAGCAAACGCCTACAAGGTGAGCGATGTGGAGATGATTGTAACGAAGTGCGACGGCAAGGTTGTTGACAAGAAGATAAATCCGCAGCTTGCCGACATTCATGATTTAGACATCAACGGAAACGAACTTTTTCAGCAGTTCCGCGCGCAGTATTATGCCGTAAAGAGTTACGTTTCTCATCGTGTGGGCGAGATTAAGCATCAGATTGAGGAGAACAAGGCGTATTTCGGTCCGTGTGCCTTTGTCGATTTCATTCATCAAGTTCAGCTAAGCAAAACGGGGGCTGATGTGAGCTTTGCCGCGCCTCTGTCGTACAATTCGGTGCTTCGCGGCGGCGCGCTTACCATGCGCGATATGTTCAAGTTCTACCGATACGAAAATTCGCTCTACACAATGCGTCTGAAGGGCAGCGAGATAAAGGATTATCTGGAATACAGTTACATGAAGTGGGTCGATGTTATGACTTCGCCCGACGACCATCTGCTGCTGCTCGACACAACGAACGCGCCGCGCCATTACGGTTTCAAAAATCCGAATTTCAACTTCGATTCGGCTGTCGGAATCGTCTATGAGGTCGATGTAACTAAACCTGCCGGCGAGAAGATTTCGATAAAAAGTATGCGAAACGGCGAGCCTTTCAGCATGGATGCCGATTATACTGTGGCGATGAATGCCTATCGTGCCAACGGCGGTGGCGAGATTCTGACGAAGGGCTGCGGAATTCCGCACGATGAACTTGAAAGCAGGGTGGTGGATGCCACGCCTTACGACATCAGATATTACATTACTGAATATATCGAGAAAAAACAACGGATTGACCCTAAGCCATTCAACAACTGGAAGTTTGTGCCCGAGGACTGGTGCCGGAAGGCGGCTGCGAGAGATGCACGCTTGCTCTTCGATGACTAATTTTTCTGCTGGCAGAAGCCGATAAGTTGGTCGTAGCGCGCTCCGAAAGGATGGTAGTAGACGAAAATCTGATATTCGTTTCGGGTTTCGTAAAAATTGCCTTCGATGTCGGCAAGAGGCTTGCCTTTCTGGTTGGTATACAAGTAGTTGTACTGACCTTGCTTAAGCAATACTGCTTGTTCGTAGCGTTGCGTAAGCGTATTATATTGCATCTCGTACTCCGGAATGAAACAGCCGCCGGTAAATGCGCCGTTTATAAAAACTCGCTCATTAACAAGCGGTTCGCTTTTTAGACTGAAGTGAACGAGCATGTAGTCGCTCTCGGTGTCTATGTCTTCGCGATTCTCGTTTCGGATGTAGAAAAGTCCGTTTTTATCCTCGTCGTACGAGTAGTTTTGACGTGGCTCATCTTCGAACAGAAAAACATCGAAATGTTCTTCAGCCTTGTTCCATCTTATGCGGTCAACGCCCATCGTTCCGTTAAGATGGTTTGTAACCTCAAAGCGTCGGTATTCATTGTTTCCGTCGAAAATCAAATCTCTGTTGTGCTCAAATTTCAGAGCCGAACTGCTTATGTAACTCGGCTCGACGCTCCGTCGGGTTTCGTATCGTCGGTTTTGCGTAACGATGGTTGTCAGTTCAGTTTTGCAGTAGTTAATGCGCATCGATGTCAGATTCATGCTGATGTCGAGTTGCTGGCTCGTAGTTCGGTTATTGATGTCGGTATTTCCCGAAATTGTCGCTCCGACGAGGATTTTTCTGTCAACGACGTGGAAATTAGTGGTGAACGACGGTTCTTCTTCACTTTTTCCATCTTCGAAGACTATAAGTTTGTAGTTTCCAGATAGTTTGAACTGAATCTGTTCGTTTGGCAGCGCGATGGAGTAGTGGTTAAACGGAACTGTCGTGTTCATCGATTGCGCGTAGTCGTCAATTGTCTGGTCGTTGAATCCGCTGATGTATTCCGAGTCGAGCATGTCGGTTGGCTGCCAGTTGCGGTCGCAATGGCGGATGGTGTAATGAAACTTCCGGTAATCGTGCGACAACTCGTCGAACGAGATGTTTATCTGCATATCGTCGTTCAGTCCGATTATAGGCAGTTGGCTCCAGTCGTTGTTTGCCACGCACTGAACAGAATGGATGTTGCGGTCGTTCACAACCGTGTTTTGAGCCTTGGCAGCCGTGCAGATAAAGGTTGTCGCTATGATTAGCCAGATGTTTTTCATTACTTAAAAGTTTAGTTCGGAGAATGTCTTTTTTCCGTTTATATGATAGGCTTTCAGCAGACTTTTGTCCCACCATTCAGCCGGATATTTGTTGGTTGCAAGAGCCATGTTCTGCTTTCTGATGTCTTTGTAAAGCGTTTTTCTGAGTTTTTTGAACTCCTTTCGCGCTCTGATAACCGCCTTTGCGTCGCCCATCTGCATTTTAAGGGCAAAGACAAGCATGGCAAGCATGTCGAGCCAGAAGCGGACAATCATAATGCGTTTCAGACAATCGTCTGGAACGTTTTTGTAGAGCATCAGCAGATTGTTTCTGAAGTTCAGGAACGTCTTGAACGGATTGTTCTTCGGAAGAGTTCCGCCGCCAACATGAAAGACCTTACTGTCGGGGATGTACACGATACCTCTGCCGCGCGAACGGAGTCGCCAACAGAAGTCAATCTCTTCCATGTGTGCAAAGAATTTCGGGTCGAGTCCGCCAATGCTGTGAAAATCAGCCGCGCGAACCATCAAGGCCGCGCCCGTTGCCCACATAACCGATGCCGGCTCGTCGTACTGCCCGTTGTCTTTCTCTACCGTGTCGAAAATTCTTCCGCGGCAGAAAGGGTAGCCGTACTTGTCGATGTAGCCTCCGGCAGCCCCGGCATACTCGAATGTTGAGTGGTCGTGCGCGCTCAGAATCTTAGGCTGGCACGCCGCTACATCTGGGTTGAAGTCGAGATACTGAAGCATCGGCTCAATCCAGTTTTCAGTAACCTCAACGTCGCTGTTTAGCAGAATGTAATATTCAGCCTCGATGCGCTTCAGCGCGATGTTGTAGCCTTGTGCAAAGCCGTAGTTCATGTCGAGTTGTTCAATTCTCACGCTCGGAAACTCGGCTTTCAGCATTTCTACCGATGAGTCGGTCGATGCGTTGTCGGCAACGCAGACTTCAAAATCCTCGCCATTGCTGAATTTTAGCACCGAAGGGAGATATTTTCTCAGCATCTCCTTGCCGTTCCAGTTTAGTATTACTATCGAAACTCTTTTCATGCCAAAACTCCTTCAAGTGCCGTTCCGTTGTGGTTGAAGCCTTTCAACTCTATGTTTACAATGGTGTTTATCAGCTTCATATTCTTGTCGGTCGGTTCAATCTCAACCTTTATGTAATTATCTGTAAATCCGTGGATTGGCATTCCAGCCTTCGGCTTCTCCAGCAGAACGGGGCGTATCGTTCCGATGAATCTCTCGTAAAAATCATGCAGTTTTCTGTCCGAGAGAGCCAAAAGCCTCTGGCTGCGCTCATGCTTTACTTCGGGCGATACCACATAGTCTATTTTCAAGGCCTGAGTGCCCGGACGCTCGCTGTAACTGAACACGTGCAACTGCGAGATTGGCAGTGACTCGATGAATCGGTAGGCCTCCTCAAAATATTCGTCGGTCTCGCCTCGTGTGCCCACGATTACGTCAACGCCGAAGAATACATCTGGCATTTTCTGGCGGATGTAGTTAATTTTCTCGGCAAAGAATTCGGTTGTGTAGCGGCGGTGCATCAGTTTCAGAACGCTGTTGCTTCCGCTTTGCAACGGAATATGAAAGTGCGGCATGAATGCTTTCGATTCGGCACAATAGTCCACAATCTCGTTTGTAATAAGGTTTGGTTCGATTGATGATATTCTGTATCGCTCAATTCCCTCAACTTTGTCGAGAGCGTTTACAAGGTCTGCGAATTTCTCGTTTGTAGAGTGCCCGAAGTCGCCGATGTTCACGCCTGTCAGAACGATTTCCTTTCCGCCTTCCTGAACCACCTCTTCGGCTTGTTTCACGAGCGATGCGATAGAACCGTTTCGGCTGTTTCCGCGCGCAATAGGAATGGTGCAGTATGTGCAATAGTAGTTGCAGCCGTCTTGAACCTTCAGGAAATATCGGGTGCGGTCGCCGCACGAGCACGACGGTGCGAACGATTTAATATCCTTCGTTGCCACCTGATGAAACTCGTGCAGATGCGAGTCTCCCTCGCCGTTCTGCATCCGCTGAACCATCGCTTCGGACATGTATTCGATTATCTGTCCTTTCTGCTCGGCTCCCAGAACAAGGTCAACTCCCTTTATGGCAGCCACTTGCTCGGGTTTGAGCTGTGCGTAGCAGCCTATAACCACTACGAATGCTCCCGGATTCTCGCGCACAAGTTTGTTTATGGCATGACGACCTTTCTGGTCGGCAACCTCGGTAACCGAACATGTGTTTATTATGCAGATGTCTGCTGTTTCGTTTTCTCCGGCTTTTTCAACGCCGATGTTTTTCAGCGATTTGCCTATCGACGATGTTTCGGCAAAGTTCAACTTACATCCGAGCGTGTAGAAAGCCACTTTTTTATGCTGGAATATTGATAAATCAATCATCTTTTACCTTATAATATATCTTTGGCAAAGATACTGTAAAACGATAGCCAGACAAAATAAAATGAATTTAATTTTTGTGTAAAAACACTATTGTAGAACATTTTTATCGTGTTTTATTTGAAGTGTATTGTTTTGGACGCTAAAGTAATGCTAAAAATGTAAATCTGTAATATCTTGAAAATAAAATAGTTATAAAAAAGTTACAGAAAGAGTGAAAAAAACTTCAAAAAAAATATACGTTGTATCAAAAAAGTGATTACTTTTGCATCGTTTTAATAAGCAAATGATTGTTTTACAGATTTAAAAAGCAAAAAAAAATGAAGAAACTTGTATTTTTGTTCGTAGCTTTCGCAGCTATCTCTTTGGCTTCATGTGGTAATAAGAACGATGCAGCTGCTAACGCTGCTGATTCAGATTCAGTTGCTACAGTTGATACTACTGCTGCTGATACAGTTGCTGCCGATTCAGTTGCTGCTGACTCAGTAAAGTAATTTACGAACAGTAAGAAATTAAAGGCTTGTTACACAAAGTGTAGCGAGCCTTTTTTGGTTTTTATAGACTGAAAACTACGCTTATTCGTCAGTTTTTTTACTATCTTTGCCGTTGAAAAATGTAATAATATGGAGCTTTCTATTGTATCGCCAATATATCGCGGAGAAAAAATGCTCGACGAACTTGTTCGCCGGATAATCGATTCTGTAAAAGACATAACGGATGATTACGAAATTGTTCTTGTAAACGACTGCTCGCCAGATAATTCGTGGGAGAAAATCGTTCA
Organism: Bacteroidales bacterium KHT7; assembly: GCA_900102385.1. Classification (GTDB taxonomy): domain Bacteria; phylum Bacteroidota; class Bacteroidia; order Bacteroidales; family Bacteroidaceae; genus Ga6A1. Next base: position 120,365 of record FNBQ01000003.1, on the reverse strand, counting down.
ACTATGTAACGAAAACAAAAAGGTGAAGGGGGTGAATCTTTCACGAAATTTCGGTCAGCACTACGCAATTACCGCCGGATTGTCAAAGACGTCGGGCAACTGGGTTGTGGTTATGGACTGCGACCTTCAGGACCGTCCCGAAGAAATCCCGAACCTTTATGCCAAGACAAGAGAAGGTTTCGACTCGGTTTTCGCACAGCGCGTTGAGCGTCAGGATACTTTCATGAAACGTCTTTCGAGTGCGGCATTCTACTTTGTTTTCTCATTTCTGACTGATTCGAAGCAGGACAAAAGCGTGGCAAATTTCGGAATCTATAACCGAAAGGTCGTAAATGCCATCTTGTCGATGGGCGATAGCATTAGATATTTCCCGATTATGGCTCAGTGGGTTGGCTTCCGCAAGGGATATCTGCCAGTTCAGCATGCCGAGAGGCAAGTCGGTTCGTCGTCATACAGCTTCTTCAAACTGATACGACTGGCAAGCGACAATATGATTGGTTTCTCAGACAAACCTCTCAGACTGATGCTTACGTTTGGCTTCTATGTCGTAATCGGTTCGTTGCTTGTTGCTCTGTATTATTTTGTAAAATGGTGCTTGGGCTTGATTGTTGTCGATGGCTTTACGACGATGGTAATTTCGTTGTGGCTCATCGCCGGAATCCTTACAATGATGCTGGGAATCACCGGATTGTATATAGGTAAGATTTTCGACAGAGTGAAAGGTCGCCCTGTCTTTATAATTGGTGAGACGGTAAATTTTTCGGAAAAATGATACAGTTAGTACAGTGGGATACCGATAATTTCGGATTCAAGGTAGGAAATCTTGTTCCCGATGCCGATATAACAAAAGAGTGGCTTGATGCCGAACTTCTCGAAGCCAGAAATCAAGGCTACGAACTGCTTTATCTCAAGGGCGGCTCAATTCCCGAAGAATTGATGTCGGAAAATATTCTTCTTGCTGATGAAAGAGTTGTGTATCAGCAAGATATTAAGCCTTCGGATAGTTATTTCTCCGACGCAAGTGTTGTAAGCATAAAGAATTGCGAATTGTCCGACGAACTTCTTGCGCTTGCCTACGAAAGTGGCAAATATTCGCGCTATAACATCGACAAGAAACTGCCATCTTCGGTATTCAAGACTCTTTACCGACTGTGGATGGAACGTTCGCTCAATGGAACGATAGCGACTGATGTGCTCGGTTTCTGCCAGTCGGATTGTTGCGATGGTTTGTTGACATATAAAAAAGAGGAAAACTGTGTGGACATCGGTCTGATAGCCGTAAATCCGACGGTGGCAGGTCGTGGCGTAGGCTCAAAAATAATGCAGACTTTTCTGTCAATGTTCGAAGTCGGAACGCACATCGAAGTTGCTACTCAGAAGAGAAATGCCGTTGCATGCCGCTATTACGAAAAGAACGGTTTTGAGGTAAAGTCTGTAACAAACATCTATCACATTTGGCTTAAATGAAGAAATTGTCGATAGGCAGAGTGGGGCTGCTTTTGTTTGCCTTTGCCGTTTATTCAAGTTCGATATTGTTCAGTAAGATGGCTTCTCAGCACGATATCATGTCGCTTGGCTACATTCTATTCTTTGCAGGAGTTGTTCTTGCTCTTGGTTTGTACGCCGTGCTGTGGCAGAAGATATTGTCGTTCATGCAACTCAATACGGCATTTTTGTGCAAAAGCGTTACTATCGTGATGGTTATGCTACTTTCGCACGTGTTTTTTGCCGAACATATATCGGTCTATAATGTGTGTGGAGCGTTGTGTATAATGTTAGGATTGTTTGTGCTGGCATGGAGAAGATGACATTCTTTTACGCTTTGCTGATTTTGGGTATCTTTGCCTCGTCGTGCAGCCAGATTCTTCTGAAGAAAAGTGCCGATATGAAACATCGCTCATGGATATCCTCGATGCTTAATTGGCGGGTTATAACGGCTTATCTGATATTTTTCTCATCGTTGTTCATTAACATCATGGCAATGGGCAACGGCGTTGAGATGAAGGAGTTACCGATAATGGAGTCGCTCGGATATGTCTTCGTTCCGATTCTGTCGTATTTCTTCATCGGAGAGAAGATAACGAAGCGTGTCTGCCTGTCGATTGCGCTGATATTATTGGGCATTTATGTGTTCTATCTGAAATAATTGTATTATTTTTGTATTTAAATTTAGAATATTTATGGAACAGATACCTTTTAACAAACCATTCCTTACGGGTAAGGAGGCGCATTATATGTATCAGGCAGTTTACACAGGAAAACTGTCAGGTAACGGCGTTTTTACAAAAAGATGCCAAAAGTATTTCGAAGACAAGTATGGTTTTAAGAAAGCATTGCTTACAACGTCTTGTACCGATGCTCTTGAGATGTGCGCAATTCTCTGCAACGTAGGTCCGGGCGACGAGGTTATCGTTCCTTCATATACGTTTGTTTCATCGGCATTGGCTTTTGTTCGTCAGGGTTGTAAGATTGTCTTTGCCGATTCTATGGAAAGCAATCCTAACATCGATGCCGATAAACTCGAGGCTCTCATAACTCCGCGGACAAAGGTTATCGTGCCGGTTCATTATGCTGGAGTGGCGTGCGATATGGACAAGATTATGGATATTGCCAACAAGCACAATCTTCTTGTGGTCGAAGATGCAGCTCAGGCAATCGATTCTTATTACAAGGGCAGACCGCTCGGAACCATCGGTCATCTTTCGGCCTTCTCGTTCCACGAAACCAAGAATATCATCTCTGGCGAGGGCGGAATGCTTGGCATAAACGATGAGCGATTCATCCGTCGTTCTGAAATTATCTGGGAGAAGGGAACAAACCGCTCCGAGTTCTTCCGTGGCGAGGTTAATAAATATGGATGGTGCGACACCGGTTCGTCATTCTTGCCTTCTGAGGTCGTGAGTGCCTTCCTTTGGGCGCAGTTGGAGAGTATGCAGCAGATTCAGGACAAGCGCAAACTGCTGTGGAATCAGTATTTCGCAGGGCTTCAGACTTTGGCTGTAAGCGGAAAAATCAGACTTCCGCAGATTCCGGGATATGCAACAAACAATGCTCACATGTTCTATCTGGTTTGTCGAAACCTTGAGGAGAGAACAGGATTGATTAAATATCTGAAAGAGCATAACGTTTTAAGCGTGTTCCATTATTTGAGTTTGCATAAGAGCGAGTATTACACTTCTAATTATACAGAGATTCCTGATTTGCCATATTGCGACATGTATGCCGACTGTCTTGTCCGTATGCCAATGTTCTACGAGTTGACTCTCGAACAAGTCGATTACATTGTTGGCTTGATAAAGAAGTATTTCGATAAGATTTAATTTTTCGAAATGAGGATTTTCAAAAATAAATCTATAATCACATTAGCGGCTATATTATTATTTAATATAGCCTTTTTTGCAGTTATCGCCAATGTCTTTCCTATAAGGTTTGAGGAGAATGATGATGTCTTAATGGCAAGTATCGCCAACGGAACATATTTGGGAGAGCCAGATTGCCATTTGGTTTTTATCAATGCATTGTATGGTTCTTTGTTAGTCTTTTTGTATAGACTTGTTCCGTCCGTTGAGTGGTATACTTATTTGTTTGCTTTCTTTCAGATTTTGTCAATTACGGTGGCGACTTATTATACAGTAAGGGACGTTAGGTCAAGAATTTTGAAGGCATCTTTGTTGTTTGCGCTCTATTCGGTATGGAGTTACATAATATTTTATTTAGAATTTACGACAGTTGCAGGAGTTTTGGCTCTTGCTTCGGTAATTTTGTTGCAGAAAAGGCATTTCAGTTTGGGAGCATTGTTCTTTTTTGTGTCTTTCATGGTCCGGTATCATTGTGCCGGAATGGTGTTTATATTGTCAGTTCCAATTCTCGTTTATGAGTATGGCTGGGACTGGAAAAGTTATCTGAAGATCGGTCTGATTCTTTGCTTTGCAGGTGTCTTACACCTTGGTAACAATGCTTTTTATCAGGATAAGGAATGGAAGGAGTATAAGGAATACAATGAAATCAGAGGGAAGATTTCCGATAATCCCAACAGGGAGAAATGCAAGTCTGAGTTGTTGAAAATAATGTCAGAGAGTGACTATGTTTTATTGTCTCATTTTTTTCACGATCCAGATATTGCAACAACAGATGTATTGAAGCAAACGTATTCGATATTGGAATCAAATAAAATAGAAAACAAGATAGTTAATGTAAAAGAATTGCTTATAAATAAATATTGGCATTTAATACTGATAAATTTTATATTGCTGTCAGTTCTCGTTTTGAAAAACAGTAAAAGGGCTTTTGTTGTGACAGCTGTTGCTTCTTATTTGTTATGGGTGGCATTGCTTGGATATGTCTCGCTGAACGGAACTCCTAAATACAGGGTTGTCATCTCTTCGTTGTTGCCTTTATTGTGGTTGTGGGTAATTTGTGGATTGCAAATTAAGGACGTTTATCGCGTTGTTGTTTTTTCTGTTTTTTGTGTTGTATTGTGTTATGTTGGTTTCGTACGTGAAATACGAGGGGGGAAACTTTTTAGGGTAAATGTTGAAAAATCAATTAATCAAGAACAGAAAGAGATTCTTGAAGAATGTAAAAACAAGTTTCTCGTTCCTTATTGTAACGATTTTAAAATCGAATTATTTTCGCCATTCCATTTAAAGAGTCAAATCAGAAGAAAGCAAATCGTTTTCTTTGGTTGGATGGCAAGGTATCCTCTAAAAACAGGCTATTTGACATATAGGGATTTTGTTGATGGTGATGCATTGCTGTTCATATCCAAGAGTAGAACAACGGCAAACGTCCAGAATTCAATAAAAGAGCATTATTCAATAGATACCGACACCATTCATGTTAAGGAAACTGAGAATTATGCCTTGATTAAGTTTGTCAAGAAATAGAATTGTTGTTCAACTCAAAATGATAATCGGATAAATTTTATTATATTTGCCTGATAATTATTTTTGATGAAGATTCTGTTTATAACAAATACTTTTCCGCCAAATATTTGTGGGGTAGGCGATTATACTTTTTTTCTGTGCAGACAATTTGTGCAGAGAGGCGACAAGTGCGTCGTCGTGTGCCGGAGGGATGATTGCCAAAGAGATGCCGTCGAGGGCATTTCTGTCTACTCCGTTGTGGAAAAATGGAACAAGAGCGCAAGCAAAATAGTGCTCGGCGTGATAGAAAATGAAAAGCCCGATATCGTTTCGCTTCAATATGTTCCGCATGGATTTGATGCTAAGGGGCTTCCGTTCGGCATCATACCTATTGTGCGCAATATTCATAAAACAGGAATTCCGATATTTACTTTTATACACGAGCCTTTCGTAATGATAAACGACTGCAATCCAAAGCATTTGTTTGTGGCTCTTTGCGAAAGATTTATCACAGGCTACGTTATAAAGAAAAGTGCAAGGGTTGCCACAAGCATCTTGAATTACAAGAACCGATTGTCGTGGTACAATGATTCTATAAGTTTAATTCCGATTCCTTCGAACATTCCGTTGTTGACTGTCGATGATGAGAAAAAGAACAGTCTCAGACAGAATATTGATGCGGATGGAAAGTTGGTTGTAGCCTTGTTCGGCGTTCGCAATAAGAATAGCATTCTGAAAGCATTTTCGAATATTTTTGAAAGACGAAAAGACATCAAACTGCTGATTCTCGGCAAGTCTGATTGGAATGGATTTCAGCCCGATTGGGTTTACAGAACAGGCAAACTTTCGGCCGAGGAACTTGCCGAATATTTCAATATAGTCGATATCTTTGTCTTGCCAGAGAAGGTGAGCCGAAGGATGAAGCGTGGCGGAGTATGCCTAAAAAGCGGTTCGCTCGCTGCTGCCATTCAGTATCGATTGCCTATTCTCACGGCTTGCGGCGACCATACCGACCAAGTTCTGAAGGACAAACTGATGTTTGCCGATTTCAGCAATGCCGGTGATGTTGAGCAGAAACTCACGACTTTGCTTAACGACTCGTCGCTCAGAGAAAAAATGAGTTCAGGCTACGGCGATTTGCTTATCGAACTCACGTGGGAACACACACATCAGGAGTACAAAAACATAATAAACGAGATTTTATGAGCGGAGGATTAGTTGTTCATCCAACGGGAAACGCAAATGTCAGGGCGGTGCTCAACGGCTTCAGTTCGCACGGATTGCTGGGCGAGTTTCACACAACGGTGGGCTGTGTGCCGGGTAATATTTTTAGTCGGCTGTCGGGTTTTCCAGTCATGTCGATGCTGAAACGGCGCGGCTATTCTTCCGAAATCTCTTCTGCGTTGAAAACGCATCCGTGGCGCGAACTCGGCAGAATTTTTGCCCAGAAAGCACATCTTAACGGTCTTGTAGAACATGAACGAGGCATTTTTTCAGTCGATAAAATCTATCATAACATCGATGAATGCTCAAGAAAAACTCTTCTGAATAAGGATTTTTCGTTCATCTATGGATATGAGGACGGAATCGAGTCTACCTTTGCCGAGGCAAAAAAAATGAGGATTCCGTGCTTTTACGACCTTCCGATTGGCTATTGGCGGGCAATGCGCGAGTATCTTTCGCCCGAGATGAAGAAAAATCCGGATTGGAATCCGACTTTGGGAGGTTTCGATGATTCTGATGCAAAACTCCGACGCAAGGACAATGAATTGGCAATGGCAGACGTAATCTATGTGGCAAGTAGTTTCACGAAGAAGACTCTCGAACTTTATCCCGACAAACTGGTGCCGATAGAGGTTGTTCCTTACGGATTTCCAGATGTGAATAGAAACCGCAAGTATTCGAGTGCAAACGGCAGAAAAATCCGTGCGCTTTATGTTGGCGGACTGAGTCAGCGAAAGGGTTTGTCGTATATGTTCGATGCCCTCGAGGGATTGGAGCGCCACGTCGAATTAACCGTTGTCGGACTCGGAAATATTGATGGTACGCCGGTATTGAAGTCTAAATTGCAGAAATGTAACTACATACCTTCGCTAAGTCATGAAAATGTGCTATCTTTGATGGCTCAATCGGACGTGCTGTTGTTTCCTTCGTTGTTCGAGGGGTTCGGACTCGTCGTTACCGAGGCAATGTCGCAGGGAACTCCGGTCATTACAACCGAGCGCACATGCGGTCCCGACATCATCGAGAACGAAAGCGACGGCTGGCTTGTAAAGGCTGCCGATTCGGATTCGATAAGAGAGCGGATTGAGGACATCATTTCACATCCCGAAATTCTGGCTCAGGTTGGAAAATCGGCAATGAACACCGCCGCAGGCAGACCGTGGAAGGTTTATAGCGAAGCAATGGCAAAATCGGTAGAGAAACATCTGAAAGAATGGAATTTAGAATAAGTTGGGAACTATTAGACAGGTATATTGAAAAGGATCAGTATCTTATTCACAAACGTGCAATTTGGATTTATCTGATTCTTCTGATATTCGAGGGAGCACTCCGAAAGTGGTTCCTGACTCCGCTTGCCACCCCATTGCTTCTGTGTCGTGAGCCTATCGTGTTCTGGCTTGTGTGGGAAGCTTTGCGCCGCGGATGGATTTGCGACGGAATTGCACAACTTATGATGATTATAACCGTGCCGATGTTCTTGATATCATTGGCATTCGGCCACCACACGGTGAGTTGTGCTTTGTTTGGAGCGAGAATCTATTTTTGTCATTTCCCGATGATGTTTATAATCGGCAAGGTCTTGACACGTAAGGATTTGCTTACGATGGGAAAGTTCATTCTGTATTGCTCAATACCGATGACAATGCTGATTATGTGGCAGTTCTATTCGCCGATGGATTCGTGGGTAAACCGAGGCGTTGGTGGTGAGGGTACTGCCTCGTACCTTGGTGCCATGGGTTTTAACCGTTCTTCCGGAACGTTCTCATTCACATCGGGAGTGTCGTTGTGGCTTGGAATGGTTGGCGCGTTCATGGGCTACTTTCTTCTGATGAACAATTATCTTACGGAGAAGGTTGCGATGAACAAAATCGTGCTCTTCGTTGCACTCGGATTCTACATGCTGGCTATTCCGTTTTCAATTTCCCGAACGGCGTACTATCAATGTATGGTGGAGTGTATATTCTTGGTCTATGTAATGATGATTCACCGGAAGATGCAGAGTCGTGCCATACAAACTGGTTTGTTCATAATTGTGGCGGCAGCCGCCGTGATGTTGTCGGGCTGGATGGACGATAGTTCGGCTGCTTTCAATGCCCGCATTGATGAGGCTACAGAGATTGAGGGCGGTGTGCAGAGTGCCTTGGGAGGACGATATGCCGGTGGTTTCCTGAATGCCGTATTCAACTCGTATGCTCCGCTTTGGGGCGTCGGACTTGGTGCAGGAACAAGTACAGGAGCGCAGTTGCTTGGTGGTAGCAGTATGTTCGCATTCATGAATGGCGAAAACGAGTGGGGACGCGTTATGAATGAAAGTGGATATGTTTTCGGACTGATGGTTATTGCTTTACGATGTGCCTTTGGTCTTGATATCTTCATAAAGTCGCACAAGATGCTAAACAGAGGTAACGATATGCTGCCGTGGATGCTTTGTGTATTTATGCTTCTTAACGAGCCGCAGGGACAACTCGGAGTTCCGACAAACTTAGGATTTGCCGTCATTTCGGGCGGATTCGCCTTGGCGGCATGTAACACTCATAAAACAAGATAGCAATGGTTAATCAGAGAATCAAATACTGGGACAACATTAAGGGATTTACCATATTGCTTGTGCTTTGGGGACATCTCATTCAGGCGATATATGGTTACGATTATGCGGCATCGTCGGCAAATCTTGTCTACGGAATAATCTACAGTTTTCACATGGCTCTGTTCTTCATTGTAAGCGGGTATTTTTCGTGCTACGATGGCAGAGAGTTGAAGTTTTTTTCTGTTCTTAAGAAAAAGTCGGTAAGTTTACTTATTCCTTTCTTAGTTGTTGGCGGACTTTATGTTTATTATTGTTACAGTTCGCTTCCTTATGCAATTTTGTTTGCAAATGCAAAGTACGGATATTGGTATTTGTTTGTTCTGTTCGAACTTGCTATAATAAACATCTTCTATCATTTTCTGAAGTCTGTTTGGACGAATTTTAGATATGGATTTCTGCTAGATGTTCTGTTTTGGATTGTTTTCTTTGTGATTGCTGTAGTTGCGAATAAAATGTCGCCGCATGTAGTTTCTGGCTTTTTCTCGCTTAAGCATCTTGCCGGAAATCTGCCATTCTTCGCTTTTGGCTTGTTCTTGAACAGACCGCGCGTTTTCAATGTCCTTACAGACAAGAAAGTTACTGCAGCCTTGTTTTGTTTATATTTGTTTCTGCTTGTGCATGTTTATCCCGATTCAATATCAGAAAAAGGTATTTTCAAGGATATTGCGCGCATCTCGGCTGTTGTCGTGATGCTTGGATTTTTCTATAATCTGCGGAATATCAGATTGTTGGATAGATTGTTCAATAGCTTCGGAAAATCGTCGCTCGATATTTACGTTTTCCATTATTATTTCTTGATTTTGTGGCTTTGGTATGGAATGAACGCAACTTGGTCAATTACAGTCAAGTGGAGCGAATTAGAAAAAGATATTTGTACGTTGATTGGTGCCGTTGCCATTGCATTTGTTTGCATGATTATCGGAAAATTGCTGCGTGCTAATCGTCTGACTGCATTCGTTTTTCTTGGACAAATGCAGAAGAAAACAAAGCCAGAGGAATCTGTTACATTCCATTTTCGCAACAGAAAATGCGGATTTTCTATCGCACACGTTTTTGAGCCTGTCGTAAGTCGGTTGTCGGACGAGTGGAAGGTTGGCACGACCGAAATGCCATCGCCTAATTCTATGCCGTGGGATGTTCTGATTAACGGATTCTACGTTTTTCGACACAGAAACAAGCGTGGGGTGAATCATGTAACTGGGCACATTCACGATGCACTGCTTTTCCTTGGCGGATGCAAGACGGTTCTGACAATTCACGATTTGGTTTTCATTGATAATGTGCGAAATCCGATAAAAAAACTGTACAAATGGCTCTTTTGGCTCTATCTGCCTGTGCGGATGGCCGACAAAGTAACGTGCATCTCTGAACAAACGCGACGGAATCTGCTGAAACATTGTCCGTGGGCAGAGAAGAAAACTGTTGTTATCTACAATTCAATAGATGAAAAATTTAGTTTCACAGAAAAGAAATTCAATGTCGAATGTCCCGTAATTCTGCATATCGGAACTTTTTGGAACAAGAATCTTGAACGCGTAATCGAGGCTCTCGACGGTATTGTTTGCGAACTGAGAATCATAGGTGAGATTTCCGACGAGATAAAGCTCTTGCTGAAAAAACATAACATTAAATTCGTGCAAAGGGCGAATCTTACGGAAGAGGAGATTGTCGAAGAGTACAAGTTGTGCGACATCGTATCGTTCCCGTCAGTTTACGAAGGTTTCGGAATGCCGATTATCGAGGGACAGAGCGTTGGCCGACCTGTCCTAACCTCGCGCATTGAGCCGATGACAGAGGTGGCTGGAAATGCGGCATATTTCGTCAATCCCGAAAGCGTTCAGGAGATTTCCGAAGGTTTCAGAAAACTGATTTCAGATGAGGATTTGAGACAGAAACTCGTGTCCGACGGACTCGAAAACGTAAAGCGATTCAAACTTTCTTGCATCGTAAAACAGTACGAGGACGTTTATAAAGAAGTCTTGGCAAAATGAAAATTCTACATTACATAAATACGCTCGACCGTTCGTTTGGCGGCACAACGACATACATGCAGATGCTCGCGCTCTCGTTGCGCTCAAGAGCCGAACTTGTTTTCGTTGCTGATGCCTCGCCGAATCCGGTCGAAATCAGTGGAGCGAAAGTCATTTTCATGCAGTCGAAATGGTATTCGCGAAGTAGATACAAAAAAGAATTGACAGCCATTCTTGATGCCGAAAACCCCGATGTCGTTCACATCAATACGATTTGGCTTCCGCAATGCGCGTGGGCTCAGTTGTGGGCAGAGCAGAAGGGCTACAAATGTGCGCTCACCGTTCATGGAATGTTAGAGCCTTGGATTGTAAACCGTAACCGTTGGAAAAAGAAACTCGGTATGATTTTCTTTCAGAGACGACAATTGCAAACTGCTTTGTGGCAGACTGTTACGGCAATGGAGGAACGTGAACATGTTCTGCAGTATTATTCTTCAGAAAGCATCGCTGATGCGTCGAAACTCAATATCGATGTTATTCCAATTGGCATTGATTCTGAGTCGATAGCCAGAAAATGTGCAAGTCAGAAAGTCGACGGAGAAAAATACATTCTCTTTCTTTCGCGAATACATCCGAAGAAAGGTATCGAGATTCTTTTGGATTCTTTGTGCTGTGTTCGTGAAAAAATAGCAGGTTATAAGGTGAAAATCGCAGGCGATGGCGATTCTGCCTATGTCGAGAAACTGAAGAATTTCTGTTCTGAAAATAATCTGAACAACATTGTCGAGTTCGTTGGAGGCATTTATGGCGACGATAAATGGCGGCTGATTTCGAACGCTTCGGTGCTTGTTCTGCCAACTTACAGCGAGAATTTTGGTCTTGTGGTAGCCGAGGCGATGTCAGCTTCGATTCCTGTAATAACGACAAATACAACGCCTTGGCAGATTTTGGCAGATACAGATAGCGGCTGGTGCGTTCCTGTAGGAGTGGAGCATGTTGCCGATGCATTGGCAGATTTCGCATCTCTTTCAGCCGACGAATTGCAGCAGAAGGGGCGCAACGCGTTCTCTGTCATCAGCCGCGAATATTCTCTCGGAATGATGGGCGAAAAACTGATGTCTTTCTATAAAAAAATGTTATCATGAGCAGTGTCGATTTAAGTAAGTTTACCACAGGAAATTTTGACAAGGGCGCGGGATTTATCAAGATTACGCTATGGTATTTCGTGAATGCTCTTTTTGTAAGGGCATCGTGGAATCCGTTTATGGGGCTGAAAATCTTTCTTTTGAGGGCTTTTGGTGCGAAAATTGGCAAGGGACTTATCATCAAGAATGAAGTCCGCATAAAGTTTCCGTGGAAACTCACGATTGGCGATAACGTTTGGCTTGGCGAACGTTGCTGGATTGACAACCTCGACTATGTTACAATCGGAAATAACGTTTGTGTTTCGCAAGATGCACTTCTGATTACTGGAAATCACGATTACACCTTGTTTAATATGCCGTACCGTAATGCGCCTATCGTTTTGCACGACGGTTGTTGGATTGGCGCAAGGGCTGTGGTTGGTCCGGGAGTGGTTGTAAACAAAAACACAATCCTGACTTTGGGCAGCGTGGCTACCAAAAATCTGGATTGTGATTCTGTTTATCAAGGAGTTCCTGCGGTCTGTATCCGCAAAAGAACTCTATCTTAGAAAATACCCCATTTTTTCTTCCGCTTTGGAGGTTCGGTTTCTGAGCGTATCTCCTCTCTAATCAGTTCTTCGAGAGTCTTGTGCTCTGTAATCATCTGGTAAATCATTCCCCAGTCAGGAATACCGCCAAGATTTCTGTCGTCGATGAACATGTCGACTTTCAGCTTTCTTGAATAGTTCTTGTTTCCTTCTTGAGTTTCTTCAGGATAATCTTTGTTTACAGCATAGAATTCTACGCCGCGTTCTTTGCACCAGTCTACTGCCTCCTGAAGAGTTTTCCCTTCTCTGACCGACCACAGAATAAGTCTGTGCTGGTCTTTTATCAGCATTTTTAGGGTTTGTATAGCGAACGGAATCTCGCGTCCTATTGCAGGATAGCGGTGTTCTACAATCGTTCCGTCAAAATCGACTGCTATTGTCATGATATTATAATTTAATTGTTTTTATCTTTTTCTTCATTGGTGTCGGCACTTTCGCCGTAGCCGTAGCCGTCCTCGTACAAGCCGTATCCATATCCGTATCCGCTCTTGCCGTATCCGTATCGACCGTATCCGTATCGACCATAGCCATAGCCGTATCCCTTGCCCGAACTTCCATATCCGTAGTAGTAGCCGTACTTCTTGTTTGTAAGGTCAATTCCGTTGAGCACGAGATTCATGCTTGGCAGTTTCTTCGAATCGCGCAAACTGTTAATCATGCTGAATGTTGCCTTCGGAGTGTAGTCGGCTCTCACAACATATATTGATGCGTCTGCCAGATAGCCAAGTTGAAGAGTATCAGAAACCTGTCCAACTGGTGCGGTATCGATGATAATCATGTCGTAGATGTTGCGCAGATATGCAACGGCGGCACCGATGTTCTTTTTTGCCAGCAACTCCGATGGGTTTGGCGGAATTGTTCCCGAAGGAAGCAGATCGAGATGGTCGCTGATGCCCGATGGCATGATTTGTGCCATCAGCGTATCGTAGTCGTTGATGTCGCCAGAAAGATATGCCGTGATACCGCGACGCTTGTCGTGTAGTCCGAAAAGACTTACAATGCGTGGTTTACGGATATCAAGACCGATGAGCAAAACCTTGCGTCCCAAAAGCGATTCGCTCATTGCTATGTTGCTGGCTATGAAAGTTTTACCTTCACCGCTCGAAGTTGATGTTATTAGAAGGACTTTTTGCTTTCCTTCTTCCATCACAAAGTCGAGGTTCGTTCGTATTCCTCGGAATGTTTCCGCCATAAGGTTGTTGGTATTTGGCTTAACAACAATGGCACGTTCGCCCTGTTTCAGATTCTTGTCTATCGGAACGTCGCCCAAAATAGGAATTGTTGTCAGTTTCTCAATATCCGAACGTCCTTCAATCTTGTAGCGGAACATCGCCAGAATAAAGAGAATTGTTGAAGGAATTGTGAATCCTATTGCGGTTGCGCTGACCCAAATCATCTGTTCTTTTGGATAAATCTGACCTGCGAAATAAGGGTCGTCAACAAGTTTTGCCTTGTCGGTAGTTGCAGCCATTGTGATGGAGTTTTCCTCGCGTTTCTGCAACAACATTATGTACAATCCAGCCTTCACGTCTTGCTGACGAGAGAAGTTGGCAAGAATTCGCTGCTTCGAAGGGGTTGCAATAACCTTGTTGTTTTCTTCGTTTATGCGCTTTGTAAGGTCTTTCTTATTTAGATTGATGCCGTATCTTGCACTTGTAATGGCGGCTTTGATATTGTTCATACACTGCTCTAAGTCGAGTGTTTTCTGAACAACCACAGGGCTTGTTTCTGAACTGTTGCGCATTAGTCTAGTACGCTCTTTCAGATCTTTGTTGTATTCGCTCACGAGTAGTTTTAGAGTTTCATCTTTGATGCCGATGTTATTAGGGATGAGCTGCATGTGATTCTCCTTTTTGTTGATGTATTCGGAGAGAGCAGAGAGCATTCCGAGTTGCATATTCAGCTCAGTAACTCTTTCTTGATACTCTAGTTTTTTCTCGTATGCAGCAACACCTTCATCGCCAATATTCAGTGTTCCTTCAGAAACCTTGAAATCCTCGACTTTGCTTTCTGCATCGCCCAGTTCCTTGCTAATCAACTCGATACGTTTGTTGATGAATTCCTCGGTTTTCTGTGCGACCATATTTTTGTCTCTGTTCCACTCATCGTTGTAGACTGAAACGAGTTCGCGAAGATAGTCTTTGCATCGGTCTGCATTTGTACCTGAAAGTCCGAGAACCATGTCTGTTTCCGAATCGCTTGCCGGATTTATGCTCACGCCTGATGCATACATCGCCGCCAGATTGTTCGGGTTGGTGATGGTTACGGTCATTGGCTGCTCTATCGGACCGGGTTTTTCTGGATTTCGGTAGACTGAAATCTTTCCGACTTTTGTATTGAATACGGCAGGAAGAAACTTCAGCCTTTTATTTATCGGCTCGCCATTGGCATTTCCTGTAATCTTGATTCCGTTTTGATCTTCGCTTAAAGTGAGAACAATGTTGCCTGGAAGGTCGAACAACTTGTCTTTTTCGATGTCTACTGTAACGGGTTGATTACGATACAACTCTGTATCACGCATGTTTCCGCTTACAAAGTATGTGGTGTAAAGTTTTAGGTTTCTGATTACTTGCTTTGAGATGTTTGTTGTTCGCATTGGCGCAATATCGTTCTGCCTACCATCGCTGACCGAGTGTACACCCAAGTCCATCAACGAACGTGTTTCGTAGTTGCTCTTCTCGTCCTTTATTTCAACGCGAGCACCTGCGCTGTAAAGCGGAATTGCTGTTCTGATAAGATAGTAAGCCACACCAAGTGCTATGCCGATACATAAAATGTACCAGTGTATATTCATTAGAAAAACCGCTATAAGCGACTGAAAATCAAATCCTGCGGTTTCTTCGTCTCCAGTGCCAAAAGAATTTTTAATGGTACTTTCTGCCATAATATTGCTCTTCTTTTATTTAGGATATGTTAAATCTTTACAAAGATAATAAAGAATTATGACATTAACGCTTTTTTAGGTAGACAAATTGGATATTTATTGCATTCGGGATCAAAAATCGTCGGGATCTTGAAAACTGAATAGATCGTCCATTCCGGTGAAATACGACATTGGATCAGCCTTTCCTTCGGCAAAATCGTTTAAGATTTTTATGGCTTCGGATAGGTCGTTTTGCTTGATGTTTTGTTCTGCTTGATGAAGTTTATTCAATTCATTTTCAAGTTCTTCTGTGCGGTTAGTGAATGCGCTTGTGCTTGGCGTGTTTGCCAGTGTTGTGCTGGTGCTTTCGATTATTTTCTTAAGGTCGGAAAGAATCTTTTCTTGCGAAGCAGCAAAAGCGTCAGTCGGAAGTTTTTTCATGGCTTCCAACTGGCGCATTATTTCTTTACATTTATTTCTTGATGACTCAATCATCTCTGATGCTTATTTTTTGCTTACCTCGACGATTTTTGTTGGTTCAAGTTCATCGTTGCGTTTTTTTGTGGCATCAACAACCTTTTGTGCCAACTGAATGAAAGCATTTCCGACGATGCTGCCTGCATCGAGGGCAACTGGCGTTCCGTTGTCGCCGTTCTCGCAGATGCTCTGAACGATAGGAATCTGTCCAAGCAGCGGAATGTTCATCTCCTCGGCAAGATTCTTAACGCCTTCTTTGCCAAACAGATAATACTTCTCGTCTGTGTGCTCGGCAGGTGTGAACCATGCCATGTTTTCAATCAGTCCGAGAATAGGCACGTTAACCTTGTCGTTCTGATACATGTTGATGCCCTTGCGAGCATCAGCCAAAGCCACTTGTTGTGGAGTGCTGACGATTACAGCGCCGGTGATTGCAAGTGTCTGAACAAGAGAAAGATGAATGTCGCTCGTTCCCGGAGGAGTGTCAAGAATGAAGTAGTCGAGGTCTTCCCAATTTGCATCGGCAATAAGTTGTTTCAGAGCGTTGCAAGCCATTCCGCCGCGCCACAATGTTGCTTGGTCGGGATTGACGAAGAAGCCGATACTCAGTAACTTAACACCATATTTCTCGATTGGTATGATAAGGTCGCGACCGTCAATTCTATCCATATAAGGACGAGCGTCTTCGGTCTGGAACATCTTTGGCATACTTGGGCCGAAGATATCAGTATCGAGCAGTCCGACTTTGTAGCCCAGTTTTGCCAGAGCAACAGCAAGATTGGCTGCCACGGTAGATTTTCCAACGCCGCCTTTTCCGCTTGAAACGGCAATGATGTTCTTTACCTGCGGAAGAAGTTTGCCTACTTCCGGGCGTGCTGCCTGAATGGTCTTTACACCTATGGTTACCTCAACATCTTTGTCTACGTATGTATGGATTGCCGCCTCGGCAGCCTTGATTACCGATTTCATGAAAGGGTCGGTTGGCTTGTCGAATATAATAGAGAAACTCACTTTCATGCCGTCAATTCGCATGTCGTCCTCAATCATCTCAGCCTCAATCAGGTTTTTGCCTGTGCCGGGATAGCGTACTGTTGCAAGTGCGTCGTTAATTAACTTTGGATATAATGTCATAACTATTTATTTGATTTCTTATTTGCTGGTTTGCAGACCGCTGCGTTTGCTGCGATTGTAACTGCGATATTCGTCGAGTTCAATCTCGACGTCTGGTTCGCTTAGTTCGCCTTCTTGCGGAAGTTCAAAGCGTATGTATTTTATTGTCAGACCACGGTCGAGCCATTGCTGTTCGTAGTACGTCTTGATGTTCAGAATTTCGTCATTCAGACCACTGTGATACAAGTCGTCGGTAATGAACTGAACGGGGAGTTTGTTGCCTTCGAGCATGTACTTCGTGTATGTAAACATAAAGTTACTGTCCGTCTTCAGATGTACTAATCCGTTCTGAACAAGGAACTTGCGATACCTGTTCATGAAGTATGTGCTGGTGAGTCGCTTTGTGGCTTTTTTCATCTGCGGATCGCTGAATGTAAGCCAAATCTCGCTCACTTCGCCTGCTGCAAAGAAGCGTTCGATTATCTCGATGTTGGTGCGAAGAAAAGCCACATTTTTCAGTCCGTCTTTGAGTGCCTCAGTTGCACCTGTCCACATTCTCGCTCCCTTTATGTCAACTCCGATGAAGTTTTTGTCGGGATACATTCGTGCCAGTCCGGTGGTGTATTCTCCTCGTCCGCAGCCCAGTTCAAGAACGATAGGGTTACTGTTGTGGAAGAACATCTCGTTCCATTTTCCCTTCATCTCGAAAGGCACGTTGTCTGCCACCGAGAACGGATATTCAAAAACATGTGGGTAGTTTCGCATGTCGGCGAATTTTTCTAACTTTCCTTTGCCCATTTTTACATTAGTGTTAATTATAACCCATATAACCGGATACATCTTTCGATGTGTCCGGTTATCAAGGTGCGTAAATAAATTACGTTATGTTTTTTATTCAATTACAACTGTAATCCAGCCGTGTGTGTCAGGCTCTTCGCCATACTGAATGCCGATGAGCTTGTTATACAACTTCGTGCTCACAGGACCCGGCTTGCCGTCTTTTGCAATCACATAACTCTTGTTCAGTTCAAGGTCGTCGATGCGCTCGATAGGGCTGATTACGGCTGCTGTTCCGCATGCTCCGGCCTCTTCGAATGTTTCGAGTTCCTCCTCGGCAATCTTGCGTCTTTCAACCTTCATTCCGAAGTCCTCGGCTAGTTGCATAAGACTCTTGTTGGTGATAGACGGCAGGATTGATGTCGATTTTGGAGTAACGTATGTGTTGTCCTTTATTCCGAAGAAGTTGGCAGCACCGCACTCGTCGATGTATTTCTTTTCTTTTGCATCGAGATAGAATTCGCATGCGTAGCCCAGGTCGTGAGCCTTTTTATTAGCCTGAAGGCTTGCTGCGTAGTTACCTCCAACCTTGTAGATTCCAGTTCCGAGAGGAGCCGAACGGTCGTGCTCGCGGATGATGACGTAAGGGTTGGTTGAGAAACCTCCCTTGAAGTATGGTCCTACTGGAGTTACGAAGATAATGAACAGATATTCAGATGCTGGATGCACGCCTACCTGCGCGCTTGTGCCTATAAGAAGAGGACGTACATAGAGTGTTGCACCGCTCTCGTATGGCGGAATGAAGCGTTCGTTAAGGCGTACCACCTTCTTCACCATCTCGACAAACTTCTCTGTTGGCAACTCTGGCATAAGAATTCCGCGGCAAGTGCTCTGCAAGCGTGCAGCGTTCTCTTCGATGCGGAAAGCTCTTACCTTGCCATCCTTGCAGCGATATGCTTTCAGTCCCTCAAATGCTTCCTGTCCGTAGTGCAGACATGTTGCTGCCATGTGCATGTTGATGGTTTCTTCTGATGAAACTTCAATCTCACCCCATTTCCCATTGCGATAGTAGCAGCGTACGTTATAGTCTGTCTTTATATAACCAAAAGGCAGATTTTTCCAGTCTAATTCGTTCATTGCCTTATTATATTTTTAAATAAAATCAGTGTTGTTACTTTCAATTTGTTGAAAGTCGAAAGCAAAATTACAAAATTTATCAACACAAACTATATTTTTGTTTGACTTTTTTATATGTCTTCTGACTTATCCAATATTTTCTGTATATCTTCGTCGGTTTTATACAATTTGTCTTTGCAGAATTTCAGCAGTTGCTGCGCCTCTTTCAGATTATTGCTCAGTTCGTCGATGGTTAGTTCGCGAGCCTCAATCTTTTTGGTTATTTCCTCAAGACGAGCCATTGATTCTTCGTATGTCTTATTTTTCATTTCTTCCAGATGTTTTTTGAGTGAGTACAAAAATATGAAAATAACGTGAGACTGACGAATTTTTTTACGTCCGATTGTTCGCACAGCCGGCTTTCTTTGTTCTTCTTTGATTTTGAAAATCGCCCTCTGATAGTTAGCGAAGGGCTTTCAGATGTCCAAATGACAGAATTTTATGTGCGTAAATTCAATTTTTATGTCTAAAAATTTGTTCTTTTCGTATGGGGTATGTATATTTGTGTCAATAATGTTACCTTTTATAATATAATATTTGGGGATGAAGATAAGGGATTTTTTGTTATTCTTACTTATAACAGTGATGACGGCAATGTTCTGTAGTTGCCGAACCGAAGATGCAGACCTTAAGAAAAACAAGGTATGTACAACGCAGAAATATCTGAGGTCGGGCGTTGATAACGATATTATCACGGTTGAGGAGTTTGAATCGGCAAACCGTAACATCGAAAGTTATCAGCAGAGCAATCCTGTGGTAAAATACGCATTCTTTGTGCTTTTCTTGGTCTACATGGGTGCAACAATTGTGTGGGCTTGGCAGAAGGACGATGTTGAAACTCCCGAGCCGACAACCGTGTGGGGAACGTATCTCTTTCTGTTTCTCGGCGGATTGTGGACGGCTCATCTTTTCCATCTCACGGGACAGAATCGAAATTTTTGGTGGCGAATTCTGAGCATCATAATCATCGTAACTCTGTTTTCGCTTAACTATTCTGCGCTGATGTTTTATTGGCGCACGCCAGAAATGCTAACAGTTTATTGGGAAAACTGGGACTGGCATCTTGCAAACAACTATATTCTGCTGGTTTCGTGGATGGTACTGGCATTTATGTTTGTCGTAAACGTCGTTATTCCTGCGCTGATGATTCCTTATTGGGTTTACAACTACAACAATCGCATGTTCTATAAAGTTCCTGAACATCATGCAATTATGAAAGGCTATATGCTTCTTGCCGAGGAGGATTACAAAAAGCAGACTGCCAATTTGGACAGCATAGAGCAGCATCTTCTAAAAGTTGATGCGGATGCCGAAACGGTTTACAAGTCGCATGATTTCGATAGAATTTCGACTTTCCTCGGGCACAGCGAGATGATGGAAACCGAGGGAGACAATCTTGATTCGTCTGTCGAGATTCTTGCAACAGATATCTACCGAATGAGAAACAGCGTGGCACGAAATCTTTATATAATGGGCGAGCTTTTCGAATATCTTGTAAAGAACAAGGCTACCGATTTGCTTAATTACAAGCATGTGAAAGAGGTTTGGGATATTCGCGAAAGACTTGTTGCTCAGATGGATAAACTGTATTTCCAATCGCTGAATCAGAATTGGAATCACAAGGTGAGCAGGGCTGCGGAACACGCAACGGATGCCGTGAACCATGTTTACGACTACGACCCAAAAACTCAGCAGGAACGCGTTATGCGTGCCTTTGTGAATGCTTTGAATGATGTGGGTGAGTGTGTAAAGATTCTGCGGTTGTTCAATCAGTTTACGCAAAAACGGTGGAACGTGGTGCTTGAATGTTGCCGCCACGAAAAGTATTTCGTATTCAATTACGAGATTTTCCGAAAGGAGATAATGGGACGAGGAACGGCGTTTCAGTTTCTCAAACGAAAGATTCTTAACGAGAAGCCGAAGATAACACTAAACGAATTCAACTTTCAAGAAAAAAAGATTCTCGAAGTGCTCGAAGCCTACAAACGTATGCTTCCTATGGTTGAATCGCTTGCTGGCGACACCACTATTCCGCTTCGCGAGGATAAGAAATAGAGATTACTTTCAGGTAATCTTGTAGCGCAAAAATTTTATTTCCCGCTCCTGCTTGTGAATCATTTACGAGCAGGAGTGTTTGCTTTCCGTTGGAAAGTCTTGCACCGAGGCACATGCCTTCATAGTTGGCAAGATTTTTGTGAGAGAGATTGAACTTTGTCTCGAACGAGTAAAGCAAATCCTTTTCCATCGGAACGTCGTTCTGCGTAGGTTTCACGACGAAAAGTTTGTGATTGCACTTGCTTCCGATATAGTTTGGAGTGACGATAAATTCGCGTTCGAGCACAATCAGACCATAGTCGGCGAGTGCGCAGATTTCAGCCACACCGAAAGCGTAGTTCCGTTTCTTTTTGTTTCCGTAAACAGGAGAATCGGTGCGATATTCGTATTGATGTTTTGTCTTCAGATTGTCGTCAAACGATTGCAGGCGTAGTCTTACGCCTTCGTCCGGTTTGCCGATGTCTTTTTTCAGAGCATTTTCGGTTGTTGTCCAAAACTGATTTGTTGCGGCAGAGTAGGCGAGCGATTCGAATCCGTAGTTTCCCTGAATATTGTTTTTGCTGAATTCTTCTGGAATATTCATACTCTTTCCTGTTGGAATGCCGTTCGAATTGTATTCAAAAATCTGCTGGTCGTTTTCTGCCGCGATGTAGATGAGCGTATCGCCGTTGCAGATTCGTGCGCAGATGCCTTCCATATCTCTCTGTGTGCCTGTGTTTGCAGAGCGAAATCCTTCGTCTTTAACGCTGATGATTCTGCCCGTGATGCTGTCCTGTTCGATGCTGAAGATAAAGAATCCGTCGGAATCTTCCTTGTCGCTTACGAGGGCATATCGACTTCCGTCAAGGTGCGCGATTCCGCTGTAGTTGCGTGGCTTTATTCCGGCTTTTGTCATGTTGAAAGTCTGGATTTCATCAGCCTGATAGCCTTGAGCCGCTGCGCCAAGGCTTATAATCAGCAAAAGTATTGATAATGCGTTTCTTTTCATGGCGACAAAGATGTAAAAAAAATCTGAATGTAGAACGAATCCACATTCAGATTTTATGTTTGATTTAATTTCTAATGTCTGAAAATTAGAAGAACATGTAACGCTTGTCTACAACCTTAGCCTTGATGTAAAGGTCGTTGATGAAGCGGCTTGCTGCGCGTGCAGCCATGTTTGTAAGCATTCCTTCCTCAGTCTTTGCATCAAACTTCTCCTGAGCCTTCTGCTTGTCAAGTACCTGGAATACGAATACTCCAGCGTTACCCTTTACAGGACCAGCAAACTGACCCTTAGCTGTCATGCTTACGCGTGCGCTGAGTGCAGGCTCGCTTGAACTTGTTGCCATAACGAAAGCTGGAGCTGAGAATGTAACATGCTTGATTGTGTCAGAAACTGCGCCCTTCTGCTTCTTTGCGTCTGCTACGCTCTTAACGTTGCCAAGGCTTGCGATAATCTTCTCAGCCTTCTTGTCGTTAAGAATCTCGTTTTTCAACATTGGCTTAACCTTCTCGAGTGGAAGATATCCAGCCTCGTTAACGCCTGTAACAGCGATGAGCATCATGTGGTCGTTGTCTGTACCGCACTCGTAAAGTTTAGATACATCGTTCTTCTTTGCATCGTTGAAGAGCCAGCGCATAATTTCGCGAGTGTTGCCCACGCCGCAAACGTTGTGCTCGCTGCTGTAGATGTCTGAACGGTCGAGAACAGTATAGCCGCTCTTTGAAGCGTTAGCCTCTATTTCCTTCAAAGTCTTGTTCTTTGCAACGAACTGGCTGAAGTTGTTGAAAGCCTTGCTGTATGTCTCCTTGCTGAATGTAACTTCGCGCTTGATTGCAGCAACCTTGTACTTGTCGCTGAATGCCTTGCGGTTAAGAACCTTTACAACTACGTTGCCCTGAGCAGTCTCTACAACTGTTGTTGAGCCAACGCCAAGAGTTGTAACAGCGTTGATGTACTTAACATTCTCTGTGCTCAACTTCTGACCCTCGTACTGACGGCTTGTCAACCATGATGACTCGCCTGTCTGGTTGTAGTTCTTTGCGATAGCCTTAATATCACCGCCTGCGTTAATTGCGTTTACAACGCTATCGGTCTTAGTCTTGATTTCGTCCTTGCTTGCGCCCATTACCATAATTGACTGGTACTCAACTGAATCAGGAATTGAAGCCTTTGCAATGTAGCGGTAGCAGTTAAGTGTATTGTCCTGAGCGTTGTAGAATGTAGAGGCAACAGTTCCAACGGCTGTTGAATCAATCTTGCCTGCGATGTCGCCCGGAAGAACGTGCTTAGAAACGAATACGTCTGAATATGGAACAAGTGAGTTTGACAAGCGAACTACGTTTGTTGCATCTTCGCCGTTAGCAAGTTTTGTAACGTACTCCTTCATCTCCTCCTCAAGGCTTGCACGGTCTGCTGGGCTTGCTTTTACAAGAACATCGATGTACTTGATGTCGCGGCTCTCAGCAAAGTTTCTGAAACGCTCCTTGTTCTTCTCGTATGCAGCCTTGTAGTCAGCCTCTTCAATCTTAACATCGTTGTCGTTGATTGTTGAATATGGAACGGCTGCCATCAGAATGTCGCTTTGGTTTGTGCGGTTCTCGAACGATGCCTTTGCTGAAATAGGGTTTGAGATAAGGGCGTTAGAGATGAGTGCCTGATACTTCATCTGAAGAGTCTGAGTTCTCAGCATCTTCTCGATGAATGTCCAGAACTTGTATACTTGTGCATACTGCTCAGCCATCTGTGGATTCTGAGTCTTTGTCTTTTCGTAGTCGGCAAGGAATTTTTTAAGCATATCCTTGTCGAAACGACCGTTCTGACCGATGAAGGGAGTCTGGCTCAACAATGGGCTGTTGCCTTCGTTGATGATGTTCTGAAGTTCCTCGTCGGTAACTGTCAGACCGAGCTTTTTGCACTCGTTCTCAACAAGTTTGTTGTTGACAAGCATCTGCCACACCTGATCCTTAATCTGTGTTGTCTCCTCGTCGGTGAATGAAGATCTCTGCTGAACGAACTTCATTGCTTCGGTATATTCGTCAACGAGTTTCTCGAAATCTGAGGCTGAAATAGCCTCACCGTCTATCTCACCAACCTTGTTTCTGTTGGCGTTTGAGTTCTGTTCCATTGCACGGAACCCCTCTTCTGCGATAAATGCAAACAAAGCAAGGGCAACGACTGCTATGAGTACCTTGCCATGCTTCTGAATGTTTTGTAATGCTGGCATTTTATTATTTTTTATTATTTATTTTTTTCCTTGTTTTTAAGAATTAGCGCACGAAGATACAAAAAAAGTATTAATAATGTGAATTTTTAATGCATTTTTAACTTATTCAATAATTTTTAGGCGCACAAGTTCGATTTTCGTGTTTGTAACCTTCAGAATTTTGAATTGATAGCGTCCTATCGTTATTATTTCGTGCAGTTTCGGAAAACTCTGATACTCATGCAGAATCAAGCCTCCGATTGTCAGATACTCGTCGTTTTCGGGAAGTTCGAGGTTGAACTTCTCGTTTACTTTCTCAATCTCCAGACGTGCCGACAGAACGTAGTCGTTCTCGCCGGTCTGCTTGGCAATGTAGGTGGTGTTGTCGTGCTCGTCCTCAATGTCGCCGAAGATTTCCTCAACCAAATCCTCGAGCGTGACGATGCCCGATGTGCCGCCAAATTCATCAACAACCACGGCGATGCTCTTCTTGTTCTTTATGAAGAGTTTCATTAGTTTTTGCGCGCCCATCGTCTCGGGCACGATTGGAATGTCGCGCAGATTCTTGTTCCAGTCGTCGGTGTGTCTGAACAGTTCCGACGAGTGAATGTAGCCTATGATGTGGTCGATGTCTTCTTTGTAGATGATGATTTTTGAGTTTCCGCTCTCGATGAAATTCGAGCGCAGAACGTCAATCGACGAGTTTACCTCTACCGCCTGAATTTCGGTTCTCGGCACAATGCAGTCTCTGATTTTTACGTTCGAGAAGTCGAGTGCGTTCTGGAAAATCTTAACCTCGTCGTTTATTTCCTTGTCGTCTTTCGTGTTGTCGATGCTCGACTGGATAAGATAGTCGAGGTCAACTTTAGTAAAGGCCTTGGCGGTTTCCTTCTTGTTTATCTTTGTTCCCGACATCAGAAGGAACATCTTCGAGATACCGGTGGCTATTTTCGAAATTGGGTAGAGAACGACGTAGCAGACGAAAGCCGGAACGGCGAATAGCGTAAGCATTCTGTTCGGGTTTATCTTGAACAGGGTTTTTGGCAGAAATTCGCCTGTAAAAAGGATTATAACCGTCGAGATTATCGTCTGAATCATCACGAGTGTTCCCTCGTTGTTGTCGAACCGCAGGTTCAGATAGTTTCCGAAAAGGATTGTGATGACCTGCGCCATCAAGATACCGTAGATTACGAGCGAGATGTTGTTGCCCACGAGTAGGGTAGAAATGAACTCGTTTGGCTTCTGGTAGAAATGCGACAGAATGTGCGACGTTATGCTCTTCTCGCTCTTGTCCATCTCGAAGCGCAGTTTGCTCGACGAGACGAAAGCAATCTCCATTCCAGAGAAGAACCCTGAAAATATGATGGCTACGATTATTTCTATGAATATTGTTAACAGTTCCATTCTGTGCCTTGAGTAGGATTATGATGGGCGCACCATGGCGCGCTTTATCGAGTCGTTGTTGGCTTGCTTGTCTTCCATCGGAAGGGCGCCGCTTGCCTTGTGGAACATATAGTCGGTCATTTCCTCGTTGGCGGTGAAGTCTGCACCTTCAAGCCGGCGGTCTATGCCTTCAATCTTGACGTGGATAGGCGAGTATATTTTGTGTGTAATCTGATCCCAGTAGAGCAGTTCGGTATAGAATCTGTCGCCCCTTTGGTTGCGGATAAATACGTTGCCTTTCAGTTCCCACAACTTTTTCTGGTCGTAGAAGTAGGCTGTATCGGCCTGAATGCTCGCGTCTACATGGAATTTCTGATCGAATTTCTGAAGGTAGAGCCCTTTTTCGAAACTCCATTTAGACGGATCGGTCTTGTCGTAGATATACCATTCTTCGGCTACGATTTTGTATCTTATCACGCCGCTGTCTGAGATTAGCGTTGACACGCCTTTCGACTTTAGTATTGGCAGTTGGTCGCGATTGCTCACGGCTGGCGCCATGTGCTTTTTTTCGCCCGAACAACCGGAAAACGAAAGAAGCATAACAACGGCAGTGATAGCCGCTGTTATGCTTATATGGTTGATATTTAAATATCTGTAACTGCTTGTCATTGAATGTCTCAACACAAGAATTTATTTGCCGCCCTTCCAGAAATCTTCAAGCTTCTTGTTCTTAGCCTGCTCAGCCTTAACTGCTGCGTTGTACTTATCCTGAGCTGCCTTTTTAACCTTAGCTTCAGCCATCTGCTTGTTCATACGCTCAGCCTGACCAGTAAGAGTTACGTCTTCCTGAGCAGCCTTGTTGCTGAGGTTGATAGCGCTGTCGTAGTTACCGTTTACTGCTGCAATCTGTGCGCGAACCATATCTGCCTTACCTGCAAGTGCTGGAGTGATTGTTGTAGCCTGAGAAAGATACTTCTCAGCGTTACCTGTGTTACCACTCTTAAGCATAGCCTTTGCAACCTGCAAACAGATCTTAGCCTTCTGCTGCTCGTTAGGGCAGAGAGTAAGAGCCTGATCGTAGTACTTTGCAGCGGCAGCAGCCTGATTGTTGCGGTTAGCATCAGCAGCACAACCGATAGCAGACTCGTAAGTAGGCTTGATTGCGTGTGCATACTTAGCAGCCTTGTAATAAGTCTCGAACTTAGTTGCGTTGTTAGCTGACATGATTGACAATACTGAGTTCAAGTAGTCAACGTCGTTCTTGTTAGCCTCAATCTTAGGAGTAAACATCTTGTTAAGCATCTCTGGCTCTGCAGCCTTAGATACAGCAAGTGTTGCCTCGGCGTTGCTCTGTACTGGGTCGTACTGGTCAACAATCTGCT
Organism: Bacteroidales bacterium KHT7; assembly: GCA_900102385.1. Taxonomy (GTDB): domain Bacteria; phylum Bacteroidota; class Bacteroidia; order Bacteroidales; family Bacteroidaceae; genus Ga6A1. The sequence continues at coordinate 93,576 of FNBQ01000003.1, read as the reverse complement.
TAGCCTTTGCTGGGTTTGGCTCGTTGTTGGCAGCAGCAAGCATCTTCTCGCAAATCTCAGTAGTCTCCATGTAGTCCTTCAAGAACTGCTCGCGGAAGCCTTCTGGATCAGCCTGATACTTAGCGTATGATACGTCGAAGTACTTAGAAAGAACGAAGCCCTGTACATTCTCATCGTCCTTCTGAGCGATGATGTCGATACCCTTGCGGAACATAGTGTAGGCTACATCGTTAGTTGCGCCGCAGCCGGCACCGTATGTGATGTAGTCGTAAGCCTTACGGCAGTACATATCGCCAAGAGTACTCTTTGTACGAACTGTTGCGTTAAGCTGGTCGAGCTTTGAGATACGCTCGTCCCACAAAGCCATAAGCTCGTTAAACTTAGCCTTCTTGTTTGCGGCGTTAGTCTCTGAATATACAAGATTCTGAAGAATTGTTGCACCTTTCTGATAAAGTGCCATGTTGTGCTTGCAACTTGCGTTATCCATCACAGCTTTCCAAGGAAGATATGCATCCTTATAGTTCTTCTGCTTGTAGTACTCCTGATAGATACTCATGTTGCTCATGCAATCGTCCTGAGCGAAAGCATTACCTGTTGCTGCAAAAGCAAGTGCAGCAATGCATGCAAGATTTTTAACGTTCATTGTATAATGAGATTTAGTTTTTTAATAATAATTTCTTACTCTCCTTATTTTTCTCTTATAGTGTTTAATCGAATTTCCACTTCATGAACCATCTCTCGTTGAATGTAAGTCCCACACAAACACGTAGATAATTCTCTGTCAGCCCGATTGCCGACGACTTGCTGTTTACCCACTGTGCGGAAAAGTTCAGGCACGAGCGATTGTTAATCTGGTTCTGTATTGGCAGCGAAAAACCGCCAGTTACACTTATTTCTCTTGGTCCGTCTGCTCCGTTTACCTTTATATATGGAGTAGAGTATGATGCACCTAAGCGGTATTTAACTCTTCTCAGATACTTGCGGCTCACAGGGTTTGGAATATATTCCGCACCAACTGCAAATCTGCTTCTGTCAAGCAGATAGCCAGTTCTTGAGGCGTAGGCTGTGCCGTTTGCTGCGTCTTCCTTCATCGGGAATTTGCAGTCGCCCCATTTTTGCAGAGTGTAATCTGCTCCAATAGTAAGACGGTTGTCGTGTCTATAAGTTACACCTGCACCTATTGTCAGCGGCAGTTCAAAAGCGTCTTTAATGGCGGGATTTCTATTAGAGTATATTGTGTCGCCGCTGCTGTCCATCAGAGTCTCGTACAATGAGGCATCGTTGTTGATTGTGTGTCCCAAAGTGGCTGCTGCACCGATGGTAAGGCTTTTCTTTGCATCCATCTTGAGCGTGTACTGTGCTCCCAAGTCTATGCTGTATGTCGATATGCTTGCCGAGTACAGACAATAGTTGATGTACGAACTTGACAAACTTGGTGTGTATGTGATGGTGTGCTGAATGTCTCCGAACATATATGAGAAGTTGGCACCCACCGAAAGGTTGTCGAGGATTCGGTAACCCGCTCCAACGAAAGCCTTGTGCAAGCCTCCAGAGCCTTTGTATGAGGCTGTAGAGGTGTAGTTGTTTGGATTATAGTCATCCTTTGAGCCCTCGATATCGGATGTAGTACTTGACTCGTATCCTATGCGTGAGAAAGGCTGCACGCCAACCGTCATTCCAATATTCTTCCAAGCCCTGAACTGCATTGTAAGATAGTCGAAACTTGAACTCTTCTTGTTTGTCTTATTCTTTCCGTATGAATAGTTCACGTTCTCTAACGATACACCGGCGTCAAAGATGAATGTAAGTGAGTCTACAGCCGAGTATGATGCCGGGTTGAGTGTGTTTACCTTACCGTTTTCGCGTATTCCGTACCCAATACCACCCATTGCTGAAGAGAATCCCGAAGTAGCATCGGATAATTTTCCAAAACCGTATCTTGAGTATGGTGTAGAAACACCGTTCTGTGCTTTGGTATTGCCTGCGAGCAGGCTCAGCATCAAGATGCAGCTCAACGTTCCGTTAATTTTCATCCAAAATTCTGTTTAGGCCAATTAATACTAAATTTTTGTTTGTTACGATGGTGTCATCAAGGCTATTGGCAAGCCATTCCGAATCGCCACCTGTCAAAAAAACCATTAAATCGGGATGCTTTACCTTTGTCTTGCGGATGTATCCCTCAATTTCCATAGTTACTCCTTTTGTTATTCCCGAGCGAAGTGCCGTGGTGGTGTCGAACCCAAAGTCGGGCGTCTCACCCTCGAGCGTAATCTCGGGCAATGAGGCTGTCATAGCATGCATAGCCTTCATTCTTATGTTCAGACCGGGCGAGATGTTGCCTCCCCAGTATCTGCCTTCGCTGTCGAGAAACTCGTATGTTATACATGTTCCTGCGTCAACAACGAGGATGTTGTTTCTGTTGTTCAGCGTATACGCTCCGACTACGGCAGCAAGCCTGTCCGACCCAAGCGTGTTGGGCGTGCGGTACATGTTCTGTACCGGGATGTTTGTCGTAGCGTCGAGTTTCATCATCTTGAACGGGAGATTTGAAATCTGTCGCTCAATGTCAGCAGAAAGCGGAACTACTGTTGACAATATGCCTTTGGTTGGCTGATACTTTTGTATCAACTCTTCCAGATGATAGAACGAAGAGTTGGAGTCGTTTATTACATCCACCATCTCGTTTTTTTCAAAAACCGCAATCTTCGCGGTTGTGTTGCCTATGTCAATAATCAAATTCACGTAATCCACGCTTTTACGATGCAAAAATAAATTAAAAAACATTATATTCATAGTTTTCTTGCCTATTTTGTTATTTTTTTTTTGAGTTTTAGTGCATGTGTACTTTAAAAACACTATTTTTGCACGTGATTTTATGAAACATAGGGTACAGAAAACAGATGCTATTTATCAGTTGCTGACATTTATTTTGTTGGCGAGCATGTCGATGCCTGTTGCTGCCGATGATTTTCATGCCGATTCTGCAACCGTGAGTCTGCTAACTTGCAGCGGGGGCAGGGAGGTGTACGAGCAGTATGGACATACGGCAATCCGCTTCAACAACAACCGCGGAACTGATATTACGTTCAATTACGGCGTGTTCGACTTTAACACGCCCGATTTTGTGTATCGTTTCATAAAGGGCGCGACCGACTATCAGCTTGGCATTGAGCCGTTTGAATATTTTCGTTCGTCTTATGCTCGCAGAGGCTCTGAGGTGAGGGAGCAGGTGCTCAATCTTACATCTGATGAGAAAGTAAGACTATTTCAGTCGTTGTGCGTAAATTTCCAGCCTGAAAACAGAATATACCGCTACAATTTCTTTTACGACAACTGCACGCTGCGTGCACGCGACATGATTGAAGGAAGCGTAGAAGGCGGAATTAAATACAATGGCTTTGATGCCGATGTGCCTGCCGAAGAGACTGTTTCGTATCGCGACATAATTCATCATTACAACAGTTTCGACCCTTGGAACTCGTTTGGCATAGACATGCTTCTTGGAAGCGGCGCGGATGCTTGCATAACCGACAAGAAGAAGATGTTTGCTCCGCAATACTTGTCGTCGAGTTTCCGCAAAGCGAAGAAAGACAACGGAGAGGCGATAGTGGCATCGGACAATGTGGTGGTGGCAGCATCGGAAGATACGCTGAAACCAGTCGTTACCGTTCTGACTCCTTCTACCGTGTTTGCAATTCTTCTGCTGCTGTCGGTGGTTGCGTGTTACTACGAATTCAAGAAAAAAACTTCATATTGGATTGTAAACTCAATAATATATCTGGCGCAGGGATTGGCTGGTTGCATAATAGCCTTTCTTTCAACGTGCTCGGTACATCCAACCGTCGACAGTAACTGGTTGGTGTGGGTTTTTAATCCTTTGCCTCTTCTTGCCATACCTTATATTATATATAAGGGAGTGAAGAACAGAGAGTGTGCATATCACAGATGTGCGTTTGTAGTCATCGCGCTGTTTCTGATAGCAATGCCGCTTATTCCGCAGAAGTTTGTTCTTCCGCACTATCTTCTTGTAATGCTTCTGCTGTCACGCTCGGCTGTGCCGGCATATTATCAATTTTTAAAATATAAAAAGTAAAATATAATGAATTTCAATGCTTTATTAGCCAAGTTGTTTGGTAATAAATCAACTCGAGATATGAAGGCTATTCAGCCTTGGGTTGAAAAGGTTAAGGCTGTTTATCCTGAAATAGAGAAACTATCTAACGATGAACTTCGTAAAAAGACAAAGGTTCTTCAGGCATATCTGCAAGACAAGGTGAAGGAAGAGAAAGCCAAGATTGAAGAACTGAAGGCTAAGATCGAGGAGACTGAACTCGAAAACCGTCAGCCAATCTTTGAGCAGATTGACAAGATAGAGAAGCAGGTTCTCGACAAACTTGAGGAAGGCTTGACTGAGATTCTTCCTGAAGTGTATGCCATCGTTAAGGATACTGCGCGCCGCTTTGCCCAGAACGAGACTGTAGAGGTTACTGCAACCGACTACGACCGTGAGTTGGCGGCAACAAAGGATTTTGTCGAGATTGACGGCGACAAGGCTATCTATCATAACCACTGGCTTGCCGGCGGAAACGACTTGACTTGGAACATGGTTCACTACGACGTTCAGTTGTTTGGTGGCGTTGTTCTTCATCAGGGTAAGATTGCCGAGATGGCTACGGGTGAGGGTAAGACTCTCGTTGCAACCCTTCCTGTGTTCCTGAATGCCTTGACAGGTAACGGCGTTCATGTCGTAACTGTGAACGATTATCTGGCTAAGCGTGACTCTGAGTGGATGGGACCTCTCTATCAGTTCCACGGACTTACCGTTGACTGCATCGACAAGCATCAGCCAAACTCAGAGGCTCGTAGAAAAGCGTATAGAGCCGATATCACATTTGGTACAAACAACGAGTTCGGTTTCGACTATCTGCGCGATAACATGGCAACAAGTCCTGCCGACCTTGTTCAGCGTCAGCACAACTATGCCATTGTCGATGAGGTCGATTCTGTGCTTATCGACGATGCCCGTACTCCTCTTATCATCTCTGGTCCTATTCCAAAGGGCGATGTAGAGCAGTTGTTCAACGAATACAAGCCTCTTGTAGAGCAGCTCGTGGCTGTTCAGCGCAAGTTGGCAACAGAATATCTTGCCGAGGCAAAGAACCTTATGGCAAGCAGCGACTCTAAGCAGGTTGAAGCCGGAGCATTGTCGTTGTTCCGCAGCCACAAGGCGTTGCCAAAGAACAAGCCGCTCATCAAGTTCCTCAGCGAGCAGGGCGTTAAGAACAAGTTGCTGAAGACAGAGGAAGAGTACATTCGCGACAATAACCGCCGTATGCCAGAGGCTGTCGAGCCTTTGTACTTCGTTATTGATGAGAAGCAGAACAGCGTAGACCTTACAGACAAGGGTAACGCATTCCTTGCCGACCTTGTTCACGACGACCAGTTGTTCGTGTTGCCTGATATCACCTCAATCCTTTCAGACCTTGAAAAGGAAAAGGCTGCCGGCAAGATTACAGAAGAGGAATTCGTTGAGAAGAAAGATAGCGCATTTGCCGACTATTCAACAAAGAGCGAGCGAGTTCATACAATTCAGCAGTTGCTGAAGGCATATACAATGTTCGAGAGAGACACCGAGTATGTTGTTATCGACGGAAAGGTTAAGATTGTTGATGAGCAGACTGGCCGTATAATGGAAGGACGCCGTTGGAGCGATGGCTTGCATCAGGCTGTCGAGGCTAAGGAAGGTGTAACCATCGAGGCTGCAACTCAGACATTTGCAACAATCACTTTGCAGAACTACTTCCGTATGTATCACAAACTTGCAGGTATGACAGGTACTGCAACAACCGAGGCAGGCGAATTCTGGGACATCTACAAACTCGACTGCGTTGAGATTCCTACAAACCGCCCAGTTGCTCGTATTGATATGAACGACCGTGTTTACAAGACAAAGCGCGAGAAGTATACTGCCGTAATCGAAGAGGTTGTTAAGATGCGCGAGGCTGGTCGCCCTGTTCTTGTTGGTACAACATCTGTAGAGATTTCAGAGTTGCTGAAGCGAATGCTCGACATGCGCCACATTCCTTGTCAGGTGCTTAATGCCAAGGAGCACGCACGCGAGTCTATGGTTGTTGCCGAGGCAGGTAAGAGCATAAACGGACTCGGTGTCGTAACAATCGCAACAAACATGGCAGGTCGTGGTACCGATATTAAACTTACCGACGAGGTTAAGGCTGCCGGTGGTCTTGCAATCATCGGTACTGAGCGTCACGAGAGCCGTCGTGTAGACCGCCAGTTGCGTGGTCGTGCCGGTCGTCAGGGCGATCCGGGTTCATCTGTATTCTTCGTTTCTCTTGAAGATAACTTGATGCGTCTGTTCGGAAGTGAGCGTATCGCCAGCGTTATGGACCGTTTCGGCTACGAGGAAGGCGATATGATTGAGCATCCTATGATTTCACGTTCAATCGAGCGCGCTCAGAAGAAGGTAGAGGAGAATAACTTCGGTATCCGTAAGCATCTGCTTGAGTATGATGATGTTATGAACCGTCAGCGTACCGTTATCTACGAAAAGCGTCGCCACGCGTTGATGGGTGAGCGCATCGGAAACGATATTGCAAACATGATATGGGACCGCGTAATCACAATCATCAAGAATAACGATTACGAAGGAATCAAGGAGTCGATGATTGAAGTTTTCGCAATGGAGTGTCCATTTACTCAGGATGAGTTCGAGACAGTTCCACGCGAGAAACTCGAGGACGATACTTATGCAGCCGTTATGGATGTATTCAAGCGTCGTTCTGACAGAATAGCAAGCATAGCATATCCTGTGATAAAGAATGCTTACGAGTCGCCACAGGGGCAGATGTTCGAGAACATCATGATTCCTATCGTTGATGGAAAGCGCATGTACAATGTTCAGTGCTCAATGAAGGAGGCTTACGAGACTGAGTGCAAGAGCGTTGTGAAGCAGTTCCAAAAGATAATTCTTCTTCACTCTATCGACGAGGGATGGAAGGAGAACCTTCGCGACCTCGATGAGTTGAAACATTCTGTTCAGAATGCAAGTTATGAGCAGAAAGATCCGCTTTTGATTTTCAAACTTGAGAGTGCCAAGATTTTCGACTCAATGGTCGACAAAATCTACAACGATGCAACTTCTGTGCTTATGCGTGCCCAGATTCCTGTTGCACCTAACGAAGAAAATGGTCCGGCTGCTCCTGAGTTGCGCGAGGCTGAGCCTGAGCGTCCTGCTCCACGTCAGCAGTACACCGAGACTAAGGTTGACATTGACGAGGCTCGCGAGGCTGCACAGCGTGATGCAGCAAGTCACGACACACGCGAGGTTCAGCGCACTCCAATCGTGAACGAAGGTCCGAAGATTGGACGCAACGATCCTTGTCCTTGCGGAAGCGGCAAGAAGTACAAGAATTGCCACGGAAAGAACTTGTAAAGACTGGTCTGAAAAGATTTGTATATGAAAGAAGTCTGCATCACATCGATGCAGACTTCTTTTTTTGCAAAAATCGAATTTTATTGGCATAAAAATACGTGCGAGGCCTTTACTGACGAAAAATATTATCTGCCAACTTGTTGTTTTACAAAACGATAAGTGTAACCAGCCTTTTTTGTTTTGTAAAACATAAATATTTTCTTTGCATATTTCACAATAACTTTTAAATTTGTAGCGCGTTTACAGATAAATGCATAGAAACGAACTAACTATGTTAAATGATTGCGATTCGATCGTTAACCATAAAAAAAGAGAAACTTAAATAACAAAAAAAGCTAAACTAATCACTATTAATTAAAAACAATCTAACCATGTCGAAAAATTTGAATTTATTTCGAATTGCACTGACAATGCTGTTGCTCGTTTTTGTTGCGGCGTTGCATGCGCAGACTGTGAAGGGAGTTGTAAAAGATTCAAGTGGAGAGCCGATTATCGGTGCTTCTATCTTGGAACTTGGTACCCAGAACGGTACAACTACCGATCTTGAGGGAGCGTTTACCCTCAAGGTGCAGAGCACTAACCATGAACTTCAGTTCTCATACATCGGTATGAAAACTCAAACCGTAAAGATTGGTGCTACCCGCGAATTTAAGATTGTCCTTGAGGACGACTCAAAGACATTCGAAGAAATCGTTGTTGTTGGTTATACAAGCCGTGCGCGTAAAGACCTTACCGGTTCTGTCGGTTCGGTTTCTGGTGCAAAACTTGCCGAAGTGCCTGTGGCATCTGCTGCCGAGGCTCTTCAGGGAAAGATTGCCGGTGTGCAGGTAACAACCGACGATGGTGCTCCGGGTGCCGAGGTTAACATCCGTATTCGCGGTGGCTCGTCACTTTCTTCAGACTCGAGCAAGCCTTTGTTCATTGTCGATGGTTTCCCGCAGGATAACATCAACGATATTCCTCCAACAGATATTCAGAGCATGGATATCCTGAAGGATGCTTCGCTTACAGCCATCTATGGTGCGCGAGGAGGTAACGGCGTTGTTATCGTAACAACAAAGTCGGCTAAGTCGGGCAGCGTAAAGGTCGATTTCAACACATACTGGTCGTGGAGCAAACTTGCCGGAAAGCAGGAGATGCTTAACACTTACGAGTTTGTGAAGTATCAGCTCGATTATTGTATCGCAAACAATGGTCGTACTTATCAGTTCCGCAGAGACTATGGTAACCCTAACGACCTTGACATTTACAAGAACTGTGTAACTCACGACTGGCAGGACGAGGTTCTTGGCGGAACTCCGCTTACACAGAACTATAATGTAACCTTGACTGGTGGTAACGACAAGATTCGTTTCAACACTTCTTTGTCTCACAACGATCAGGAAGGTTTGGTTGATAACACAGGCGTTCGCCGTACAAACATGAACACCAAACTGAATATCACGGTAAGTCCTAAGGTGCAGATACTTATCAATCCACGCTTTACTTACCGTCGCGACCTTGGTGCTGGTTCGAGCAACATTGGTACAAACGGACTTGTTGGCGTGCTTCGTTACCGCCCGACAAACGGATTGCGCGAGTATGCAAGTCCTGCCGAGCAGATGCTTAGCTACGATGAGGAGAAATACTGGGCAATGTCAAGCCCTAAGGACGACATCGACCAGAACTATCAGTTGAAGCACACTTATACCTTTACTAATCAGGCAAGTATAACTTGGAATATTCTTGAAGGACTTACATTCAAGTCTGATTTCGGTTTGTCTTGGATGTTCAGAGACACAAACCGTTTCTATGGCGCTTTGACAAAAGAGGGTATTGCTAATAATGATATGCCGTTTGCCGAGATTACCAAGTATAACAAGATGGATTACACTTGGACAAATACTCTGAACTATGGCATTACATTGAACAAGAGTCACGACCTTTCATTCTTGTTGGGTCAGGAAATACAGCATTCAGAAAATGAAACTCATTATTCTGCTTCACGCTATTTCCCACAGACAATTTCTCCACGCGATGCGTTCAACAACATGGGACTTGGTTCTGCTTATCAGATAACATCGTCAAGAAGCACTCCAATCCGTACCGCTTCATTCTTCGGACAGGCTGCTTACAACTACAAGCACAAGTATCTTATTTCTGCTACATTCCGTGCCGATGGTTCGAGCCGATTCGCACCGGGACAGCAGTGGGGCTACTTCCCATCAGCATCAGCCGGTTGGGTTGTTTCTGAAGAAGGATTCTGGGGCGACAATAACCTTGTAAATATGTTCAAGGTTCGTGTTGCCATCGGTACTTCGGGTGATAACAACATTGGCGAGGACAGATGGAGATATGTATATTCGGTGAACGCAAACGGCGGTCCAAGCTGGGGCGAGAATACCGTTTCAAAACTTGGTGAGGTTTATTATGCTGCCGAGAGCCTGTTCCCAAACAACAACATCAAGTGGCAGACAAAGGTTTCTCGAAACTTGGCATTCGATATCCAGTTGTTTAAAGGTCGCCTGACAATCACTCCTGAGGTTTATTGGGATACAACCCACGACCTCCTTTACAAGTGCGAGATTCCTACAACTACTGGTTATGCTACTCAGTATCAGAATATTGGTCAGGTTACTAACCGCGGTTTCGAAATCTCTGTATCGGGCGATATTCTTCGCGGAAAGGACTACTTCCTTACAGGTAGCTTCAACCTTGGTATGAACAAGACTCGCGTTGACAAGGTTAACGGCGTGAACAACTATTTCGAGGCTTCGAGCTGGGACAGCGAGAACAACTTCCGCATGGTTGTCGGTCAGGAACTCGGCCTTATCTACGGTTACGTTTACGACGGCATCTACCAGTTCGACGAGTTTAACCGCAACGGCTTCAACTACGAGCCTAAGGAAGGAACGGTTGAGGGCTTGTTCGGTACTTTGCCGGGACGCATAAAGTTCAAGGATCTTGACGACAGCGGCAGCATCGACATTAACGACCGCACCGTTATTGGTAACACCAACCCACGCTATCAGGGAGGTTTCAGTTTGAACGGCCAGTACAAGAATTTCGACTTCAATGCAAACTTCGTATATATGCTCGACTTCGATATTCTTAACGCTACGGCTTATGAACTGTCATCGGCTAAGGACGCAAGTCAGAAGAAACCGTACAACGTTCTTGCCAAGTTCAACTACGACAACCGTTGGGTTTACTATGGCGACATCTATACTCAGAATACCGATGGAACACAGAGCATCTACAATCTTAACGAGCCTTTGTTGAGCAACTCTCAGCATATCGACTATCTTGATGTTTACGAGCAACTTAACTCAGGTAAGACTTTGTGGAATCCACAGGACGTTACAACACGCTACACTCACTCTTATTTTGTTGAGGATGGCTCGTTCCTGCGCTTGCAGAACGTAACTGTTGGATACACTCTGCCAAGCGAGTTGACTAAGAAGGTGGGCATCTCTAAACTTCGTGCTTATGTAACAGGTTCTAACTTGTTCTGCATTACAAGTTACTCTGGCTACGACCCTGAGGTTAACATCCAGAAGGGACTTACTCCAAGTGTCGACTACAACACTTATCCGCGTAGCCGCAGCTATTTGTTTGGTCTTAACATGACATTCTAATTTAATCAAAAAGAAATCCATGAAGATTAAAAATATATTTCTCGTAGGTCTTGCTTCTTTTGGCATGGCGTCATGTAACGATTATCTGGAGACGGAAGCGCCTTCAAAACTTACTGACGACTATGTTTTTTCAACAGCAGAAGAGGCTAACCGACTTTTGAACGGTGTGTATCAGGCCACATGTTCGAGTAATACTTATGGCAATGCCTATCTTACAACATTCTGTCTGAACAGCGACGTTGAGTTTACAACATCGTCGGCTGAGTTGAAGAGTGCGAGTCACAACGAATGGAAACTGTTTGACGGCGAGGCCGACGGTAGCGGTCTGGAGAGCACATGGAACGCTGTCTACGCGGCCGTTGAGCGTGCCAATAACTTTGTAAACGCTGCTGAGAACAGCGATTTGTACAAGTCAGGCAACGAAGATTTGAACCAGATGATTGGCGAGGCTAAGTGCATCAGAGCCATGAACTATCTCGATGCCGTAATTCTTTGGGGCGATATACCGTTCTCGCTAACCCGTACATACGACAACGAGAGCCTTATAATGCCAGTTGCCAGCCGCGATGTAATTCTGTCAACCCTTATCGAAGACTTGCGTTCGGCTGCTCCTAAAATGAAGATGGCATCAAAGATAACCGAGGGTGTTGAGCGTTGCTCTAAGGAGTTTGCTTGGTCGCTTATCGCTCGTATGTCGTTGTTCCGCGGTGGATATTCGCTTCGTCACAACGACGGTGATACAAAGGGCTACAAGATGGAGCGTCCTGCCGATTATCTTGACTATTACAAGATTGCACGCACTTATGCCGATTCTGTAATCAAGTCTGGCTCGCACAATCTTACAAAGGATTATTTCACAGTCTTTGTTGACGAGTCAAACTACAAGGTTGCGACTGGCGACGACCCAATTTTCGAGATTCCATTTGTGCAGGATGTAAACGGAAACATCGGTTATATTCACGGACCAAAGGGTGACGAGTCAAGTGCTGGTGGTACTGAGGGCAAGAACATTTGGGGTAAGTCATCAGGCTCTGTTGGCTTGAATGCCTTCTATCGCTTTACATTCGACTCAGAAGACAGCCGTCGCAATACAATAGGTTACTGGTCATACAGTTACGACGGAACTCCTGTTGCCGTTGCAAGTTACAACAACTACTGTAACAAGTGGTCTAAGTTTTGGGATGAGGCTGGAACATTGGGCAAGAACAGTTCTGGCAACACAGGTGTAAACTTCCCATACATGCGCTATGCCGATGTTCTTCTGATGTTTGCAGAGGCTGATAATGAGATTGAGGGCAAGCCGACAGACGAGGCAAAGGCTGCTTTGAAGGCTGTGAGAGAGCGTGCATTCCGCTCTGCCAATAATAAGAGCGACAAAGTTGATGCCTATGTTGATGCTGCATCTACTAAGGAAGCATTCTTCGACCTCATCGTAAAGGAGCGTGCTTGGGAGTTTGGCGGCGAGAACATCCGCTGGAAAGACCTTATCCGCTGGAATATGTATAACAAGGTGGTTTATCAGCAGTTCTGGAAGTACTACGGAATGGGTTGCGACCGCGATGACTCTTACGACTACGAGGGCATCTTCAACAAATTGCCGGGCGTATGCTTCTACAAGGTCCTTTCACGCGACAGCCTGAACAAGTACCCAGAGAAGTACACAGCCGAGAAGTATCCAGAACTGGCATCTTATCCAAACAAGACTCTCGATGTTCTTGAATTCTTCCGTTACGATTCAGACGATTTGACAATCGTGAACCTTTGGGACAACTTCGGTATGAACGTAGACTATATGCCATCAGAGGTTGGTTCGGATGCTTGGAGCAAGGTTACTTTCTTCAGTTGGCTCGACGACGAGACAGGTATTGCAAAGGCTCCTTGCCGCTGCTCTTTGCGTGGATACATCTATATCGATGTTTACGGAGTAATCACACCAGCCTCAATGCCAGAGTTCAACTCGCTCGATGTGCTCGAGACATTGCCTCCGGTACGTTACATGCTGCCTTATCCAACCGACGCTATAACAAAGAGTCAGGGCGCATACAAGAACTACTATGGTTACTAATTAAAAATGACAGAAACAATGAAGAAATATAATAAATATATTTTCGCTTCAATGCTGCTGGGAGCATCGGCTATGTTTACAGCCTGCTCCGACAGCCCAAGTTGCGACGGCGGAGAGAGCAACCGCTTGTTCATGCCGATGTTCCGTCTTACACAGAATCTGAACAGTACGACAGACAAGTATCATTGCGATATCACCACACGTCTTTCTTCGGATGTACTTCCAAACGGATATACTCCTCATGTTAACGATATCATGATGATTTGGTATCAGGTGAACGATGCTGCCGGCTACGAACTAAAGGCAAAGGTTCAGGGAACGGAGTGGGACAGAGACGAAGTGCTCGATACAATCCTTACTGCCGACCAGTATCAGTTTATCCACGAGGATTTGCAGTACAGCGTTGGATACCTGTATGCCATCCGTGCGCTTGCAAGCATCGACGGCTGCGACGGAAAGGGCAAGATGAAGCCTGAATATCTGGCTAATCCTAACGATCCGCGCAACTCAAAGTGGTACGGCTACGGCGACGGTTCGCATCAGAACGATATGTCGCGCGACGACTCGCGCGAGCAGACTGGTAGCATGACAACAGGTATGCGCTACGATGTTCCGTCGGTTTTCTGGACTGAGGACGTTACGAAGACAACGATGAAGGTCTACTTCAATACGCTTACCGACCAAAGCACGGTTAATTCGTTCAAGGATTTCTTGGATGCCGGCGCGACAACTACGACGAGCGGCGACGATGTGAACTGGGATTTCGACCAGATTTGCGTTGTGCCATCTGCCGACAATCCTACACTTCCTGCCATCTATCATGATGTAACTGATGCCGAGCGCGCTCAGGGCTATGTTGAGTTTACCGGACTTGAGAGTAATGCGGCCTACATCGTAAGTGGTATGAACAACAAGGTTGCCCGCTACTACGACCGTCAGTACAACTCTACAATGGTGCGTATGCAGGGCGATCCGGGCGAACCAATCAAGTTGAAGTGGTATTGCGACCCTAACGATACTATTCTTCACAACAACGGTAATCAAGTTGGAACGGTATTCGGTTCAGAGAACCTTCAGGCTTGCCGTATCGATACAGTGCTTACAAACTATATGAGCGACAACACGATTGCCGAAGGTCAGGTGTTCTATCTTGAGGGCGGCAAGACATATTATACTTGCACAACCGTTGAGATGACAAAGGGATTCACCCTTGAAACCGACCCTGCCGACATTGCCGCAGGAAAGGGACGCGCAACGGTTCTTCAGGGTGTTGGATATACAAATGCCGACCATACTGCAACCAACGCCAACAACTGGGGATTGTGCCGTAACGCACGCTCTGGCGCAGAGAACGGCGTATGTCTGGCAATTCAGCCAATCGTATTCAACAACATCAACTTCCAGCCTGAGTACTGGTATAATTATTTCGACCAGAAGGCCAGCGACGGCAATTCTAAGTTTACCATCAACGGTAACTACTTCATGAATATGTATTCTCAGGGCTTGTCGTTCTCTCTTGCCGAGTTGAAGGTGAGCAACTGTACATTCCAGGGCCATGTCCGCGGATTTATCCGTTTCCAAGGTCCTAACCGACAGATTATCGAGAAACTGACCGTTGAGAACTGCGTATTCTACAACGAGGGCGGTTACGATACAAACGGCCGTGGATATTCATGGTTTGCAGGTCCGGGTAACAACCGAAACTCAAACTTCTACAAGAACTTCACGTTCCGTAACAATACAATCGTGAACTCTCCGCGTCATGCACTCGTAACAGAGAACAAGCAGCTTGCTTGGCCAGAGGGTACAACATGGAATATCACGGTAGAGAATAATACATTCGTAAACTTCTCGCCACGTTCAAACAACAAGGCTCACGGATTGATGTTCGAGATTGCTTATCCTCCAAAGAATTCTAAGATTACTTGCAAGAAGAACTTGTTTGTATTTGCCGGAAATCCAAACGAGGTTGTTGATGGTGTTAGCGGCCGTGACTTCTACATGAAGGGTATGGTTGTGAACCCAATGAGTCCTGTATACGACTTTGCCGACAACTATTCTACTGTCGTTCCTGCATATCAGAACTTCAAGTCATCGAACAACGGCACAACGCTGCTCGATGGTATGTTTGCACAGAATGCATTCAGCAACTCATCTACAGGTGCGGGCTACAACAAGGGCGCGTTTAACGTAGGCGGTTTCGGCGAGACTAAGATCAAATTCGGCGATAATCTAAACGAGAACGAGGACGATGCCTGCGGCTATCAGCTTACAGCCGAGGAGTTGTTCAAGAATCCTGCTCCAGAGGGTACGGTAAATGCCAAGGAGACATTCACACGAAAGGCTTACTACCATTCAACTCTCGACGGATTCTACATCAACAAGACCGAGAAGGTGATGAATCACCCAATCTACAAGAAGCAGATTGGCGACCCACGCTGGTTTACAGGTGCATCTTGGAACGGTGAAGGCAGTTCTTCAGCATCGGCTAAGTCACGCCGCAGTTACATCTCTGCAAGTTGGTTCAAGTAAACTGCATATCAGAATATAAAAAAAGGAAAGTCCGGCAGAAAGTGTCGGGCTTTCTTTTTTTTGTCTTTTGGGGCGCACAAAAAAAGGATGCTGTTTAAGCATCCCTTTCTTTAATCGTAATAATTAATTGATATAAAATCGTAATAATTCCTTTGTTCTCTTTAGACATTGCAAATATACGTAACAGTCTCAAAAACATCATTAAACTTTATTTTACTTTTCTTTTACCCCTTGGCATTTTGTGGCAGAAAACTTTACTTTTCTTTTACAAAGCGCGGTTTCTATTGCATTTAAAAAGAAAAATCTTAATTTTGCACCAACAAAAACTGATAATCAATTATGAATACAAGTAATCAAGAAGGATTGTATGTAATAGGTGCGGTTGGAGTGCTTATTTGTATTGCTGTGGTGTGCTGGCTTGCTTGGTACATCTGGTACAATATCAGACGCAAGAAGAATTTCAGTCAGACATACCGATTCGAGAACGAGAACCGGATGAAGATGCGCGACAACGAACGCAAGATTCAGGAACTGCGCTCGCTGCTCGACGATGCAAACCGTCGCATAGAGGACGGCGCGCACGACAAGGAGATGCTTGCTGCCAAGATTCGTGAGTTTGAGGAGCAGAATGCGCAGATAAAGATTAGCGAGCAGGAAACGCAGGCTTTCATGGCAGATATGGCTGGCGGCTCGCTGTGCAACGAACTTCACGCGCTTGCCCGAGGCGGTCAGATTGCCGCTGACGATATGCTTCTGCAACTCTTGAATGCCGTGGACGAGAAGAATCCGAAGTTCACATCATACATACGAACCAATATTCCGGAGATTTCGATACAGGATATTTATATCTGCACGCTTATCCGCCTTGGTTTTGGTCCGTCGGAGATTTCGGTTTTGATTGGCAGAAGTCCTACAGCCGTTACAAAGGTTCGCAAAAAGTTGTTGCAGAAGTTAACCGGCAACAACGGCAAGGCCGACGAGTTTGACAAGATTATAAGGGAGTTGTGATATAATATAACACAAAGATAGGTGAGGTGTTGAACTCACTAATAAAAACAGATAGTGTCGCTATCCTTGCGGATGGTGGTACTATCTGTTTTTTATTTATGAAAATCTGCATTAAGTGGACTGGGGAGATAGACCTTGTTTCAATTCCACTATGGTTCGATTAGAATAGCGTGACAGAGCACTTGTGTACAACTCGTACATACAGTTTCAATTCCACTATGGTTCGATTAGAATCTTGGCGAGATAAGGCGCAAGTTTAACCCTATAACGTTTCAATTCCACTATGGTTCGATTAAAATAAAAAATACAATAAGTAAATGAATAAGATAGTACTGTTTCAATTCCACTATGGTTCGATTAAAATGTGCGGTTTGGGAAAATAGGACTGGGCTTTCTTTTGTTTCAATTCCACTATGGTTCGATTAAAATTATAGATACTTTACCAATAATAACCAAATATTATATGTTTCAATTCCACTATGGTTCGATTAAAATACAACATCAACGCCCCTTTTGTTTTATCCCATTGCCGTTTCAATTCCACTATGGTTCGATTAAAATTATAGATACTTTACCTTTTTTAACGGAAGCACGGACGTTTCAATTCCACTATGGTTCGATTAAAATGGAGCACCCGACTGAGACAAACGCAAAGGTTATCGCGTTTCAATTCCACTATGGTTCGATTAAAATCCTGACTTCAAAATGCCTTGTATGCCTTTGAAATCGGGACAAAGGTATAAAAAATAATTGGAATAATTGTCGATGTGTAATACAGAAAAAAGCACCGACCTTCGACAACTAACAATGAATCAGTTTGTTAACCTATCAAAAAATGATTATTAATATTTGTATGGTTGTCGATAACACTCATAAAAATGACATCGACAACCTACAAGTTTACAAAAAATTGTCCGTTGTGTTGCGCTCAACGCCTATAATGCGCTTATCCATAAACATTTGCGAACGCGACGAAAAAATTATTATGCTGTCTTCGTCGGGATCCATAAAATCCTTGGCCGATGCTTCCAACTGTTTTAGTTGCAACTCCGTTATTTCGCCCTCAAACACCGAGTTCTGAATCCAATTCAAGTATTTGCGGCAGAGTTTCAACATTTTTGAAACACGTCTTTCTCCAAAATCATAAACCAAAATTACGTACATAATGCTTAAATTTTTAATCGTTATTTCCAATATGTCAAAGAACCTACTTGTTCATTGTCAATTACCAATACATCTTGAACGGCTTGTATTCCTCAATGCCGAGCAAGTGTTTTACGAGTTTGTAACATTCAAGTTTTATCAGGTGCTTGTAACTGACATTCCTGCCAAGCGACTTGTGCCTGATGGTCTCCTTGTAACGCTCTTCCATCACTTGCACAAAAATCTTTTTGCCCGATTGGTTAAGAAGGCAACTATTTAACTTGCGGTCAAAATGTTGCGGCTGTATCATCTTCTTATTCAATACTTTAAAGATGACCCTATCAACAATAATCGGCTTAAAAATCTCCGAGATGTCCAAACTCAGCGAATAACGCCTTTCACCCGGCGAGTGAAGATAACTTATCGTCGGGTTCAACTGAGTTTGGTGAATCGCCCGCAAAGTTTCCGAGTAACACATCATATTACCAAACGAAATCAAAGCATTAACCTCGTTTTGAGGCGGCTGTTTGGTGCGGAGTTCCATCACAAAATCGTTGATTATCAAGTCAAAAGCCGAATAATACGTCTGACGAATCATACCTTCTGTGCCCATCAGTTCCTTGATGTCCTCGGTGCTGTCTATTTGTAAAGCCAACTCATTGATTTTCTGAATATAACTTTCCAAATCCTTGCCTCGGTTGTCGTAATATTTCAAGTTTTTGACCATATTGAAAGCCGCGCCTTCGATAAACTTCCGCGCAATCTCCAAACGTTTTTTCTTGTTTTGATACGCCGCCGTCTGAGCCAACAACAATTTGCCGCTCAAAACGCTGTCCCTTGGCATAAAAGAACCCGTATAGTTTTCGTAATAGTCGAAAAAATGTACCGCTATGTCCTTTTGTCCCAAGAAGTTGAACAACGCGCTGTTGGCTTTCAGACTGCCAAAAACATAAATATCGCCCACCTGCTCCACAGGCAGATATTTAGGCTTGCCGAGAGTTTCCTCGCCGTTGCCGTCCTCTGTTATTGCGGTGAATTTCAGAGTATTGTCTTTGCGCTCCAAAACTCCCGGATTAAAAAGGTAAAATGTCTGTTTCATAGTCAGTCGATATTTTCGTTAACAAAGCACAAATCGTAATAACTGCAATTTTTGCAGAAACCTTTTTTCAGTATCGGTGGGCAATCGTCTGATTCGCAGATAGTTTCAATTTCTTGGCAGATGGTTTCTATCTTTTTGCGGTCGTCGTCGGAGAGTTCCACCTTTTCGGTCTGACGCATTGTTGGATACTCCAAAACGCCCGAAACTCCTGATATTCCGTTCTTTCCAAAAACGTAGATGTAGTATTTCAACTGCCAAAGGTGTGCTTTTTCGATTTTGTCGCTCTTTTTGATTTCGTGAATGATGTTGTTTTTCGCGTCAAAATAGTCCACCTTGACGCCGTCGATTTCCACCTCCTCGTATTTTTCGCTGCGTTTGGGGTAACTCTCCTCGTGTACAAACTTACCCTCCGCCACCAATTCAGAGTTATGCTCCATTCTTATCTCGTTGGCGTGAAACCAAAGTTCTCTTTTGCAAACTTGGTAATAATTGAATAATGTACCTGTTACTCTCATAATCACAAAAAGTTAGAGTATTGCAAAACTGTTGTATTTATGCCGTTTTCAAACGAATACACTTCGGAATATGATACCAAAAACAAATAACCGTACTTTTCTTCACCATAGCGTTTCAACAATTCGGCATCTTTGCTTTCGGGAAAAACCGAAATTGTAAATTGCGACATCAAACCTTGAATTTTGTCTAACATGATTCTGTTTCTGACAAAATCAGCGTCCTGATTTTTAATGATTTCCTCGTATTTATTCCAAACTTCGTCTCCCGACAATGTTGTAACGGTATCAAAACCAAACTCATTCGCAATTTTGAGCAATTTGTCGTCAATAAGTTCCGTATCTATTTCCAACGGAATAAATATCGAACAATTTTTACGGTCAATTATTTCAAACGATTTGTTTACTTCCGCACAATTCAATTTCAACATTGAATCAAGCATATCATTCAAATTTACCATAAAATTTGATTTGTTTTTTTGCTTGATTCTTTCGATTATTTTGTCGTAAAGATAATCGAAATCTTTGGTTTCTAATATCTTTTGATATTCTTCGCTGACAAAATCCTTTACGAGTTTATATCTGTCGTCGCTACCGTAAATTGTTTTTTCCGCATTGCAATCAAAAATATAAAGTTTGCAAGATTTTTTGTTGGCATTGCGGTTGATACGACCGGCGATTTGTTCTTCGCTGTCAATCAGCGATTTGTCTTTGAATCCCAAATCCATGTCAATATCAACGCCCGCTTCCACAACTTGCGTCGTTACCAACAAAACTTTTTGTGAACGATATTTGTCAGATTTTAAGGCGTTGATTATCTGTTTTCTACGAGGCTCCAATATCGTTCCCGAAAGCAACAATATTTCATCAAAGCACGTTGTATTTCTTTGCATTATTTCGTAGAAATAACCTGCGGATTTCTTGAAAATAAATTCAACAACTGTAAAAACGCTGTCAGGGTTGTCCGTGTTAGTTTCTGCATAGAGTTTTGATTCATTGTCAACAAATTCGCCCAATCTTTCCAAATATGTTTCGATGTCATCTTTTTCAGGTTTTGCCAACTCCAAAAGTGAATAATCGAAATCCACACGGTTTGCAAAATTAGGATTTTGAAAGTATAGATTCTTGTTGTTGACAAGATATGTAAATTCATTGCCAAGTGATTTGTTTTCAATGAGATTGCCTATTTTTGGCAGCGTAGCCGACATCAATATAAATCTAATATCAAAATAATTGGCGTAGTTCGCTATAAAGTAAACCATCTTGTCCCAGATTTTTGGCGGATACGACTGAACCTCGTCGATTATTACAACCGAATGAGCCAATCTCTGCAATAAATAGTTGTGGTCTTTTTCGTTAGTTTTAAGTACGTTGAAGAAACTAACATGCGACAATAGAACTATCGGGAAATTCAAAAACAGAGTGTCGATATAATTCAAATAATCGTCTTCGTAATGGCTTGTATTCTTGGGTGCTTTTGAGTGAAATTCTATCAATTCACCATCTTCAAGGCCTAATGTCTCTTTTAGGCTTTTGAAAGTCTGCGTAATTAATGTGGTGAACGGGAAAACATAAAACACCTTTTGAATCAGTGGTTTGGCAGCCAACAATTCAGACAACGCCAACATCGACACGTTGGTTTTGCCGCCGCCTGTTGGGGCTTCAATGTAAAATAGTCGTTTGTCAATGTTGTTTCTTACGTTTTTTATTACATCTATCGCCAATGCTTCGCGAAGGATATTTAAATTTTTGCCGCTGCGTTCCTTATAATCATCGGGGTTGATTGTTTTGCCTTCGGCAATATCCGTATAAGTTTGTTTGTTGTATGGTTTGGAATTTCGGGCGTTGTTGATGATTTTGTTTTTGGTGCTTTCGCTCAAAATCCCAAAATCCGAAATCATTGTTTGCCAACCGTTCATATAATGTGCGGTCGCCAAATAATCCGCTGCGGTAAGCAACGAATAAAGAAGTTTGATGAGTGCGTACAGCGGGAAGCCGCAATCTTTTTCTATAATTGCTTCATTGTATGTTTCAAAAATATGATTTGTATTACCCAAAATATACTCGTGAAACATCCCAATTTGTTCGTCATTAAGTTGACAATCAATTATTTGAAGATACGGTCTTAAATCCTCTATTTTCTTACCGCAGATGGGTTCGCCGTTTTGCTGTTCACTCCACTCATTCTCATTTTGACAACGTCCGATTATTGAACTATGATGCTGAATAATTGGATTGCAAAGATAAAATGCTGCATTTATTAAAAACGTCTGTTCTCCCTCAGACATTTGAAATGCTTGAAATTCATAGAAAAACAATGCAAGATACAAATATGCGCTAATAATCGAATGTTGCGAGCCAAACGTGTGTTTGACTTTTATAACAGGATTATTATTTCCCATCCGCTTTTGCTGATACTCGTGGTTGATTTTTCCCAAATCGTGGAAGGCGATAGCCTTCCAAAAAAGGTCTTCTATTGTATCGGCAATCAAACTTCTGTTATTCAATTTTTTAGGAACTGAATCTTCCGCAAGTTTTTTTATAATGTCTTCAAGATTATGAGCTTCGACAATTTTTTTTGCATAACTTACCGTAAGGGCAGAATGTTCCGACAGAAGTTCGGGACGTCTGCCCGATTGCTCTGATTTAGGCAAATGCGCATAATAACATCCGCCTTTTCCTTTTAATAAGTTGTCAAAAAAATCTTTGTCAAACATTGTCGTATCAAAAAAGTTGAATGATTTCGCCACTATTGATTATGTAAAAATCACCTGCCGCCGACATATTCATCTCTTTTTGAAATGTAGAGTTTGAATATACAAAATCCTTATAATCGTATTGTTTCAATTGTTCGTCAAAACCTACTGGCAGTTTTTCAAAATACATATATGTGACTTTCTTTGCCGCTTTGGAGAAAAGCGACATTGATTTTGCCACATATCCGCTCACTGCCTCAGTTTTTGCGAATATAGATTTGATTTCGTAATTGGTGTCAAACGCAAATTTTTCGGCTTCGTATTCTTGCGCATTATCCCACCAAGCCGAAAAATCGTTCTTGCCCATATAGGGCAAAAATTCGGCTTCGCATTTCATAATTCGCTCAAAAAGAGTTTTTTCTATCTTGTTATCAATGTTCAAAAGCAGATAGCAACGGTACGACGGTTTGATTACAATTTGCTCGGTAACTATTAGATTACC
Organism: Bacteroidales bacterium KHT7; assembly: GCA_900102385.1. Classification (GTDB taxonomy): domain Bacteria; phylum Bacteroidota; class Bacteroidia; order Bacteroidales; family Bacteroidaceae; genus Ga6A1. The sequence continues at coordinate 70,949 of FNBQ01000003.1, read as the reverse complement.
ACCTGATTCGCTACTTGCAAAACCAGTTCCGTTGTTATAGGCGACAATGTCTTTTGTAAAATTACCTTTGTCACTTTCAAGCGGACATATACCCACTTTAAGATGCTGTAATTCCTTATAATATTCGGGGAACTTGCCGTTTTCTTGATACCCTTGTAGTCCGACTATTGCGCCGAGGATTCCAAGCAAGGCGGGTTTGTGTAGCATATTGTAGGTCAGGTATATGCCGCTGTTGATGTCAGGCTTTTTAAAAAAGCCCATCTCCGCTTTCAAATCAAATGATATAAGTTTTTGATTTGACGCCATAATTACAAATCGTTTTGTTTAGTAACTTCGGGCAGATTCAGCAATTTGCAGGTTTGTTTGTTGAAAAATACTTCAACAGAAGCAATTTCGCCTCTTACTCCGTCCAACACTGTTTTCAACTTGCTGAAATCATAGACACATTTGCCTTCTTCTTTTTCGTCTTTCAGAACGATAAGATTGGTGAAATTTGGCAAAACGATTTTGGAGTCATCTTTTAACTGCACCCAAACCAACATTTCGTTTTCACAACCAGCCTTTGATGCCGAATCGTACCACGTAGCACCACGGCGCATAGCCTCTTTCAGTTTGTTGATGTCCTCGTCGGAAAGTGTCTGGCAGCCATTGCCCGCTGTTTTTACAATGTCGCGGAGATTCTGCGGATTTACCGAGAAGTGGTGGAGGTAATGGCCTTCATCTAATCGAGACTGACGACCCAAGGTAGATGCTTGTTTGTCTTCTGATTTTTCATCAGGGTTTCTAAACGGAGACATAATTTGATCCGTATAGATTTGACCTTTTGACCACATATTCACACCATAGTTTATTTGCACAGGTCCGTGTACAGAAATTGCAATGTTGTCTTTCTTGTCAGAGCTTTTTCCCGCAAAGGTGAAACCAAATGTTCTGACATCTATACAAGATAATAATGCTTTCGCAACATCTTTTTTAGTGCCTTTTATCTTGAAAGACTCAGTTGATTCTTTTTCTTCATTAGAGGCTTCATTTTTCTTCGTCTTCTTCTCGGAGATTTCCATCAAATTTGGAAACAAATTGCAGAACGCCTCAACAAGGCTAAAAGGAACAAATTCTTTGACTTGATTGTAACGCTTGAAACCGAGAATTCTCTCTTTGTCGTACACGTCTTTCAAGTAGTTTTTGACGGTGTACTTGAATGCTTTGTCTGTAGCATACACAGTGCCGCTTGGCAATGTGCGGGGCTGTCCCGAAAAGTCTGCATTGTAGTTGGCGTTTACGGCTTTAACAACCGCACAACCGAAAACTCTGTTTTTGAAATCTGCCATAATTATTGTTTTTACAGTTGGTTATTTGAATTGTCTTTTTTTGTGTAAACTGCGCAAGGACTGAAACAACCTGCCAAAAAGTATTTTAGCAAAGGTTTCATATCTGCGTTGCAATCGTCGGTAAGTACCTGCGACGAAAGGTTTTCAAATGTACCTTTATAAACACTAATGTCGTGTTTATAAACGGCAATTGTTTGTGCTATTGCGTCTTGCAGTTGGTCTGATTTGCTTTTTTGCAAATATGGTTCCAACAATGCGTATGTCTTGTTGCTTGCTGCGCTACGGTCGATAAGGTACGAAACTATCTGTCCCGCTCCAAAAGCGAACTCTTCTTTTGTTTCAATGTTCGCTTCTCCTTTTGCGACAGCAACCATTTTTGCTTGTAATTCTGTTACTTTTGAAGCCATAATATTGTTATTATTATTGTTACTGAATAAGTTATACAAACTGAACCAAATGTTTATTTTCCACTTGATTAACGAGTTGAATTCAAAGCGAATTTTAATTTCGTCATTACGAATATTCAAAAGAATCGAATTAAACATCATATCGTCAAACATTCTGCAAGTCAATGTTTCTGTCTGCGATTTATATATGTAGTCGTAAAACGCCTTGCGGTATGTTAAAATCATTTGCCACAAATACTCACTACCTTTATAACTTTTTGGTTTTTCTCCAAAGTATGTAGATGAGTTAAGCCAGCCATTGAATATACTTCCAACTACAATACGCTCAAAATCAAAAATATTTACGATTGTTTTGTCAGGCGTTGGCTCGAAATTTTTATCTTTTTTAACACCGTCTTTTGTTACGTTTTCAACATTAATAATAGTGTCGAATTTGTAACGGAATAGAGGCACAAAATCAAAATCTTTAATTTCATTACCCACTCTAAACAGAAGATAATATTTCTGTAAAACGGTATTTGGTTTTGATAGAATATTGGAAATAATTTCACGATATAATAATTTTCGCCCTTCTTCACTATTATAAATTCGTATAATCTCAGATTGTATTTTATCTTTATTAAATTCATTTAAATCCACAAATATAGGTAATGGATTCGGAAAAATATCCAATCGACAATACTCTTTAAACAAAAACAAATAAGTTGCTTCTGTATTAGAGATTGTATTTGTTGGTGTTAATGAAGTTTGGTGTTGTAAAAAAGGCTTGCCTGCATTATATCCATTAAAGAAATTCGACCATCCTCTTAACTCATTCAAAGTAGCAGCCTTTTTTTCATCAACAGATTTACCTTGAATATCTGTAAGTCCTAATTTTGAACTATTAAATATCTTTGTTTTCAAATAATTAGAATAAGTACTCTTGTAATTATTTATATCTGTATTGCTAAAAAATAAAACATAACTCTCTTTTGTACATTTTTGTTCTTTTATAATTGACAATAATTTAACAAAGTTATTTGCCAAATTGTCCTTGAATAAGGTTGCCTCAATATCTACATTACTACTACATTTAGTTGCAGCAATGGCTTTGTTTAAATACGTTTGAATGTAGGTTAAATCAACGCCCTTTGTATCAAATTCGGTTCCACCTTCTAAATATTTACGTTTTATTGCAACCACAAAAGGTGAAACACTATGGATGCGTTTATTAGGCAAATCAAAGCATTTTTGATAAAAAGGTTTTTTGTCGTATTCTATTGTCCAAGAATATCTTAACCGACTGATACACCTTCTTAAAAGAGGAGAAATAGAATTACCCTCTTTATAAAATTCGAATATAAAAGATCCATCATTAGAAAACTCCACAAACAATCCTTCTTGCTGTGGTTCTAAATAATCATTGATGACATCTTTCATATCTGTATCGATAAACTTTGTAAAATTTATGATTTCCTGTATCATAATTGTTGTAATTTTTATTCATTCCCAAATTTACTAACTTTCTCTTAACACACCCAATATTTCTTAAATGTTTTTTACATTATCTCCAAGCAACCGAAGCCTTGGCTGTTGAGTTCGCCGAGGCCTGATTCGTAGGCTATGCGTTGAAGTTCGGACGGGGCGTTGAGGGCAAGTTGGCACATAAAGCCTCTGACTTTGGTTTCGGCAGGTGTGCCTGCCTTTATGGCTATAAGTGAGGATTTTGGCTCGGATAGTGTCATATATTTTAAAAACTTTTCACCTGAATATTCTTTTCCATAGAATGCTGAATACTTGTCAATTAGATTTTGCAACATTCGTTCGCGAATCCATTCGGCATCTTTGAACTCTTGCGGAGTTTGCGGATAGCGGTCGCGCCCCTGTTCGTCGTGGCAACTTACCGAAAATGGCGAAAGCGTATGGTACATCATTGTCTCCTTAAACTCCGGCGGTTGAATAAGTTCTATGCTTTCCACCTCAAACTGGACTATCGCTCCTTTTCTGCCGATTTCAAAGGTGCGGTTTTCAAACACGCCGCCAATGAATGTCTGTGTGGAGTTTTCGGGCATAAAACTGATTTGAAAATCAACGGTTTGAGATTTTAATTCCAATTGGTTCGATTGTTTGATGATTGTAAAACCGTTTTTAGGTATTTGCAACCGCGAGAAGGTGAATAGTTTGAACTGTTTGCCATTGTCCATCTGAAAACCGTTTTCGTGTAGCCACGTGGCAAATCCGCTGTCAGCCGACGACAGAATCTTGTATATTGCTGCCGACATTTCGTATTGGTAATTGATAGGTAGTCGGCGTCCGAATTGTTGCGCGTTGATACGCAGTGTTATTCTAAATCTCATAATTTAAGCATTTGTTTCCTGCCCCTAAATTACGAATAATATCTTTAACAAAAGAATTTTGAATGTATTTTATGTGTTAAAAAAATTTTTTCTGCATTAACCCGTTCGACTCTGTCTTCAAAAGCATTGTCAATTCAAAAATTTTCAATTTATCTTTCGGCTTTCATTTCCCAACGTTCAAGAGTTTTGATTCTTCTTTTTCCGCTCAGTTGATTATCTTGCAAGGCTATGCCTTGGGAGACTTTACAAATGACTGTTTATGCGCTATGGGCCTGTTATGCAAAAAAAGAAGCCACCTTCTTTTTTGCATAACGTACCTTGGACGTACCTTGGACGTACCTTGGACGTACCTTGGACGTATCTTCCCCGAACCTTCCCCGTAGCTACTCCGTTCCTACCCCGTATCTTCCGGCTTACTTCTCCGTATCTTGAACGTATCTACTCCATACCTTTCGGCTTGGTACTCCCTTGACATCCCCTTACCGTCGGCTTACTTAAATATAGCTTGCCTCTATGTAAAATCTACCTTGATACGAATAATCAACTTTCTCTAAGTTTCAAATTTCAATTAAATAAAATTGTCAATTGTCCATTGTCAATTGTGAATTGCTCAAGTTTTTCAACTTTCAGCTTTCAATTCTCAACTAAAAAAATTGTGAATTGTTTAAAATCACATCAGCAGTCCAAGTTCATTCAGAAATATAAGAATGATGCAGGCTGGTGCGACGTATCTCACGCAGAGGCGGAAAATGCCATACATTGGTTGCTTAAGAGTGCCGTTGTTGGTAAGTTCGGCTTTCAGAAGTCTTTCGTTTACAATCCAGCCGGTGAAGATTGACAAGATTAGTGCGCCTATAGGCATAATGAACTTGGCTACAAGAAAGTCGAACAAGTCGAAGAAGCCCATTCCGTAGATTTTTACGTCGCTCCAGATTCCGAACGAGAGAGCGCACGCTATTCCCAGAACAAAACACACGACTGTAACGATGACAGATGCCGTTGTGCGGCTTGTTCCAAACGAATCGATAAAGAACGATACTGGCATCTCGAGCATCGAGATTGATGATGTTATGGCTGCCATCACAAGCAGAAAATAGAACATCAGAGAGAAAAGGTAGGCAAGCACCGGAGCACCTCCAAATACCTGCTGGAACACGTTGGGAAGGGTGATGAACACAAGCGACGGACCTTCGTTGGGCGACAGACCGTCGACCGAATAGACTGCCGGGAAGATTATCAGGCCAGCCATTATGGCCACAAGAGTGTCTATCGAAGCCACGCTCACGGCATTCTTTACCAGATTGACATCCTTGCGGAAGTAAGAGGCGTATGTGCACAGACAGCACAATCCAACGCTGAGCGAGAAGAATGCCTGTCCCATGGCTGAGAGTACGACCGAACTCGTAACCTTGCTGAAATCGGGCTTGAAAAGGAACTCAAGACCTTTGCCTGCGCCGGGAAGCGTCATGGAGTAGACGGCAAGCACGAGTATAGAGACGAACAGAATAGGCATCATGATTTTTGCACCTCGCTCAATGCCTTTCTGAATGCCCATGGCAACGATGGCGCAGTTTAGGGCAAGCAGAATGAAGAGCCAGATGCACGGCTTTATGGGGTCGGAAGAGAACGACTGAAAATCGGCCGTGTATTCGGCTGCTGTCTTTCCGGCAAAGCCGTTTGCTCCGGCAACGAAGGCGTATTCGAGTGTCCAGCCCGAAACAACGGCATAGTAACTCAGCACCAGAAAACCCGACACGACGGGAACCAAGCCCATCAGCCGCCACCATTTCTTGCCGCCGCTCATCTTCTCGAAGGCATTGCCCACGGCGCATTGTCCGTATCGTCCTACGGCAAACTCCGAAATCATTACCGGAATGCCGAGGATGAACATGAAGAGAACGTAAATCAGAATGAATGCCGCGCCTCCGTTTGCGCCTGTCTCGGTTGGGAAACGCCAGATGTTGCCGAGTCCTACCGACGAACCGGCTGCGGCAAGTATTGCTCCAATCTTGCTTCCAAAAAAAATACGAGTATCTTTTGTCATGTCTGTTTTCTAATTCAGACTGCAAAGATACTCGTTTTTTCGGTATTTTTGTGTTAAAAAGAAATGATTTTCGACTTTTTAATTTACTGAATGCAAAAGTTGCAGCAGATTCGTAGTAAACAGTCGGGCGGCGATGGCAAGCAGGATTATTCCGAAGAACTTGCGGATAACGTAGATGCCTCCCTTGCCCAGCAGTTTCTCAATCTTGTCGGTAGAGATGAGAACCAGGAATACAACCAGCGAGTTGGCTATGAGCGCAATGAGAATGTTTAGAGTGTGGTATTCTGACTTTAGCGACAGAAGGGTAGTGAACGCGCCAGCTCCGGCAATGAGCGGAAACACAAGCGGAACGAGCGTTGCCGACTGTATAGGGCCTTGGTTCTTGAAAATCTCGATGTCGAGAATCATCTCGAGAGCCACGAGGAAGATTACCACCGAGCCGGCAAGGGCAAACGATGCGATATCAACCTGAAACAACTGCAACAGCATGTCGCCAACGAAAAAGAAGGTAACCAGCAGGGCAAGCGAATAGAGCGTAGCCTTGTATGGATTTACGTCACGTCCTTGTTCTTTCAAGGTAAGTATTATAGGAATTGAGCCTATGATATCAATCACGGCAAAGAGCACGATAAATGCGCTCAGACATTCCTGAAAGCTAAACAGTTCAAACATTTTTTCGTACGATATAATTTAACGGTGCAAAGATATGCAAAAAATATCCAACAAAGAAAACAAATGGCAAGAAAAAAGGAACTACTTTTTCAAGTAATTCCTTTTGAAATTTTAAAGATGGAATTTTCTTTATTTTTTCTTTTTAGATGCCTTTTTAGTAACATTTGAGAACTTCACGTTCTTGCCGTTCATCTTTACGTTTGTAAGGTTGATGTCGTGGAACTTGCCGTCGCACTTGTAGTTGTCCTTTGCGATGTTGTCGAACGTGCAGTTTGTCATGTTGATGTTGTACACGTTGTCGTCGTCGCTCAGGCCGTTTACCTGAAGTCCGTACTGAGCCTTCTTGCAGGTAACGTTCTCAAGATACACGTTTCTTACAGATGGCGGGAAACTGCGGTCGCACTTCTCCTTGTTCTCGTACTGAAGGTTGATGCGCATTACCGACTCGCCGCACTCGCCAACCTCGATGTTGCGGACGTAGATGTTCTCTATCACTCCGCCGCGGCAGTTGCTTGTCTTGATGCGGATTACGCGGTCGAGGTTAGGACTGTCCATCTGGCAGTTCTCGACGTAAAGGTTTCTGAATCCGCCCGAAATCTCGCTTCCTACAACCACGCCACCGTGTCCGTCGTTCATCTTGCAGTTTCTTACAACGATGTTCTCGCTTGGCACAACGCGCTTTCTTCCGTCGGCATTTCGTCCGCTCTTTATGGCGATGCAGTCGTCGCCGGTGTTGAACTGGCAGTTCTCGATGAGCACGTTCTTGCAACTCTCTGGGTCGCAACCGTCGCCGTTAGGTGCGTGAACTCCGTGAGTTGCGCCCTTTGGCACGCCGCTGTTGATGGTTACGCCTCTGACGATGAGGTCGTTGCAGAAAAGAGGGTGGATAACCCAGAACGGAGGATTCTGAAGCGTAACATCCTCAATCAGAACGCTCTTGCAGTTGTAAAAGTTGATAAGCTGAGGGCGGAGACAGTCTTCGGCCTTCATCTGACGGCGGTCTACCGGAGTGAATGTCTCGGCGTAGGCAAGAAGTTTGTCGCGTCCGCCGTCCTTTTCTTGGTCGCGGTATTTATTGTCGGGGTTGAATCGCTTGCCCTTCATGTACCACCATTTGTCGGGTGCGCCCTGTCCGTCGATGATTCCTTTTCCGGTAACGGCTATGTTAGTCTCGCCATAGGCATAGATGAGCGGATGGGCGTTGTAGCAGTCGAGGCCTTCCCAGCGAGTCTTTACGGCAGGGTAGTAGTACGAGTCGTCGGTTGTGAAGCGCAGTTCGGCACCTTCTTCGAGATGAAGGTTTACGTTGCTCTTCAGCGTTATCGGACCTGTGTACCAAACGCCCTTTGGGATGATGACGCTTCCGCCGCCGTTTGTCGTACACTCGATTATGGCGCGGTCAATCGCTTCGTGGTTCAGTTTCTTCTCGTCGCCCTCTACTGCGCCGAAATCCTTAATGTTGAACTTGGCATTTGGGAACGATGTCTTCTTGATGTTCTCAACAATCTTGTCGGCTTCCTTGAACTTGTCGTCAAGCGAAGACTGTGCCCACATCACGCTTGCGCAGCACATAAGCAAGGCAAGAATAGAAATCTTTTTCATGTTTTTTAAGAATATTTGTTTTAATATAAAATTAGTATTGAGGGCAAAGTTAGTGATATTTTTTTAATTATCGTTGCCGACGACTTAAAATAAACTCGGACGAAGCCTAAGTTCGGGATGCCTTCGGGATTCGTCCGGGTTTTTATGTTATTTCAGCAGGGCGGTTGAACGCTCAATCAGTTCGATGCCGTCGAGCGAAAGCAGAAGACCGTCTGTTGCCGTCTCAAGTTCTTTTTTCTGAGCCTCTTGCAAGTAGACTGGGTAGTTCTTGCCAAGCGGAAGAATCTTCAGTTCTATTCGCTTTCCGGCTATGTCGGATACACGGACATACATCGGCTTGCCGTTCCAGAAGTTGTCTTCTACAAGTTGTCCGTCGGCATAGATGCGTGCGCAGTCGCCCTTGTACGAAATCTTCAGGAAGAGGTCGTTTTTGTTTTCGGCGTCTTTCAGACTGTTGCAGTCGATGCTCCACACGGCAGCCTTGCCGAAATCCGCCTCGTAAGGCTGTTCGGCCACCTTCTGCGTGCCGAGTTTCACCTCGCGCAATCCGTCGTGCTCTTTCTGTTTGCTTGCTTCGATAGTACCGATGCTCTTCCAACATTCCTCAACAATGCCGTCCTGCGTTTTGTAAAGGATTCCGCCGTTCTTGGCGTAGTGCATCTTTCCGTCGATGACGAAGGCCGATTTCGCTTTCTCTTCTGAAAGAGCCACGAATTCCTTTCCGCCTATGATAATCGGTTTGTCGGCTTTCAGAGTGTATTTTTTCTTTCCGATAGTCAGAAAAGATTTCTTTGCGCCCTTTACGCCGATGAAGTAGAGCGTGCTTTCGGTCTTGGCAAACGGCTGCACGGTCGATGACGAGATGCTCTGTCCGTTCCACATCATCTCTTTTGGCGTGACGCTTGCAACGCCCTGTTCGTTCTTTATTCTGACGTATGTATTTCTGAACTCGAAGCAGCCGCGGCGTGCGTAGTGCTTCGATAGCGAATCTACGTCCATCTGGCTCAGTTCGTCGCCCCAGTCGGCAAGAAACTGGTGAAGCCATCTTGTCTGATGAAATGCGTTCCAGTTTGGCTGTCCCATTTCGCCAAGCGGAGCCTGAAAGTCGTACGACATGTGCGGCATGTCATTGTAGTTTGTAACGGCAGACGCCTGACATTCGGCCATCGTGTGCTTTGGATTGTACGGATTCGTTCCGCCGTGATACATATAGTATCCCGGAAGGTTAGAGCCCGAGCCGAGTTTGCAGATGGCAAGCGGAAAAGCCTCGTTTCCGCTGATGTTTATTCGGCGATGGTATGACGGCATCATTCCGCCGCCCAATTCACATGTCAGGTACGGATATTTTAGCGACGAGGCCTCCATTTTTGTATCCTGATTAGTACCGAATGTCTCGGTCGCAATCGCTCCGCTCAGTCGTGTGTCCTTCATTATGAAGGCTTTAGGGTATTCGCCCGGCATGTCTGTGAGTTTTCTGTCCCAGAATCCGTCGGCATAGTCGCCATAAAGCGGCAGAAGTTTTCCGAACTCTTCCTTTCCGTTGAGTTTCGGCCAGCCTGTTCGGGTCATGAACGGCACGTCGAAGCCGATTTTCACCGCCATGTCCTTCAGTTTCATGTAATACGACCACGGACCGCGACATTCATTCTCAATCTGGACTCCGATGATTGGTCCGCCGTATTTCCACATCAGACCGCTAACCTGCGCAAAGATGTTGCTGTAAAGTTTGTGTGTCTCCTCAATGAAGCCTTTGCCTTCGGAGCGTAGTTTGTATTCTTTGTTTCCTTGTGACTTCTCAACCAGCCATTTCGGAAATCCGCCCTGATAAACCTCGCCGTGGCAGAATGGGCCGATGCGCAGAACCACGGGCATGTTCTCTTCCTTGCAGGTCTGGATGAAACGGCGCAAATCGCGGTTTCCGCTCCAGTTCCAGATGCCTTCTTCCTCCTCGTGATGAATCCAGAAGACGTATGTTGCCACGATGTTTATTCCTCCGGCGCGCATCTTTCTAATCTCGCGTCGCCATTCGTTCTGCGGTACTCGGCAGTAATGAATCTCGCCCATCACGGGCAGAATGTGCTTTCCGCCAACGATAAGTCCGTGCGAGTCGACCTCAATCTTCACTCCGTCGGGATTCGCGTTCGTGCCAAACTCGAATGTGCTTTGGGCAAAAAGTGCTGTAGCACAGAAAAATGACATTACCGATATTATTAGTCTTTTCATATTTTGATTACTGTTTGTTGGAAATAATTGTCTTTTAGTGTTGCTTTTGTTATCAAAAGTTCTGCAAAAATATACAAATAAATTTATTAAAGAAAACCCGAAACAAAAAGATTGCGCTGATTTGAATAGTCTGAATTTTGTGGTTTTGTAAAATTAACATATCTTTGCAAAATACTTTAGAATGAATTTATATAGATGAATAGACATTTTAATATTCTTGTAAGTATTATTGTTGCTGCATTTATCTGTAGCCTGACATCATGTGTTTCTCCCAAGAAAGTGATATTGCTGCAAGGTTCAGACTCGATTTTTGCCAGTCCACAGAAGATTATGCAGGATTATCAGTTGCGCATAAAGGCTGCCGACCGTTTGACGATAAAGGTTCATTGTCAGGACAAAGAGTTGCTCGAACCTTTTACAAACGAGATTACATTGGGTGGAACCACATCGGGTGTGCAAGGTGGTTTGGCCGAAGGACAAGGCGGATTTACTGTTTCGCCTGAAGGTGATATCATCGTTCCGCTTCTTGGCAAAATAAGTGTACTTGGAATGACAAGAGAAGAATGTGCCCGTAAACTCGAACAACTGATAAAGGACAAAGGATATATTAACGATGCGACGGTGAAGGTCGATTTTCAGGACGCTCACATAACTGTGCTCGGAGCAATAAACGGCGGAGTAATCAGCCTTTCATCGGAGCGTACGTCAATCCTCGATGTTCTTGGACAGTGCGGAGGCGATGTTACGGTTGGAGCACACAGACAGAACATCAGACTTTACAGAGAAGTGAATGGCGAGCGTATAATGTATCGTTTTGACATAACGGATGCCAAACTTTTCAACTCTCCTTGCTATTATGTTCAGCAAAATGACATTATTTATGTCGAGCCAAGTTCTACGGTGCTGATAGACAACAGCCCTTTTGCAAAGTGGTGGAGTTTGGTTGGTACAGGCTTGGGAGTTGTTTCGACAATAGTTGCAGTTATTGCCTTGGTTAAATAAAATATTATGGAAGAAAAGTGGGACATGGTTATTACTCCGAGTAAGAGCCTGTTTGATATTGACATTAAGGGAATTTGGAGATATCGCGACCTATACAGAATGTATGTCAAGCGCGATATCGTAACGGTTTATAAGCAGACAATCTTAGGACCGCTGTGGTTTTTCATTCAGCCGGTGTTTACAACCATCATGTACATCGTGGTGTTTGGCGGATTGGCTGGAATCTCTACCGACGGTGTTCCGCAGGCTGTATTCTATATGAGTGGAATTCTGTTTTGGAACTATTTCAACGCTTGCTTCACGGCATCTTCTACGGTGTTCATGACTAATGCCGCTGTGTTTGGAAAGGTCTATTTTCCGCGATTGGTTGTGCCGCTTTCTGGCTTGACATCGAACTTGGTGAAATTTGCAATACAGTTTGTGTTGTGGCTTGGTGTTTACCTCTATTACGTATTCACGGGAGTTCAGATGTCGGTAAACTGGACGATAATCCTCTTTCCGTTGCTGATTGCCATGACGGCATTGTTTGCCATGTCGTGGGGGCTTATTGTGACATCGCTCACAACCAAGTATCGCGATTTGAATATGCTCGTAACATTTGGCATTCAACTCTTTATGTATGCCACTCCGATAATCTATCCGCTCAGCGCGGCTCCCGAAAAATACCGCTGGCTGTTGCAACTCAATCCACTGAGTTCAATCTTTGAGTTCTTCAGATACAGCGTAACCGGAGCAGGTGTTGTAGATTGGATGATGCTTTTGTATTCGGCCGTATGCCTTGTTGTCTCACTCTTCATCGGACTTGTGCTATTCAGCAAGACCGAGCGTAACTTTATGGATACCATTTAATTCTGAACAGATATGAGTAACGTAGCAATCAAATTTGAGGGTGTAGGAAAACTTTATCAGCTTGGAGTAATGGGAACGGGAACTTTGTCGCACGATCTTAACCGTTGGTGGCAGACGAGGATTCTTGGAAAGGAAGATCCATACCTGAAAGTCGGTCAGGTGAACGACCGTTCAACAAAAGGAACATCCGACTATGTATGGGCTTTGCAGAATATTACGTTCGATATAAATAAAGGCGATGTAGTTGGCATTATCGGCCGAAACGGAGCCGGAAAATCTACTCTTCTGAAACTTCTTTCGAGAGTAACAACTCCGACCGTTGGAACGATAAAGGCAAGAGGACGAATCGCTTCTCTGCTCGAAGTCGGAACAGGATTTCATCCTGAACTGACAGGACGCGAGAACATATACATGAACGGCTCTATCATGGGCATGACGAGGAGCGAGATTACTCGCAAACTCGATGAAATCGTAGATTTCGCAGGAGTTGCTCGCTATCTTGATACTCCAACAAAACGCTATTCGAGCGGTATGACCGTGCGTCTTGGCTTTGCCATCGCAGCCTTTCTGGAGCCTGAAATCTTGGTTGTTGACGAGGTCCTTGCTGTTGGTGATGCCGAATTTCAGAAGAAAGCAATCGGCAAGATGCAGGATGTGTCGAAGGGCGAGGGTAGAACGGTTCTGTTCGTGAGCCACAATATGGACTCGATGCTAAACCTCTGTCAGAAAGGCATTCTGCTCGAAAACGGAACGGTAAAGTATGCATCGACAATTCAGGAAACCGTGTCGTACTATCTGCAAGGCGGTTCGCGCGATTCAAAATATGTTGCCAACGAAAAGTCGAGCAGCAAGAATCTGTTTGTAAAGGAGGCATCGCTTCTTGGAACAGAAAATCAGCAGATAGGAATGTATAAGTTTGACGAAGGCATCCATCTGTCGATAAAACTCGGCAAGCAGAGCGGATTTGTTGTTGATTCGAAGTGCGTTCTTGGCGTTGGTTTCTACACGCAGAACAGGGTAAAAATGTGTACTTTCGAGTATCTGATATCCGAAGCCTCCGAGAAGGACGGCGAATACATGTTCGACCTGAAGTTGCCAAGTTGTATATTTGCGCCGGGCGACTATGCGTTCGACATCGTTCTTCATGTGCCAAACGTTCAGATTCTCGATGCCGTGAGAGAAATCTGCGCCTGCAAAATTTTCGACAACGGAACAGACTATCTGAAATACAACGGTGTAAATAACGGTCTTGTAGTTGTAAAACCTGAGTGGAATGTTGGGTGAAAAATTAAATATTCGCAATGTATCTTTGGACAATTTCTGCTATTTCTGTATAGCGGCAGTTGCCTCGTTAGCGGTATTTTTCATTCTGCATAATGCAAACTGGGTAATTGGTGATGAACTTGAATGGATAAGAAGTACTGCCATCGGAATAATAGAACCAATGTCGCAACATGTAGGAAAGGGACGTTTTATCCCATTATGTCATTATGATTCAAATCTTACGTTATTGTTGCCATACGGGTATACGGCTTTGGTGCACTATTTATTGGTTGCGTTAATATTTCTATTGACTTCAATTGCATATGTAAAATTGTTAAGAGGATATACTTCAAATTTAAATGGAGTATTGCTGCTTGTGGCTTATTCTTTTCTTGTATATGAAACCTATAATGTTTATTTAACAATAATATATTCAGAAAAAGTTGTATTGCTGGGTCTTGCTCTTTTCATGTATCTGTTTTATAAATTACATGAGAAGACCTCTTTGATTTATCTGATGTTATTGTGCATCGTTGTTTTGTATATAACGTATGCTAAAGAACCTGTATTCGGAATTTTTTTGGTCTTTTCTTTAGTAAATCTTCTTTTCAGAAGAAGAAAAACGAATGCCATGGAAAAGATGTTTGGCTATTTCTGTCTGCTAAACGCTGTCGTTTATATGTTATTGTACTATTATATCGTATTTTTACATTCAGATTCGTTTTACAATCAGGGACGCGTGCAGTTGACTTATATTCAGAATGTAGCTGAATCTGCAAAGCATCAGCCATTTTTGATTGCTATTTTCGGATTCTTGGTTTATAGAGTATATGCGGTTTTGAAAAATAGGGAAATATCTGTATTGGATTCCTTTCTGCTAATGTCTGTTGCATATAGTATAGCGTATTTCATCTTAAAATTAAATGACGGATATTATTTTACACCAGCTGTGATTTTGGCATTACCATCTATGTGCAAGACGTTTAACAACTTGTTGCAGCATGAAAAAATAAAATATGTTTTGTATGTCTTTTTGTGCTTGTTGCTGTATAAATCTGTAAAGAATATCGTCGTGATGGGGGAGTCAACATCTTATAACAGAACATACTATCCTGAATATTTTCAGAATCTTGCACGAATTGCCGAGAAAAACAAAATCTATGTAGTTACAGATTCTGTAAAGATGAGCGACTTGCATTATAGTTATAAAGTTACGAACGACGAATATTTCATTGGATATTGGATGAATCCTCGAATCTCAAATTATAAATTCATGTATGTAACTTCTGTTGACTCTGTGCCAAGCGGCAGTTATGTGAGAATATATGATAACGGATTAAAATTTTATAGAAAATAAAACTCGTTTGATTAGCGAAAGGATATTTTGTATTCAAAACCATTTTTTTATGCAAATCGGCGTATTAACATTATGGCAGTCGAAAGATAATTACGGGCAGATGTTGCAGTGTTATGCTCTGCAACAATATCTGCGTGAAAAAGGACACGAACCATATCTTATATCTTACAGATTCATAAAGGAAGAACGGCAGTACACTCCGTTGTGGAAAATGCTTCTTAAAGTCTATGTAATTTATCCGTTGGTGTCCTTGCTTGGAATGTGCGTAGAGAAAAGACAACTCGCCAACGAGGAATTTGAGAAATATCAACACGAAAAGAAACGAAATTTCGAGGATTTTCTGAATAAAAATATAAGGAGGTCGGAAATATACAACAATCTAGTTGATTTGCAGAAAAATCCTCCAATTGCCGATTGCTATATAGTTGGAAGCGATCAGGTGTGGGCACAGTTGCTTTCTAAGTCTGAGAATTCTGTCTTTTTCCTTGATTTTGGAGATGAAAAAACGAAGCGAATTGCTTATGCCGCGAGTTTCTCGATGAGTGAATATCCCGAAAACCTCAGGTCGAAACTGGCTGAAAATCTCAGTCGCCTAAATGCCGTAAGCGTTCGCGAAACGCAGGGCATCGGCATCTGCAACAGCGTAGGAACAAAAGCAACAAAGGTTGTAGACCCGACTTTATTGTTAGGAACAAAGGCTTTCGAAAATATTACTGCAAAAAGGATGAATTCAAACCAATATGCCTTTGTCTATCAACTAAATATCGCATCTCCCGATGAGATTCGTTGGACCGATGCACGAGCATATTGCAGTGAGAAACATTGGGATATGATTGCCACGGCATCGAGCGGCTATTTCGAAGGACGGGAAATACTGAAAGGTGCAAAATATGTCTATCCGTCAATTCCAGAATGGCTCTCGTTGATAAGATACAGCGAAATCGTTATAACGACATCTTTCCATGGAATAGTTTTTTCAATTCTGTTCCGCAAGAATTTTGTTTACATTCCGCTCAATGGAGTACATTCTGGCGGAAATGCCCGTGTGCTCAATTTGTTATCTGATTTGAAAATCGAGGAAAAATGCATTTCTGATGGCAGAACCTTTAACGATGTTGCTTCTTTTGAGATTGACTACTCAAAATGCAATCGGCTTTTAAAAGAGAAAGTTGCAGAATCGTCCTCTTTTTTACTTGATGCTATATATTCATAAATTCCATCATTCAAATACAGAAAATTAATTTTGGGTTGGTGATATGATAAGAACTTTGTTTGACTTTCAGGCATTTCAGATGCAGACACACGGTGGAGTATCGCGTTGTTTCGCAGAACTGATTCATTGTCTTCCAGATGATGTTGAGGCTGTCGTGGGCGCGTCGATGTGCGAAAATGTCTACATGAAGCCGATTGAACATTTCTACAAAAAGACATTTTCGGGCAAGATACTATACAGAACTTTAAGGTATAAAATTCAGAAAAATAAACTGAATGAGTATCTGATGGATAGAGAAATCTGTCTTGATATGCTGAAAAAAGGCGATTTCGACGTATTTCATCCTACGTTCTTCGATGATTATTTCATGCCTTATTTGGGCGATAAGCCTCTTGTTGTCACAATTCACGACATGGCTATGGAGAGATATCCTGAGATGTTTCCGCTCTCTGGCTTGGAGATGAGACGCAAGAAGAAACTCGCTCTGAGAGCCGACCACATCGTGGCTGTAAGCGAGAATACAAAGAAGGATGTGATTGAATTTTACGGCGTTCCCGAGGATAAAATTACGGTCATTTATCATGGTGCGCCGAAGAATTTGTCGTCGTATTCGCTTAAAGGTAATCCGATGGGATATCCGTACATTCTGTATGTCGGAAGTAGATGGACGTACAAGAATTTTGTACCTTTCGTAGAGGCTGTGCTGCCTATAATGCGCGAACGTCAGAATCTGAATATTGTTTGCACCGGAACGCCTTTCTCTGCTGATGAAATGACGTTGTTCAGACAACACGGAATAGAGGACAGAGTACATCAGATGTTCGTTTCGGCCGACGAACTGGCAACATTGTATGTCAATGCAGAATGTTTCATCTATCCGTCGCTCTACGAAGGTTTCGGAATCCCAATTCTGGAGGCATGGCGATGCGGTTGCCCCGTTCTGCTGAACAATGCAAGTTGCTTTCCTGAGATTGCAAAAGATGGGGCGATGTATTTTTCTCTCAACGAAAAAGAAAACACTTTGACGGAATGTCTGAGAATTTTCTTAACTTTGCAGAACGAACAGAAACAAACTTTGATAGATAAAGGATACAAAGCCTTGAATAATTTTTCGTGGAAAGAATCGGCTCAGGAACTAGCCGAAGTCTATAAAATGGTTTGTCATAAAAGATAGTTGCAGATGCTACTCTACGTGAAACACTATGCACAGATGTGCAACCGGCTGTGGGCTTTCGTGCCGGCACTTGCCTACGCATTGCACCGCCAGCAAAGAATGTATGTGTTCTTTGCCGGTAGAAAGTATGTAGATGCCTTTCCGCACCTGAAACGATGTGGAATGTTGCGTTTCATGCTTTCGAACGACAGCGCAGAACCGACTTTTCTTGCATGGCGGTTCATTATTTTTTCAGAGAAATTCAATCTTGAAATAAAGGACGATTTACGAAATCTAAAAGAGGTCAGACTCCTCTCTTTTGTAGACGGATGGCAGCATCGTAACGACGTTTCGTTCATTGCAGAACAGAAGAATAAAATAGTAAAACTTCTTAGACCTGCCGAAGAAATAGTGACGAAAGTCGGAAAATATTTCGAAAATTACGATGGCATGACTGTCGGAGTTCACATTCGGCGAGGCGATTACAAGTCGTATCTTGGCGGAAAATACTATTTCTCTGGCGAATGTTATCTGCGTATCATCGATCAAATTCGAGC
Organism: Bacteroidales bacterium KHT7; assembly: GCA_900102385.1. Classification (GTDB taxonomy): domain Bacteria; phylum Bacteroidota; class Bacteroidia; order Bacteroidales; family Bacteroidaceae; genus Ga6A1. The sequence goes on along the minus strand of FNBQ01000003.1, from coordinate 52,943 downwards.
GTTGTACGATGGCAGAAAAATCCGCTTTCTGCTATGCTCGAACGAGAAATTCAACATTCCCGAGGGGGCTCATGATATGTTCATGATTGAAAAATCCGACGGAATAACCGATTTGTACGCTCTTAGCAGATGCGACCTTATCATCGGGCCTCCGAGCAGTTATTCGCAGTGGGCTTCGTTCTACGGAGACGTTCCGTTGTACTTGATTCTCAGGGATAAAATGAATATCAAAATTGACTCTTTTTCAAAGGTAGTTGCGCTCGATTTGTTCGAAAACGGCAAGCGCATCATACTCGACGAACAGAAACAAGAATATTTTATAGAATGAAAAAATTCTCGATAATAACCATAAATTTCAATAACAAAGAAGGACTTCGGAAAACGCTTGATAGCGTTGTCTGCCAGACTTTTACCGACTACGAACTGATTGTTATCGACGGTGGTTCGACAGATGGCGGTGCAGCGTTGCTCGAAGAGTACAGAAAGTACATAACTTTTGGCGTAAGCGAGCCAGACAAGGGCGTATATAACGCACAGAACAAGGGCGTTCAGTATGCATCGGGCGAATATTGTATATTTATGAATTCGGGAGATTTGTTTTATTCCAACGATGTTCTGGAGTGCGTGGCTAAGGAACTGAAAGGTGGCGTCGACATAGCCGTTGGAAATACATATTTTTACAAAAACGAGTCTGAAAACCGCTATGCTTATGCTCCCGAATACATCACGCTTTGGAGAGTATATATCGGCATAAATCATCAGTCTGCATTCATAAAAAGACAGTTGCTCTTGAATAATCCGTATGACGAAACTCTGAAAATCTGTGCCGACTGGAAATTCTGGTTGCAAGAGCTTGTGAAAAACGAGCGTTCGTATCAGCATCTCAATATAATCGTTGCCCAATACGATTTGAATGGGGTAAGTTACAACGAAGACACAAGACTTGCCGAGGAACACAGCGTTATGCAACAACTTTTTCCGCAGGCTATCGTTAGGGAATATGAAGACAGATATAACACGTCTATCGACAGATTTCATTCTTTTATGAATGAGTTTGATAAGGGAAGTTTTTCAGCAAAGATAATTTATGTTTTTGCCAAGATAGTAAAAAAAATAGTTGGATGAAAAAAAATAATGAAATATTATCCGTAATGAAGGGGATAGCAATCATGGTGGTTGTTATGGTTCATTGTCTTTGTCCTGGTGAATTTTTTAATTTTACATCTTATTTTAATTTGCCGATATTTTATTTTGCAATAGGTTATTTCTTTAAAGAAAGTTATCTGCAGAATCCTTTTGATTTTGTAAAAAGGAAGTTTAAAGGGTTGTATCTTACATTTGTGAAGTGGCAATTGGCTTTTATTTTATTGCACAATGTGTTTGCATATTTTCACATATGTAAATCATATTATGGGATAAATGAAGTAGCACGAAGATGTTTTTCTGTATTGAAGTTTGTGCAAGCAGAACTGCTTTTAATGCCGTTTTGGTATATAGTAAGTGCGTTTGTATGTGTATTCTTATATTTTATAATAAGATATATTGTCAATTTAGCAGATGAAAAAAATAGAGACTATTTGATGGCCTTTTTTATGATTGTGTCGTTTGTGATAGGTATCATATTGAAGAAGGTTGGTTTTATAACAATATATTATATAGAGTCGTCGTTTATACTTATTCTGATATTGTATTTTGGGGAGATGTTCAAAAAGCACGAAAAACAGATACCTGTTAATGTTTATATTGCTTCTGGATGTTTTTTGTGTTTGTGCTTGCTGACATATTTTAGTGGAATAAGTATTGTTTCTGCTGATTTTTGGGATTATTGGCAGTTTTATCTTGGAGTTGTTGCCGGTATATATTTGATTTATTATATATCGATACAAATGCTTGCTTGTGGTAAGTTGAAGAAGATATTTGTAACAATGGGAAATGAATCATTGTATATATTAGGATTACATTTGCTTTCATTTAAGATTGTCGATGGCTTGAAGATATTGATGTATGGTGACTTGACGATAGATAATCTGAGCGATTTTACGTGTGTTGGTGCACATCACAATATTGCCTTTTGGTTGTTGTATACGATAGTTGGGGTTAGTGTGCCATTAGTTATAAAGAACTTGTTGGATAGATTGAATGTTAATGTAGTAAAATTGCTAAAATAATACATCTATGGGCAATTGGAAATATCGTATAACTCACATTCCGTATCTCGTCAGACTTTGGTGGTTTTTGAAACCGTTCAGAAAGTCGTATCATTCAACATTCTTGGGAGAAAATGTGCGAGTTTCGCATCCCGAAAATGTAGAGATGGGAGAGAACGTGCAGTTGTGCCGCGATGTTGAATTGTGTGTGTCGGCTTGTAGATCCGATTCTTCCGAGCCGCCTCTTCTGAAGATAGGCAACAACGTTCGCATTGGTGAGGCTTGCCGGATAGGATGTAGTTTTGAAGTTATTATAGAAGACAACGTTCTTTTTGCACCAAACGTTCATATTTCGGACAGGGATCACGACTATTCAGATGTAACAAAGCCGATAAACGAGCAGCCTATTGTTACAAAAGGAGCTGTGAGAATTGGTGAGGGCAGTTGGCTTGGGCTCGGATGCCAGATTTATTCGGGTGTTACGATAGGCAAGCATTGTGTTGTTGGCGGCGGAAGCATCGTTACGCATAGTGTTCCCGATTTCTGCGTGGTTGCAGGAAATCCGGCAAGGATTATAAAAAGATATAACGAAGAAACTTCTGAGTGGGAGAAAGTTTAAGTGCTTATGATTAAGGATTTTATGATATATTTTTGCGCTGTCGTTGCTTTCTTGTGGCTGATGCCGTATGTCATTTTCGTCTTGTCGTTGCCTATTGTCTGGGTTTATAATAAGCGCGAAAGCCGGATGTTTGCCAATATGCCACAAGACTACGGAAACAACGGTTCTGCGAGCGCGCCTCAATGTGCCGAGCAAGAAAAAAAATCATCGGTAAAGCACTTCTTAATCACTCTTGTACAGTCGTATAGCCAGAAATATCTGATAATAAAGATAGGCTTTATTCCGTCGCATTATATCCGCAGATTTCTTTATAAACATCTGTATATGACTCAGTTGGCAAAAGATGTTGTCGTTTATTACGGAGCCGAAATTCGCTGTCCGTCGCGACTGAAGATTGGTGAGGCTACGGTTGTGGGCGACAGATGTCTGCTTGATGCGCGCAATGGCATTGAGATTGCTGAACATGTGAACATCAGCACCGACGTTAGAATATGGACGGAGCAGCACGACTATAACGACCCGATGTTTGCGTGTTCGCCGGGCACGAAACGTGTGAAAATTGGAAAATATGCGTGGATTGGTCCGAATGTAACCATTCTGCCGGGAGTGGAGATTGGCGAGGGAGCGGTTGTGGCTGCCGGTGCCGTAGTTACGAAAGATGTTCAGCCTTACATGCTTGTCGGCGGTGTTCCGGCAAGGCAGATTGGCGAGCGAAATAAAAATCTGAAATATAAATTCGATGGTAGCCATACCATGTTCTATTGAAATATGATTCCGAAAATAATACACTTGTGCTGGTTTAGCGGTGAGGAATATTCGCCTTTCATCAAGCAATGCATAGATACGTGGAAGGAGTTTCTGCCCGATTACAAGATAAAAGTCTGGGATTCCGATAGTTTCGATTTCGACAGCGTTCCGTTTGTCCGCGAGGCGTACAAGGCTCGCAAGTGGGCTTTCGTTGCCGATTACATTCGGCTTTATGCCCTTTACACCGAAGGCGGAATTTATATGGATTCTGATGTCAGAGTATTTCGAAATTTCGATAAGTTTCTCGACTGCAATTTCTTCACTTCTCACGAGATAAATCCGGGTGTGTATAACGAAGTCGAGGCTCGGAAACTCGATTCGGAAGGCAGGAATACGACCGACGAGAGCGTGAAAGGATTCGGCGTTCAGGCTGCTATCATGGGCGCATCGGCAGGATTGCCTTTCCTGAAGAATTGCCTCGATTTCTACAATCAGCAGACATTCGATGTAAACAAAACTTGCGATTTGGTCATTGGTTTGTACATCACAAAACAGATGGAAAAATACGGCTATCGTTACGTTGACGAAGAACAGCATCTCGCCGATGATATGCACATTTACAAATCCGATATTTTCGTCGGAAATGCACTCATGCTTTCGAAAGAAAGTTATGCTATTCACCTCTGCAACGGAAGCTGGACCGAGCATTCATCGGGCATCGGCTATAAGATTAGGAATTACTATCCGTTTTTCTATCCTCTGTGGAGATTGGGCGAGAAAATTGTAAACAGGATAAGTCGATGCTGCAAATAAGCATTATAATCCCGATTTATCAGGCAGAGGCGCGACTGAAGGAGTGCCTCGAATCGGTGGCATCTCAGAATTTTAAGGATTTTGAGGTGCTTCTGGTTGATGACGGCAGCACCGACGGAAGTTCCGCAATTTGTCGCGAATTCTGTGCTGCCGACAGTCGCTTTATCTATATCCGTCAGGAAAACCGAGGTGCGAGTGCAGCACGAAACACAGGACTCGACAAAGCACGAGGTGAATACATCTGCTTTGTCGATGCTGACGACATTCTTGAGCCTACTTATCTTTCGGCTTTCGTCGGAAACATTGCTGACAGCGACGTTCTTGTTCAAGGAAGGTTCTGGCACATGGACGGCAAGATGTATTCAAAGACCTTCGATTTCGACGAGGTTCGCGAGGCTTCTTTGCAGAAAGGCGACTTGCAGAGCGCCTTGTTCATGCTTTACAAACGCAATCAACTCGGCTATCTGTGGACGATGATGTACAAGAGAAGTATCATCGAAAACAATAAAATCCGCTTCCGCGAGGATATGAAATGTCAGGAGGACATGGAGTTCATTACGCACTACATGAAGCATGTGCAGAGCATCAGAATGTTGCCTGAGTGTCATTATCACTATTTCTTCTTGCAGCCAAAGAACGACTACACATATTACTACACGCTTCGTGGTTTGAGTCTGACTTTTGCACGTTACAAGGAACTATTTTCTGATGAATATTATTCCGAGATTCTGAGGGCTGAAGTTGATATGGCAACGGCTTGCTACCTTCACGAAATCAAGCAGTTGAGTCCCGATGAAAGAATCAGACTTCACAATCTGTTCTGGCAAATCTTTGGAGACTCGGTTTCATCTTGCCAGAACAAGAAATTCAGACTTTTGGCGTTGCTGAAACCTCTGTCGGCATCGGGTAAGGACAAAATTCTCTCGTTGCTTTCAAAAGTAAAATAAAAGAGTTACATTTGCAATTATGGCAAAAAGCAAAATAATAGTTTGTGCTCACAAAAACGATTTTGTTCTGAGCAACGATGTGTTCCGACCTTTGCAGGTTGGTAAGGCTCAGTCGTCTGTAAACCTTGGATTTGACGGCGATGATACGGGCGACAACATCAGTAGCAAGAATCCTAATTATTGCGAATTGACGGGACTTTATTGGGCATGGAAGAATCTGAAGGATTATGATTATGTCGGTCTGGCTCACTATCGCCGCTATTTTGATTTCTCTAAAAATGCGTCGAAAATTGACTATGTAAGACATATTTCTGTCGATGATTTCTGCAAACTTCAGAAAACATGGCAGAATCCTGCTGATGCTTTGGGCGATTGCGATATCATTCTTCCAAATCCGTGGTACATGAACGAATCTGTTTCGGAGTGTTACATAAAGGCGCATCTGCCCGAAGAATATCATTTGCTTGGCAGAATTCTGCTGAAAAATCATCCCGAATACAAGGAGAGCATCCGCAAATTCTGGTGCATGGACAATCGATGGATTGCATATAATATGTTCTTCACCCGAAAGGAGATTTTCGAGGATTATTGCCAGTGGCTTTTCCCGATGCTCGAGGAACTTGAACGATATATAAAGGTGGTTGATTATCCTTTCCAGAAACGTACATACGGCTTTATGGGCGAGATTCTGCTGCCGCTTTATTGCCAGCATAACGGACTGAAAATAAAGCACCTGCCAGTTCTGATGCTGGATGACGGGCAGAATATGAGTCCGTTTAAAATTCTGCTTAACAAATGGCGAAGCAACTTTATTTTTAGGTTGAGTCAGCCGTTCAACCACTCATTCCCAGACTTGGATTCTGATTTTGATGACAATTGCAGAAGAGACGGGTACAACATCTGACAACATGGAAAAATTACCTTTAGTATCCATATTGATTCCTCTCTACAATTCTGGGGGATTTGTTGCTGAGACGATAGAATGTTGCCTCGCCCAGACTTATCCGAATATTGAGATTGTCGTTGTTGACGACCATTCTGTCGATAATTCGGTCGAGGTGGTGCAGAGATTTCTGTCGGACAGAGTCCGCCTTTACACAAATCCGAAGAAGGGCGGAAATTCGGCACGGAACTATGCTTTCGAGATGAGCCACGGAGACTATGTGCTGTTTCATGATGCCGATGACCTTATAACAAAAGGGCACATTCAATCGCTGATGGATGCAATAATGCAACGAGGAACAAGCGAATCTGCCGCTTTTTCTCCAATCTACATGCTCGAGGCTGACGGCAAATTGTGGCAGCCTCCCACAACCATCGACCACGATTTTGTTCCGGGCATTGAAATGCTTGTTGGCATTTGGACTGGAGCTGGATTCAGATGTCCTCACTGCCATCTTGTTCCGCGCCATCTTGTCGATTCTGTTGGCAGATGGGACGAGAGCGTGCTGAAGAATCAAGACGGTGAGTTTTTTGCTCGCGTGTACAATGCTGCCGACAAGATGCTTTTTTCTGGCAAGAATGAATATGCCATCTGGCGGCAGCGCAAGGGCACGGTTAGTCGAAACAAGAATGAAAAAGCGTTGGCATCGTATATTTCAACCTTCAAAGGCATAGCCAAGATGATTCTCGACTATCAGAATACCGAAGAGAACAGAAATGCTATATCTCGTGGCTACGGATATTGGCTATACGAGAATTATCCGTTTTCGAAAGATGTAGAGCGGGTATTCTTCGACGGATTGCGCGAAAACGAACTTTCGTTCATTCTGCCCAAAAGAAGAACCTTGACGATTCTGAAATCGTTGTTTGGATGGCGTCTTGCCCTGCGTGTAATCAATAAATTCAACTTGTAACCAATGAAACTGTCTGTAATAATAACATGCTATAATTTCGAGGCTGTAATAGTCCGATGCATCGACAGCGTGGTAAAACAACTCGATGATGCATACAATGCCGATGTTGAGGTAATCGTTGTTGATGATGTGTCGAAAGATGCGTCTGTAAGCGTTATTTCCGATTATATTGCAAGGTTTTCCGACAGAAACATCCGCCTTGTCTGCTGCGAACAGAACGGTGGTGTGTGTGCAGCCAAGAATACGGGATTGTCGGTTGCAAAAGGCGAATATCTGTGGATTCTCGATGGCGACGACTATATTTCTGACGGAAGTTTGGCTATCGTTCTAAAAGCCATTTCCGACTATCCCGACGAGGAAATCATAACTTTCGATGCCAGATTTCATTATCCCGACGAACTTGTGGTTGAAAAACGCGATATGCCGGTCTCAAAGAGTATTAGCGGTATAGATTTCTTCAAGAAAAATTACGTTGTTTGTCCGTGGAGAAACATAATATCAGCCTCGTATCTGAAAAAACACGACATCTCGTTTACCAACGGCGTTGTTCCCGACGACGTTGAATTTGGGCTGAAACTGTTCGGCTATGCCGACAGAATAACTTATGTTCCAGAATCAATATACGAGTATATTATTCAGGAAACATCGATAACAAACAAGTTCAACGAGCGTAAACCGTATAGTTTGTTTGCCGTTGTCGATTCTGCTATTAAACTGTACGAATACAAGAAAGACAGATGCTTTTTGAAGTTTGCAGCAGATATCGCCAATATGATATGGACGTGCGATTGTCCAATGATGAATAAAACACAGAAAAGCGATTACATAAAGGCTGTTGAGGCAAATAAAGATCGTCTGGTCTTTTGCCTGAATAACAGCGGAAGTCTCTTTGCTAAAACCGAGGCATTGTTTCTGACTTTTTCAGTTTCGCTGTTTCTTAATATTGTTGTATTTTATAAACGGTTGTTTTAGTTTTGCGAGTTGAAAATGACAGTTTTTAAAAGATTTATTGAGCAGAATTATTTTTTGATATTCGTATTTGCTCTTATATTTTTGTTTAAGATAGTAATGTTGCCATACTGGAAAATATGTGGTGATTCAATTTATTATATTCTATCTTATAAGCTTTTTTTGAATAATGCCGATGCGATGCCGTTTACTCAAAACTTCTATATGGCGAACTTGTTGGGACATGTTTTTTTGTCTGTATGGAATGAAAATGAATTGTTAGGATTGCGCTTTTTGCAGGTATGTAGTGATACTATTATGCTTTTGGGACTTTGTCTGTTGTACAAAAACATAATGACGAATAAAATACTTATGTTGAGTTTACTAATTCCTGTAGTATGTTTTTATGATAGACAAATGGAATTTTATTACGATTCGTTGTCTGTAACGTTTGCCGTATGGATTTTATATTTCTTTGTCAAAGGATTTGAAAAAGACTCGTATAAGAAAATTGCAATATCTGGATTTCTTGTAGGAATAAATATTTTTGTAAGAACACCAAACGTGGTATATTTAGGATTGGGCTTCCTTCTTGTTTTGTTCTGTTTCTTTTGTAAAAAATCAATAAGAAAACATCTGCTGGCTTTCTTCTACGGCACACTTGTTGGAGTGTTTGCCGTAATAGTGCTGATGTTATCTTTGGGGCATCTTGGTGCTTATATGGTAGGATTAAAATCGCTTGCCGGTGTTGCTGAGGCTGGTGCTGAATCTCATAATATGGCTGCTATGATTATGGTTGTTTTGTATTTCTTAAAGATGACTGTAATATACGGAGGTGCGTTAGGTTTGTTTTGGGTTCTGTTGCGATTTATTGATGTTCGTTTTAAAAGTTATTCAAATTGGCAAAGAATCTTAAGTGTAGTTTTGGTTTTCTTTTTGGGAGCATCTGTGTTTTTCTTGTTTTATGGTGTACGTTGGATTGTCTTTCTGTACTCTGTCCACGTTTTAGCATTATTGTGCTATTTATACCGTAATCGTGACCTAAAGTCGGCATTTGCTTGTCTGAGCATAATCTATATGATTTTTGTAATACCTTTAGGTTCTGATATGTATCTGGAAACCGTAGGATATTATGCGCTATACCTGTCAACTCCGCTTGTTGTATATGTTATAGTTAACGAAATAAGACGATATAATTTGATGTCTGCAAAGTTATTCTGTTTATTATTCTTCCTTTTGTTTGTCTATAGAGTTGGAGATAATATTCAGAATACTGTTAGCGGTAAGCAATATGAAATAGATAACAAAACCATCGGTGGAATAAAAATCACTAAAGAGCAGTTTAAGCAGTATTCCGAACTCAATACTATAAGTCAATATATCGACAAAGATAAGTGTCTTGCTGTTCCTTCTACTTCCGATTTGTATATTGTTAACTCTGCATCGGTATCTCCTTTTGTGCTGAGGGTCAGAAATTGGCATTCGGCCGACAGAGTGTATAATGAGATGCAGAAGGCTTATGTCCGAAACAAACAATTACCGATAGTTATTGTTGAACATTATTCGAGCGATGCCGAGAATTCAGAACTTAGATTTGTAAAATCGTATAATGATAGTTATTATCTTGTTTATAAGAGTGAAGCGTATTCTGTTTATAAACCAGTAAAAGGCAAATAAGTTTTGGCGTCTTGCCCTGCGAATAATCCGCAGATGTAATTTGTAAAAAAACTCCTTGCAGAATCGAATTTTTCTGCAAGGAGTTTTTGTCTTATTCTTCCTCTGCTGATTGCAGTGATGTATTGTTGCGCTGTTTTGCGTAATAGTCGTCGTAGTAGCTGTCGTATGCGCTGGCCTCTTTGTACATTCTAAAGTTATGACCTTCAACAATGCCTTCCCAATATCCGTTATACAATGTATAACTGTCAATTGTTACTGTTTGTCCGCGCATTGTGCCGTCATCATAATTCATTATGATTCTGCCGCCTCTTACATCCCAAGTAAAGTAGTTTGTGTCGATGGTTGAGGTATTACCTATTCTGTAATAGTCAACCTGTTTACCTTCTCTATTGTCGTATAAATAAAGAGTTGTCTTGTAAGCTTCTTTGCTGTAATGACCTCCAAGATAAAGCTGCATAGCAAAGTCGCCAGTCCAGACACCTTCGAGTTCCCATCTTGTGGTTGTGTCGGAATCACATGCCGAGAATGTCATTAGTGAGAATACCGCAACAAGCAGCATCATCAGTTTCTTTATTGTCTTCATTTTGTTTCTTCAATTTGTTAATAATTAAACATATCGGCTACAAAAATATAAAATAATTTTATTTATTTGTCGGTTGGGTGCTTTTTTTGTGCCAAATTGCGGCGTTTTGCCACACAAATGGCTCGCGGAGTTATGAATGCACCGATTTTATGACTATTTTTGCACAACGAATAACGAAAAACAATGAATTTATTATGAACAAATTAAATTTTGAGGTTCTTGCAAAAGAAAACGTGTTCGACCTTATAAATAAGGAATGGATGCTGATAACCGCTGGCGACAGCAGCAACTTTAACACCATGACGGCTTCGTGGGGCGGAATGGGCTGGCTCTGGAACAGACCGGTTGCTTTCCTTTTCGTGCGCAAGGAGCGATTCACTCATCAGTTTATCGAGCAGAACAGCCGTCTTACGCTTTCGTTCTATGCCGAAGAATACCGAAAAGCATTGCAGATTTGCGGAAGTAAGAGCGGAAGAGATACCGACAAGGTTGCGCTTGCCGGACTTACTCCGTTGAAACTCGAGGATGGAACAATGACTTTCGATGAGGCGCGAATGACCGTTTGCTGTCGAAAACTATTCGCTACGGATATGATTGAGGCTGATTTTGCCGATGCCGAGTTGTACAAGAAGTTCTACAACGCCAATGCTGGCGGAACAGACCATACTCTGTATATCGTTGAAATCGAGAGCGTTTATACAAAATAATCGTCTGTTTTGTGGAAGAATTGTATTTAATTCGTAACATTAAAATTGAATAAACAGAATAAAAGGTCGGCTTTTTTGTAGATGCCGACCTTTTTTGCGCAGTTTTTTGATATTTGTCAAGAAAACGTGTTGTAAAGCATGTTTTGGCGTATCGAATACTTGATATTTGTCATTTATGCTTTAGTTTTGCCGAGCAAAATATAAAGGATTTGTTAAATTATTAAAAACAATTAACATGAAGAAATTTTTCTTGATGGCAGTTATCGCACTTGCTGCAACAACTGCAAAGGCTCAGCTTTGGGTCGGTGGTGAACTTGGTTACAATTCAAGTAAGACAAAGATTGAGCAGACGGTTTATAATACAACTACAACTCAAACCATAGCTGACAACAGTGGCTTTACTTTCAAGCCTGAGTTGGTTTACGATTTGAACGACAACTGGTCACTTGGTTTTGCTCTTGGTTTCAAGCACTCAAACAATAGTAGCTCTGTTACAACAAACGCTTGGTCTGTTGAGCCATTTGCTCGTTACAAGTTTGCTGAGGCTGGCGATGTTAAGTTCTTCCTTGATGGTGGTTTGGCTTATGAGTCAGTACATTTCAATTCAACTGGTGCTGATAATGCTGAGGGCTATGGCGTTTTCGTAAGACCGGGGCTTTCATACGAGGTTAGCGACAATGTTTGCTTCGATGCACACCTTGGCAATTTGTCATATATGTTCGCAAAGCAGGGTGATGAAAAGACTAATGCTTTCGAACTTAAGGCTGCATCTGCATTCACTTTCGGTGTTTACTTCAAGTTCTAATTTGAACGATAGAAAACAAAATATAAATCGCTACTGTTTTTGGAAAAAGACGGTAGCGATTTTTTTGACTTCGTTCATTTTTTTCTATGGATGAAATAAAAAAAATGTATTATCTTCAATAATTTCCTTGGTGCTTTTTGAAAATAATGTATTTTTGCTGAACTATTGCAAAAACTGAAATAAAACTTATAAACTGATTTAATACAGAAAAAATCATGAAAAAAACATTACTTGTGGCGTTTGCTGTGTTTTTTGCTATGTCTGTCAAGGCTCAACTTTGGATTGGTGGCGAAGTGGGTTACTATTATGCAAAGCCAAACAAAGCCTTTACTTGTTCGCCTGAATTATTCTATGATCTGAACAAAACGTGGTCGATTGGTATGTCATTTGGCTATCAGCACACCAATTACACCACTTCGTCTAAAAGGTGGAACTTGCTTGATGACGGACAAGGAAGATACAGAGAACTATACGTTACCACTGACAAAAAAAAGACCACGATGTGGGAGATTGCTCCTTTTGTGCGCTGCAAGTTTGCCAAGGTCGGCAATCTTGGTCTCTTTGTCGATGCGGTGCTTGCGTATAATATTTCTCATGTTTATGATTTTTTGACTGAAGGTTATTGCTATTTAAATATTTCAGATGATTCTTTTTATTATGACGATTCGTCAAAGAATATAAAAGTTAATTATACAAAAGCGGATTATAAGATTTACGGCTATGGCGCTTTCGTCAGTCCAGGACTTTCTTACAAGATTAGCGATGGCGTTAGTTTCGAGGCTCATCTTGGCAATTAGAGTTTTGTTCGTGCCAAGAATGAATTGTTGGATGAAAAGAATTGGAGTACAATTGTTGACTTAAAGATGAAGTCGGAATTTACAATGGGTGTTTATTTCAGATTGTAGAATTGAAAAAACGTAGAATTTCGTAACAAAGTGAAATTCTACGTTTTTTTCTTTATCCCAAATCGGTTATTAGGATGGCTATTTTCGTGGTTGCTTTCATAACCGTTTGATAACAAACACTTTATAAATTGAATTATCTAATGACCGCCATTAGAAAAACGACTTTACAAGCACCTTACTTTCAAGGCTTTACAAACTTAACCACGAATTTATGAACTTCTAACGACCGATTTGGGTTTATTTATGCCTTTTTCAGTTCGAAGCCTATAGCTTCGATGGCTTGTTTGAGTTGTTCCTCGGTGGCAGAGCCCTTAACTACAGCCTCTTTCGATGCCAAGTCTACCGTTGCGCTCTCAACTCCCTCGACTTGCTGCAAGGCTTTCTCGGCATTCATGCGGCAGTGGTTGCAGTTCATGCCCTCAACAATGTATTTTACTACATTCTGTTCGCTGTGGCACTCGTCTGATTCACATCCGCACGAACAGCTGTCCTCATCGTGATGATGCCCGTCGTGACAATGGCAGTGGTGTGCCTTGCGAAGTCCGAGTTTTGGCAGAACGATGGCGTTTATCAGCATCAGAATCATCAGAATAGTGCAAGCCCACTCGAACCAGCCGTCGCCTTCGGTGCAGCAAGCCTGCTGGTAGGTGAGGTGCTCAAGAAAATCGACTATTCCGTTATACTGAAGATAGTCAATCATATATCCAAAGGCTATCGAGCCGACGATTATTGATGCCAAATAGGTGATGAGAGTGCGCACGCCAAGCACCTTTCGGATTACCAGCATTGATGCAAAGTTGCATGCAGGACCAGCCATCAGCAGAACGAGTGCCGCGCCCGGAGTAAGCCCCTTCATCATCAGAGCCACGGCAATCGGAATGCTTCCGGTGGCACACAGGTACATTGGAAGGGCGATGCACAGAACCAATAGCATAGATGCGAGCGTGTTTCCGTTGAAGATGGCAAACATTTCGGCTGGGACGAAGACTGTAATCAGTCCGGCTATCACAAGACCGATTACAAGCCATTTGCCAATGTCTTCCATCATCTCGATGTAGGCATATTCCAGTGCCTCGCGCAGTTTATCAATAAATCCCTCGTGTTTGTGGTCGTTGTGTTTACCGCTTGTCTCTACAGGTTTCTCCTTGCAGTCATCGGTTGTATTAACCATTGCTCCTCCAAAAACGGCAGTCAGAAGAGCGGCTATTGGGCGGACGATGGCGAACGGTAGTCCCATCAGACTGAATGTGGCAATTATGCTGTCTACGCCCGTCTGCGGAGTGGCAATTAGGAACGAGGCTACCGCGCCTTTCGATGCTCCTTCCTTGCGCAGCGACATTGCCGTCGGAATTACTCCGCACGAGCAGAGCGGCAGCGGAATGCCGAAGAGTGCAGCGTTTATAACGCTTTTGAATGATTTCTTGGCAAGAAACTTTGTGTAATACCAGCCGGGAATAAACGAATGCATCAGTCCGGCAAGAAGGAAGCCCAGAAGAAGGTAGGGCGACATCTCGTTGATGAGGTGAATAATTTCGTGCATAATGTATTTCGTTTTTTTTGTTTTCTGGTTGCAAAGGTATGCAATAATTCTTGCAAGTGAAAGGCAAAAACGCCGATGGGTTTACAATTCACAATTGATAATTTTCTTAGTTGAGAATTGAAACTTGAAAGTTGAAAAAACTTAAGCAATCCACAAATGACAGGTGACAATTGACAATTTCTTTAGTAGAGAAAGTTGAAAATTCACATCAAGATAGATTTTACATTGAGGCAAGCTATATTGAAGTAAGCCGATGCCAAGCCGATGGTAAGCCGTTAGTAAGCCGAAAGTAAGGGGATGGTAAGGGAGTAGCTACGGGGAAGGTACGGAGAAGGTTCGAGGAAGATTCGGAGAAGCAAGCCGCACATAAGCCGTATATTTAGTGAAGGTTTACAACGAATATAGGTGAATTAAAGTCGATTTGACGTAACATCATAAGCCGAAAGTGCTGCGTGATGTTGATTTTTTTTCTTACATTTGCAGATGTAATTTTCACAAATAACAAATTAAAATATAAGATTATGGTAAAGCATATAATTTTGTGGACATTGAGTTCCGAACTCTCAGAAGAGGAGAAGTCGAGTGTTAAGAAAGGTATAAAGGAAGGACTCGAAGGCTTGGTCGGCAAGGTTCCGGGACTTATTGACGTGAAGGTTAACATCGACGGTCGTCTGGCATCGTCAAATGCCGACGTGATGCTCGACAGCACGCTCGAATCCGAGGAGGCTCTGAAGAATTACGCCGTTCACCCAGAACACGTTGCCGTGGCAAACGGAAAGGTTCGACCTTACACCGTTCAGCGTTCGTGCCTCGACTTCGAGATTTGACTTCTTCTCGGTGAAAAGGCTGAAAATCTATCATCAAAATTCAAACTGAAGAATTGTGATGATGGATTTTTCGGTTTTTATACTGATGATGTTGGCGACAGATTCTTTATGTTTCTGTTGTAATATCTTTTTTGTTTTTTAACCCAAAACGGTCATTAGAAAAAATAAGTAGCAAAATGTAAGTTGGTTTAATTATTCAGAGTCAATCATTAGCAATTTTCGCTTATATTTTTATAGGCTCCGAACACTTATCTGAACATTATGTAAGGCAAAATTTCTAATGACCGATTTGGGTTTAAGGTTTTTCTTTCTTGTTTTCTGGATTTTATGCTTAATTCGTTTTGCCGAATTGAACCTTTTCTTGTTGTATTTTTTGTTGAGTTCTTCTTTGTATTCTGCTAACTTTTTTAAGATTAGTATTGTTCCGTATGAATCATTGCTGAAAACCTCTTGAGTCTTGCGGTTTATTTCTGTTTGCTGAAACATGTCAATATTGTCATATTCAAGCCAGAAAAACTCACTTTCTTTGTAGCCGACAATTTTGTTCTCCTTATTTATTATCGAATTGAAAAACTGGTACATAAAGGTGAACTGTTCGTCGTATTCTGCAAGTTTTTCTGAATACAGGAAACACTTTTTTAGTATGATGTCTTTTCCTTTGTAGTAGGTTATTTTGATTATTGGCGTATCGTATGATTTCTCTTCTGATTTCGTGCTTCTTACGAGATGTCTATTGTGTTCGAAGAACAGATTTCTTGCGTATTCGATACATGTTTTAGCCGAATCGTTGTCTAAAACAATCTTGCGTATTTTCCCGTTGTTGTTTGATTTCTGTTTTTCAACGTTGCAATATTTTCGACTGTAAACAAGTTGATTTTCGGTAATTGTAAAGTTGCTTTCGAAAAATATGCCATTTATCCAAATGCTGATGTTTACTTTGTCGGCAAACAAATCGGCTTTACATTTAGCATTGGCGTTATTGCACAAGGTGAAGGCAAAGATTATGACTAATAGTTTGTTTATCATATTGTGGATTCTGAAAAAAATCCGGACACATCAAGCAAATGCATCCGGATTTTGTATCTTGTTGAGAATCAGTTCTGATTAAATAAGGTACTGTGAACTGATTGATTCATTGTCCATAACGCGACGGATAGTCTCGGCAAACATCTCGGCTACCGAGATCTGCTTAACCTTGGCGCAGCGGTCGGTGTATGGAATTGAGTCTGTGAAGATTATCTCTTCGAGGGCTGAATCCTGAACACGGTCGCTTGCCGGACCGCTCATGATGCAGTGCGATGCGATGGCGCGAACCGAGTTTGCACCCTGCTCCTTCATGATGTTTGCGGCCTTTGTTATTGTGCCGGCTGTATCAACCATATCGTCAACGATGATAACATCCTTGCCCTTTACGTCGCCAATAACCTGCATTGTTGCTACAACGTTAGCCTTTGCGCGTGTCTTGTTGCAAAGCACAAGAGGGCAGTTGAAGTATTTTGCGTATGTGTTGGCACGCTTAGAGCCGCCAACATCAGGGGCTGCAATGCAGAGGTCCTTCAGTTTCATGCTCTGAACGTATGGCATCATAACTGTCGATGCGTACAGATGGTCTACCGGAACATCAAAGAATCCCTGCTCCTGATCTGCATGCAGATCCATTGTTATGAGGCGGTCGATGCCGGCAACGCTCAGCAGGTCGGCAACCAGTTTTGCGCCGATAGAAACTCTTGGCTTGTCCTTACGGTCCTGTCGTGCCCATCCGAAGTAAGGCACAACGGCAACGATGCTCTTTGCCGATGCTCTCTTGGCTGCATCGATCATAAGCAGCAACTCCATCAGGTTGTCAGAGTTTGGGAAGGTTGACTGTACAAGGAAAACTACTTTTCCACGGATAGACTCCTCGAATGAGACGGCAAACTCGCCATCTGCAAAGTGTGTGATGTCCATCTTACCAAGCGGACAGCCGAGGGCTGCGCAAATTTTTTCTGCAAGGTATCTTGTCTTGGTACCCGAGAATACTCCAAAAGGTGCTCTTTCGCTCATTATTTTGAAATGATATATGTTTTGTTTTTCTATTCAGTTCTTTATTCGGTTGCCTGCCTTAGCAGTTTAAAGTGGTCAATCAGTTCCTTATAGTCTGATGTGCTGTGAATGTCGAAACGGTTCCACAAGTCGCCCAGAATCACGGCGCCGCCGAATCCGATTTTCTTTACCTGCGCAATGTTGTCTATGCTGATGCCGCCAAGAGCCATCACCTTTTTGTCTATGATGCCGGCATGGTTGGCATCCTTCAGTTCGTCGAAGGTGTAGGCTGATTCGTATCCCTCTTTCGAGATGCTGTTGAATATCGGACTCAGAAAGCAGTAGTTGCACTTGCGTCGCTCGTTTTTCAACTCTTCGAGCGAGTGGCACGAGCGGCTGACGTGTCCGTTATATCCTGCCGGAATCTGCGGGTTGCGACTGTTAAGGTGAATGCCGAGAAGACCGTACTCATCCTTTAAGTAGAAGTTATCGTGAACAACAATCTGCTTGTAGTATTGTTTGGGAATGAGCGAAAGTAGACGTTCCGAGTATATAGGGGCTGTGTTTGGCTTCCTTAGGTGAAGAATGTCTAAGCCTTCTTCAAACAAGGCGGTCAAAATTTTATCCTCCTCAACAAAAAAATCGGGAGTTGTCATTAAAATAAGCTTCATCTTCTTTCGGCTATTTATAACTTGCTTGCAAAGGTATAAAAAAAAATGCACCGAAGTGCATTTTTCGTTATTTTTCTCCCAATTTTGCCTCTTCTTCGGAGTCGTACTCGCAGTCGCGCAACTTCTGGCTGATGCGCATTGCGCAGAAGTTCGGTCCGCACATTGTGCAGTACTTGCCGTTGAAGTGGTTTCCTGCCTTGTAGTACTCGAGTGCTCTGTCGGGGTCGAGCGCAAGGTTGAACTGGTCTTTCCATCTGAACTCGTATCGCGCCTTGCTCAGGGCATTGTCGCGCACGGTTGCGCCCGGATGTCCCTTTGCCATGTCGGCTGCGTGAGCCGCAATCTTGTAGGTTACAACTCCCACGCGCACGTCCTCCTTGTTAGGCAGACCGAGATGCTCTTTCGGCGTAACGTAGCATAGCATAGCCGTGCCGTACCAACCAATCTGAGCCGCTCCGATGGCACTTGTTATGTGGTCGTAGCCCGGTGCGATGTCGGTAACGAGAGGGCCGAGTGTGTAGAACGGTGCTTCGTGACACTTCTCCAACTGGCGGTCCATGTTCTCGCGAATCTTGTGCATTGGCACATGTCCCGGGCCTTCGATAAATGCCTGAACGTTCTTTGCCCAAGCGCGTTCAACAAGTTCGCCCATAGTGTCGAGTTCGGCAAACTGAGCGGCATCGTTGGCATCGAATGTTGCTCCCGGACGCAGTCCGTCGCCGAGCGAGAGGGCTACGTCGTACTGAGCCACGATGTCGCAGATGTCGTCGAAGTGCTCGTAAAGGAACGATTCCTTCTTGTGATATCTGCACCATTCTGAGATGATTGAGCCGCCGCGGCTTACCATTCCGCACAGGCGGTCGTTGGCATAGTGTATATTTTTAAGTCTGATTCCGCAATGAATTGTGAAGTAGTCGACCCCCTGCTCGCATTGCTCAATAAGCGTGTCGCGGAACAACTCCCAAGTCAGTTTCTCGGCATGTCCGTTAACTTTCTCCATAGCCTGATACATTGGTACGGTTCCCACTGGTACTGGGCAGTTTCGTACAATCCACTCGCGTGTTTCGTGAATGTTGTCGCCGGTCGAAAGGTCCATCAGCGTGTCGCCGCCCCACTTGCAACTCCAAACGGCTTTTTCAACCTCCTCGTCGATGCTCGATGTGGTGGCTGAGTTGCCGATGTTAGTGTTTATCTTAACAAGAAAGTTTCGGCCGATAATCATAGGCTCTGCCTCGGGGTGGTTGATGTTGGCTGGGATAACAGCGCGACCTCTTGCCACCTCGTCGCGAACAAATTCGGGGGTGATGTGCGACTTGATTCCAAGTTGTTCGCAGTTCATGTTCTCGCGGATGGCTACATATTCCATCTCGGGAGTGATAATGCCTTGCTTGGCGTAGTACATCTGCGTGATGTTCTTGCCTTTCTCGGCGCGATATGGCAGGGCGATGTGTTCAAAACGCAGGTGGTCGAGACTCTTGTCTGCCTGACGCATACGGCCATATTCTGATGTCAGTTCGGAAAGACGCTCAACGCCACCGCGCTTCAGAATCCACTCTTCGCGCAAACGGGGAAGTCCTTTCTTTAAGTCGACTTCTACATTTGGGTCGCTAAAAACTCCACTTGTATCGTAAACATAAACTGGGTCGTTCTCGGTTATAACCTTCTTGCCATCGATAACCTTAACGGTTGGCGTAAGGTTGATTTTTCGCATACCAACTTTTATCTCAGGATAGATTTTTCCTTGAAGGTACACTTTTTCTGATGCTGGATATGAAATTTTTGTCTTGCTATCCATGTTTTTAGTTGAAATATTTTGTTTTTTATTGTTTTTCTTTTGCGTCCGAAATAAGCTGCAGAAGATTTGCTGTCATGCTTGCCGGATTCTCAGCGTTGAGGATTGTTCCGCTAAGGGCGATGCCGCATACGCCTGTTTCCATTATGCTCGGCACGTCGTCTGACGTAATTCCGCCAATGGCAACGAGCGGTATGTCGATGCCTCTTTCCATCATCGCGCCGATGATGCTTCTGTAGCCGTCGAGTCCGAGGGTAGGCGAGAGGTTCTTTTTTGTAGTGGTAAACCTGAACGGACCGCATCCTATGTAACTTGCGCCGTTGCGGTAGTGCATTTCGACATCGTCTATGGTGTTAGCCGTTCCGCCTATAATGAAGCCGTTGCCCAAAATCTGGCGCGCCTCGTTTACGGGCATATCATTCTTGCCAACGTGAACGCCGTCGGCTCCAATCTCCTTTACAAGTTCAACGTGGTCGTCTATGATGAAGGTTGCTCCAATTTTTCGGCAAGCAGGCATAATCTGCAAGGCTGCGGCCCGTACTTCATCAACCGGTGCATCCTTCATGCGAAGCTGAATCCAACGGCAACCGCCTTCGAGAGCCAACAAAGCCGACTCGACATAATCCGTAGAGTCGTTGAAATGTGTTATAAACTGTAGTTGAAAATTCTTCAGATTCATCTTACCTTAATTTATATATAGACAAGGGCGGATGAATGTGAACTGTAGAAACAATCCCTACGCCGGCATTGACCGGATCAGGTTATAAGGGTATAATCTCAGCCTTTTCAGGCACCCCTTTGTCATATACGGCTGCAAAAGTAATTAAAAAAAAGTAAAAGTCGGACGTTTTCGGCGGCTAATTTTGTCTGATGCTTGAACTTATTGTTCTTTTTCCCGAAAAATCTCAGCCTTGGCAAAACTTCATTCGTGCGCCGCCCGATTGTTTTTGCTGAAAAAATCGGAGAAATTGCCGTATTTTTGTATTTTTGCACTCCTATATAATAAGATGTAAATGAAAGAAAACTTTCTTGATGAACTTAATCAGAGTCAGCGCGAGGCTGTGTTGTATAACGACGGACCGTCGCTCGTGATTGCTGGCGCAGGCTCTGGAAAGACCAGAGTGCTGACGTTCAAGATTGCATATCTGATGAATCTTGGACTCGACCCTTCACGGATTCTTGCGCTTACGTTTACCAACAAGGCGGCGCGCGAGATGAAAGAGCGTATTGCCCAAGAGGTTGGCTACAATCGCTCTAAATATCTGTGGATGGGAACGTTCCATTCAATTTTTTCGAGAATTCTGCGTGTTGAGGCTGATAAGATAGGCTTTACCCGCGATTTTACGATATACGATGCCAGCGATTCGAAGAGTTTGATAAAGTCCATCATCAAAGAAATGGGGCTTGACGATAAAACGTACAAGCCTTCGACCATCGCTGGAATAATTTCGAGTGCAAAGAACCATCTTGTAACTCCCGGCGCATATCTCGGCGACAGGGCAACCGTCGAGGCTGATGAGCGTGCGCGAATCCCAAAGGCAGGACTTCTGTACCAGACTTACGTAGATCGTTGCCGAAAGGCGAATGCCATGGATTTCGACGATTTGCTTGTCTACACATATTTCCTTTTCTCCAAGAACGAAGAGGTGCGCCGACAGTATGCCGACCGATTTGAATATGTTATGGTCGATGAGTATCAGGATACAAACGTGGCCCAGCACAAGATTGTATGGGAGTTGACGAAGGACAAGCAGCGTGTGTGCGTGGTTGGCGACGATGCACAGAGCATCTACTCGTTCCGCGGAGCAAACATCGAGAACATCCTCGGCTTTACAAAGCAATATAATTGCGCCAAGGTCTTCAAATTGGAGCAGAATTATCGTTCAACCCAGACCATCGTTAATGCTGCGAATAGCGTTATTGCAAAGAATAGCAATCAGATAGACAAAAATGTCTTTTCTGAAAATAAAATAGGCGAGCCAATCGAGGTTTACAATACTTATTCCGACCGCGAGGAAGGAATAACCATCGTTAAGAGGCTTCGCGAATATTACAATTCGGGCGAGCGCAGTTACAAACGCTTTGCCATTCTTTATCGCACCAACGCGCAGAGCCGAATCTTTGAGGACGAGTTGATGCACAACAACATTCCTTACCGAATCTACGGCGGACTTTCGTTCTATCAGCGAAAGGAGATAAAAGACATCATCGCCTATCTGCGAATGGCAATAAATCCGAACGACGAGGAGGCGTTGAAGCGAGTCATCAACTATCCGGCGCGCGGAATTGGCGAAACAACAATTAAAAAGGTTTCTGCGTGCGCCGTTTCTAACGAAGTTTCGATGTGGAATGTCCTTTCTGAACCTGTTAAATTCGGACTCGACGTAAACAAGGGAACTCTCACGAAATTGCAGAATTTTCAGGATTTGATATTCGGCTTTCAGGAGGCTGCCAAGCAGATGAACGCTTCGGAAATAGGTTTGAAGATAATTTCAGAAAGCGGAATTCTGAAGGATTTGTATGCCGAAAAGAACAGCGAAAGTCAGGACAGACTCGAAAACATCGAGGAGTTGAAGAATGCCTTGGCAAGCTTTGTCGAAGAGCGTCAGGAGCAAGGCATCGATGAGATTATGCTGCCCGATTTCCTTTCCGAGGTATCGCTTATTTCCGACCTTGATGAGTCTGATGACGGTGGAGACAAGGTTACTCTTATGACGATACATTCGGCAAAAGGACTCGAATTCGATACGGTTTTTGTTGTCGGAATGGAAGAAAATCTCTTCCCAAGTGCTATGAGTTACGAATCGCCGCGCGCAATCGAGGAAGAACGCCGCCTGTTTTACGTTGCAATTACGAGAGCCGAGAAAAACTGCGTTCTGTCGTTTGCCCGAAGCCGATTCCGCTTTGGCTCGATGGAATTCAGTTCGCCAAGCCGATTCTTGCGCGAACTCGACCCTAAGTGCATTCGTATGATGGGCGGCAGCAGTTTCGGCATGGAGTCACCTTCTGAAAAGACTTATGGCGGTTCGCCGTTTGGCAGAAGTTCGGGCTACGACGAAGATGTGCCGGAGTGGATGCAGAAAAGTCGGATAGATTATTCAAGGGTTTCGCAGGTGGCAAACTCGGCCAAAAGAGTTGCTCAGCCTCGCCAGACCGACTTTTCGCCACGGAAATTGAAAAAGGTCGTTACACCAACGGCATCTGTCGATAAAACATCGGTTGCATCGCTTGGCGGACTTAGCGTTGGCGACAGAATCGCGCACGAACGTTTTGGTGAGGGCAGGGTAGTTGAGTTGCTTGGCTCGGCAGATTCGGCAAAGGCAAAAGTACAGTTCGTAAACGCAGGCGAGAAGACCCTTCTGCTGAAATTTGCGAAATTCAAAAAGATTTAAAAATGCGGCTTTCCAAACCGCTTAAAATATAGGTAAAATATGGTTGAAGACAAATGGTTGGATTCTATTCCGAATCCGTGTTATGTAATGGAGGAGAAACTCTTGCGCCGCAATCTCTCGCTTATCCGCTCTATAATGGATAGGACAGAGGTCGAGTTTATTCTGGCTTTCAAGGCTTTCGCCCTTTGGAAGACATTTCCGGTGTTCCGCGAGTACATCGGTCATACAACGGCGAGTTCGCTCTACGAGGCTCGTCTTGCCTTCGAGGAGTTTGGTAGCCGTGCACACGTCTATTCGCCGGCCTATCAGGAAGGCGAGTTCGACGAGATTCTGAAATGTGCGAGTCATGTTACTTTTAACTCTTTTTCGCAGTACAATCGTTTTATCGAGACGGTTAGCAATTATAATAAGGTGTCCGACGAGAAAATCTCGTGCGGAATCCGAATAAATCCCGAACATTCCGAGATTGAGACCGAACTCTACAACCCGTGTGCGCCGGGCTCGCGTTTTGGCGTTCTTCAGTCGCAAATGCCCGATGTTCTTCCCGAAGGCATAGACGGATTGCATTGCCATTGTCATTGCGAGAACGACAGTTATGCGCTCGAGGCAACATTAAAGGTTATCGACGAGAAGTTTGGCAAGTGGCTCACCAAAGTCAATTGGCTCAATTTGGGCGGCGGCCATCTGGTAACGCGTGCCGATTATGATGTTGAACATCTAATTTCAATCTTGAAGGCATTCAAGCAGAAATATCCAAACCTTCGCATCATCCTCGAGCCGGGAAGTGCCTTTGCATGGCAGACAGGTCCGCTTGTGGCAAAGGTTGTCGATATTGTCGAGAATTACGGAATTCAGACAGCAATCCTCAACGTAAGTTTTACATGCCACATGCCCGATTGCTTGGAAATGCCCTATCAGCCGGCCGTTCGATGTGCAGAGACTCTCGATGCCGATGCCTGCAAGCAGCCCGATGCCGTGGCGCGTCACATATATCGCCTTGGCGGGAACAGTTGCTTGAGCGGCGACTACATGGGAAGTTGGCAATTCGACCACGAACTTCAGATTGGTGAGAAGATTATCTTCGAGGATATGATTCATTACACCACCGTAAAGACAAATATGTTCAACGGAATCCATCACCCTTCAATCGCATTCTTGCGTGAAAACGGAGATATTTTGGTGCTGAGGAATTATAAATACGAGGATTATCGTGATAGAATGTGCTGATTTTAGCATTTTTTAACTTTTTTTTTGCAGTTAATTTAAATTTTATTATATTTGCCAATGATAAAAAATAAAATTTTGGAATTAGATAATCTAAAATAACTGAAAAACTATGTCGATTTTTCAACAATCAACGAAGAGAATGACATTGTGTTTGTCGGCTCTTTCAATAGCAGGTTTTTTGTGGGCTGATCCAGTCCTAAAGGGGGAATATTACCAGATTACAAACCTCTCAGATTTGGAGTGGTTCCGCGATCAGGTAAACAATGGAAATGGTGGCATCAAGGCTGAATTGAAGGCCAATATTACCATCAACGAGAATGTACTTGGCACACTTAAGATTCTGAGTGACGGTATGAACTCAAACGGCGAAGGGTTGAAGAGATGGACGCCTATCGGCAAGACAGACAAACTTCCTTTCAGCGGAGAGTTCAAGGGAAATAACTATACAATTTCAGGTGTGTATATTTCTGCCGAGAATTCAGCATCAACCAACGTAGGCTTGTTTGGTACAAACAAGGGTGTTATCCACGACCTGAACGTAGCAGACAGTTATATTCTTGGAATGAAGAATATGGGCGGTATTGCTGGTAACAACATGAATACTATCAACAAGTGTAGTTATGAGGGCTATGTTGTTGCAACAATGAGTAATGCCGGTGGTATTGCAGGTTACGCTTCTGGAGCAAACGTCAGATATTGTTTCTCTAAGGGTACCGTAATCTCAATGGACCGTCAGAGTGGTAATGCCGGTGGTATCATTGGTCAGGCATCAGGAATGTCAGTCGAGACAATGGTTACAGGCTGCTATAGCATTTCAAACATCGTGAGTGGCTCAAAGAATGCCGGTGGCGTTATCGGTTATCAGAACGGACAGGTTGCGGTAGAGAATTGCTATAGCAAGAAGGCTTACAACAACTCTCCTGAGACTGTTAAGAGCGATGAGGAGTTCAAGAACGGAACTGTGGCTGGCTTGCTTGGCGATGCTTACGGTCTTACTCTTGGAAAGGATGATTCTCCTGTATTCCGCAAGGCTGACTTCAGTAACATGATGTACAAGGCTATCGTTTACAAAGGCTCACGCGAGACAATGGTTGTTTACATGAATCCAGACGGCAGCAACCGCGGTGGTGAAAAAGGCGAGGCTATTCCAATCGGTAAGCAGAGCGGCGAGAACAACTATATTGCTGTGATCGACGAGACAAATCCTGCATTCAACGACCGTGTCCTTGGTAATAACGTAATCCGCAACAACAACGGAAAATACACAGCAAAGTGTATCTTTATCATGGATGGCAAGGATTATTTCATGCCATACGAGACAACAACTTCGTTGCTTTTGTTCTATCGTGTGTTCAAGCCGGGAACAGTAAATACTGTTACTCTTCCGTTCTTTATTGATAAGGCGCAGCTTCCTGACGGATGCAAGATTTACGAGTATCAGAACTTTGCAGGAAATACATTGTACTTCGCTCCTTGTGCAAATCCTGTTCCTAACAAGCCTTATATGTTTGTAAGTTCTGTAAACCAGCCTTTCATGCGTCTGAAGCAGATTAAGATGGCTGCTACAAGAGATGCTGTAGATTTGAAGGGCATGGGCGTATTTAACGGTAACTATACAAGCGTTGTGAGCCACCAGAACATGTATGTTTATCAGGCAGACAAGTTCATGCGTGTTGAGGATCAGCAGGCTGTCAAGATTCTTCCATTCCGCGGCTACTTCGACCTTAACATCGGTAGCGAAATCAAGACCGTAGATGTGAAGTTTGCAGAATAAAAACTTTAGTAAATATATATAAGAAAAGACGGCAATCCGAAGTAGGGTTGCCGTCTTTTTTCTTATCTGCATTCTGATATTATTTTCCGCCGCCACTGCTACCGCCACCAGAGCTTGTACGTCTGCTTAAGGACGATTCGCGCACGGTTGATGCGTATGAATTATAACGACTGTTGCTGCAACCGTAGAAAATAGGGAAGTGAACGCCGTGAGTATGAAAATGCGAATGGTTGCTATTTGATGATTTGTATTGACAAGAATCCGATGCGAATGCTGTATACTCATAAAAACTTCTGTAAAAATCGTCGGTTATAGAATCAGCTGCATACAGAGGTGCGTCCAGATTGTTGAATGTCCATTTGCGTTCAGCCAAGTGCACAAGGGTCGAATTGTTTACTGAACTGCGGTATACAATGCACATTTCATCTTTGGTAAGAATGGCGATTGTATTTGTGTCAAGAGGGTTTTCCTGAACATACTCAATGTCGCCTTCTATCTTTTTTATAATATCCTTTGCTACATAGTCGCTTGATTCAGTACTTGTGTAAATATCGGCAGTCTTGTTTTCAAGTCCGGTGATGGCTGTCTCAAATTTATAATTTGTATTATCAGAGTCTATTTTGTGCTTTAAGTTTAGCTTTGGAGAAAAACAGAATATAGTAAAAATGACAGATAGTATGCCTAAAATTAAAACTCCTCCAATGACTTTTTTCTCTGATAAAAATCTCGCCGAACCTATTCTTGTAGAGGAACGCTTTATTATGGTTATACTATTCGATGAACAGATTTTTCCTAATGAATATTCGGTTTCGTCGTCCCAAGTTTCTATTTCTATATAGTCGCTGTGACTTTTCTTGTATTCCTTATAATTTGCTTTTTCGCCACGGTCAACATCTACATCTCCAAAACAGGCAACAGCTTTTTTTGTGCCTGAATCTAAAAGTTTCATATTGCTGATGTTTACGTAACTTGTCGTTTGCCACAAAGTTATCTCGTCGCCATCAATGCTGAGCCAATGCTCCTTGCCTAAGCCGGAAACAATCTTATATTCGTCCCACCATTCTGAATTATTGCTGGAAAATGTGATTTTTCCTTTTACGGTATAATTAGTCCCGTAAAGACTTATTTCATCACCTACATTAAAGAATATTGCCATTATATTTAAGTATTATTGTAAAGTTATTATTTCCATATCTTATCAGCTTCGATATAATATTGCATCAACATTGGTTTTGACATAGTATTGATACAAATATCGTCTTTTTCCAGTTCATCCTTCCCGAACAAAAACATCGAATGTGAATTCTCGGAGGTTAAATATCTGGTTTCTACGGTGTAATTGAAATTCTGATCCAGCGGTTTCAATGATGCGATATTAAATCCCCAGTCTCCGAAACTTGGAACTTCCAAATGATAAGGCATTACGTTAAAGCCTTCACTTTCGATGGTCTTATTTATGCACCAGAATGCTTTTGTTGCAAAATACGGGCTTGTTGACTGGACGGTGAGAATTCCGCCTTCAGAGAGTGATCTTTTGCACAAACGGTAAAAAATATTTGAGTATAGTTTGTTGAGTGCTTCATTGTTAGGGTCGGGCAAATCAACAAAAATTACATCGTATTTAAATGTGTTTTTTGTCAGGAAATTATAGGCGTCGTCAACCACAATGTCCATTTTCGGATTACTCAGAGAGTTTTTGTTGATGTTTGCTATTGTCTTGTTGTCGCGGCAGAGTGAGATGATTTCTTGGTCGAGGTCGACAAGTGTAATTTTCTGAATTGTAGGATATTTCAAAATTTCACGAGCAGCCAGACCGTCGCCGCCACCAAGAATCAGAACATTTTCTTGTTTTGAGGCTTTTGACATTGCGGGGTGAACAAGGGCTTCATGATAACGATATTCGTCAACAGAGGAGAATTGAACGTTTCCGTTGATGAAAAGCCGCAGGTCGTCACGGTGCTTTGTCAGTACAATATGCTGGTATTTTGTTTGTTTTACAAATATAACCTTGTCGCGGTAAAGTCCGTCTTCTACAAAATTTGAAATGTTCTCAGAGAAAATGGTTCCTATAATCATTCCTCCTAAAATAAATAAAGTTGCCGTTAGATATCTGTTGTAATGTACGATACTGTTTTTGTAGCTTAAAATTATAATCAGAGAAACAATAATATTAAGCGAACCGACTAAAAAGGCCGTACAAAAGTATCCCAAATACGGCAGCAGAAGCAGGGGAAATGCGATAGAGCCAATTAAACCGCCGATATAATCAAAACTGAAAATAGACGAAATTGTAACTCTGAGATTGTTTTCGTTGTTTTCAATTATTCGTGTCAGGATTGGAATTTCCAATCCTACAAGAATACCGATTATCAGAATTATAAGATACATAATAATCTGATAACAAACGAGGTATATGTTGGATAAAAATAGAATTAAAGTTGAAAGTCCGCCTATGAGTCCAACTCCTATTTCTACGGAAACAAACCAATTGAAAAGATTGTTCTTGAAGAATTTGCTCAAGTAAGAACCCAGTCCCATTGCGAACATATATATTCCTATTGTAACGGAATACTGCAAAACGCTATCTCCTTTTAGAAACGAACTTAATGCACTTATTATCAGTTCATAACAAATTGAACAACCTGAAATTATCAAGGTTGTAAGCATCAGAAGTCTGTATTTCCCCATTGTTAAATATAGCGAATGACAATTTGTTTTTTATGAGATTCTGCATGAAATTCGGATTGGATTCTTTCGATGAAATTGTCAGGAATAGAATCTTCGCACGAAAATATATCAACAGCAGCAGCCTTTTTTTCAGGCCATGTATGAATAGTAACATGAGATTTGGCGATAACAGCCACGTATGTAATTCCAACGGGTTGAAAAACATGCCAAGTTTCCTCCACGATTTTTGAATTGATTTCCTCTACGATAAGTTTCGTAATTTTCTTTAATGCTTCCAAATTATCAATAACCAACGTGTCACAATTAAAGAAATCGATTAATATTTCTTTTGCCATTTTGTTAAATATTTGGCGGCAAAGATAATATATTTTTTTAGTTTTAAGGGAATAAAAAACAAAGAAATGAAAAGCAGGAGAGATAATAAGAAAAATGTTATCCTATAATTAATGAAAGGTTTTATAGGATAACATTTGTGTCTTTATGATTTCTTTGTTCTTTTATTATAAATGCATTCTGCACTATAGGCGGCAAGAATTACTATTGTAAACATGAATGGGTAG
The DNA here is from genome assembly GCA_900102385.1 of Bacteroidales bacterium KHT7. GTDB lineage: Bacteria > Bacteroidota > Bacteroidia > Bacteroidales > Bacteroidaceae > Ga6A1. Next base: position 23,696 of record FNBQ01000003.1, on the reverse strand, counting down.
TGATATCTTGGAAGGACAGGCATGATAACTGTTCCTGCCGTACCCATAATCAAATAGAGTAGTAATATAAAACTACCTTTGTGATCGCTATACAATTTCTTGCCAAAGAGAAGAACTGATAGAAGTGCTAAAATGAAGATGCAATAATACGGAATGTTCATTGCTATCAGCGAAAGCATCAGTTTTGTCTTATTACTTTGGTCGCATTGCGTAACCGTCTGGTCTGAACATATTCTGACAGGCCAAGTATCGTCGGCATACATGTATGGGACTTTGTAGAAAAACATTTTGAGGTATTTTGTAGGATTTTTCTTAATCCAGTCAATTCCTGCATCTTTCCACATCTTGTCTTTTTCGAAAACAGTTTTGTCTCTGTTCTTCATGTATGCATATTTGGGGTGTCGATACATTATTATTAATCCATTGGCTGTCGTGCCGTCTGCTTTGTCGTGTGCAGTCTGAAGAAGGTTTGTTCCGCCAGTCGTAGATGTGTTTACAAAATGACCTATTCGCGCTTCGTTTATTTTTCCATAACCAAAATTAAGGACGAAATAAGGGATGCATAATAATGCGTAGTGTTTCCAGTTTACTTTGTTGGTTGCTAGATAAATAAGTATTATTACAACGAACAATAGACTTATAGGCCTGATTGTGTTGCTCATTGCGAATAGGACAGAAGCTAATAGTACGTTGTACCATTTTTTTTTCAAGCAAAGGCAGAAACCAGTCATGCCAAGGAATAAAAATGGCATTTCTGTGCCCCATATCAAGATGTCTACATAGTTTGAAATGAGCAGGCAGTATATAATTGTAGCGATGTAGCTCACTTTCTCTGTAAAGAAATGCTTTGCGATGTAAAATACTTCGTATAGCATTGCGACGTTCATGAAGAGCTGAAAAACTCCGTTGTAATTGGTTGTGCCGAATAATCTAAGTTGTAGTATCAAAAAGTTGATAAGTCCTGGTGCGACAATAAAATCGTCGTGCAGATTGTTTACCGTTGGATACCATAAGTTCTCGTTAAATGCGTTGGTTGCGCACTTGAGATGGAATATTTGATCGCTGTATTGTGGTGCGCCAAAAAATACAATCAATTCGGCTATCTGAATGATGACGAACAGGCATGCTGCGGTAATGGCTGCAATTCTCAGTTTTTTCATTTCTTGTTGATTTTTCTGTTGAAAAAGATATTTTTTTGTGGATAATATTTATTTTGTTTCTTTTCTGCTGTTTAATAAAAACAGAAAAAAGACTCGAATCCGTAAGGAATCAAGTCTTTCCTATTGAGCGGAAAACGGGACTCGGACCCGCGACCCCAACCTTGGCAAGGTTGTGCTCTACCAACTGAGCTACTTCCGCATTACTGAATGTTTTATATTGTGAAGAGAAGGAGACTCGAACTCCCACGGGACAACTCCCACTACCCCCTCAAAGTAGCGCGTCTACCATTCCGCCACCTCTCCAAAATATCTCGGTCATACCAGTCGTGCCCAGAACAGGACTCGAACCTGCATGTCCGCAAAGACATACGCACCTGAAACGTACGTGTCTACCATTCCACCACCTGGGCTTTATTTGAGCGGAAAACGGGACTCGGACCCGCGACCCCAACCTTGGCAAGGTTGTGCTCTACCAACTGAGCTACTTCCGCGTGGTTGCTTTGTTTTCAAAAGCGATGCAAAGATACAACTTATTTTTAAACCTGCAAACTTTTTGGAAGTTTTTTTATCGAAAATCTTCAATTGCACCAAAAATCACGTCAAGGTCGTCCAATTCGTTAAGGATTTTGCATCGCAGTTCGCGCGCAGCCTCTCGGCTTTCGGAGCGGATAATCCACGGGCCGTTAGGGTCTACAACCTTGCTTCGTTCGTCAAAGCATCTTATTACCGCCTGAACACGGTCGTTTATCTCGTCATTTACGAGTTCGCTGTTCTCCGGAACTTGAAAATCGAAACTGAATAAAACCATAGTGAAACGTGTCTAAGAAAAAAAGGGAGAATCGAAATAGAAACTCCCTTTTTTTTGATTGATTATGTTTTTTTTGATTATTTCTTCTCTTCCTTCTTTGAAGTTGATGCGCCCTTCAACTCGGCTGGCTGCTTGTAGCGCTTGTTAAGACCGGCTACAACCTCGTTTGTGATGTCGTATGTCTTGTCGGCATAGAGGATGTTGTCGCCGCTCTTTGTAAGGATGAGGCTGAACTTCTTGTCCTTGTTGTACTGTGCAAGGAAGTGGTTCAGAGAGTCGTGAAGAGCCTCGTTGTACTTGTTCTGCTCAGACTGGAACTCTTGTGCAAGGCGTCCCTGAAGAGCCTCGAGGCTCTGCTGCATCTGCTGAAGGTTTCTCTGTTCGTTCTCTGCCTGCTCGCGAGTGAAGGCATTGCTCTGAATCTTGCGCTGGAAGTCGGCTGCTCTGTTCTGCAAAGCCTGACCTTTGCTTGCAAGAGTGCTCTGGATGCTCTCGCTTTTCTTTGTAAGAAGTGCTGTATAGTCCTTGGCAAAATTGTAATTGTTCATAAGAGAGTCAACCTCGACATAAGCAATTTTCATTGATGTGCCGGCAGCGGTAGATGCTGCGCTTGGTGTTGTCTCTGCGGTCTGGTTACACTGGGTAAACAGAAGTAATGTAGCAGCAGCGAGGCTGCCACACATAAGAGTCATTTTCTTCATTTTTCTTTTATAGTATATAATTTTATAATCGTTCTTTCACGGCTCTGGGATTGTCGAGGCGCATCTGAAAGTCTTGACTCTGTACGCAGCCCACCTTGTTATCTCTCATAGCCTTGTTTGCACCCACATGCTGGCTTCTGAATCTGCCGTTTTTCTTCAGCAGAATGTTAATACACATAAGTATCATTGATACGGCAAGTAGTGCCACACAAGTTAGTGCTAATTTTATCATTTTAAACGCAATTTGCCGCAAAGATACATTTTTTTTTGTAACTTTGCATAAAATAGACCTATAATTATGATATTTACCGATATTGAAAAGTCAAAGATTTTGTTGTTCTGGGTTCAGGTTGAGGTTGAAGGATTGTCGTGTGCATCGCCGTCGGCTATGGATTTGAAGGAAAAGTTCATCCGAAGGGCTGCCGAAAAGTACGATATCTACTTGAAAAACAACCTTTACGAGACCGGCGGAGTGTTTGCCGTGCCTTTCAAGGACAAGGAAAACATCAGAATTGAACTGAATGTCTTTGCCTCGGAAATGGAGGACGAATATCGTGCCGTTCATCCGCAGATGGAGTGGCGAATGCAGAGTACCAATATATAATAATTGCATCCTTTGCGCGTTATTTAAGGTATGAAAAGGATTTCGTTTCTCTTATCGCTTGCCGTTGCCATGCTGCTTGCGTCGGTTGCTGTTTCGTGCAGCGTAGACGAGAGTTTTACGACAGACAGGTCGGCTTTGCTTTCGTTTTCGCAAGACACCGTTTCGTTCGATACGGTGTTTACATCGGTAGGCTCTTCTACTCAGAATATCCGTGTCTTCAACAATCAGAACGAAGGCGTCAGGATAAGCAATATCCGACTTGCATCTGGCGGAACATCTGGCTTCAGAGTGAATGTGGACGGCATGATGGGAACGGATTTCAGCAATGTGGAGATTCATTCTAATGACAGTATGTATGTCTTTGTTGAATTGACTGCCGACATGACAGGCAAGCAAGAACCCGTGGAGATAAAAGATTCGTTGATTTTCACACTCGAAAGCGGCGCGATGCAGAAGGTTCTGCTGATGGCGAGCGCGCAAGATGCCGAAGTTTGCCGTGGATTGGTGGTAAACGGCGATACAACTCTCTCATCGTCAAAACCTTATTTGATTTATGATAGTCTTTGCGTGGCAGAAGGTGCTACGCTCCGAATTGCCGAAGGGGTAAGAATGTTCTTCCATAGCGGGGCAGGGCTGAAAGTCTATGGGCGGCTCGAAGTGAACGGCTCTGTTGACAAGCCTGTCGTGATGCGAGGCGACAGAACAGACCGATTGCTCTGGTATTTGCCTTACGACCGCGTAAATGCGCAATGGGAGGGAATAAAAATCTGCAAGTCGAGCAACGACAATATCATCGAAAATGCCGATATTCACAGCGGAAATTACGGAATTATCTGCGATTCGTCGGGTGTAGAGAAATCGAAACTTCTTCTTCGGAATTCTATTGTACACAATGTGACAAAACACGGAATTTTCAGCAAAAATAACACCATCGAAGTGCTGAATTCGCAAATTACAAACGCTGGCGGAGACTGCGTTCACATTGAAGGCGGACGATGTCGTTTTGTACATTGTACCTTGGCGCAGTTCTATCCGTGGAGCGCCGACCGTGGAGTTGCGCTTAGATTCTCTGCTGATGAGCGTACGCCGTTGCTTGGCTGCGATTTTGTGAACTGCATAATTACCGGAATAGGCAAGGACGAACTCATGGGAATTCCGCCGAAAATGCCCGAAATTCCTTTCGACTACAACTTTGTGGGATGTCTTATCCGAACTCCGGAAGTGAAGGACAATCCGCGGTTTGCCGAAATTGTTTGGGATAATGAAATACTTGCCGGAAAGCCGGGAATACCGAAAAAAGACAAGTCCGAAAAGCTGATTATTCAGGCTGCCAATTTTAGAAATATAGACCACGAAAACTTCGTCTACGACTTTCATCTCGACTCGCTTTCGTGCGCTCGCGGACGGGCTGTTATGGAGGCTATGGAATTTCTTCCGTATGACAAGGACGGCGTTGAACGCGTTGGAAAGCCCGACATCGGCTGCTATCAGTATAAAAAATAAACCAAAACGAAGCCTATGAAAAACATCTTTGCACGACTGGCTTTTGTCGCTTTTGTGTGCCTTCTTCCGCATCAGGAAACGACGGCACAGAACCGTTTTGTCGTGATGGAACTGAACTGCGAAAACCTTTTCGACACAAAGCACGACTCGCTTAAAAACGACAACGAATTCCTGCCTGGCGCAATTCGTGGCTGGAGTCCGCGACGATATTGGAAGAAACTGGCGCATACGGCTCAGACGATTGTGGCGGTGGGCGAGGGACAGACTCCGCCCGATATCGTTGCGCTCTGCGAGGTGGAAAACGACTCGGTTTTGTACGACCTTACGCGCCGAAGTCCTCTGCGAAACCTGGGCTACAAATATTGCGTTACCGAATCGCCTGATGCGCGCGGAATAGATGTCGCGTTGCTCTATCAGCCAGAGACTTTCAAACTGATACAATCGGAATTCTTTCGTATCGAACAGAAGGCGGGACAACGCCCGACGCGCGACATACTTCATGTTTCGGGATGCGTGATGAGTGGCGACACGCTCGATGTCATGGTGGCGCATCTGCCAAGTATGCTTGGCGGAAGGCTGAAGAGCGAGCCTTTCAGAGTTTGCGTGGCAGAGAAAATCCGTCTGACGGCCGATTCGATACAAAGCGTAAGGCATAAGCCGAAAATCATCATTATCGGAGACTTCAACGATTATCCCGATTCAAAGCCTGTTGCCGAGGTCGTTGGTGCGGTCCGTCCGCCTGCGCAGAACGATTCGATAAAGGCAAATTCGTATTATAATCTGATGAACGGAAAGCAGAAAAAGAACGGTAATACGATTGGTACTTATCGGTATAAAGGATATTGGAACATCATAGACCAATGTATCGTAAACGGACTCTTGCTTACTGACACAGAAAATCTGTGCACAACCTATGAGGATGCGCAGATATGCGATTTTGAGTTCTTGCTCGAACCCGATTTAAAGTTTGGTGGAATGAAACCCTTCAGGACGTATAACGGCATGAAGTATCGGGAAGGGTACAGCGACCACCTCCCGATACGTATTGTCTTTAGGGATTCTTTTTCTCGTTAGCCTTGTCAAGTTCCTCTTGCAGATACTTTCGCAGTTTTGTCTCCGTTCTTTCTCTGAACATCGCCTGAGACTCTTCGTACGAGTCGAAGTGCCTGATGGCGGGATTCGGATTGTTCGATGGGCGGAAGTCGGAACAAATCTTGCTCGATTTTGCAACGAATCTGATAGCCGTTCTTACGCTACATTCGCACACCACCGGATTGTCGAACCACTGCATGAAAGTGCCGTTTGCGCATTCGAGGCAGCAGACAAATTTCTTTGCGTCTGCCATAATTTAAAGCGGATATTCCTCGAAGGCGTAAAGAACAGTTGACAGATAACGCTCGCCAGTATCTGGAAGCAGGGCAACGATGCGCTTGCCCTTGTTTTCTGGGCGCAATGCAAGTTGAAGTGCTGCGTATGCTGCCGCTCCTGATGAGATTCCGACAAGCAGACCGTCTTCCTGAGCCAGTCTTCGGCCTGAGCGGATGGCATCATCGTTCTCAACGGTCAAGACCTCGTCTACAACGCTTGCGTCGTAAGTCTTTGGAATGAAGTTTGCACCGATTCCCTGAATCTTGTGAGGACCAGCCTTTCCTGTTGTGATGAGAGGTGAACTTGCAGGTTCAACGGCTACGATTTTAACGTTCGGGTTGAGTTCCTTCAAGCGCTTTCCTGTACCGCTTACTGTACCGCCAGTACCAACGCCAGCAACGAAGATATCAACCTTTCCGTCGGTATCTTTCCAGATTTCCTCGGCTGTTGTTGCGTAATGTCTCTGAGGATTTGCAGGATTTTCGAACTGCATTGGGATGAACGAACCCGGAGTCTGTGCGTGAAGTTCATTAGCCTTGTCAACTGCGCCTTGCATTCCGTCCTTTCCCGGAGTGAGTTCGATTTTTGCGCCGTAAGCCTTCAGAAGGTTTCTGCGCTCAATGCTCATCGAGTCGGGCATTGTAAGTATAAGTTTGTAGCCCTTTACTGCAGCTACGAGTGCAAGTCCAACGCCAGTATTTCCGCTTGTTGGCTCTATGATGGTTGCGCCTGGAGTAAGAAGGCCTTTCTTCTCGGCATCCTCAATCATTGCGAGGGCGATACGGTCTTTTGCACTTCCGCCGGGGTTGAACGACTCTACTTTTACTACTATTTCTGCTCCCGGATTAAGTTCCTTTCCGAAACGGTTCAGTCTTACGAGTGGTGTGCGACCGATAAGTTCGGTTAGTTGGTTTGCGATGTTGCTCATAATTGTATTTTTTTGTATGGTTTTTGTTTATGTTTGATATTGCAAAGATAGGGCGTTTTTTTGTTTGTTCCAATACCGACAGCAAAGTAATCGCATACCATCTATATGGTATATTTTGTTTTTCTGACTTTTTTACACTAATTTTGCAGTCTAAAATCAACCCTTTTATGGAAAATATAGCATTGTTGTTATCGGGCGGTGTTGATAGTGCCGTCGCTCTTCATATGTTGCGTGAGCAGGGACATCGTCCCACTCTGTTTTATATTCTCATTGGTCCCGAAGAGAAGGAAGCGTGGAACTGTTCTTCTGAGGAAGATTGGGAAGTGTGCCAGTGGCTTGCGCGAAAGTACGACTGCAAGTTAGAGCAGATTGACCTTCATCACGAATATTGGGATCAGGTTGTAAAATATACGATGGACAAGGAGCGTCGCGGACTCACGCCAAACCCCGATGTGATGTGCAACAAACTCATAAAATTCGGCTGTTTCGAAGAGAAAATCGGACACGAATTCGACTTCACCGCTACAGGACACTATGCTCAGACTGCCATTCATAATGGTAAGGTGTGGCTGGCAACGAGTCCCGACCCGGTGAAAGATCAGACCGATTTTCTCTGTCAGCTTAACTATCAGCAGATAAGCAAGTCGATGTTTCCAATCGGCTTTCTGTACAAAGAAGAGGTGCGCGAAATTGCCGTGAAGAATAACCTCATCAATGCCAACAGAAAGGACAGTCAGGGCGTTTGCTTCCTCGGTCAGATTGATTTCCGCGAGTATGTGCGCCGATTCTTGGGAGAGCATCCGGGACGCGTAATCGACATCGATAGCCGAAAGATAATAGGCGAGCACAAAGGACTCTGGTTTCACACCATCGGTCAGCGCAAGGGACTTGGCTTTGGTGGCGGTCCGTGGTTTGTGGTTAAGAAAGACGTGAAGAATAACATTCTGTGGGTTTCGCACGGATACAGTCCGAAGGATGCCTACAGCACCGAGTGGTACATGGAAGATTTCCACTTCATAACCGAAAATCCGTGGGGCGAGGATGGTGGCGAGCATCGCATAATGTTCAAGATTCGCCACACGCCCGAGTATAACCCAGGAACGATTTCGATGCGCGAGGACGGCACATGGGGGATAAAGTCCGACGAGCCAATTCACGGCGTTGCGCCCGGACAGTTCTGTGTGGTGTACGACGAGGAGCACCGCCTGTGCATTGGCAGCGGTGAGATTCGAATCTTTTAATCCTTAAAATACCTTTATAATGCTGAAAATATGCAATTTTATTGCGCGTTGGATGGGCGCGCTCGTGCTGATTGTTGCCGTTTTGTCGATGATTTTTCCCGAGCCGTTCTGCTCTGTCGAGACATGGCTCATCAACCCGATGCTCGGACTTATAATGTTCGGCATGGGACTCACGCTCTCGCCAACCGATTTTCGCATTGTGGCAAGTCGTCCGAGGGATGTTTTGCTTGGCTGTCTGGCTCAGTTTACGGTCATGCCGCTTGTGGCTCTGGCTCTTACGCGCATCTTCGCACTTCCCGAAGAACTCGCTCTTGGAGTAATCCTCGTAGGCTGTTGTCCGGGCGGAACGGCATCGAACGTGATAACGTATCTGGCAAAGGGCGATTTGGCTTTGTCGGTCGGGATGACCGCCGTTTCTACAATTCTTGCGCCCGTGCTTACGCCTTTGCTGGTGTGGCTGTTGGCCGGAACTATGGTCAATGTCGATACCTTCGGAATGTTGCAGAGCATATTGTATGTAGTTATTGCGCCGATAGTTCTCGGCTTGCTTTGCCAGAAGTTTCTGCCTAAGTTTACCCGAAGTGCCGTGGTCTATCTGCCAGCATTCTCGTCAGTTATGATTGCCTTGGTTGTAGCCATTGTTGTTGCGCACAGCGCCGGCAAGGTGCTGGACGGTGGATTGCTGGTTGTTCTGGTGGTTATGCTGCATAATGTCAGCGGATTGGCCTTGGGCTATCTGATAGGACATCTTCTGCATCTGTCTCACCCAAAGAATGTGGCAATAAGTATAGAGGTCGGAATGCAGAATTCAGGTCTTGCATCAAGCCTTGCCGTACTTCATTTTGCTGCTTTCCCGTTGGCTACAATCCCTGGAGCGATTTTCAGCGTGTGGCACAATATCAGCGGCGCACTTGTTGCTAAGTGGTATGGGAGAGGAGAATAAGATAAATTTGTTAACTTCTAAATAAGAATAGAATGTTTGATTGGATTCCATTTTACGAAGAATTAGCAAAAAAGTTGCTAAAATACAAAGACAAACCTGATGAGCTGGCGTCTATTATTTACAATAATTTTGATAGGAATTCTGAAATTAGTTTTCTGCATGATAGTGATGGTTCTGATTATGCAGAAATAGATCCTTTTACGGTTTACGGAATTTTTAACAGAAGAGTTAATAATCGTTTTGCATTGATAAAAAAATTGAAAGACGTTTTTAAAATCAAAGCAAATATACCTACTACTTTAGACGGAATACCTATTCAAAATAATATGAACTCTGCTTTTTGCTGCTTCTCAAAAGACAGAAGTGCTGATGGCAAAGATATAGAACGTTTTTGGCTTTTGTTCGAAGAGGCTCAGAAAAATAAGCCAGATATGGAGGCGGTCTTTGATGAAGTCTTGAAACAATATAGCATAAAAATTACAAAGTTGACAATGGGATTGTTCTATATTTGTCCAAATAAATATATGGCATTAGACAAGAATAATCGTGAATATTTAAAGAAAAAATATGGAATAAATGTTGGCAGCATCAACAAGATGAATTTTATAGACTATGAGGCTCTGTTGGATGAGGTAAAGGAAAAAATGAGCAATAAAGAAATCGTAGAGCAGTCAATACCTGAATTTTCATCTAATGCTTGTATACCGGAAAGTGATAGCACTGAAGACGATGGAACAGATCCTGAATTTTATGATAAAATAGTTGATTTGCTTCGCTATAAAAAGAATATTATAATTGAAGGTGCTCCGGGAGTAGGAAAGACTTACGAGTTACCTCGCATAATTACAAGATTGTGTTTTCTTAATTTACCAGATTATTCTGAAAGTGTCTTGAAGGAAAAAATGAAGTGGCTACGGAATAATAAGCAAGTAGAATATGTAACATTTCATCAATCAATGGATTATGAAGAGTTCGTTGAAGGAATCCGCCCTCACACAAACGAAAGCGGTACTATTTCTTATGACGTAGAATCTGGAATTTTTAAGCGAATATGCGAAAATGCCCAAAAGCCAATCGTAGAGGAGAATTCATTTAAAATAAACGATGATGCTAATATTTGGAAGGTTTCTTTGTTTCGGGCAGGAGATAATCCTATACGCACCGAATGTATGAAAAATAATCATATTCGTATAGGATGGGATGCTTTAGGAGAAGATCTTTCGCAAGTTGATGAGGCACATTCCGATGGAAGAGCAATTCTCAATGCATTTTACGATCGTATGCAGATTGGAGACATAGTCTTTTCTTGTTATTCATCGCGAAGCATTGATGCGATAGGTGTGGTAACAGGCGATGCCGAATGGCACGATGAATATGATAATTATAAGCGTGTCCGAAAGGTTGAATGGCTGATAAAAGGCATAAATGAAGATATCTATGAAATGAATGGTCGCACATCAATGACTTTAGCAACTGTTTACCGTTTGAAAAATATTGATTTAGAGGATGTTTTTGCCATATTGAACAAATATGGAGTTGGAAAACAGACTGAAATCAAGAAGAACGACCGTCCTTATGTTTTGGTTATTGATGAAATAAACCGTGGTAATGTTTCGAAAATTTTCGGAGAGTTGATAACCTTGATTGAGTCTGACAAAAGAATAGGTTGCAAGGCAGAAACAGAGGTAACATTGCCATATTCAAAGAAATGCTTTTCTGTGCCAGACAATGTTTATATTATCGGAACAATGAATACTGCCGACCGTAGTATAGATACTCTCGACTATGCAATGCGTCGTCGTTTTGCCTTTGTAAAATATAAGCCTATGGCTTTAAGCTTGGATGGCTTTAATGATGATTTGTTTGAAAAAGTAAGCAAACTATTCATCGACAATTACGATGAATATAAAGAAAGTTATGACATTGAACTTATTCCGTCTCCATACTTGTCGGATGATATTCTGCCAGAAGATGTTTGGATTGGACAAAGTTACTTTATTATGAAGGATGATGACGGCAAAGATTGTACACGATTAAAAATTGAATATGAAATTATCCCTATTCTTAAGGAATACATTAAAGACGGAATTTTTAAGGATGCAGAAAAAGTAAATGAGGTAATAAAATCTTTGAGAGAGTATGAACCCGAAGTTGATTGACGCCTCAGAACATTGGGAAAATAAGGTGTTGGACGGGCAATATTATTTAATCGGGAAGGTTTATAAACATAATTTTGCCCGTCCAAACGATAAAGAGCCTTCCGAATGCTTCTCTCTTGAGAGACGGGAAGAAAAATGGCATTTGTCAACCTCATATTTCATTGGTGTAGATTGGATTGAAAAAGATATACTTGCAATCCGTGTCTTTCCCAAATTCACGGAAGACAAAGATAATTTTGAAATCGACTATCTTAAAATGCTTGAAGATGCCTTGACGGAACCGAAGAATTTTGAGCATCTCGAAGGCTTGCTTAATGTCGATTTCAAGCGTCCGCCTATTGCCGTCCCTAAACAGGAGGATGGATTGTCGCTTTTCCTTATTTCGGAGTTCATCCACATAATGGCTCGAATCACGGCTAAGGGAATAATGAAGTCTTACTATTTTGTTGAGGAAAACCAGCGTTCGAAAATAAAAGGAAAGATATTGTTGCCTAAAAATTTGAAGTATAACATCGTCAAAGGTAATTTGTCCGATAACTATTGCCGTTATCAGGAATATGGCATTGATATTCCAGAGAACAGAATACTGAAGAAAGCGATGAAATATTGTTTGCATGTTCTTGACAGTTATAATGATGATATTGTTGTAATCCTCAAACAAAGGCTTATTGGATTAAAACCAAAGTGGAAAGGCGTTGGTGATAAAGTTGACGTAAAAGACGTAAGTACTTGCAAGATAAACTCGTTCTACAAGGAGTATCATATGGCAATAGAGATTGCGAAGATTTTGTTGAAAGTCTTGTCTTACAATCAAGTTTTGCATGGCGATGAAAAAACAGAGGTTCCGCCGTATTGGATTGATATGACTAAACTTTTTGAAATGTTTGTTTTTGCAAAACTTCGCAATTTGTTTGGCGATTGTGTTATTTATCACCCTCATTTTGGAAAGCAAGAACCTGACTATCTTATAATGCCTGATACCGACAGACCTCCATATGTGGCAGACGCAAAATACAAACGTTATTCGGAACGTTCAGTAGATATTGATGATATTCGTCAGGTTTCGGGATACGCAAGATTGAAGGCTATCCGTTCGAAATTTAGAATTGATGATAAATCTCTGATTCCATGTGTTATAATATATCCAGACCAAAATAAGTGCGAATTTCTGGAAGATTATACAAAATGGGTAGAAGAAGGTAGATATGAAGATATCTTTAAAACTGGAATAAGATTGCCAGTCATCAAAAGATGATAATAAAAGCGGTTGCAGATATCTGTTTTGCAACCGCTTTTTATATCATCTTTTAATCAAGTTTCAATACAGCGAGGAAGGCTTTCTGCGGAACTTCAACGTTGCCGATTTGCTTCATGCGCTTCTTGCCTCGTTTCTGCTTTTCGAGCAGTTTTCTCTTTCGGCTGATATCACCGCCGTAGCACTTCGCTGTCACATCCTTTCGAACCTGCTTTACAGTCTCACGGGCGATAATCTTTGCGCCTATGGCTGCCTGAATAGCGATGTCAAACTGCTGGCGTGGCAGAAGTTCCTTCAACTTCTCGCACATACGTCGGCCGAAGTCTACCGAGTTGTCAACGTGCGTAAGTGTTGAGAGCGCGTCAACAGGCTCGCCGTTAAGCAGAATGTCGAGTTTTATCAGTTTGCTTGGACGGAATCCGCATTGATGATAGTCGAACGATGCGTAACCCTTCGAGATGCTCTTCAGTTTGTCGTAGAAGTCGATGACGATTTCGCCCAGAGGCATGTAGAACTGAAGTTCAACGCGGTTGCCCGAGATGAAATCCTGCTTTATCAGCTCGCCGCGCTTGCCCAGACACAGAGTCATGATAGGGCCGATGTAAGTGGCTGTGGTTATGATAGATGCCTGAATGTAAGGCTCTTCGATGCGGTCGATAAGCGTAACGTCGGGCATTCCGGCAGGGTTGTGAACCTCCTTGCACTCGCCGTGCTTGTCGTAAACCATGTACGATACGTTGGGCACGGTGGTTATCACGTCCATGTTGAACTCGCGGTCGAGTCGCTCCTGAACAATCTCCATGTGCAGCAGTCCGAGGAATCCGCAGCGGAATCCGAAGCCAAGCGCAACAGAACTCTCAGGCATGAAAGTAAGCGATGCGTCGTTAAGTTGAAGTTTCTCGAGTGATGCTCTCAGATTCTCGAAATCCTCGGTCTCGATAGGGTAGACGCCGGCAAACACCATCGGCTTTACCTCCTCAAATCCGGCAATAGCCTCCTTGCTTGGGTTGGCAATGTGCGTAAGCGTGTCGCCCACCTTAACCTCGGTGGCTGTCTTGATGCCCGAAACAATGTAGCCCACGTCGCCGCAATGTAGTTCCTGACGTGGCGACAAATCCATCTTCAGGACACCGATTTCGTCGGCTGAATATTGCTTTCCGGTGTTGATGAACTCAACCTGATCGCCTTTCTTTATCGAGCCGTTTACAATCTTGAAGTAAGCAATGATGCCTCGGAAACTGTTGAAGACAGAGTCGAAGATAAGTGCCTGAAGAGGAGCGTTTTCGTCGCCTACAGGATGAGGCACTTTTTCGACAATGGCATGGAGGATGTCCTCAACGCCCTCGCCGGTCTTTCCCGATGCGCGTATTATGTCTTCGCGGTCGCAGCCTATAAGGTCGATGATTTCGTCCTCAACCTCCTCGGGCATGGCATTAACCATGTCGCATTTGTTTATAACCGGAATGATTTCGAGGTTGTGGTCTATAGCCATGTAAAGGTTCGAGATGGTCTGTGCCTGAACGCCCTGAGTGGCATCGACAACAAGCAGCGCGCCCTCGCATGCGGCGATAGAGCGCGACACCTCGTAAGAGAAGTCTACGTGTCCCGGAGTGTCGATAAGGTTCAGAATGTATTTCTCGCCCTTGTATTCGTACTCCATCTGTATGGCGTGGCTCTTGATGGTGATTCCTCTTTCCTTCTCAAGATCCATGTCATCGAGCATTTGTCCCTCGGTAACCTTTATGGTGTTTGTGTATTCGAGCAGACGGTCGGCCAGCGTTGACTTTCCGTGGTCGATGTGCGCTATGATGCAGAAATTTCTGATATGTTTCATCTGTTATAAAATACGATTCGAAAATTGGGTGTAAAGATACAAAAAAGAACGTAAAGCACCAAATCGGCAGCCTCGCGAAGGCATAAAAATAAGTGGCATTGACGCTTGAAAGCGAACAATGCCACTCATTAAATCTTCTTACATTTAAAGCTTTGTTGTTTGTCGTTGCGAATGATGCTTTTACATAATCAGCATATTGCAGATGTAAAGCAATACGGCTGAAAATGCCGCTACCATAATTCTAATGACTTGTTCCATCTTTCCTCTCTTGTTTAATTGTTAAAATAAAAGTTCTTTAAAGTATAATACTGTTTACTAAAAATAGCGATTTCGCTATGAGTTCTGTAATCGGGAGCAAAGAAACAAAAAATATATAATATGAACAAATATTATTAAATATAAATGCATTTTTTTAACATTTATTAGTTATTTTTTATTTTTTCTTCTTTATTTTTGCGCAACCAAAAAAAACATAAAACGATGAGAAAATATCTGATTATAGTTCTGTCGGCTCTTCTCGTTGCCGGATGTGCATCGCGAAACCTTAAAAGAACGAAAATCAAGGAGTTTGCCGAGCTGCAGAACGACCGTTGTCCGGTGCGGATAGACAAGAACAACGTGCTCGACAGCGTAAGTTACGACGAGGACAAGAACGTTTTCGTATTCTACTATTCGTTCGACGGCGAATTTCTTAAGCCCGATGTTCAGCAAAGACTGAAGTCGAAGATGAGGGAGACTCTGCGGGACAATATTGTAAACGATGTGAGCCTGAAACAGCAGAAGGACGAGGGCGCAACGCTGCAATACAAGTTCTACGGAAACGGAAAACTGATTATTTCAGAAACTTTTACGAAAAACGACTATTGATTTGGAAGAAGAAAAGGCAACTGCCGCCCGATGCAAGAAAATCGGACGGCAGTTTTTTATATCTTAAATTCAGAAAATCAGTAAACTACATAATTCTTGAATCGTTGCAGACCTTCTATTAAAACCGCTCTTGGGCAGGCTATATTTATGCGCACAAAGTCGATGCCCGATGTGCCGTACATCGTTCCTTCGTTCAGGTAAAGCCCTTGAGCCTGAAGAAGTTCGCTGCAAAGTTCGTCCGACGGCTTGCCCAGAACCGAGCAGTCAACCCACACAAGATACGTTCCTTCGAGCTTAGTAACGGGGAACTGAGGCAGATTGTTCTCGAAGAACTCGCACAGACACAAGTAGTTGTCGTACAGATACGCGTTCAGTTGTTCGAGCCATTCCGCTCCCTTGCTGCTGTATGCCGCTTGCAGAGCCTCCACGCCAAACGGATTTACGTCGCAAACCTCGTTTATGTTTATGGCGCGGTCTACTTTTCGCCTTATCTTGTTGTTTGCAATCGTGATGTTTGCAATCTGTAGTCCAGCAATGTTAAATGCCTTGCTTGGCGATGTGCACACGGCGCAGTTGTCCAGAATTTCTGGCGATATTGAGGCGAATGGAGTGTAGCGGTGTCCCGGCATCACAAGTTCGCAATGAATTTCGTCGGCAATTACGAAGACATCGTTCTTCAGGCATATTTCGCCTATGCGGACGAGTTCGTCGCGTGTCCACACGCGTCCGGCAGGGTTGTGCGGATTGCACAGAATCATTACCGTTGTCTTAGGGTCGGCAGCCTTCTGCTCAAGGTCGTCGAAGTCAATTCTGTAAGTGCCGTCCTCGTATATCAGTTCGTTGCATAGAACCTCGCATCCGTTGTTTTTTATCGACGAAAAGAAGCAGTTGTATACCGGAGTCTGCACCAGCACTTTGTCGCCCGTCTGCGTCATTGCCTTTATTATTGCCGAGATGGCAGGCACAACGCCCGATGTGTAGATTATCCATTCCTTCTGCATGAGCCAGTTGTGGCGATGTACAAACCAGTTTGTAACCGCATCGTAATAGCTGTTGGGCACGGCTGTATAGCCAAAGATGCCGTGTGCAACCCTCTGCTGAAGTCGTTCTATAATATAAGGTAATGTTCTGAAATCCATGTCGGCAACCCACATCGGCAGAAAGTTCTCCTTGTCCGAAACGTCCCACTTGTACGAGTTTGTGCCGCGTCTGTTCACTATCTCGTCAAAATTGTATGTCTCCATATAAAATGATTGGTGAAAAATGTTATAGTATGGGCAAAGATAGCCAATGTTTGCCTCATCTGCAAGTTTATTCTTTGACAATTCAAAGCAATTCACAATTCACAGTTGACAATTGACAATTGACAATTAACAATTCAGAATTCATAATTCAAAATTGCTTTTATAATTGCCGAGGATTTATAACGAACAATTTCGTCAGAAATTGTTCGTTTAGTATATGCGTCGTAGGAAGAAGGTAGGAAGAAGGTAGGAAGAAGGTAGGAAGAAGGTAGGAAGAAGGTAGGAAGAAGGTAGG
>FNBQ01000003.1:0-6776 GCA_900102385.1 Bacteroidales bacterium KHT7 | reverse complement strand
GTAGGAAGAAGGTAGGAAGAAGGTAGGAAGAAGGTAGGAAGAAGGTAGGAAGAAGGTAGGAAGAAGGTAGGTAGAAGGAAGGTAGAGGGAAGCTATATGGAACATCGAAGGTACATCCAAGATAGGGAGAGCAAGTTGACTAAAAAGTATCGAAACCAAATAAAAATTGTGTATGAGAAAAAGAGTTTTGTCCGTATATTTGCAATACCTTTTTCTAAAATCATAAAAAATGAAAAAAAGAATAGTTTTATCGGTGGCGCTGATGCTGTCGTTATCGGCTTTTGCCGATGTGCTAAACATCTCTACGCCAAGGACAACGCTTCTTCTTCAGGCCGACAAGTCGGACGAACTGAAGGTTATTTACTACGGCACAAAACTCTCCGATGCCGATGCCAAGACCGTTGAGCAGACAGCGAAGGACAAGTTTGCCGCATATCCCGTTTATGGCATGAACGGAGCCGACGAGGCCGCTCTTTCTGTGCTTCATGCCGACGGAAACATGAGTCTTCAGATGGTTGTGCAGGGCACCGAGACAAAGAAAGACGGCGATGCCCGAATTACAGTTGTCAAGATGAAAGACCGCGTTTATCCGTTCTTCGTGAACGTGTTTTACAAGGCTTACGATAATGTTGATATGATTGAGACTTGGACTGAAATCTCGCATCAGGAAAAGAAGAACGTCGATTTGCAGAAGTTCCTTTCGGGTTCGCTGCCTATCCGTCGCGGCGATGTGTGGATTTCGTCGCTCTACGGCTCGTGGGCAAACGAGGCGCGCCTCTGTCAGGAGCCCCTCACGCCCGGAGTAAAGATGATAAAGAACAAAGATGCCGTGCGAAACGCTCATCTGGCTCATGCCGAGGTGATGTTCTCGCTCGACGGAAAGCCGGACGAAACCCGTGGAAGGGTAATCGGCGCGGCTCTGTGCTATCCCGGCGCATACAAACTGTATGTCGATACCGGCGACGGCGAGTATCACCGTTTCTTTGCCGGAATAAACGAGGAGAATTCGACCTACCATCTGAAGAAGGGCGAGGTATTCACAACTCCAGCCTTGGCCCTTACTTATTCTGAAGAAGGATTGAGCGGCGCGAGCCGAAACTTCCACAAGTGGGGCAGAAAGTACAGACTGGCTCACGGCGACAAGGAACGCCGCATCTTGCTTAACAGCTGGGAGGGCGTCTACTTTAACATAAACGAGGAGGGTATGGACCAGATGATGGGCGACATTGCCGGAATGGGCGGCGAACTCTTTGTTATGGACGATGGCTGGTTTGGCGACAAATATCCGCGCAACGTAGACAACTCGAGCCTTGGCGACTGGGTTGTAGACAAGCGAAAACTTCCAAACGGCATTGGTAATCTGGTTAAGTGTGCCGACAAAAACGGCATCTCGTTCGGCATCTGGATTGAGCCTGAGATGACCAACAACAAGAGCGAACTCTACGAGAAGCACCCCGACTGGATTGTAAAGGCTCCGGGACGCGAGGCTACCTGCGGACGAGGCGGAACGCAACTCGTTCTGGATATGTCGAACCCTGTGGTTCAGGACTTTGTATTCAAGGTTGTTGATGATTTAATGACCGAGAATCCGCGCATCAGTTACATAAAGTGGGATGCTAACATGAGCATCGTAAACCACGGCTCAAACTATCTTAGCAAAGACAATCAGAGTCATTTGTTCATAGAGTATATCCGCGGTTTGGAGAAGACTTGCCAGAGAATTCGCGCCAAGTATCCCGACCTCACCATTCAGAACTGTTCGAGCGGCGGAGGACGAGTAAACTGGGGCTTGATGCCTTATTTCGATGAGTTCTGGGTGAGCGACAACACCGACGCTCTTCAGCGAATCTTCATGCAATGGGGCACATCGTACTTCTTCCCGTCAATCGCGATGGGACAGCACATCGGAAACTCGCCGTCGCATCAGACATTCCGAACCATTCCGCTGAAATACAGAATTGACGTGGCTATGACCGGTCGCCTCGGCATGGAACTTCAGCCAAAGAATCTTAGCGACGAGGAGAAGAAACTCTGCCGTAATGCCATTGCCGAGTACAAAACGATACGCCCGGTTGTTCAGTTTGGCGATTTGTACCGCCTTGTCTCGCCTTACGACAACAAGAACGTGGCTTCGCTGATGTATGTAACCGAACAGAAAGACAAGGCCGTATTCTTCTGGTACAAACTCGTGCACATGATGAACGAGCATCTGCCGCGCGTGCAGATGGCAGGTCTCGACCCTTCGCGAATGTATAAGGTTCACGAACTTAACAGAATAGACAACGAGCCTCTGTCGTTCGAGGGAAAATCGTTCAGCGGAGCATATCTGATGAGCAACGGACTTGAGATTCCGTACAAGCATAATGTTGACTATCATAAGAATACAAGTTGGTCGAGCCGTGTTCTCGTGCTCGAAGCTGAATAGACATTTTTTTGATTAAAACGAAGTTGCGCACGGTCGGGCATATTCAGTCTCCGGCGTGTGCAACTTTCGTCTGCAAAACCTTTATACAAATAAATGAGACTAAGATTTTTATTGATAATAGCACTTTTGGCTAACGTCGGATTGATGCAGGCGCAGAAAACTCCGCGCGAGACCATCCGTCTTGACAAAGGCTGGAAGTTTGCCTTCGGAAACGCTGCCGACCCAAAGAAGGATTTTGGCTGCGGAACAGAATATTTCAACTACATTACAAAGGCGAATTCTATTCACAATCAAGGACCTTATATCCTGAAGTTCGACGATTCTGCGTGGCAAGACGTGCAGATTCCGCACGACTGGGTTGCGGTGTTGCCATACGCTTCGGAGGCAAGCCATTCGCACGGCTACAAGACCGTTGGCTGGAAGTATCCCGAAACGAGCGTGGGCTGGTACAGAAAAACAGTCAGAATAGACAACGGCGATTTGGGCAAGCGTCTTGTGCTGCGTTTCGACGGCATTTTCCGCAATTCGCAAGTGTGGTTCAACGGATTTTATATGGGCACAGAGCCGAGCGGATATGCCACTCAGGTTTACGACATAACGCCGTACGTTAATTATGGCGGCGACAATCTCATCTGCGTCCGTGCCGATGCCTCGCTCGAGGAAGGTTGGTTTTACGAGGGCGCAGGAATCTATCGCGATGTGTGGCTCGACAAGTCTGCCGAGGTCAGCGTTGCGCCTTTCGGAACATTCGTTTACTCAACTCTTCAGCAGCCTTATTCCGAGGCTACTTTGACGGTCGAAACCGAAGTCTTCAATGGCGGTTTGAAGGCTGCCCGATGTGAGGTGCGCCAGCGTCTGCTCGATGCCGATGGCAACGAGGTGGCAAAAAGCGAACCATCGTCGCTCAGTCTGAAAGCGAAGCAGACATCAGCCTGTAAACAGAACCTTTCGGTTAGCAAGCCGCATCTGTGGAGCACCGCCGATCCTTATCTCTACAAGGTCGAAACAACCATTCTTCAAGATGGCAAGGTGGTTGATGAATATCTTACTACGACGGGCATTCGCGACATCGCCTTCGATGCCGAAAAAGGCTTTCTCCTTAACGGTAAACAGCTGAAATTGAAGGGCGTGAACATGCACCAAGACCATGCCGGCGTTGGCTCGGCTATTCCTGATGCTTTGCAGGCATGGCGCATAAAGCAACTGAAGAAATTCGGCTGCAACGCTTATCGGGCATCGCACAACCCAATTACTCCTGCCGTGCTCGATGTGTGCGACCGCGAGGGCATTCTCGTCATCGACGAAAACCGACTTATGGGCATCAACGAAGAGCATCTCCGACTGCTCGAACGCATGATAAAGCGCGACCGCAACCATCCGTCTGTCATCCTCTGGAGCGACGGAAATGAGGAGTGGGGCTTGGAGAACAACATTCAGGGCACTCGTCTTGCCGAGGCCATGCGCGAGTACACACGGCTTTTCGACCCAACACGACCAAGCACCGTGGCAAACGCCGGCGGAACTGAGTTGATAAAGGGACTTGATGTCGTGGGATTCAACTACATAGCGCAGAACGATGTTGATAACCGCAAGAAGGCGAATCCGTCGTGGCGTATTGTCGGAACGGAAGAGACGACTGGCTGCGGAACTCGCGGTTGTTATTTCGAGTCCGAAGAGTTTCCGGGCAGAATGGTCAGCTGCAACCGTTCGGGACGGACATACGAGGTTGAAAACGTGATAGAACGCGGATGGAAGTTCTACGACGAACGTCCGTGGGGCGCGGGACTGTTCTACTGGACTGGCTTCGACTATCGCGGAGAGCCTAATCCGCTCTCTTATCCTGCAACCGACTCCGAATTCGGCATTCTCGACTACTGCGGATTTTGGAAAGATGAGGCTTGGTATCTGAAATCGTGGTGGACCGACGAGCCTACGCTTCACATCTTTCCGCATTGGAATCTGCAAGGACACGAAGGCGAAGAAATCGACCTTTGGGCTTACAGCAACTGCGACGAGGTTGAACTCACCGTAAATGGCAAGAAGCTTGGCAGACAGAAGATGCCTAAAAACGGTCATCTGAAATGGAAAGCCGTCTATCAGCCCGGTCGCGTTGTGGCTGTTGGCTACAAGAACGGCAAGCGCATCATGACCGAAACCATAGAGACCACAAAGCCAGCAACGAAGATTGTGCTGAAGTCCGACCGCCAGACGATTACGGCAGACGGCAGAGACTTGGCTGTAATAACCGTCGAGGTACAGGATGCCAAAGGCAGAATTGTGCCCGATGCCTGTCCGATGCTGAATTTCAGTCTTAGCGGCGATGCGCGCATCTTGGGTGTCGGCAATGGCGACCCGATGTATCTCGGAGCCGACCATCCGAAGGAGAAGGACTGCAAATCGTTCAGCATTCCAGCATTCAACGGCTTGGCTCAGATTCTGGTGCAGGGTGCGGAAACGCCTTCAGCAATCACCCTCGGTTGCAGTTCCGACGGACTGAAGCCGGCGAACATCATCGTAAATTCAAAATAAACAAAAATATCATGAAAATCATCAGAAAAATAGCCTTGGTGGGCACATTCATCGCCCTTGCGGCAATGCCTGCAATGGCGCAGAAGTGGGAAAAACTGGCCGACAAGCCGCAGATGGGATGGAGCACATGGAACAAGTTTCAGGGCAACATCTCCGAAGAAATTATAAAAGGTATTGCCGATGTTATGGCTGAGAGCGGCTTGCGCGATGCAGGCTACACCTACATCAACATCGACGACTGCTGGCACGGACAGCGCGACGAAAACGGTTTCATTCAGGCCGATGCCAAGAAGTTTCCGAACGGAATGAAGGCGGTGGCCGATTATGTTCATTCAAAGGGCTTGAAACTCGGAATCTACAGCGATGCCGGAACAAACACTTGCGCCAATATGCCCGGCTCGCTCGGACATGAGTATCAGGATGCCATACAGTATGCCCGTTGGGGCGTTGACTATCTGAAGTACGACTGGTGCAACACCGAGAACGTAAACCCTCGCGGAGCATACCAGCTTATAAGCGATGCGCTCAGGGCTGCCGGTCGCCCAATCTTCCTGAGCATGTGCGAGTGGGGAAACAACCGTCCTTGGCGATGGGCGCGCGAAATCGGTCATTCGTGGCGCACAACTCCCGACATTTGGTGTAATTTCGACTCTCTGCGCGTTTTTCCGGGATACACCCAGTTTGGCGTTATGCAATGTATTCAGTATAACGACACGCTGCGCCAGTATGCCGGCAAGGGCTACTGGAACGACCCCGACATGCTTGAGGTTGGAAATGGCATGACCGAGAACGAAGACCGCGCGCACTTTACCATGTGGTGCATGATGGCGAGTCCGCTTATTCTGGGCAACGACCTGCGCTCTATGAGCGAGGCAACGCGCAACATCATCCTTAACAAGGATATGATTGCCGTTGACCAAGACACGCTCGGCGTTCAGGGATTGCACTATTGCGACCGCGACGGGCTGCAATTCTGGCTCAAACCGCTGGCTGGTGGCGACTGGGCTTTCACAATCCTCAACCCAACGCGCAGCGACATCTCTTATCAGTTAAACTGGCAGGATTTCAATCTAACGGATAAGGAGGTGAGCAAGCTGAGCACCGATTTCAGCACGAAAGTCTATAAGGTCTATAACCTCTGGACTCACAAGGCCGAGGGCAAGACATCGCTCAAAAACAAGGCCGACCGCAAACTCGTGGTCAAGAGCCGCGATGTAATTTCGTATAGGCTTATTGCCGGAAAATAAGAAACTACTTCAATTATATAGAATCCGATTTTTATTTCGGAAAACAGTCGGGCGGCTATCCTGCATTACGGATTGCTGCCCGATTTGTTTTCTCTTGCTTTTGCTTTGGATAGTTCGCGTTCAGACGGATTCCAAAATACATCGCGAAGAAATTTCTTTTTGATTAAAATATGTTCTATGTAGGAAGAATTTCCCTATTTGCGAAAAAACTTCAAAAAAAAATCCTGAAAATATTTGATAATTAAATATATAAATGATTATCCGCAATTCGCCCTTCCGTTATATAATTTATGCTCAAATGTAGGCTTATACGAAACGGCAGCGATAACTAACCGGTCGAACATCCTGTCATCGAAATATTTACGGTTGAATTTGTAGCAGAATTCATTCAAGTATTCCTGAAGAAACTCCTCCTTGATTCCGTGATACATGTCTGTGAACAACGACTTGGCGTTTGAAATGGCGATATGTACCCACGGAAGAACCTTTGGAGCATTGCACCCGCGAACTGTCTGCCGTTCCGACTTTGACACAGCTTTCTCGACTGTCGAGTGTGAGGCAAAATTATCCATCAC
>FNBQ01000050.1 GCA_900102385.1 Bacteroidales bacterium KHT7 | reverse complement strand
GACGTACCTTGGACGTACCTTGGACGTACCTTGGACGTACCTTGGACGTACCTTGGACGTACCTTGGACGTACCTTGGACGTACCTTGGACGTACGAACAATTTCTGACGAAATTGTTCGTAACAAATCCCTAATTATCAATTATGAATTTTGAATTGTCCATTGTCAACTGTGAGTGTGAGTCAATTCAGAATTCTGCCTTTTTCAATTTTCAAATTTCAATTTTCAACTCCCCAAGTCTGAATCGCGTATTAAAAAGTTGGGGTGTAAATATTCCACTTTTTCCTGAAACACGAGCATAAGTCAGATTTTTATTTTCGAAAAAAATCATCAAACTTTCAATCTGAAAGATATTTTTTAATATTTGTTTCAATTTGTAAAATATAACATATGTTTTACTTCATCATTAAAGCATCGGTTTTACTTAAGTAACTTTTTGAAATAAAAACCACTTGTTTATATATCAAAAAGAAATTTTATTTGTAATTTTGCAAACAAATAGAAAGAGATTATCTGATAATAAACGACAGAAATCATGACAAATCAACGAAACAACAACCAAGGAAAGAACAAGCCATTCCAGCGTCCTTCACAGATGGGACTCTACAACCCAGCAAACGAGCACGATGCTTGCGGTGTGGGAATGGTAGTAAACATCCACGGAAACAAATCACACGAACTTGTTGACTCGGCACTCAAAGTGCTCGAGAACATGCGTCACCGCGGTGCTGAAGGTGCTGACGGACGTACAGGCGACGGTGCCGGAATCATGCTTCAGATTCCACACGAATTCATTCTTCTGCAAGGCATTCCTGTGCCAGAGAAGGGCAAATACGGAACTGGTCTCATCTTCTTGCCAAAGGCACAGAAAGAGCAGGACGAGATTCTGAAGATTATGTTCGAGGAGATTGAGCGCGAGGGATTGTCGCTAATGCACCTGCGCACCGTTCCGACTAACTCGGAGTGCTTGGGCGAAGCCGCACTCGAAACCGAGCCAGACATTAAACAGATTTTCATTACAGGAATCTCGGACGACGAACTTCCTTTGTTCGAGAGAAAACTGTACAAGATAAGAAAAAAGATTGAGAACCGCGTAAAGCATAAGGATTTCTACATCGTTTCGCTTTCGAGCAAGAGCATCATCTATAAGGGTATGCTGTCGTCAATGCAGGTACGCGAGTACTTCTGCGACTTGACAAACGACTACTTCACAAGCGGCTTGGCACTCGTTCACTCACGCTTCTCAACAAACACATTCCCTACATGGAGCCTTGCACAGCCTTTCAGAATGTTGTGCCACAACGGTGAAATCAATACCGTAAGAGGTAACCGCAACTGGATGAAGGCAAGAGAGAGCGTTCTCTCGTCTGAGGCTTTGGGCGACATCAAGGAAATCTCGCCTATCGTACAGCCGGGAATGAGCGACTCAGCATCGCTCGACAACGTGTTCGAATTCTTCGTTATGTCGGGAATGAGCCTGCCTCACGCAATGGCAATCCTCGTTCCTGAGTCGTTCAACGACAAGAACCCTATCAGCGACGATCTGAAGGCATTCTACGAGTATCATTCAATCTTGATGGAGCCTTGGGACGGTCCGGCAGCCTTGATGTTCAGCGACGGTCGCTTTGCCGGCGGTATGCTCGACAGAAACGGTCTTCGCCCATCGCGCTATCTCATAACAAACAACGACATGATGCTTGTTGCATCTGAGGTTGGCGTTATGGATTTCGACCCAACAGAAATCAAGCAGAAAGGTCGTCTTCAGCCAGGTAAGATTCTGATGATCGATACCGAGGAAGGCAAGATCTACTACGACGGCGATCTGAAGGCTCAGCTTGCTGCCGAACATCCTTACAAGCAGTGGCTTAGCACAAACAGAATACAGCTCGAGAAGTTGAAGAGCGGCCGAAAGGTAAACAACAGCGTTGACAACTACGAGCGCAAGCTGAGAAACTTCGGATTCGGACAGGAAGACATCGACAAGACAATCGTTCCGATGTGTACAGGCGGCGCAGAGCCAGTGGCAGCGATGGGTAACGATACTCCGCTTGCTGTTGTTTCAGACCGTCCGCAGATATTCTTCAACTACTTCCGCCAGCAGTTTGCGCAGGTTACAAACCCAGCCATCGACCCAATCCGCGAGGAACTTGTAATGTCGCTCACCGAGTATATCGGCGCAGTCGGAACTAACATTCTGACACCAGACGAGAGCAACTGCAAGATGGTTCGTCTGCCACAGCCGGTTTTGACAAACACTCAGTTGGATATTCTCTGCAACATCCGCTACAAGGGCTTCAACACAACAAAACTGCCTCTGTTGTTCGAGGTTTCGAAGGGCGAGGCTGGTCTGAAGGAAGCCATTGACGAACTTTGCAGAAAGGCTGAGGAATCGGTTGACAACGGAATCAACTACATTATACTGAGCGACCGCGACATCGACAAAGACCATGCCGCAATTCCGTCGCTGCTTGCCGTAAGCGCAGTACATCACTATCTCATCAACATAGGAAAGCGCGTTCAGACAGCCCTCATCGTTGAGAGCGGCGAGATTCGCGAGGTTATGCACGCTGCCCTTCTGTTGGGCTACGGTGCATCGGCTATCTGCCCTTACATGACATTCGCCGTTCTCGACAACCTTGTAAAGAACAAAAAGGTTCAGGAAGACTACGAGACAGCCGAGAAAAACTACATCAAGGCTATCTGCAAGGGATTGTTCAAGGTTATGTCTAAGATGGGTATCTCTACAATCCGTTCATACCGCGGTGCCAAGATTTTCGAGAGCATCGGTTTGAGCGAGGATTTGCTGAAGACTTACTTCGGAACAGAGGTTTCAACCATCGGCGGTATCGGTCTGAAACACATTGCTGCTGATGCCATCGCCCTTCACAACGAGGGATTCAAGTCGGCTCAGATTAACGAATTCTTGCCAAACAATGGTCAGTTTGCATATCGCAAGGACGGAATCCAGCACGCTTGGAATCCAGAGACAATCTCTACCCTACAGATTGCAACACGCCTTGGCAGTTACAAGAAATTCAAGGAATTTACAAATATCGTTGACAATAAGGAGAAGCCAATCTTCATCCGCGACTTCTTCAAGTTTAAGAAGGCCGCAAAGCCAATCTCTATCGACGAGGTTGAGCCAGTAGAAAGCATCGTTAAGCACTTCGTAACAGGCGCTATGTCGTTCGGAGCAATCTCTATCGAGGCTCACGAGGCTCTTGCCATCGCAATGAACAAACTTGGCACCCGAAGCAACACCGGTGAGGGCGGCGAGGACAACGCACGCTATCACACCGAATTGAACTCAAAGACTAAGCAGATTGCTTCTGGTCGTTTCGGTGTAACAGCCGAGTATCTTGTTAATGCCGAGGAACTTCAGATTAAGGTGGCTCAGGGTGCAAAACCGGGCGAAGGCGGTCAGCTTCCGGGCTTCAAGGTTAACGAGATTATCGCAAAGACTCGTAACTCTATTCCGGGAATCTCGCTTATCTCTCCTCCACCTCACCACGACATCTACTCTATCGAGGACTTGGCTCAGTTGATTTTCGACCTCAAGAACATCAACCCAACGGCAGCCGTTTCTGTCAAGTTGGTAGCCGAGAGCGGAGTTGGTACAATCGCTGCCGGAGTTGCAAAGGCTAAGGCTGATTTGATTGTAATCTCTGGTGCTGAGGGCGGTACAGGTGCATCACCAGCATCGTCTATGCGATTTGCCGGAATCTCTCCTGAAATCGGTCTTGCCGAGGCACAGCAGACTCTCGTTCTTAACGGCCTCCGCAGTCAGGTTAGAGTTCAGACAGACGGTCAGCTAAAGACTGGTAAGGACGTGGTAATCACCGCAATGCTCGGTGCCGACGAGTTCTCATTCGGAACACTTCCACTTATCGTTTTGGGCTGTGTGATGATGCGTAAGTGTAACACAAACACATGTCCTGTGGGCGTTGCAACACAAGACCCAGAACTTCGCAAGAGATACACTGGTAAGTCAGACTATGTTGTAAACTACTTCACATTCCTTGCTCAGGAAGTGCGTGAGTATCTGGCAGAAATGGGTATCAAGAAGTTCAACGACATCATCGGTCGCACCGACCTCATCGAGGTTGACGAGCGCACCGAAGGCTCAAAGGCTGCTACGCTCGACTTCTCTCGCCTCTTGACAAAGGTAGATGGTCCTCTTCACTACGACGGCCGTCCATACACTAAGGTTGAGGGTGTTAAGGACTTCGAGATTATTGCCAACGCAAAAGACGCAATAGAGAACAAGCAAGAGGTAAACCTCGACTTCGCAATAAAAAACACCGACCGCGCTTGCGGTACGATGCTTGCAGGCTGCATTGCCAAGAAGTACGGCGAAGAGGGATTGCCTGATTCAACAATAAACATCAAGTTCAAAGGCTCTGCCGGACAGAGTTTCGGAGCGTTCCTTCCAAAGGGCGTAAACTTCAAACTCGAGGGCGAGACTAACGACTACTTCGGAAAGGGACTCAGCGGCGGTAGAATCTCAATTCTTCCTCCAGTACGTTCAAACTTCGTTGCCGAGGATAACATCATTGCCGGAAACACAGGTCTGTACGGTGCAACAACCGGCGAGCTCTATGTAAACGGTAAGGTTGGCGAACGCTTCGGTGTTAGAAACTCTGGCGCAACAGCCGTAATCGAAGGCGCAGGCGACCACTGCTGCGAGTACATGACTGGCGGACGCGTGGTTGTGCTTGGCGAGACAGGACGTAACTTCGGTGCCGGAATGTCGGGCGGTGTGGCATACGTCTGGGACAAGAACCACAACTTCGACTACTTCTGCAACATGGATATGGTTGAGTTGAGCCTTGTAGAAGACACAACATACCGCAAGGAGTTGCGCGAGCTTATCCATCAGCACTGGCTCTACACAGGCTCTAAGCTGGCACGTACAATGCTTGACGACTGGAACCACTACGTTGAGGAGTTCATACAGGTTGTGCCAATAGAATACAAGCGCGTGCTTCAGGAAGAGCAGCTCAGAAAGCTCAAGGAGAAGATTGCCGACATTCAGAGAGATTACTAAACCGAGTAAAAAACAACCAGAATCAAAACATAATTCACAATGGGAAATCCAAAAGCATTTCTTACTGTCCCTCGCAAAGAAGCAGGTCACCGTCCGATACACGAACGTATCCACGATTTCGCAGAAGTTGAGCAGACACTAAATACAAAAGACCGCCAGCAGCAGGCATCACGATGCATGGATTGCGGCGTACCATTCTGCCACTGGGCTTGTCCGCTTGGCAACAAGCAGCCCGAATGGCAAGACGCTCTGTACAAGGGCGACTGGGAGATGGCTTACAAGATGCTGAAGAAGACAAACGACTTTCCAGAGTTTACAGGACGAATCTGTCCTGCACTCTGCGAGAAGGCGTGCGTCCTTAACCTTACCATCGGAGAGCCTACAACATGCCGCGAGAACGAGTGCGCCATTGCTGAGCGCGCCTTCCTCGAGAGCTATGTTACAATAGAGCATCCCGAGCGCAACGGCAAGAAGGTTCTTGTAATCGGCGCAGGCCCTGCCGGACTGGCAGCTGCCAACCAGCTTAACAACAAGGGCTACGAGGTTACGGTTTACGAGAAGAACGAGGCTGCCGGCGGACTGCTCCGCTACGGTATTCCTAACTTCAAACTCGAAAAGTCGGTCATCGACCGCCGCATAAGGATTATGGAGGCCGAGGGCGTCAAGTTCGAATACAACAAGGATGTAGACGTAACCAAACTCCCGAAGGGATTCGACGCATACGTTGTAAGCACCGGAACTCCTCAGGCACGCGACCTGAAGATTGAAGGACGCGAGTTGAAGGGCGTTTACTTGGCTCTTGAGATGCTGAGCCAGCAGAACCGCATCCTTGCAGGAAAGAAGTTCAGCGACAGCGAACTGGTCAACGCAAAGGGCAAGAAAGTACTCGTAATCGGCGGTGGCGATACAGGCTCAGACTGCATCGGAACAGCACACCGTCAGGGCGCAGTTAGCGTTACTCAGATTGAAATCATGCCGAAGCCGCCAGTTGGCACAAATCCGGCAACGCCTTGGCCAAACTGGCCTGTCATCCTGAAGACAACCACCTCTCACGAGGAAGGCTGCGAGCGCAGATGGCTCCTGAACACAAACAAGTTCATAGGCAAGGGCGGAAAGCTTACCGGCGCAGAAGTCGAGGAGGTTGAATGGATTCCGAACCCGCAGGGCGGACGTCCAACA
Source organism: Bacteroidales bacterium KHT7 (assembly GCA_900102385.1). Classification (GTDB taxonomy): domain Bacteria; phylum Bacteroidota; class Bacteroidia; order Bacteroidales; family Bacteroidaceae; genus Ga6A1. Next base: position 11,086 of record FNBQ01000050.1, on the reverse strand, counting down.
ATGAAGCCAACCGGCAAGAAGGAAATCATTGAGTGCGACATGGTTCTATTGGCAATGGGATTCATCAAGCCAGAGCAGCCAAAGTTTGCCGACAACGTGTTCGTGGCAGGCGATGCAGCATCGGGCGCAAGCCTCGTGGTTCGTGCCATTGCAAGCGGCCGCAAGGTAAGCGAGCAGATTGACGCTTACTTCAACAAAAAGTAAAAGTACAAACACTTCACTTATATCCACAGAGGCACGGAATCAAGTCTTACCGCGGAGTTCGTTCTGATTCCGTGCCCTTTATTTGGAATATTAATAATCACAATTACAAAACCTAATAAAATACGATATCATGTGTGGCATAGTAGGCATATTCAACATAAAACAGCAGACTGCCGACCTTAGAAAGAAGGCTCTGCGGATGTCGCAAAAAATTCGTCACAGAGGACCCGACTGGAGCGGCATATACTGCGGAAAATCGGCAATCCTTGCACACGAGCGTCTGTCTATCGTCGACCCAAAATCGGGCAAGCAGCCGCTCTTCAGCCCCGACAACAAGCACATTCTTGCAGTAAACGGCGAGATTTACAACCATCGCGCAATACGCGAGCAGTACAAGGACAAATACAAGTTCCAGACTGGCTCAGACTGCGAGGTGATTCTTGCTCTCTATCAGGAAAAGGGCATCGACTTTCTCGAAGACATCAGCGGAATCTTCGCCTTCGCCCTCTACGACGAGGAGAAGGACGAGTTTCTGATTGCACGCGACCCTATCGGCGTTATTCCGCTCTTCATCGGTCGCGACAAGGACGGAAAAGTATACTGTGCCAGCGAGTTGAAGGCTCTCGAAGGCTTCTGCGACGAGTACGAGCCATTCCTTCCGGGACACTACTACAGCAGCAAGGAAGGCGTAATGAAACGCTGGTACAAGCGCGACTGGTTTGAATATGATGCCGTAAAGGACAATGCCGCATCGGTTAAGGACATTCACGATGCACTCGAATCTGCCGTAAAGCGACAGTTGATGAGTGACGTGCCTTATGGCGTATTGCTTTCGGGCGGTCTGGACAGTTCGGTAATCTCTGCCGTAGCCAAGAAATTTGCCCATAAGCGCATCGAGGAGGAAGGCAAGAGCGATGCTTGGTGGCCTCGCCTGCACTCTTTCGCCGTAGGTCTGAAGGGTGCTCCCGACCTTGCCAAGGCTAAGGAAGTTGCCGAGCACATCGGAACGGTTCATCACGAGATAAACTATACCATTCAGGAAGGACTCGACGCCATCCGCGATGTTATCTATTTTATTGAAACATACGATGTTACAACCGTCCGCGCAAGCACTCCGATGTATCTTCTGGCTCGTGTAATAAAGAGCATGGGCATAAAGATGGTTCTGAGTGGCGAGGGAGCAGACGAGATTTTCGGCGGATATCTCTACTTCCACAAAGCACCTAATGCCCGCGAGTTTCACGAGGAGACCGTACGCAAACTGGGCAAGTTGCATCTGTACGATTGTCTGAGAGCCAACAAATCGCTTTCAGCATGGGGTGTTGAAGGTCGCGTACCATTCCTTGATAAGGAGTTCCTCGATGTGGCAATGCGCACTAACCCCGAGGCAAAGATGTGTCCGGGCAACGAAATCGAAAAGAAGATTGTACGCGAGGCATTTGCCGAATACCTGCCTGAAAGCGTGGCATGGCGACAGAAGGAGCAGTTCAGCGACGGCGTTGGCTACAGTTGGATAGACACTCTGAAGCAGATAACATCCGAGCAGGTAACCGATGAGCAGATGGCTCACGCTGCCGAGCGTTTCCCAATAAACACTCCGATGAACAAGGAGGAATACTACTACCGCACCATCTTTGAAGAGCATTTTCCAAGCGAGTCGGCTGCACGATGCGTTCCTCACGAGGCGAGCGTTGCATGCTCAACAGCCACCGCACTTGCATGGGACGAGGCTTTCAAGAATATGAACGACCCTTCAGGACGCGCCGTAAAAGGTGTTCACGAGCAGGCATACTGATTTGTTATTAAAAAGATTATTTGCACAACACATACACAAAAGTAACACAAGCCATTTCCAACTGCAGGAAATGGCTTGATGTTTTTTTCTTCTAAAAAAAACTCAAAAAGCCTCTATTTTCCTACGTTCGTTCGATTTTTATTTATATCTTTGCCATTGGACTATTCTTCCAACGCATATAAATCGCAACACGAAATTTCTCGTGGCACGAAAAACTGGATATTGCTCACGCCGTGCGGAAAATAACCAATACGTACTTAAAGAGGCGGGCTGATAGTCCAAAGACATACATAATAAGGCGTTTACTTTACGCTTTGTTCTTGACGAACTGGAATCTAGCAAATTACCAAATTGAAGTCTGGAGCATAGCAACGGTAGATGTCCAAGGGGTGTGATTACTCTATCCCGTGGAGACCTTGTAAGCATAAATTGTACCCTTTTCACAAGGGGTGATGTTTTTGTTTATTTAGGTCTCTTTATGGGCGTGTATCATATCGGCGTGGGCTCTAACGTTGTCTGTTCAACTTCAATAGGCAATGCTAGAGCCTCAGTTCGTGGGACAGACGACAAGTGGTTCCCACGCTTTATTTTTTTGTCTTCATTCACATTGAATTACAAACAATATTATCCTTCAGTTGGGGACCTGTCGGAATTTAAAAGTTTTTTACTATGGCAAGTTTACAAGAGAATGTGAAAGACGTTTGCAAATTGGCAGATAGGGTTATAGCTAATCCCAGTATAAATCCTTATGTAAAATTCATAGAGCTACCTTCGGTTAAGCCCCATGTTGACGGAGCTGCATTTATCCTGGGACCACTATTAGGCGGGGGATTAATTGCTTGGCTTATAAAAAAAGTCATAGGTCAAAAAAAAGAGATAATATCACTTCAAGAAAAAGAGCGTATGCTTCGAGAAGTTATTCGCAAGCAACAGGCTGTAATAAGAAGACTTAAAGAAGAACGTGAAGAAAACCGCAGACTGCACATGCAAAATCAAGAAAAGATTAAAAATCTAGAAGAAATGCTGCAAATGCTTGAAGAATGCATAAAAAAATTAAAAGCGGCATAATTTATGGGCAGATACAATTATACAGAATCGGAACAAGAAATGCTCAAAGTTCAGAAGATGCAAGAAGAGCAACTAAAAGAACTTGAGAATAGCATTAAAGAAGACCGACGTGATGGAGAGAACGACGCAAAAGAGCTTGCTGATTTGCGCAAGAGAACAGAAGCGTTGCTAAAAGAATGTGGAATAACTCCCCCACCAAAGAAGACTGAAATGTATGTTGAACCGAAAAAGAAAATCAGCAAAGACGAAATACCGTCATGGAAAGAATTGGCTGATGAAGCCAACGAAAAGTACCCAGAGGACATTGCTCTTGAAGACTTGCTGACGAAAGAAGAATTTCAGTTCTGCATAGATGAGGTAAAGCGCATAAACGATGAGTTTTCGCAGAAGACAGGCATTTTCAACAAGAAAGACATGTCTTTCTTGGCAATAGCCACGGCACTTCAAACAGCGCGCTGGTTAATTATCCAGTCGCTTTGCGGAGACTTAGGACAGACTATAGACGGCAACTCTCGACTTGCACATAATGCCAAGTCGATAAAAGACGAGGTAAACAGCTCCAACAAATGGTTTCAGAAAAAATTCGAAAGTCATGGTCATTGCGAAAGCACAAGGAGCTACAAGTCGTGGGAGCAGATTATATTCAGTAGTGCCCCATACGATACCACCGTCGGTTCTCCAAATTTAGGAATAAATCTTGAAGGAAGGTACCACAGATACAAAACATTGGGACACGACCCGGTTTTGGGATGGATTTTCGGAACGGCAAACTTCATTACAGACACATGCACCTTGTCCGACTTCAGTTCGTACAATATAGCAAGACATCCAACCCCACACTTCTCTGAGCCAACAAACCTCGGAACAATTTTCTACGAAGTATTCGACTCAACAAAAGAGGATTGGCTAAGGTTACCGGCAGGCATCTTCGCCCAAGCGGTTCACATGAAATCTGACGTTTTTACAAAGTTGGGACTGCCTGTACCTGTTCTTGGAACATTCTCGGAGTCTCTTGCCGGCGATTTGTACAAAAGTCAATACGATTCGCTCTGCCTGCTAAAAGACATTGCAATTGTTGGTCAGCAAGCATCTTGGAGCATTTTGATAAACATGATAGTCGGCTTGGTTCACGGGATTTTTTACAATCCAAAGACAGACGGAGACAGAAAGCTGTATGAGGTTAGAACACGCAAGATTCTATGTATATCTAACGCGCTAGCCTCTGCTGGCAACATCGCCTATGCAGCAGCAACAGAAAATTGGAAAAAGCTTGACGTAGGCGGCATTCTTGTAACACTATACCGTCTATTCACGGACATCAACTTCATGACTCGCATGAAGAAAGAATTCATTGAACACGAAATGGACAAAGTTCTGGAAAAAGAGATTAAAGAACTCAATTCGTATTTTGAATAGCAAAATTAAATCCCCACCGTTTTTTCGCGATGGGGATTTACATTTCTTCTGCCTCAGTTTACAAATGTTGGGACGTACTTTCTGCTTGTTGCTGAAGGATTTACTTTCTTTTCACCAACTTTATAACCGTAAACGAGTACTTTGGCATTGTATATTCAAGACTGAAATCGTCTGATTCTGAATTGACTTTCGCCGTGCCGGTAGTCGGTTTTTGGTTGCCTTCGGCGATGTTGCCCGTGAGAACGGTGTAGTCGGCATCGAGGTAGTAATTTGATGCGCCCAACGTCTTGTTTTTGCCAGATTTTATCGTCTCAATCTTAATAATATCGTTCAAATCAACGGTTAAGGTTACATCCTCGGGCAAGCAGTTTACAAGTTTTATAAACACATCGCCCGTCTTGCTGTCGCGCACCACCGATGTGCCAATGCGTTTCATCACATCGGAGCGAGAAACACGGTTTGAGCGATCGGTCTTGAACCTCAAATCGATGTCGGCTGGGATATACTCGTCACCCGAATTCTGCCCGAACAGAGCCTGAACGTAATAGTTTGCCGTAGGCTTAACCTCGGAGTTGTTGAAGTAGATGAGGTCGGGATTCCATTGCGTGTGCCCTTCCTTGGCAAGCAGCGGAGCGTAAGACGACATAACCACCACATCGGCGTTGCGCTCTACGTTGGTTAGATGCAGAGCCTCTACAAGCGCGTTTTCGAGTTTATTGCCCTTCGATGCCCATTCGCCCAGATATACTTTCGTTCCGTTGCGGTCGTACTTGTCGTAGAAATTCTGATTGTTGAGATACCAGTCCGGCTGATTGTAGTAATGCTCGTCAACGATGTCGAGTTTCTCCTGCTTGGCAATCTTCCAGCCCTCCTCATAGTCTGAGCCTTCCCAAAACGGACCAACCGTTCCGACCACCGTTATCTCGGGATGCGCCTTGCGGATTTCGCGGCACAGATAGTTGTATCGTTCAACAAATACATCGCTTATCAAATCCTCGTTGCCGATACCTAAATATTTGAGGTTGAATGGCTTCGGATGACCTGCCTCGGCTCTCATGGCTGCGAGTTTCGACTTTTTGGCATCGCCGTTAGCCCACTCTATCAGGTCGAGAAGTTCCTGAAGATAATCCTTCATCTCGTCCATCGACAAACCACCCTGCTGACCGTCGTTCTTTCCGTCGCGACCGCCTCGGCTCGAATTCTGGCAAGGCACTCCAGCCGAAAGAACAGGAAGCGGCTCAGCCCCGATGTCCTCGCAGAACTGGAAATACTCGAAGAAGCCCAGTCCGCGGCTCTGATGATAATTCCAGATATTGAAGTCGCCCTTGCGCTCCCACGGCTTACCCACGGAGTGCTTCCAATGATAGATGTTCTCGATGCCGTTGCCGTGCGATGCACATCCGCCCGGGAATCGGACGAAACGAGGCTTCATATCTGCCAAAAGCTGGGCGATGTCGTCGCGCATTCCGTTCTTGCGGTTCTTAAACGTCTTCTGAGGAAAGAGGCTCACGAAGTCGAGTTGCAACTCGCCCTTCTGCATCGGTTCGATGGCAAGAACCGCCTTTTCTGCCGATGCCGACGGAACGAGAACCGCGCCGTACTGCTTCCACAGCGCACCAGATTTCAGGCTTACAACGGTGCTTGCAAGCGTCTTGTCGCCTTCACGAAGGCTTATCCTAACCTTCTGCGCATCCTTGCTACGAAAGAAGAGGCTGAGGTCGTACTTTTCGCCCTTCTTCACGACAATTCCGTCGAATCCGCCGTTTACGAGGCGCGCCCCAACCTTATCGGTCTTTAGCAAAGAACTATGGCTGTTGTTGGCATGCAGCGGATTGTCGGTAACGATGCTCCACTCCGTGCCGTCGCCCTCGAGCGTCCACGATGTCTTGGCGTTCCATTTTTCGCGACGATTGTCGCCTTCTGAATATTCAAAGTCGCGGTTCTGAATGAGTTCGGCATAAAGTCCGCCGTCGGCTGCATAGTTTATATCCTCGAAGAAGATTCCTATAAGATTATTGCTGATGGCTTTACTATTGTTTGCATCGGGTTTAAGAAAAGCCTTGATGTCGTTTACTTTTGCAAAGCGCGATGCGTCGTCGGTCATGCGTTCGCACTCGCGCGCATATCGCTGTGAGGCGGCATCAACATTGATAATCAGATCGTTAACAAACTGCCACGGAACGCGGTTCACATCGGCCTCTACCCTTGCACCGCCTACGACTATGCTCTGTTTCTGCGAGATGTAGTCGGCATTATCGACCTTTACCGCCTTAGACCAATGGCTGAAATCACGGCTCACGGTCTTGTAAACCGAGCCGTCTGCCGTCTTGAACATAACCACGAACTCATCGCCCTCGCGACTAAGCACAGGCTCGAGAACCTCCGGAACATCCATGTACGGATAGTCCTGAGGCTTCCATAGCCAAAGGTCGTTGCTCTTTGTGGTTGCAAACTGCCGCTTGTCGGTATTCACTCCCCACACGGCATACCACACGCCGTTGTGCTTCAATACCGAAGGAGCAAACATCTGCTTCTGCGAGCCCCACGCGCCAAAATCACTCTTCACGAAATCGTAGTTGTCGCCAATACCAATCCATCGGCTGTTGGCCGAACTGTAAGCTACATGCAATCCCGCCTTCGGGTTGTTGGCATAGGTAGCAATGTAAACTGAGTCTGGATGATTGGCGTTTGCCTGTTGTGCTGCGCAAATCATGGCTGCCAGCACGCATAGTATTTGTTTTTTCATGCTATTCATAATCGACCGCAAATATATAAAAAAACGGCAATATTATGAAATAAATGTGTTATCTTCGCAGCATGAATAATTCCATTCTCGAATTACAGAAATTACAGACTCTGCTGCACATGGAGCACGACTTTGAGCGCGAGCAGTTTATGGAGCAGAGCAACAAGATGAGCGTTCAGCGCAAGATTAAGCGCGGAATATGCTGGTGGCCAATCAGAACGGGACGCAGTTTCTACAACTCGCTCAACCAACTCACCATTGAGATTTACCGCACCGAGGACGATGAGATTGAATCGGTGTTTGAGTTTGGAAAGGCGGTGAGTTTCTTTACCATAACCGACAAGGGAACAGAATACTTCAAGTTCACAAGCACAGTTAGTTATGTTGACGACGACCGCATGGTGGCAGTGATTCCCGACAGCGGCGCGGTGCTAACGCTCGAGAACGCACAGAACGTGGGCGTGCAACTTTACTTCGACGAAAGCACATACCACCTTATGTTCGAGGCACTTAACAAAGTGATGCAAGCCAAGAGCGGACGCCTTGCCGACCTGCGCGAGATATTCCACGGCAACAGCAAGGCGGAGCATCTGACATTCGACCATATACGCTTTCCGTGGCTCAACGCCGCACAGGAACTGGCCGTTAACGAGGTTCTGCGCGCCAAGGACGTGGCTATAGTCCACGGCCCTCCGGGAACGGGAAAGACAACCACGCTTGTCGAAGCCATCTACGAGACTCTGCGACGCGAGAGTCAGGTGCTTGTGTGCGCACAGAGCAACATGGCGGTAGACTGGATTAGCGAAAAACTGGTAGACCACGGCATAAGCGTGCTGCGAATAGGCAATCCTACGCGTGTTAACGACAAGATGCTGTCATTTACATACGAACGAAAGTTCGAGAGCCACCCCGACTATCCGCAATTGTGGGCGGTGCGAAAGGCTATCCGCGAACTCTACTCACAGAAGAAGAAAGGCGACTCGACGCATCAGAAGATAAGCCGACTGAAAGAGCGCGCCACCGAACTCGAAATACGCATAAACGAGCAACTTTTTGCCGATGCAAAAGTAATTGCCTCTACCCTAACAAGCACGGCAAACCGCGTCCTCACGGGACGGAAATTCTCGACTCTCTTCATCGACGAGGCGGCGCAAGCCCTCGAACCAGCCTGCTGGATTGCCATCAGAAAGGCAGGACGAGTGATTCTGGCAGGCGACCATCAGCAACTTCCGCCAACCGTTAAGTGCTACGAAGCCGAAAAGCAAGGTCTGTCGCACACGCTTATGGAGCAGATTGTGGCACGCCGTCCCGAAACCGTTACGATGCTAACAACGCAGTATCGCATGAACGAGGAGATAATGCGCTTCTCGAGCAACTGGTTTTACCAAGGCAAGGTCGAATCAGCCAAGGAAGTGAAATTCAGAAGCATTCTCGACCTTGACCGCCCCATGATGTGGATTGACACGTCTTCTCTGCCCGAGGACGAATATCGCGAGCAGTTCGTCGGCGAGAGTTTTGGACGCATAAACAAGGCCGAGGCGCAACTCACGCTTCAGACTCTGAAAGATTATTTTGCCAAAATCGGAAAGCAGCGCGTTCTCGACGAAAGGCTCGACGTGGGCGTGATATCACCCTACAAGGTTCAGGTGCAGTACATGCGGCAACTCGTAAAGAAAAGTGCCGACCTGAAGCCGTTCCGCCACCTAATAACGCTCAACACCGTCGACGGATTTCAAGGTCAGGAGCGCGACATCATCCTCATCAGTCTGGTACGAGCAAACGACGACGGACAGATAGGATTCTTGCGCGACCTTAGGCGAATGAACGTGGCTATGACGCGCGCCAGAATGAAACTCATAATTCTTGGCAATGCAGCAACCCTAAGCCATCATCCGTTCTACAAGAAACTGTACGAATACATACAAAACCTGTAGCATTTCGGCAAAAAAATGCGCCATAATTGCGCCTATACACAAAATATTACTTACTTTTGCGCCACAAAAAATGGAACATAAAGATTATGAACGAACTGGAAAAAGATAAAAAGCAGGAACTTATCCTGATGAACATTACCGGAAACGACCGTCCGGGACTAACTGCCGACATTATGGGCATACTTGCCAAATACGATGCCAAGGTTATGGACATCGGTCAGGCCGACATCCACAACACGCTCTCGCTCGGAATCCTCATCCGCGTTTCTGAGAACAACAGCGGAAACGTTATGAAGGAAGTCCTCTTCAAGAGCACGGAACTGCACGTAAACGTTAGTTTCTCGCCAATTACCGAAGAGGATTACATGTCGTGGGTAAACCTTCAGGGAAAGAACCGCTACATCCTCACAGTTCTCGGCCGCCATCTCGAGGCAAAGCAGCTCGGCGCCATTGCCAACGTAATTGCCGAGCAGGGCTTCAATATCGACTCAATCCTTCGTCTCTCTGGCCGTCCTCATCTTGAGCAGAATGCCGAAGAGAAGAGCCGCGCCTGCGTTGAATTCTCGCTCCGCGGAACACCAAAGGACAAGGACGAGATGCAGAGCAAGCTGATGTCGCTCTCCAAGGAACTCGACATGGATACTTCTTTCCAGAAAGACAATATGTTCCGCCGCATGCGCCGACTCATCTGCTTCGATATGGACTCAACGCTCATCCAGACCGAATGTATAGACGAACTGGCGATGCGCGCCGGCGTGGGCGACCAAGTAAAGGCCATTACCGAGAGCGCGATGCGTGGCGAGATTGACTTCAAAGAGAGTTTTACACGCCGCGTGGCTCTGCTTAAAGGTCTGGACGTAAACGTGATGCAGGAAATTGCCGACAACATGCCTATAACCGAAGGCGCAGAGCGACTGATAAAGACGCTGAAAGCATACGGATACAAGATTGCCATCCTCTCGGGCGGTTTCACCTTCTTCGGAAAATACTTACAGGAGAAACTGGGCATAGACTATGTTTATGCCAACGAACTTGAGATTGACGAGAACGGCAAACTTACGGGCAAATACGTCGGCGAGGTGGTAGACGGCAAGCGAAAGGCCGAACTTCTGCGCCTTATTGCTCAGGTCGAGAAGGTTGACCTTCAGCAGACTATTGCCGTGGGCGACGGTGCAAACGACCTTCCGATGCTCTCGCTCGCCGGACTGGGCATTGCCTTCCACGCAAAGCCAAGAGTCGTTGCCAGCGCAAAGCAGAGCATCAACACCATCGGATTGGACGGTGTGCTCTACTTCCTCGGTTTCAAGGATTCATATCTGAAGAACTAATATTTTTAACATACAAAAAAACGAAAGCCTGCTCTCTTTTTCGGAGCGGGCTTTTTTGTTTTCTACGGAAAGAGGGAAATAAGTCGGAAGGTACATAGTAGCTACGGGGAAGGTACGGGGAAGCAAGCCGAAAGATTCGGGCAAGGTTCGGGAAAGATTCGGGCAAGCAAGCCATACATAAGCCGTATGTAAGCCATACCTACGCCAGTTCGGGATAAGAAAAGTCAAATAAAAGTTGGTAATTTCGCTATTTATTTGTATCTTTATAGCTGAAAACAAACAAGTTACAAAATATAATAGCAATGATTACCAGAGACAAAGTTACTGAAATTTTCTGTATTATCGACGAGTTTGACAAGAATTTGAACGAGGAATTGAAGAAAAACCTTCGTCTGCCATCCAAAGACGGCAGCGGAAAACGTCACAGAAACCGTAAGGGAAGACTCTCCGAAAGCGAGATTATGACCATCCTCGTATGCTATCATTTTGGCACATACAAGAACTTCAAGGAGTATTATCTCAGCTGTATCCAGATGCAGCTAAAACATGATTTTCCGGACGCCGTTTCGTACAACCGCTTCGTGGAACTGATGCC
>FNBQ01000023.1 GCA_900102385.1 Bacteroidales bacterium KHT7 | reverse complement strand
AACGTCTTTTTTGTGGACGTGAGCAAGTGAATGGCTGTGAACCAGTACAGCAATGGAAGGTTGCTGCCGTGCATAACCGTGCCCGACCTGAGGGTGGTCTCATGTCCGCACTTGGCACACATCCAGCGTTTGTGGCAACGGTTCCAGTACTGTTTCTCGCAGCCACAGCGGCTGCACTTTATACCTTCTTTTTCGCGAGTTTCCTTGAGGTACTTTTCACAAGCTTCCTCGCTGTCGAAATGTTTTGCAAAATCCAACAACTTCATTTGGCTATGATTTTTTCAATTACAAAGATAATACATTTGGGGATATTGCGGATTATCATTAAATAATATATGCGAGCAAGGGGCAACTAATCGTGTAAAAATATACAAAACAATGAATCATAATTCAGAAAAAACGCTAAAAAACAACTTCTGAGGTTCGGGTTAAGTTCGGGTTAGGTTCGAGATGCGTATATTGATGCAATAGCGAGGGTTGCTTTTTTTGTTGCAATATCCAATACACAACTAATCTTAGAAATATCAAATCATATCCCGTTCATTTATTTTTTTGCGAAGGAACACAAAAAAGATTGTAAAGTTCTTAATATCCCATTGTCAAAATGTAAACATTATTGATTTGTGCCGAACAGCGGAATAATATAGGCTTGTGCCTTACCGAAGAAAGCCAGAAAACTTTAATGGCTATTTAAAGTTTTTTGCGTATTTTTGCAGCCGCAAAGAAATATTCATCATGAATCAATTTTTATACAAACTATTGTACCATGCAGCCCGCCTGTTTTCAAGGCTGCCTTTTAGGGTACTTTACATATTGTCTGATTTTGTTTTTTTCATTGCATATTGTTGCATTGGCTACAGACGCAAGGTTGTTCAGACAAACCTTAGAAATTCGTTTCCAAATAAGAGTAAGGCTGAGTTGACCGAGATAGAACGAAAGTTCTACCACAACTTGTGCGACTACTTCTTCGAGACGATAAAACTCTTGGATATGAACGAGAAAGAGATGCTCAAACATTTTAAGGTTGAGAATGTCGGTGTTATTGATGAAGCCTTAAATAATGGTCGCAACGTGGTTCTGTATCTGTCGCACACGTTTAATTGGGAATGGCTCGTTTCGATGAAGCTGTTTGTCAATTCCAAGAATGAAGATGTCATTCTGGGACAGATTTACCATCCGCTCGAAAACAAGTATTTCGACAAATTGTTCCTCGACATCCGTAGCGTCTTCGGTCAGAAGAACATTGCGATGAGTGATACTTTGCGAGCGCTTATTAGACTGAAAAACGATAACAAGAATTTCTTTATCGGCAGCATTGCCGATCAGGTTCCGATATGGAGTGCTATAGGCGGCTTTGTCGATTTCATGCATCAGGATACGGCGGTTCTTTCAGGCTCTGAACGAATTTCAAGAAAATTCAATGCCGTGGTGACTTACGGCGAGATGATAAAGGAAAGCCGAGGCAAATATCGCTGCGTAGTTTCTAAGATATGTGATGATACAAAACAACTTCCCGATTTTGAGATTACAAGGATTTTCTTCGAGAAACTTCAGGCATCTTTGGAAAAAGACCCGGCAAACTGGCTGTGGAGTCATCGCCGATGGAAACGCACAAGAGAAGGGTATGAGCAGTTTCTGAGAGACAAGAAAATTTCGAAGCAGTATCAAGGTTAATTTGTAAGCATGAATTTTTTAAGAAAAATCCGAAGCGGTAAGAACGTAAGGATTAAATACTATATTTTCAGTTACATTTATTTGCACATTCCGCATTTCGTGCTGAAAATGAGATTGAACCGACTGTTGAAAAGTGTGGCGAAACGCAAGGATTATGATGAGATAAAAGACCGCGTAGACTATTACTGCAAACTTTCCGACGCTTCGGCAGCCGACAAGAAAGAATGGATGAACCATTTCGTTGCGATAGGCAAGCAGAAGGTTGTCCGCCCCAAAGTGTATTATTTAGACTCTTATTGCTATGCCCGATATTTCAATTCAGGCAAGAAGTGGAATCTGTGTACCGGAGACGTGAACTACGTTCCTCAGTACCCTTCGATAACAAAAAGTCGCCCGATATGCAATGATAATGCCAATGCTACATTGCTTAACTTAGACAAAATCCGCCATTTCATATTTCTTAAAGACAAAAAGAAATGGACAGACAAGCGAGACATGATTATATTCAGAGGTGCGCTGGGACAGAAAGACGGAAATGAGTTTAAGCAGAACAGATATAAGTTCATGAAGATGTACTTTGGCAATCCGATGTGCGACCTTGGTGAGATTGCCGAAGGCGGAAAATGTGTTAATCCGGAGTGGCAGAGTCCTAAACTGACTTTGTATCAGCATCTTGATTATAAGTTTGTTCTTTCTCTCGAAGGAAATGATGTCGCCAGTAATCTGAAATGGGTTATGTCGAGCAACAGCATTGCCGTAATGCCGAGACCAACATGCGAAAGCTGGTTTATGGAAGGCAGGCTGATACCAAACGTACATTATATCGAGATTTCTCCGTCGTTCGAAGACTTGGAGGAAAAGCTTAATTATTATATCAATAATCCAGACGAGGCGCAGAAGATTATCGATAATGCTCATGAGTATGTAAAGAAATTCCGCAACAGAAAGCGAGAAGAAATCGTGTCTTTGCTCGTGTTGCAGAAATATATAAACAAAACAAACATCTGAAATGCAAAACAGCAATCCTATTATATCCGTCGTTACTGTAACATTCAATGCGTTGCCGTTGTTGAAGAAGACTATGCAAAGCGTTGAATCTCAGAATTATGAGAATATCGAATATTTGATTGTCGATGGCGCATCGTCCGATGGAACAGCCGACTATCTGGAGAAATACGACGGACGTAACATAAAGTTCGTGAGCGAGCCTGACGGTGGAATCTACGATGCCATGAACAAAGGTATAAGAATGGCTTCAGGCGATTATTGCATCTTTATGAATGCCGGCGATTGCTTCGCGTCGCCTACGGTCGTTTCTGATGTCTTTTCGTCGGGCAAGAACTTGGCAGATGTCATATACGGAGACATTCTGAAGAATGGAACGCTGAAGCAGGCTCTTACTCCGCGCAACTGCCACAAGATGTTCTATTGTCATCAGGCGGTTTTTGTAAAGACAGAGTGCCTGAAGATGTTCCCGTTTGACATAAGATACCGAATGTCGGCTGATTTCAAGCAGTCTAAGCAACTCTTCCTGAACGGAAACAGTTTTCTTAAACTTGACATGCCAGTTGCTATATTCGACACCTCGGGTGTGTCGAACACCAACCGCTCGGCAGGATTGTGGGAGAATATGACTGTGATATGCGAGGTTGACGGCTTAATCGACAAGGTTCGTCTGTTGCCGCGGTTGTATTTTACCTATCTTATGTGCCGCCTACGTGGTAAGTAAAGGCTTATTTCCGAACTCTTCTATTGCTTTCTTGTAGGTCTTCACCGTTTCTTTGGCCGTATTCTCCCAAGTAAACAGTTTAAGACGCTCGTTGCCCTTTGCCACAAGTTCGTTTCTGTACAACTTGTCCTCAAGAATTCTTGTTATCGACTGAATGAGTGCCCCGACGTTTGTTGCCTCAAAATATTCGGCGGCATCGCCGGCAACCTCAGGAAAGCAACTTGCCTTGCTCAGAACCACAGGACATTGGTTTGAGAATGCTTCGAGAATAGGAATGCCAAATCCCTCGTATAGAGAAGGATATACAAACATCTCAGCCTTGCGGTACAGAAGTGCCAGTGTGTTGTCGTCTATGCTGCTGAATACAAAGACTTTGTTGCTGATGTTCTTCTGTGCGAACAAGGTTTTCTCTTCTTTCGACAGTTTTCTGCCTGTAAGCACAAGGTTGATGTCTGGGCGTATTTTTGAAATCTGTTCAAAAGCCTCGACAAGGGTGATGAAGTTCTTGTATCTTCTTCGCTCGCCAACGTACAGAATGTATTTGTCGGGCAGTTGCAAACGGTTGTCTTCTACCGCCTTCATTGGTGCTATGCCGTGATAAATTACATCAATCTTGCTTTCGTTAATGCCATAAATCTTGATGATGTCTTGTTTGGTACATTTGCTTATGGCGATTATTCTTGTAGCCTTTTCAGCCAAGAGCCTTTTGTTGGCATAGATAGGGTCGTTGGGCGAGAAGTATTCGGGCAGCACCTCGTGAGTCATGTCGTGTATTGTCAGCACGAATGGCTTTCCGTCGAGATATTTTACGAAGTAAGGGTCGTAATATGATGGGTGAAAGATGTCGAAATTTCCTTTTCTTATCTCGGCAATGCTGCTTTGTCTGTTAAGTTTTCTGAATAGACCTTCGGCTATCTTGAATACTCTGGCATTGATATGCGTATGTTCAGCCTTTGCAAAGGTTCTGATATACTGATTCATAGAAAATGCTATCGAAATCTTGGCAGAGACATCCGTCATTCTTGATATAATCTCAAAGAAATAGCGAGTTATACCGCCGAATCTTTGAATGTGAAATGCTTGGTAATCAGTAAGAACTCTAAGGTTCGGCTCTATTTCTTTGGATGATTTCATTTTCTTGTTCTGATTGGTTTAACGGTATGCAAAGGTAATATTTTCTTTTAAGAAAAGGCTATATCGCTATTTAAACTTTGCTGGTTTGTCGAAATGTGATGTTTGTCTTTGTCAAATTAAATCAAAAATTCAGCATAAAACTACATTAAATAGTTGTATCTTTGCATTAAATATAAAATCCGTAAATGATAATAGCATTCGATGCCAAGCGCGCTGCACAAAATCGCACGGGGCTTGGAAACTACAGCCGTTTTGTGCTCGATATTCTTTCGCAGCATACGCCATACAATAAATTCCTTCTTTACGCTCCAAATCCTAAGAAGGCTTCGTGCCTTGGGGTTTACAAGGACAATGAAAAGTTCGAAATCCGCTATCCCAAGTCGGTTTTCGGAAAGATGTTCCGCTCGTTGTGGCGAACCTTCGGCATAACGTCGTGCGTGCAGAAGAGTGGTGCGCAGATTTTCCACGGTCTGAGCAACGAACTTCCGCTTAATATTAGAAAGGCTAAATCGGTAAAGAGCATCGTTACCGTTCATGACCTTATATTCTTGCATTGTCCGCAGTATTATAGCGCGATAGACCGTTTTCTGTACAACTACAAATATCGCCATTCGTGCCTTAATGCCGACCACATAATCGCTGTGAGTGAGTATACAAAGCGCGAGATTATGCAGTTTTACGATATTCCGTCGGAGAAGATAACCGTGGTTTATCAGGGATGCGACAAGGCTTTTGCGCAGCGCGAGCCCGAAAGCAAACTCCGCGAAGTGCGCAAGACATACTCGCTGCCGCATCAGTACATTTTGTACGTTGGCAGCATTGAGGAGCGAAAGAATCTGATGCTTCTTGCCAAGGCTCTCAAGTTGATGCCCGACCATATAAGGGTTGTGGCTGTTGGCAAGCGTACATCGTATGTCGCCGAGGTTGAGAAATATCTGCGGAGCGAGGGCTTGGAAGAGCGTATGCAGATGATTCACGGTGTGCCTTTCGACCATCTGCCGGCAGTTTATCAGATGGCAACGGTGTTCTGTTATCCGTCGCGTATCGAGGGGTTTGGTATTCCGCTGCTCGAGGCTCTTAACAGCGGAGTGCCTGTTGTGGCTTGTACTGGCTCGTGTCTGGAAGAGGCTGGAGGTTCTGATTCGGTTTATGTTGCGCCCGATGACGACCGCGCCCTTGCTAAGAATCTGATAAGAATTTGGGACGACAGGTCGTTGCAGCAGCAGATGGTTGAGGCTGGCTACAGATATGCACACAACTTTGCCGACGAAAAACTTGCTGCCGATTTGATGCTGGTTTACGAAAAGGTGCTGAAGCAGTAGAAACTTTTTTGGGGGACTGATACAAAATAAAACTCTCTGAAATCCTTTGCCTGTAAGGACTTCAGAGAGTTATTTTTATATTATAACACCAGTAATATTCTGTTGCTATAACTTTTGAGTATGTAACTCGTTTCTCGCAATTGCGAGAGGGTTAAGGCGCTACATAATCAGCAACAGTCCAGCCTGAAGGAATACCGCTGGCACCAGAACTCCAACTTGTCATGCTGGCAGCTTTGGTAAATGTACCTGTTGCTGCTACGCCGCTGAGCCAGTCAGTAGTGCAACTTGATGCATTTATTTTCGTTGCCAGACAAGTTACTGAATTTAGGTTTGTGCAATCAAGGAACATACTATTATAGCAACCTTTTGCAAGAGTTTCTGCTGGTAAAATTGGCGCTTTTGTCAGGCTTGTGCAACCCAGGAACATCTTGTTGTAACAGCGTTCTGCAAGTGTGGTAGCTGGCAGTACTGGTGCAGTAGTCAGACTTGTGCAGCCTTCAAACATTCTACCATAACTATAGTTAACGAGGGTTGTAGCAGGCAGAACTAAGTAGCTTGCGTCTGTCAGCGTTGTATTACTGTGGAATAATCTATTGAATGTGTATGTAGCCGGTAATGTGGTATTTGTCGCAAAGTCGGCCTCGTCTACCAAACTCATAACATTACCGTAAACCTTGCAAGTAGCTGTACCGCCTGCAATATTTGTGTATTTTGTAGTAGATGCATCATAGTAGTGCGTGATAGATGTTCCGTTGCCGTATACCTGTACCTTATCGCCTGCAACAACTGAAATCTCTATATCATCGTTTGTGGTAGCAGAAACTTTTGTACCACCGTTCTTAGAATATTTCATGCCCACTTGCGGATATGAAATCTTAATAGTTCCATCAGAAGTAGCCTTTAATGTTAGTGGCAGGACAATGTAGGCGTTATAGTCAGAGCTTCCTAAATCATCAGGATCGGAATACTTTCTCTTAATGTTATATACTCTGTTGCCTGCAAGTGTGGCATTTGTTATGTCAAAAGCATCCTTGCTGCCCATCTGAACAGTAGCACCGCTCAATACTGTGCCGCCGGCAACAGGCAATACAAACTTTGCCACCACTTTACTGTTTTCGGTAGTGGTTGTTACGTCGGCTGTATAGTTGTTTGAGCCATTCTTAACTTTTGCAGAAAGGGTAGTGCCTGAAGTAGTTCCGTCCTCGAAAGTAATTACAAAGTCGAGGAAGGCTGTCTGCTGTGTCAGCATTATTGTGTGATTACTGTTTACAGGATAAGCACCGAGTGGGAATGCTGCTGTAAGTTTGCTGTACTTCTGTACTGCCTCGTTAAGACTTGTGCAGAGTGTTGTAGGATAGTTAACGGTTACTGCTCCTGCTGCATCTACACTAATCTCTGTTCCTTCGTTCTGCTGTGCGCTTACAAGCGTAGCAGTCAGTTCAAGGTTTTCGTCAGGGGTGCCCATACCCGAGTATTCAAGTGTGCCAGAGAACACGTTGTCGCTTTCAACAAAAGTCTCGCCAATGTACTTACTTTCGGGGTCGAAGCTGAGCACGCCCTTGATGTTTTCTCCAGTGACGTAAAGCTTGTCGCCGGCAGCAAAGCGCAGGGTGCTCTTGTCTGCATCTACTGTGGCGCGTGTTGTAGAACTGGTGCCAACCGATATGGCATAAGGAATCTCCAGTTTTGTCTGTTGAACAACTGGTACTTCTGTCTCTGTAACTTCGTTGTCGCTGCTACATGAGGCGAATGTAAAGGCTGCTGTTACCGACAGTGCAGCCCAAAACAAGTTCTTGATCTTCATAGTTCTTTTTCTGATAAATTAAGTGTTGTACTACAAATCAATTGGGGCATCCATTTTGTTAATGCCAACGCCTCCGCTTGCTGCCAGCAAGTGGGCTTCATGCTTCAGTCTGACAACTCTCATAGTCGGTTTCTTGTACGACTTGACTGTCTTCTCAGAAGACATCTTCTTGTTAAACTTTTTTTCCATAATACTTTATGTTTAAATGTTAATAAAAAGTGGGTTTCATCTTATTATTCTAGGTTCTGACTCTGGTTTTAAGCTGCTGAAAATGCAATCTTCAAAATCTTATGTCATGCCCTCCTTCATCTCTGGACTTTTTTCTTAATATGTGATTAAAAAGTCTGTAAAACAGATATTTTCCATATAATATTGAGGCAAATATATATATATATATATGAAATAACAAAATTTTTTTAGCTTTTTTTTCGATTTGTTTTGCTGATTTATAATTATGGTTATGTTTTTCGTTGAATTTAAAAAATATGGCTATACAAAATTGAGAAAAAGCAGTCGTTTGCCCGCGAATTTTCTTTTTTTGACAAAAATGAAGATGGGGGAGTTGAAACAGAGACAGTTGACTGTGTTTCTTGTAGAAACCAGAAAAATAGTGTCAAGGTTGCTTCAACATAGCTTCGAGATACGGGTAAGGTACGGGCAGGTAAGCCGGAGGGTTCGTTCAAGGTACGTTCAAGTTACGAGGTAGGAACGGGGTAGCTACGGGCGATTCTAAGTTGAGGGTTGAAAGTTGAAAATGCTTTTTAGAAAGAGAAAATTGAGAGTAGAAAAATCATGCCAAGGTAGATTTAAAGTCGAGATTGATTCAATGTAGATTGTGAGTTGAAAAATCTTAGTTGAAAGAGTAATGACACAGAAATAGAAAGAATCCCCAAAGACAAGCCAAAGTCTTTGGGGATTCTTTTGTGTTATCTATCTGCCAAATCGTCGTAAAGCGTTTGCAGAATTGCTTTTCCTTTCTTCTCTCGGTCGGCATCTGCTCCGTAAATGCTTTTGTTGGCATTGTTGTCGAAGATGGTGCAGCCGGTGCTGTCTCTGAACACAAAGGCGTTGTTGTACGAACCGAATGCAAAATCGTTGTTGTAACCCTTGCTGAAGATGTTACGGCTGAACGTGAAATCGTCGTGACGGATGTTCATCTGTGCAAGAACTGTTGCGGCAAGGTCGGTCTGCGCTACGATTTTCTCCATGGTCATGTGCTTTTTAACCGCTCCGCCAGTCCAAATCATTGGAATGTGATGGAAGTCGGGAACGCCCATCTCTGTGCTTCCCTTGTCTCCCCAGAAACGGATGTTATGGTCAGGAATCAGAACGACGAGCATGTTGTCCCAAGCCTTTGTCTGTTTCAGCCTTTCTATCAGTTTGCCCAGACAATGGTCGGTGTATGCAAACGAGTTAAGAACGTTGTTGTCGAAGGCTTTGAAAGGAACTTCGAAAGGTTCGTGGCTGCTCAGCGTGAGGTATGTGTATAGCCAAGGCGATTTCAGCTTGCTAATCTCGTCGAAAGCGCGGTTGCATGTAAACTCGTCTTGGACGCCCCAAGCGTTGCTGTGCTGCTCGGATAGACTGAAATCCTTGTCCGATGTTATGTTCTGATATCCCGTAGAATGAAGATAGCCCTGCATGTTTGTAAAGTTGATGTCTCCGCCGTAGAGGAAGTGTGTTGTGTAGCCTTCAGCCTTCAGCGACTTGGCTATCGACGGCAGATGTCCGCATTTCTCGGGCATCTTCATTATCGATGTTGTGGGCTGAGCCAGATATCCGCTCAGCGTGGCAACGACGCCGCGGTCGGTACGGAAGCTGCTGGCATAGCAGTTGCTGAACCAGATGCCCTCGTCGGCAAGACGGCACAGATTTGGTGCAACGCCCTCGAATCCGCCGAGTTTATCGACCATGTACGAGCCGAATCCCTCCATTATGATTATCATCACATCTGGTCGGCTGGTTGCCAGAACCGTGTCCTGCTCGCTTGGCAGGGTGGCAAAGAGGCTGTCGAACGTCTGCTTTCTCTCATCTTCAGGCAGAAAATCGAACTGCGAAGCAAAATCCTCGTTCTTGCCGAGCGATGCCAGAAAACTGAAAATCGGGTTCACGGCAGAATGATTCAGATATTCGTATTCCGAAAAATAAACGCGACCAACATTAGATGTCGATTCGCTTATTCCGCCGCGAATTGTTATGAACAACGGAACGATAAGGAGTATTCCGACCGAGAAACATGCGATTTTATTCTTAGTTGTGCCGATAGGCTTTATCTCTTCGGGTGTAACGAGGCATTGCATACGCCAGAATGTCCAAATCAAGGCTGCGGCAACGGCTATGTAGCCAATGATGAATAGCGCGGAAACACTTGCTGCCGCATTCTTCGGAGAATCGATGTAGAAGAAAATTGTGGCATCGAGTTTGAAGTTCCAGAAAGGGTAGAGCGCGAGGTCGGCTGCGAATGCCGATGCCATTATTATCGCCGTAAAAATGTAGTACCACTTCAGAATCTTGCGCAGTCTGAGGCTTGTCCAAGCCGAGGCGATGATAACTATCAGCGGAATGACGATGAGATATCCAGCCACCGTGCTGTCGAGTTTCAGACCGTTCAGCATAACTTGCAGATAGTCGCCTGCTGACAGACTGGCATCGTCGGGCTTGTCGATAGCCATAAACAACGGCTTCTCTATGCAGAAGATGCACAGAAGCAGAATGTAGTACTTACACAGATACAGAAGTCTCTCTTTCATCGCTCGTTATCCCAGATTTTGCATGTCGTTCAGTTTCTTGTAGTATCCGCCAAGGGCGATGAGGCTCTCGTGCGTGCCGCGCTCAACAATCTTTCCTTCGTGAAGAACGTAAATCTCGTCGGCGTTGCGTATCGTGCTCAGACGGTGGGCGATGGCAATCGTCGTGCGCGTCTTCATCAGGTGCTCGAGTGCATCCTGAACCAAACGCTCGCTCTCGGTGTCGAGGGCCGATGTAGCCTCGTCGAGAATCAGAATCGGCGGATTCTTCAGGATTGCTCTGGCAATGCTTACGCGCTGTCGCTGTCCGCCGCTCAGACGGCATCCGCGATCGCCTACATTGGTGTCGTATCCGTTTTCAGACTCCATTATGAAGTCGTGCGCGTTGGCAATTTTTGCGGCGGCGATAACATCGTCGAGCGTAGCGTTGTCAACTCCGAAGGCAATATTTTCGAAGAACGATGCGTTGAACAGAATAGCCTCCTGATTTACGTTTCCTATGAGCGAGCGAAGCGAGTGCAGAGTGGCGTTCTTGATGTTCACGCCATCAATCAGGATCTCGCCGATGCTTGTGTCGTGATAGCGCGGAATGAGGTCGACGAGCGTAGATTTTCCCGAGCCCGACTGCCCAACAAGAGCTATTGTCTGACCCTTCTTTATTGTCAGGTTGATGTCTTTCAGAATAGTTCGCTCTGAATTGTAGCTGAACGACACATCTTTCAACTCGATAGTTTCCCTCAAATCGGTTAGTTTGATGGCATCTTTCTTCTCCTTGATGGTATTTTCGGCATTCAGAATCTTGTTGATGCGCTCCATCGAAGCAAGACCTTTTGGGATATTGTAACTTGCTTTTGATAAGTCTTTTAACGGGTTGATTATACTATATAGTATAACCATATAGAATATGAATGTTGGCGCGTCTATGCTCGAATGGTTTGCGAAGATAAGTGTTCCGCCAAACCACAGAACCAGAACGATGAGGCAAGTGCCCAAAAACTCGCTCACAGGATGTGCGCTCGACTGGCGGATAGCCACCAAGTTTGATGCATCGCGGAACTCGTTGCTGCATTGTTCAAAGCGGTTTATCATCTTCTTCTCTGCAATGAAAGCCTTTATTATTCGCAGTCCGCCGAGCGTCTCTTCCATCTGCGTCATCGTCTCGCTCCACTTGTTTTGTGCGGTAAGCGACTGCTGCTTCAGTTTCTTGCCAATTGCGCCCATCATCCAGCCCATAAGCGGCAGAACGGTTATGGTAAAAAGCGTGAGTTGCCAACTGATGAATACAAGTGTAGTAAAATATATGATGATGAGAATCGGGTTTTTAATCAGCATCTCGATAGAACTTGTTATCGAAGTCTCAATCTCCGTAACATCGCCGCTCATTCGGGCAATGATGTCGCCCTTTTTCTCTTCAGAGAAGAAAGCCAGCGGCAGATTCACTACCTTTTTGTAAACCTTTACGCGGATGTCTCTTACAACGCCTGTGCGCAGCGGGATCATTATTGCTGCCGAACCGAAGTATGCACTTGTCTTCAGTAGGGTAGTGAAGGCAAGGAACAGACCGAGAAACAGAAGCGTGAGCGACGAACCGTAGGTGTTGATGAGCGTGCTTGTATAGTAGTAGAAGTTATTTATGCACAAATCCTTTATGCTGTGGTCGCTGTCCCATTCCATAAACTGATACGATGTGTTGTCGATGTTGAACAGCATGTTCAGCATTGGTATCAGCGATGCAAACGAGAATATATTCAGCACGGCTGAAAGAAGGTTGAATACCACCGCCCAAGCAAGATATTTCTTGTAAGGCGCAAGATACTCCTTCATTATGTTGAAAAACTCTTTCACAATGTTATTTTGATTTAGTAAATAATGTTGACTTCTGCTATCAGATGCGGAGCGTTATTTTCGTCCGAAGTCCGCCGGAATCTCGCCCCACTTTTCGGTTTCCCACTTAATTATGGGCGTGGTGTACTGGTTGTTTTTGAGCCAAGTTTCCGCCCTATGGATTAGGTCGAACAACTCTTCAGTCTTCGGGTTGAGTTCGAGTTTAGTCTTGCATTTCTTCTGCGCCACCCAACTCATGGCGTTCCGGCTGTCGCTGTAGATTGAAAGGTTTGTGATGCCTTTCTGCTTAAGCAGCGCAAGACCGTGAACGATGGCAAGAAACTCGCCTATGTTGTTTGTGCCGAAAACCGGACCGTAGTGGAAAATCTGTGCACCAGTCTTCAGGTCTACGCCGCGATATTCCATCGCCCCAGGATTTCCGCTGCAAGCGGCATCTACGGCAATGGCGTTCGATGTAACCTCGAGAGGCAGCGGCAGAACCGTATCGCTGCGATATGTCGGAACGTCGGAAAGTACCGCCTTCTTTGGCGCGGCTTTCGTAGCCTTGTTTCCAACATAGTCGTAGGGCGACGAGTAGAAAGCCTCTTCGGCTTCCTGCTTAGTGCCGAAAGACTTGTAAAGGGCTTTGTCAAAGCCCTTTACTTGTTTTTCGCAATCTTTCCAGTTTGTATAAATTCCGGGTTCGACTCCGTGCCAAACCACATAAAACTTTTCTTTAGCCATTACATTCTTTCAGGAACTTCGATGCCAAGAAGGCTCATTCCAAGTTTGATAATCTTGCTTACCTCGGCAGAGAGTGCAAGACGGAAAATCTTCTTCTTCTCGTCCTCTTCGCGAAGAATGCTGTAGTCGTGATAGAACTGGTTGTACTCCTTAACCAAGTCGTAGCAGTAGTTTGCTATGCAGCTTGGGTTGTAGTCTGAACCAGCCTGCTTAACAGTTGCGGCAAAGTCTGAGATATGCTGGATAAGGTTCATTTCCTTCTCGTTAATCTCAACCGACTTGTCGAGATGCTCCGGAATGTTCAGGCCCTCGGCTGCAGCCTTGCGCAATACGCTGCGGATACGAGCGTAGGTGTACTGAATAAACGGACCTGTGTTTCCGTTAAAGTCGATACTCTCGGCTGGGTTGAACAGCATGTTCTTGCGTGCATCTACCTTCAGGATGAAGTATTTGAGTGCGCCCAAGCCTACTACGCGTGCAATCTCGTTAGCCTCTTCAGGAGTGATGTCCTGAATCTTGTTTATCTTGTCTTCTGATGTCTCCTTGGCGTTGCGAATCATCTCTGAAATCAAGTCGTCGGCATCGACAACCGTTCCTTCGCGGCTCTTCATCTTGCCGTTTGGAAGTTCAACCATTCCGTAAGAGAAGTGAACGAGGTCTTTTCCCCACTCAAATCCCAGTTTGTCGAGAAGGATTGAAAGAACTTGGAAGTGATAGTTCTGCTCGTTTCCAACAACGTAAATCATCTTGTTGATAGGGAAGTCCTGAAAACGGAGTTTTGCAGTACCGATATCCTGAGTCATGTAAACCGATGTGCCGTCTGAACGCAGAAGAAGTTTCTCGTCGAGACCTTCTTTTGTAAGGTCAGCCCATACTGAGTTGTCGTCGCGGCGATAGAAGAATCCTTTCTCCAGTCCTTCCATAACCTTGTCCTTACCCTCAAGATATGTATTTGATTCGTAGTAAATCTTGTCGAACGAAACGCCAAGAGCCTTGTAAGTCTCGTCGAATCCGGCATAAACCCAGTTGTTCATCTTCTCCCACAGGGCGCGAACCTCAGGGTCGTTGTTCTCCCACTTAACAAGCATGTCGTGAGCCTCCTTGATAAGCGGAGCTTCCTGTTCTGCCTTAGTCTTAGCCTCTTCTTCGTTCATGCCCTCGGCAACGAACTTAGCCTGCAATTCCTTGCATTCTTCCTTGTAATGCTTGTCGAATGCAACGTAGTAGTCGCCAATAAGATGGTCGCCCTTCTTACCCGATGATTCAGGAGTCTCGCCATTGCCGTATTTAAGCCATGCAAGCATGCTCTTGCAGATGTGTATGCCTCGGTCGTTAACGATGTTGGTCTTTACAACCTTGTTGCCGTTAGCCTCCATAATCTGTGCTATTGCCCAACCCAGCAGGTTGTTGCGCACATGACCGAGGTGTAGAGGCTTGTTTGTATTTGGCGATGAGTATTCAATCATCACCAGCGGACTCTGTTCTGTTACCGGAACAAATCCGTATTTTGGGTTCTGATGAATTTCGTCGAGGAGTTCAATCCATGACTCTGAAGAGATGACGATGTTGAGGAAGCCCTTAACCACGTTGAACGATGCCACGAGGCTTGAGTTCTGCTTTAGGTATTCGCCAATCTCCTGTGCTGTGTCCTCTGGTTTCTTCTTGCTCATTTTCAAGAATGGGAACACAACAAGGGTCAGATGCCCTTCAAACTCTTTCTTTGTCTTTGAAATCTGCACCATGCTAGCAGGAACTTCCTGTCCGTAGAGTGCCTTAACGCCATCGATAACCGACTGGCTCAATATGTCTTCAATCTTCATTTATTTTGGAGTGTTTTTGTCTTTTAAGGTGCAAACTTACATAAAATATTTTGAATAACTGAATAAATTAGTAATTTTGCACCCAATTAGGAAAAATATACTATATGGATTTGAATAACGCTCCTGTGTCAAAGAACCTGATAATCATTAATGTGCTTATCTGGCTTGCTTTCGAGGTGATGCACAGAATGGGGATTGTTTTAGATAGCATGTTTGCGTTGCACATGTTTGCTGCGAGCGACTTTCGTTGGTATCAACTTATCACTTATCAGTTTATGCACGGAAGTTTTATGCATGTGTTTTTTAACATGCTCGCCGTGTTCTGGTTCGGTCCGGTAATGGAACGTACTTGGGGAGCGCGTAAGTTTCTTTTCTTCTATGTTTTTTGTGGAATAGGTGCCGCCCTAACTCAAGAACTTGTTCAGTATATTTATTATTTCCAGATTGAACATCTTGACAGATACAATGCCGTTATGATAGATAACGTGGCTATTCCTGTAAATTCTTATCTTAATTTCATGCAGACTGTTGGTGCATCTGGCTGTGTGTTCGGAATCCTGCTTGCCTTCGGAATGTTCTATCCAAACGAGCAGATGTTTGTTTTTCCAATTCCGTTCCCTTTGAAGGCAAAATGGATGGTTGCCGGATATGCCGCCTTCGAACTCGTAACAGGAATGAAGGCTGCGGTAGGCGACAATGTTGCCCATTTTGCGCATCTCGGCGGAATGTTGTTCGGCTTGTTGATAATACTCTACTGGAAAAAGTATGGCGACTACAGACTGCCTCTCGGACTTGAACCGCTGATAAACGAAAATTGTCCAAAAGAACGCAATATCTTCAACAAAATTAAAAATCTTTTCGCCGGAAGGGAAAAGAGAGACTTCAAAGTTCACAAGAACGAATCTTTCTCAGAAAAGAAAACCGAGAAGCGTCAGCAGCCACGTCCAAAGCGCGACCCTGAGATTGATGCAATTCTGAAAAAAGTGCGTGAGTCGGGCTACGATTCGCTTACCACCGAGGAAAAAAGAAAACTGTTTAATGGATATTAAATGAATTTCGGGATAAAACGATTACTTGTTAAATGTCTGTTCACGGTCAACACCGGCATAGTGTTGCTGTGTATTTTGTCGGCTTATAGCGGACACATCTCACCGGCAGATTTCAAATATGTGTCGTGCGTTCCCATGATGTTTCCTATATTTCTT
The DNA here is from genome assembly GCA_900102385.1 of Bacteroidales bacterium KHT7. Lineage (GTDB taxonomy): Bacteria > Bacteroidota > Bacteroidia > Bacteroidales > Bacteroidaceae > Ga6A1. Next base: position 44,382 of record FNBQ01000023.1, on the reverse strand, counting down.
GTGCTTACGGTTGTTGCAGGCATCGTAACGCTTCTGTTCAAGCCGATGTATGCAACAATGCAACTCTTTTGCTTCGTCGTGTGCTTTCAGCAGATAAAATCTGTTTTGCCGCTCAACTTGTCGAGCGAGCCTACTGCCGAAGAGCGTAAGGATTACATAAAAATTCTGAGTTACAACACCTGCGGCTTTAACGACCCCGAAGGCAACGACAGCACAAATGCCGTGATTGACTATATCGTTGCGAGCGATGCCGACATCGTCTGTCTGCAAGAGTCAAATCTCGAGGATGATAACAAATTCGGAAAACTTAAGAAGAAGTTCGGCGTATATCCGTATCAGACAGAGATGCTCGTTGGCGACACGATTCACATAAAAAATGGTCTTGCATGCTTTTCAAGATATCCAATTGTATATATAAATAAGGTGGTATATCCGGCAGAGGGTAACGGAACTCTTGTGTATAAACTTCTTATTGATGGCGATACGGTAGCTATTGTGAACAATCATTTCGAGAGCAACAGGCTAACCCCCGAGGAGAAGACAACGTACAAGAATATCATAAAAGAGCATGATGTGAACACTATGCCGGGCGACTCGAAGATGATTATCGGCAAACTGTCGAATGCCTCGGCACGAAGAGCCGTGCAGGTTGATGCCGTAGCAGAGGTGATAGACACGCTGAGAACAAAATATCCGCTCATCGTGTGCGGCGATTTCAACGACCCGCCAATCTCGTACACTCATAATCGTATAAGCGAGAATCTTACAGATTGTCACACGGCTGCCGGAAAAGGCCCCGGAATATCCTACAACCAACGCGGATTCTTCTTCAGGATAGACAATATAATGATAAACGACAAGTGGGACGTTAAGTACTGCAAAGTGGATAATTCTATCTCGAAATCAGACCATAATCCGATATTTGCGTACTTGAAGATTCGAAAATAGTCACTTTTTATCACAATTGTTCATAAAAAAGTGCGCGAAGTGCCGCGAAAAAGATAAAAAATAATTATATTTGCGCGCTTATTGGACGTTTTTTGCAATGTTCAACTGCATTTGCGATAGGAAATAATAAAAATAAATTATAATCTAAAAAAATGCAAAACAAAGGATTCGTAAAGATTTTTGCGGTGTTGCTGACACTCATTTGCATCTTTTACCTGTCTTTCTCATTTGTAACTCGCCACTACGAAAGTAAGGCGGCTGCAATGGGCAAGGAAGAAGGCGCGGCTTTCCTTGACTCTGTCATGAAGGAAAAGGTGTTCCCTTATCCGGGAAATGGAATTTTCAGTTGGTATACACTAAAAGAATGTCGCGAGATGGAAATCGGCCTTGGCCTTGACTTGAAGGGCGGTATGAACGTTATCCTTGAGGTTTCTGTGCCAGATGTTGTAAAGACATTGGCTGACCACAAGACTGACAAGGCTTTCAACGATGCTGTTGCCAATGCTGCTGCACAGGCAGAGCAGAGCCAGAAGGATTTCATCACATTATTCGTTTCAGAGTATCACAAATTAGCACCAAACTCTCGTCTTGCTGAGATTTTCGCAACTCAGCAGCTTAAGGGCAAGGTAAGCACATCAAGTTCAGACTCAGAAGTTGAAAGCGTATTGCGCGAGGAGGTTAAGGCGGCTGTAGATAACTCTTACAATGTACTTCGTACTCGTATCGACCGTTTCGGCGTGGCTCAGCCAAACATCCAGACTCTCGAAGGTCAGACTGGCCGAATCATGGTCGAGATGCCGGGTATCAAGGAGCCAGAGCGTGTGCGTAAGTTGTTGCAGGGTTCTGCAAACCTTGAGTTCTGGGAGACTTACGATGCTAACGAGGTTTATCCATTCCTTGTAAGCGCAGACGAGCACGTTCGCGATATTATTGCAGGCACCGACACAACTGCAAAGGCTGCAACAGCCGACACAGCAGCTGTAGCTCAGTCTGCAAAGAGCGTTACCGAGACTCTTAGCGCATTGACTAACAAGAGCGATGTAGCAAAGAAGAAGAGTTCTTCGGTTGTTGACAAGGAGCACCCTCTTTTGTCGAAGCTTAACCCTGCAAACTATGGTTGTGTTGTAGGTTACGCAGTTGCACGCGATACTGCCGATATCAACAAGTACTTGGCTATGGCTAAGAACACTCTTCCTTCAGACCTTTCTTTGAAGTGGGGTGTTAAGGGCGTTACATTCGGCGAGAAGAACAAGACTGAATACTTCGAGTTGTATGCAATCAAGGTTACTCAGCGCGATGGCAGAGCACCACTCGAGGGTGATGTCGTTACAGATGCTAAGGACGAGTTCGACCACAATAATGGTCGCCCATGCGTAAGCATGCAGATGAACTCAGACGGTGCACGTCGCTGGGCTGCCCTTACAAAGGCTAACGTAGGCAGAGCCATCGCTATCGTTCTTGACGGTTTGGTATATAGTGCTCCAAACGTAAACAACGAGATTAACGGCGGTAACTCACAGATTACAGGTAACTTCACTCCAGAAGATACAAAGGACTTGGCTAACGTGTTGAAGTCAGGTAAGATGCCTGCTCCTACACACATCGTGCAGGAAGACATCGTTGGTCCGTCACTTGGTCAGGAGTCAATCAATCAGGGAATCACATCGTTCGTGATTGCGTTCATCATCCTTATGATTTACATGTGCGCAATGTACGGCTTCACTCCGGGTATGGTTGCAAACGGCGCTCTTGTGCTCAACTTCTTCTTCACACTCGGTGTATTGACATCATTCCAGGCTGCACTTACAATGAGCGGTATTGCTGGTATGGTTCTTTCGCTTGGTATGGCGGTTGATGCCAACGTGCTTATCTACGAGCGTACTAAGGAAGAGATGAAGGCTGGCAAGCATGTTGCCGATGCAATCTCTGCTGGTTACAGCAATGCATTCTCTGCAATCTTCGACTCTAACCTTACATCAATCATCACAGGTGTAATCTTGTTCTACTTCGGAACAGGTCCTATCCGTGGTTTCGCAACTACATTGATTATCGGTATCGTCTGCTCATTCTTCACAGCTGTGTTCTTGACTCGTATGGTATTCGAACACTTCCTGAAGAAGGAGAAGTGGACTAACCTTACATTCACAACAGGTTTGTCAAAGAACCTGATGACAAATACACACTTCCATTTCATGGGAGCATACAAGAAGTCGTTCACTGTATTCGGAATTCTTCTTGTTGCTTGTGTAGCATCATTCTTTGTTCGCGGTCTTAGCAAGTCTATCGACTTTACTGGTGGTCGCAACTATGTTGTTCGTTTCGAGAAGCAGGTTGAGCCAGAGACAGTACGCAGTCTTGTAGCAGCAAAGAGCGGTGAGGCTAACGTGTCATGTATTGCACTTGGTACAGACCACAAGACAATCCGTATCTCTACAAACTACAAGATTGAGAGCAACTCTACAACTGTCGATTCAGAAATCGAGGCATTGGTATTCGAGGCACTCAAGGGCGGTAACCTTTTGGCAAGCGATGTTGACTTGGCAAGATTCATCGACCGCGATAATCAGAAGGGTGGTTCTATCATCAGTTCGCAGAAGGTTGGTCCTTCTATCGCTGAGGATATCACTTTCGGTGCAATCCTTTCTGTAGGCTATGCGTTGTTTGCAATCTTCCTTTACATCTTGCTTCGTTTCCGCAACGTATCATACTCTATTGGTTGTACAATCGCACTTGTTGTTGATACATTGCTTATCATCGGTGCATACTCATTGTGCTGGGGCTGGATGCCTTTCTCTCTCGAGATTGACCAGACATTCATTGGTGCAATCCTTACTGCGATCGGTTACTCAATCAACGATAAGGTGGTTATCTTCGACCGTATCCGCGAGAGCTTCGGCTTGCATCCAAAAGAAGACCGTCAGATTCTGTTTAACAGCGCGTTGAACACAACTCTTGCACGTACTATCAATACATCTGTTTCTACATTGATTGTATTGCTCTGTATCTTCATCCTTGGTGGTGAGAGCATCAGAAGCTTTGCATTCGCAATGATTCTTGGTGTAGTTATCGGTACTTGCTCATCATTGTTCGTCGCTGCTCCTACTGCATACCTCGTAATGGGTAAGCGCATTAAGGAGGCTGATTTGACAGCAGCTGAATAATAAACACTATAAAGCCTCTTTTGCCCCGAACGGCAGAAGAGGCTTATAAAAGCCCTTGTAGTTCAACGGATAGAATAGAAGTTTCCTAAACTTTAGATAGGGGTTCGATTCCCCTCGGGGGTACAAAAGTCAGACTGAAAATCGCTCGGTTTTCGGTCTGACTTTTTGCTTTGCAGAGTTGGTGAAATGGTAAAATAGCCGATAATTTAATGTTAAAATCTGTTAAATCGGGGATTTTATAGACGAAATCGGTAATATTATATTTAAACTATATTGTAAATATAATTCTCTTTTTGGTCTAAATATAACCGAATATTGTATGTTTTACAATAAGAAGTTTGCCGTAGAGGTTGTGCGATTCTTTTTTTTTCTTATTTTTGTGACCCGAAATATGTTTTATTAGGAGAGTAATATTATCATAACAATGAAAAGAGTTTTAATTCTACTATTTTTGGTAGGGGCTGCAATAAATGATATTGTAGCAGGAAATGTGAAGGGAAAGGTAGTAGACAAGGCTAAGCAACCGATAGAGTTCGTAAATCTTAGCGTTTACAAAAAAGGACAGAAGAACCTTATCAAAGGTACTATTTCCGATCTTGAAGGTAATTTTAACATCGACGGATTGGGCGACGGAACATACACCCTTAGTGTTTCATACATGGGATATGTAAGCGTGAACCGCGATTTTACTCTGTCTGCACAGAACAACCATAGTGTAAACCTTCACAGCATCATTCTGCAAGAAGACAGCAAGACATTGCAAGAGGTAAATGTAGTGGCACAGAAGAGTTCGATGAAACTCGACATCGACAAGAAGGTTTTCAATCTCGACCAGAACCTTGCAGCCGTAGGCGGCTCTGCAAGCGAGGCTTTGGAGACAATCCCGTCGGTCGAGGTGGATTCGGAAGGTAACGTGTCGCTGCGTGGAAGCCAGAGCGTTACAATCTGGATTAACGGTAAGGCACAGGGAATGACCAGCGACAATCGTGGCGACATCCTTCAGCAGATGCCAGCAGAGAGTATCGAGAAGATTGAGGTCATAACAAACCCATCTTCAAAGTATAGTCCTGAAGGAAGTGCCGGAATTATCAACATCATTCTGAAGCGCGACCGCAAAGCCGGATATTACGGCGGTGTAAAGGCAAGTGGTCTGAGTACGGGCGGCGGTCGTCTGGGAGCAAACATCAACTACAGCAGCGGTGTGTTCGATGCTTATGCTAATGTTGGTTACGGACATCGCGTTCACAAGAACGGAACGGTGTCAAACCGTACATATCTTGGTGAAAACGGAAATCAGACAGGCTTCTTGAATTCAGATTCGAAGGGAAAGAACATTGGCAACAACGTATTTGTGCGTGCCGGATTCACTTGGCATTTCACTAAGAAAGATGATATCAGCTTCGGTTATATGGGAATGTTCGGTCACGGTCATCGCCGCACCAACATCGACTATATCGGAAGCGAGTACACTCGCGACCGCTTCACTCACAATATAAGCGACATGAACATGAACCACTTCGATTTCGGCTACCGCCACGAGTGGAAGACAAGTCACACGCTCGATTTCAATGTGAGCCGCAGCGGTTTCAACTCAGATATGGAGACTTCGTACACTCAAAATACGCAGTTTGTGGGTGGTGATAAGGTGAACAGCCTTCAGTCGCAGAATACTAAGATAAATCCTAAGAGTTGGGAGATAAAACTCGACTACGAGCAGCCGGTTGGAAGCGCTGGCAAGATTGAGGCTGGATACAACGGCCGCCTTTCGAAAGAGAACAGTCCTGTGTTTACATACGCAGATTTGGCAAAGACCGACATCATCAAGAGTCTTTACAACCGATTCGTCTACAATCAGGACATCCATGCCGTATATGCAAACTTCCAGAGTCGTATAGGCGAGAAGTTCGGCTATCAGCTTGGCTTGAGAGGCGAGTACTGGAAGGTCGATGCCGAGAGCCGAGGCTACGAGCAGGAGTTCCAGGATGTTGAGCCGACTAAGTTTAAGAAAGATTACTTTGCGCTGTTCCCAACGGCATTCTTGAGTTATCAGTTGCCGCACAATCAGGAGTTGCAGGTTAACTACACCCGTCGTCTGAGTAGACCTTGGGGCGGACAGATGAACTCGTTCAAGAATATCAGCGACTCAACAAACATCTCGTACGGAAATCCGCAACTTACTCCGGAGTACACAAATTCGTTCGAGTTGAACTACATCAAGAACTGGGAGGCTCACACGCTGTCGTTCTCTGGGTATTATCGCCCTACAACCGATGTTATTCAGAACATCAGCTATGTTCTCGACGGAATCAGATACTCAACAAACGAGAACATCGCCAAGTCGTTGAGCTCGGGAGTTGAAATCATCAGCAAGAACAAACTGTTCAAGATTCTTGACCTTACGACAACGCTGAACCTGTTCTACTATAAACTCGATGGCGGAAACTTCAACTATATCCTCGACAACGGAATGCCTCAGACCGTAACGGTTTTGAGCGATGACAACTTCTCGTGGAACGCCCAGATGATGGCAAGTTTCATGCTTCCTTACAGCATTTCGTTCCAGGCAACAGGCCGATACGATGCCGAGAGAGTTATTACTCAAGGAAAGAGAAAGTCAAGCTACATGCTCGACCTTGGATTGCGCAAGACATTCTTCGACAAGAAATTCACCGTTGCAATCAACGCCCGCGACCTTCTCGACAGCCGAAAGATGCGCAGCATCACAAGCGGAAACGGCTACACTCAGGATTCGGAGAGCTGGCGAGGCGGACGTCGTTTCTCTATTCAGCTTAGCTACAGCTTCGGAAACATGCGTGCAAAGGCAAAGAAAGGCAAGCCACAGCCGGATGGTGCTGAGGGTCAGCCAGATTACAATGGAAACGTTGATGATTAAAATATGAATAAAATGTAAGTAAACATACGAAAAACGGGACGCTTTATAAGAAAAGTGTCCTTTTTTGTTGAATAATGAAAGAATATGCTTTAAAACATTTTGTTAAATGGAAAAACTTTGCGATTTTTGCAAAGTGAATTTTGTTTGTACTAATAATATAGTAAACCAAATATCAAAAATATGGCAGAAAATTTGGAAATTAAGGAGCTTGACAGCGTAGCTGTTCGCTTCTCGGGAGATTCTGGCGACGGAATGCAGTTGGCCGGAAACATCTTCTCTACGGTTTCAGCAACTGTAGGTAACAGTATCAGTACCTTCCCTGACTATCCGGCAGATATCCGCGCCCCGCAAGGTTCGCTTACTGGTGTATCTGGCTTTCAGGTAAATATCGGTGCTGGCAAGGTTTATACTCCCGGCGACTTTTGTGACGTTTTGGTGGCAATGAATGCCGCTGCTTTGAAAACACAGTACAAGTACGCTAAGCCAAATGCTACCATCATTATAGATACTGATTCTTTCCAGGAGAAGGATTTGGAGAAGGCTGCCTTCAAGACTCCTGACTATCTTGGCGAGATGGGCATCGACCCAGACCGCGTTATTGCTTGTAACATCACACAGATGGTTAAGGACTGCTTGGCAGATTCAGGCATGGACAACAAGTCGATGCTGAAGTGCCGTAACATGTTCGCTCTTGGACTGGTTTGCTGGCTGTTCAGCCGTGATCTTGACATCGCCTTCAACTTCCTGAAGGAAAAGTTTGCAAAGAAGCCTGGTGTTGCCGAGGCTAACATCAAGGTTATTCAGGCTGGTTACGATTTCGGACACAATACCCACAGTTCTGCTGCTAACGTATATCGCATCGAGACTAAGGTTAAGGAGCCGGGACGTTACATGGATATCACAGGTAACAAGGCTACTGCATACGGTTTCATTGCCGCTGCCGAGAAGGCAGGCTTGAAGCTTTATCTAGGTTCTTATCCTATCACTCCTGCAACCGATGTTCTTCATGAGCTTTCTAAGCACAAGAGCCTTGGTGTAACAACCGTTCAGTGCGAGGATGAGATTGCCGGCTGTGCTTCAGCCGTAGGTGCATCATTCGCAGGTGCTCTTGCCGTAACTTCAACATCAGGTCCTGGCATCTGTTTGAAATCAGAGGCTATGAACCTTGCAGTAATCATGGAGTTGCCTCTCGTGGTGCTCGATGTTCAGCGTGGTGGTCCTGCAACAGGTCTTCCAACAAAGAGCGAGCAGACCGACTTGCTTCAGTGCTTGTTTGGCCGTAATGGCGAGTCTCCGCTTCCTGTAATCGCAGCAACATCTCCAACCGACTGTTTCGACGCTGCATATAACGCTTGTAAGATTGCGCTCGAGCACATGACTCCTGTCGTTCTTCTTACCGATGCTTACGTTGCAAACGGTTCTGGCGCGTTCAAGTTGCCAAACCTTGCTGAGTTCCCTGCAATCAACCCTCCATACGTTCCAGAGGAGCTGAAGGGCACATGGACTCCATACATGCGTGCCGAGAATGGTACTCGCTATTGGGCTGTTCCGGGTCGCGAAGGATTCCAGCACATTCTTGGTGGTTTGGAGAAGGACGACAAGACTGGCGCAATCTCAACAAATCCAGAGAACCACGATTTGATGACTCGCAAGCGTCAGGCTAAGATTAACAACATTGTTGTTCCAGACCTTGAGGTTATCGGCGACAAGGATGCTGAGTTGCTTATCGTCGGCTTCGGTGGCACATACGGTCATCTGCGTGCTGCTATGGAAGAGATGAACGCAAGCGGAAAGAAGGTTGCTATGGCACACTTCAAGTACATCAACCCGCTTCCAGAGAATGCTTCAGAGGTTCTGAAGAAGTACAAGAAAGTTGTTGTTGCCGAGCAGAACATGGGTCAGCTTGCTGCATTCCTTCGCATGAAGGTAGATGGATTCGTTCCATATCAGTTCAACCAAGTAAAGGGTCAGCCTTTCGTTGTAAACGAGTTGGTTGAGGCCTTCACTGAAATCTATAACAAATAATTAAGACTTTACGATTATGGCATATACAATTCAGGATTTTAAGAAGGGCCAGCCACGCTGGTGTCCGGGATGCGGCGACCACGCATTTCTTGCATCTCTTCAGAAGGCAATGGCTGAGATTGGTGTAGCACCATACGATACTGCGGTTATCTCGGGTATCGGTTGTTCAAGCCGTCTGCCACACTACATGGCTACTTATGGCATGAATACAATCCACGGTCGTGCTGCTGCCATTGCAACAGGAGCAAAGGTTGCAAACTCAAAGCTTACTGTATGGCAGGTTAGTGGCGATGGCGATGGCTTGGCTATCGGTGGTAATCACTTTATCCACGCAAACCGTCGTAATATCGACCTTAACATGATTCTGTTGAACAACCGAATCTATGGTCTTACAAAAGGTCAGTATTCTCCAACATCTCCACGCGGATTCGTAAGTAAGTCATCTCCTTACGGAACTGTTGAGGATCCATTCCGCCCAGCTGAGCTTTGCTTTGGTGCACGCGGTCATTTCTTTGCTCGCGCCGTTGCCACAGATGCTGCTGCAACAGTTGACATCTTGAAGGCTGCTTACAACCACAAGGGTGCAGCAGTTTGCGAGATTCTTCAGAATTGCGTTATCTTCAACAACGGAACACACGAGTCTGTTTATGATAAGGCTGGTCGTGCAAAGAATGCTATCTACGTAAAGCATGGCGAACCGCTGATTTTCGGTGAGAATCGCGAGTTCGGTCTTGTTCAGGATGGCTTCGGGTTGAAGGTCGTAAAGATTGGCGAGAACGGTATCACAGAGAAGGATATTCTTGTTCACGATGCTCACTGCGAGGACAATACATTGCAACTGAAGCTTGCCTTGATGGGCGACAATGACGGCTTCCCTGTTGCTCTCGGTGTTATCCGTGATGTTGACGCTCCTACTTACAACGATGCAGTAGAGGCTCAGATTGAGGAAGTAAAGGCTGCAAAGAAGTATCACAACTTTGCAGAACTTCTTGAGACTAACGATATCTGGGAAGTAAAATAATTCCGAATTTGAATTTATGAGATATGGGCTTGGGGTGAAGTGATTTCACCTCAGGCTTTTTGTTTATTAAAGGATGTTAAAAATAAAGTCAAATAAGGCAAGGCGAATTTATTTTTCTTATATTTGCGAAGTTTAAAAAATAAGAAATTTACTATTATGCTAAAATTGAAAGAAAAAACGAGATTTGCCATTGCTGCGCTGACATGGCTTACGGCTGTTCCGGCAATGGCAGATGATGTTCCGGCTTTCCCGGGAGCCGAAGGGCATGCACGCTACACAACAACAGGCGGACGAAGTACGGAATCGTCGGCTGCAAAAATCTATCATGTCACAAATCTTGCTGATAATGCAGGGACAAAGGGCTGCCTCAGATGGGCATTAAACCAGACGGGACCTCGAATCATCGTGTTTGATGTGAGCGGATACATCGATTTGCGTTCAGAACTTCCTATCCCTGCAAATACCACAATCGCCGGTCAGACTGCGCCGGGAGAAGGTATTACGCTGCGATATTACACGGTAAACTTCAACAAAGGCGACAATATTATTGTCCGCTTTATTCGTTTCCGTCGTTCACAGGTAAAGAGTGTCGATGATGGTGCGGACGCAGCATGGGGACGACAGCACAGAAATATCATCCTCGACCATTGCTCGTTCTCTTGGAGCATTGATGAGATTGCCTCTTTCTACGACAACCGCAACTTTACTATGCAGTGGTGTACGCTTGGCGAGGCTCTGGCAAATCCGGGACATTCAAAGGGCGAGCACAGTTACGGTGGAATCTGGGGTGGAAAGGAAGCCTCGTTCCATCACAATTTCCTTCTGCACATGCAGAACAGAGTGCCTCGTTTCAATGGCGCGCGTTACAACTGGACTGATTTTGACAATACAAAGTACGAGAATACTATTCAGGCTGAGCAGGTGGACTTCCGCAACTGCGTGATGTATAACTGGGGTAATGGCAACGGTTGCTACGGAGGTCCCGGCGGCGGATATGTGAACATCGTCAACAACTATTATCAGGCAGGCCCTGCAACATCAAACAAGATGCGTGTGACTCAGATTTCGAAGGCAAGCGCAAGCAATGCAGGCGACAATCCTTTCCCTGATTACACAAGCCGTTATTACATCAGCGGAAATTATGTGACGGCTGCTGGAACAGATGCTGCAAACTACGACTGGAAGGGCGTTGCATACGATAGCGGTATTCCAGAGATAAACGGAGAACGGTATACCGTCGACCCTAATCATTATTACGGCTCGTCGGTTGAGTATGTGAAGAACGGTAGCGGCGTTGATTGTGTTAAAATTAAACTCGACAATCCTCAGCCTTCGGGAGATGTTACAACTCATTCTGCCGTAAATGCTTATGATAAAGTGCTGGCATACAGCGGTGCATCTCTTTTCCGCGATGCCGTAGACGTTCGTTATGCCGAGGAGGCAAGGACTGGAACTACAACTTATACAGGTCCGGTGACAGCCCGTGCCGGAATTGTTGATTACATCAACGACCCAAGTGCGACAGAAGATGTAACGCTTCCAAGTTTCCCTGCTTTGAAATCAGACTCCCGTCCTGCCGGATATGATACAGATGGCGACGGAATTCCTGATGAGTGGGAGACAGCAAACGGACTGAATCCTAATGATGCGAGCGATGCTCTTACCAAGACTCTTGACAAGGAGAAAGGTTGGTATCTTAATATCGAGGTATACTTGAACAGTATCGTAGAGGATATTGTGCGTGCCGGAAACGATAACGCGATTACTTCGGTAAATGAGTATTATCCTGCATATAACAAGGTTGTCACGTCTGTAGGTGCGAAAGTCCTCAACAACAGTTCTGTCGAAAGCATAGAATATTACACTCTCGATGGCAAGCGCATTTCTTCGCCTTTAAAAGGCATAAGTGTTCGCAAGATTAAATATTCTGATGGAACGGTAGATGTTGATAAGGTAGTGAAGAAATAAAAAACAAGCGTGTCCGATAGTATTGCATAAGCCTGTCGGGCACGTTTTTTATTTTTGCTCTGCGATGCCTCTGACAAACTCAGCCCATCGCTTCTTCCAGTCTTTCATAATCCTTTTCTTTGCCTTTTTAGAAAGCGAACTGTATGTTATGCTGTTCATGCAGAGTTGCTTAACTTCGCTTAGACTGAGATTCCATTCTGCGATTACGGCAAAGAAATCGTCTGTAAGAGCCGTGTGCTCAAAAATTGTAGGGTCGTCGCTGCAAATGGCAGCCGGAAGTCCCGAATGAATGTATTCGATGCTTGGATGCGATTTCATGTCCGAACAATATCCAAGTTTCACGCTACTCAGCGGACAAGTCTCTATGCAGATATCATTTTGTCTGATTTCGTTGTATAAATCTGGGAAAAAATACATGTTGAAGGCATGTCCTATGCGCTTTGCCCCCAATTTTATAGCCCACATAATGTTGTCGTTCTTTGTGTTCTTTGTTTCGCCTGCATGAAGATAGAGTTTCAAATCGGGATGTTCGTGCTCGCATTTCTTCAAAACATCGTAATAATATTCAAAACCATTGTTGCAGTCCTCGTTCGAAACGAGATCGAATCCCGTAACGACGTTGCATTTGCCCATCAGTGTGTCTTTTATGTGCTGCTGAACGTATGCGACATTGTCAATTCGCTTCTGAACCTCTTCGAGTGAGTAGCCTTTGTTGCCAGTGCCAATTATTGAGACATGAAAGTCTGCCTTTTTGCGCACATTGTTGCACGCTTTCATTATCATCTCCGCCATGCTCAGAAAAATGTCGCGGTCCATAGTTGAGCCGATTCTTATCTCGGCAAACTGAATATTGTTTTCGACGTAGATGTTGAATGCGTTTTCCATGTACTTTTCGAAGTTCTCTGGCGAGCCGAAAGCCCCGTTGAAAATCCTTCTGAATATTGGCTGAAAATCTTTCCATGGGTTGGGCTGGGAGCCCCCGTTGAAAGTGTATAGTTTCAGACATCTGTCGCGCGTAAGATAATTGCCAGACAAACATGTTCTTGCCGGAAGATATCCTGCCGGAACATCGTAAGGATCGGTCTGATAGAGAGTGTGTCCGATGTTATCCCCCTCAATCTGAATGTATATGTTTGGCTGTGATGCCAAAAAACTGCAATAGTCGTCGAAGGCCAGAAGAGCCGTGCTGTGAACGTGCAGTTCTCCGCCTTTGGGCAGTTGTTTACAAAATTTGTAAAGTCTTGTATTCCAGATAGTAGAATCGGTAAGGTTTATGGTTTCGAAAGGCTTTTTGTACTGCTTGTGGTATTCGCTCACCATTATGCGCATAATACTGTCGGCACGCCGTTCGAGTGTCGAGACCTTGTCGCTTGCCGTCAAATTCTGGCTGATGGCAAACAGCAGGATTAGGATTATGTTTTTAGTCGTATTATGAAATTTAAGCACAAGCAATATTTTTTGTCAGATGTTTTCTGCATAGAAAAAGTCTACTTCAATGAAAGATTATTCATTTTCCTTGCAAAGTAGACTTTTTTTGAAAATTTCTTTTTCCGAAGCTTCAGGCAAATCTGCGTGTTGCAGAGAATCTTTTGCCCAAACCTACACTAAGTGCACGGCGCATATCATTCCAACTCATCCCTCTCATACGAGTAATTCCGTAAGTGGTAGAAACAACAGGTCTCCTGTCATTTTCAGCCTTTTTCATCTTCGTAGTATTCATAACAATAAATTATTATATAGTGTAAAAAAAGTTCTTTTCTTCTTATATTATCCTCATCCGCAAATATAATGTATAAAAATGAGAAACGCAAACTTTTTTTTAAGTTTTTTTGAGCTAATGAATGTCATATCGCAAAAAACTCGTAAATTTGAACACAAATTCAGAAGAACGAAAATCTTAACGTCAGTTAACTTAATGAAATGCATGGCATTGTGGGCTTTGGCGGCTTCTTTCATGAGCGCGCCGGCCGTAGCACAAGAAAGCAAAATGGTTGAGCAGGATTCTGTCCAAGCCGTTGCTTGCGTGTGGGAAAAAGGAGGCATTGCCTTTACGAGTGTTGAGCCTGTACAGATAAGGAAGAACACACCCCAGTTGTACGAAGTTTCGGCAGAAGACTATATGGTTTCGTTGCAGATGATTGACCGCGACGGGCTTGAGCCCGACCAGATGAAGGAGACGATGCAGATGATTGCCGCAAGCATCGGGATAAAAGATGCGTCGGGTATAGACGAGATTAAGAATCTTCCGGAGATTAAAGGGCATATCGTTGAGGGCGACCTCGGCAATAACGGAGTGTATTTGATTACTCTCGCGCCCGAAAACTCTACCGTGGCGTATCTCATGATAATCGTCTATGTTGAGGGCATGGAAGAGGACATCGACCGCATTATCGACAGCATCAGGAAGGTTGACAAGTAAAAACGTTTTTGCTGAATATTTTTTTTGATTCGAAAATGGAACAGAAATATAGAAGAATAACTGTAAAGATTGGTAGTAATGTTCTGACGCGTAAGGACGGAACACTCGATGTTACGCGCATGTCGGCAATTGTCGACCAAGTGGCCGAACTTCGCAAACTCGGAATCGAGATAATCCTTGTGTCATCGGGAGCTGTGGCTTCAGGCCGAAGCGAGCTGAAGGTGTCGCGAAAGATGGACAGCGTAGACCAACGCCAGCTTTTCTCGGCAGTGGGACAGGCAAAACTCATTCGCCGTTACTACGATTTCTTTAAGGAACACCATATTGCGGTGGGGCAGGTTCTTACAATGAAAGAGAACTTCGGAACCCGCCGCCATTATCTTAACCAGCGCAACTGCATGATGGTGATGCTTGAGAACGGCGTTATTCCAATCGTTAATGAGAACGACACGATATCGCTTACTGAACTGATGTTTACCGATAACGACGAACTTTCGGGACTCATCGCCACCATGATGGATGCTGACGCTCTCATCATTCTGAGCAATATCGACGGAATCTTCACAGGAAATCCGTCAGACCCGAAGGCAAGGGTGATTCGCGAGGTTAATCCGGGCGAAGACCTCACCCAGTATGTTCAGACCGAGAAGTCGGGCTTCGGCCGCGGCGGAATGATTACGAAGACAACCATCGCCCGAAAGGTGGCAGAGGAAGGTCTCGACGTTTTCATTGCCAACGGAAAGAAAGACAATATCTTGGTCGACCTCATAACACGCACCGAAGAGACAACTTTTACTCATTTCATTCCTAGGAAAGACGAGGTTTCGAGCGTTAAGAAGTGGATTTCGCACTCTGCCGGATTCGCAAAGGGCGAACTTCATCTAAACGAAGAGGCCGTGAAGGCGATAAAGGGCAGAAAGGCTGCAAGCATACTGCCTGTTGGCGTTGTAAAGATTGAAGGCGATTTCGAGAAAGACGATATCGTCAAGGTCGTGAACCATTCGGGCAAGGCAATAGGCGTAGGAAAAGTATCGTGCTCTGCCGACGAAGCCCGAGACGTTATAGGAAAGCACGACCAGAAACCTCTTGTTCATTACGATTATCTGTATTTAGACTAAACTTTGATTATGGCATTAAGCAAACTTTTTGAATCAGTTCGCGAGGCAAGCACCTCGTTGTCCGACTTGGACGACAAGCGCATTAACGAGATTCTTTTGGCGGTGGTAGATGAAGCCGTTGCTCAGACTCCAGCCATTCTTGAGGCTAACGCAAAGGATTTGGCACGAATGGATCCTGCCAACCCGATGTACGACAGACTAAAACTGACAAAGGAACGTATCGATGGCATTGCTTCGGATACGCGCCATGTGGCTCTGTTGCCGTCGCCTCTTGGCAGAGTGCTGAAGCACAGCGTGTTGCCTAACGGTCTCGACATTACTCGCGTGAGCGTGCCTTTCGGCGTCATCGGAATTGTTTACGAAGCTCGTCCTAATGTCACATTCGATGTCTTTTCTCTCTGCCTGAAGAGCGGAAATGCCTGCATCTTGAAGGGCGGAAAGGATGCCGACGACAGCAACCGCGCCATAATGAACGTAATTCACACTGTGTTGAAGCGTTTTGGCGTGAGCGAGATGGTTGCGCAGCTTCTTCCTGCAACTCACGAGGCAACTGCCGAGTTGCTCGAGGCTGTCGATTATGTAGATTTGATTATTCCTCGCGGAAGTTCAAGACTGATACAGTTTGTACGCGATACGGCAAAAGTTCCGGTCATCGAGACTGGCGCAGGCATCTGCCATGCTTATTTCGATGAGTTTGGCGACTTGGAGAAAGGCAAGGCGATAATCAACAATGCAAAGACCCGAAGAGTAAGCGTCTGCAACGCACTCGACTGCACGCTTGTTCACGAAAGCCGATTGGCTGACATACCGGAGTTGTGTGCTCCGCTAGCCAATGAAAACGTCATCATCTATGCCGATGAGGTTTCTTATGTTGCGCTCAGTGGCTCTTATCCTGCCGAACTTCTTCAGCATGCCACAGCCGACAGTTTTGGTACCGAATTTCAGGACTATAAGATGGCTCTGAAAGTTGTTGCTACGTTCGATGAGGCTTTGGCTTACATCCGCAAGAACAGTTCTCGCCACAGCGAGTGCATCATAACCGAAGATTCAGCCCGCGCCGACAAATTCAGTCGCGTGGTCGATGCCGCATGTGTCTATACCAACGCTCCTACATCGTTTACCGACGGAGCGCAGTTCGGACTTGGCGCAGAAATCGGCATCAGCACTCAGAAAATGCACGCCCGAGGTCCTATGGCCCTTGAGGAAATATGCACCTACAAGTGGATAATAAAGGGCAACGGACAGGTAAGACCAAAATGATGCCATGAAGAGAATCTGTCTGTGTCTTTGCCTGCTGCTGATGATTGTTGCCTGCGATGATGAAAACGACGGCGGCAGATATCCTGATGTGCTTACGAGTTTTGCCGATGTGATTACCGACAAAAGCGGAACAATCGAGAAGATGAACGATGGCGACGGCATTAGTTATTCGGTAAGTAACGCATCGGGCGGATATAAGAAGGACACGCTCTATCGCGTCGTGGCTCAGTACAGACTTGTCGACGAATCGAGCATCTATCTGTACAACACAACAAAGACGATTTCGCCCGTTCCTGTTCCGTCGAACCACATAAAAGGCGGATTCAAGACCGATTCGGTTAGGATGCAGGGCATCTGGCTTTCGGCAGGATATATTAACATCGTCCTTCAGATTGAAGGGGCAGGCGAGGCTCACTCGTTTCACTTCGGACAAGATTCAATTTCTGTTTCCGGCGAACATCGGCTTGTGTCTCTTAGGCTCTATCACAACCGTGGCGAAGATGCCGAATATTACACTCACAGGGCATATCTTTCCGTTCCGCTTAAACAGTATCAACTTGCTGACGGCGACACAATTAGTATGGGAGTGAACCTCTACGGCGAGGGAATGAAATACTATAAATTTGCTTATAATCAATAAAGAATAACAACTATGCGCTATTTTCAGAATGTAGAAGATTTGGGCGATTTGAGGCTTGCGCTTCAAGAAGCCGCAGAGATAAAGAAAGACCGTTTCAAGTATCAGGAACTTGGCAAGAACAAGACTGCCATGCTCATCTTTTTCAACAATAGCCTTCGTACCCGTCTGAGCACGCAGAAGGCAGCCATGAATCTTGGCATGAACGTAATCGTGCTCGATGTTAATCAGGGCGCATGGAAACTCGAGACTGAGCGCGGCGTTGTGATGAATGGCGACAAGAGCGAGCATCTTCTCGAAGCTATCCCGGTGATGGCTTGCTATTGCGATATCATCGGAGTTCGTTCGTTCGCAACTTTCGAGAGTCGCAAGGACGATTACGAGGAGAAGATTCTGAACCAGTTCATTAAATATAGTGGCAAACCTGTTTTCTTCATGGAGAGTGCAACTGTTCATCCGTTGCAGAGTTTTGCCGATTTGATTACAATCGAAGAGTACAAGAAAACTGCCCGTCCAAAGGTTGTAATGACATGGGCTCCTCATCCAAAGGCATTGCCTCAGGCTGTTCCAAACTCGTTCGCACAGTGGATGAACGCTGCCGATGTCGATTTCGTCGTAACTCATCCGAAGGGATACGAACTCGATCCTAAGTTTGTTGGCAATGCCCGTGTGGAGTACGACCAGATGAAGGCTCTCGAAGGCGCAGACTTCGTTTATGCAAAGAACTGGAGTTGTCCGGGCGTTACAAATCCAGATGACTACGGAAAGGTTCTCTCTCAGGACATGAGTTGGACGGTAGATTCTGCACACATGGCTGTAACTAACAACGCTTACTTCATGCACTGTTTGCCTGTTCGCCGCAACATGATTGTGAGCGACGATGTTATCGAGGCTGAGACATCGCTCGTGATTCCAGAGGCTGCAAACCGTGAGATTTCGGCAACCGTTGTTCTGAAGAGACTTCTCGAAGGATTGAAATAATACAAAATACATATAACAAACAACATGAAATTCAAAATCATTTTAGCATTGCTGCTGTTCGGAATGGGTACTACAGCCTTCGCTCAGCAAAAAGCAACTGTAGCAGTACATAACAGCACAGAAGGAAACGTAATTCCAAAGGAAATTTACGGTCAGTTTGCCGAGCATCTTGGCTCATGTATATACGGAGGACTTTGGGTTGGTGAGGATTCTAAGATTCCGAATACAAACGGATACCGAAATGATGTGGTAAAGGCGTTGAAGGACTTGAAAGTTCCTGTTCTTCGCTGGCCAGGCGGCTGTTTTGCCGATGAGTATCACTGGGTAGACGGCATCGGTCCGAAAGAGAATCGCCCACGCATGGTAAACAATAACTGGGGCGGAACTGTCGAGGACAATAGTTTCGGTACTCACGAGTTCCTGAATCTTTGCGAAATCCTTGGCTGCGAGCCTTATGTAAGCCTTAATGTAGGTAGCGGCTCTGTTGAGGAGATGGCAAAGTGGGTTGAGTACATGACTGCCGAGGACGGACCTCAGGCTAAGATTCGTAAGGCTAACGGTCGCGAGAAGCCTTGGCACGTTAAGTACATCGGCGTTGGTAATGAAAGTTGGGGATGTGGTGGCAACATGCGTCCTGAATATTACGGCGACCTTTATCGCAGATATTCAACATATTGCCGCGAGTTTAACGGAAACAAACTTTACAAGATTGCCAGTGGTGCAAGCGACTACGACCTTAACTGGACTGAAGTTCTGATGAAGAACGTAGGCAGAAAGATGGACGGTTTGTCACTACACTACTACACCGTTCTTGGATGGAACGGCAGCAAGGGCAAGGCTACAAAGTTTACTGATGATGATTACTACTGGTGTCTTGGCAAGTGCTGCGGAATCGACTCGCTTCTTCAGAAGCATATAAAGATAATGGATAAGTACGACCCAAAGAAGCAGGTTGCCCTTCTTGTAGATGAGTGGGGAACATGGTGGGATGTTGAAGACGGCACAAATCCGGGTCATCTCTTCCAGCAGAACACTATGCGCGACGCTATGGTTGCATCTTTGAGCCTCGACATCTTCCACAAGTACACAGACCGCGTAAAGATGACAAACATCGCTCAGGTTATTAACGTGCTTCAGAGTATGATTCTTACAAAGGACGACAAGATGGTGCTCACTCCAACTTACTATGTATTCCAGATGTACAACGTTCATCAGGATGCTAAGTACATTCCTGTTGATATAACTTGCGAGTCACGCACAACACGCAACGAGCGTAAGAATGAGGGCGACAGAACTCTAAACAGCATCAGTTCTACGGTTTCTGTAAAAGACGGCGTTACACACGTCAGCCTTACAAATGTTGATTTGGCAAAGAGTGCCGAAGTTACTCTCAACTTCGACAAACTGAATGTGAAGACTGTAAACGGAACAATTCTTAACTGCAAGAACGTTGCTGAATTTAACAGCTTCGAGAAGCCAGACGTTATCAAGCCAGCCGTATTCAAGGACGCAAAGGTCAAGAAGAACGTGCTGACAGTCAAGATGCCTGCACACTCAATCGTAACTCTTGAGTTGAAATAATATTTATGTTCAAGAAAATATTAGTGGCTCTGTTGCTCGGTTGCTCGCTGAGCGGCAGTGCCCAGTCTTCAAAAAAGATTCAGTTGCCAAAGCCTAATCTGGACAACAAAATGACCCTGATGCAGGCTTTGAAGAACCGTAAGACGGTAAGAGAGTTTGCTGCAACTCAACTTTCGCAGCAGGAGGTGAGCAATCTGCTTTGGGCTGCAAACGGAATCAACCGCCCCGAGAACAACAACCGAACCGCTCCGTCGGCAATGAACGTGCAGGACATCTTGGTTTATGTTGTTAAGTCAGATGGAACGTATCTCTATGATGCGGCAAAAAACACGCTTGCTCAGGTAACTGACAAGGATGTTAGAGCAGATGTTGCCGGGCGTCAGGATTTTATGAAGAACGCTCCGCTGTTCCTTCTGCTTGTTTCTGACACAAGCAAGTTTAAGGGCAATGCCGAGGTTCTTTCGGCAATGGATGCCGGATATGTTTCGCAGAACATCTATCTGTATTGCTCGGCTGCATCGCTCAATACCGTTGCCCGTGCAACGATGAATGTTGATGCCATCAAGTCGGCTCTCGGTCTGAAGGAAACGCAAGTTCCGCTGCTGAATCATCCAGTTGGAAAATAAAGAAAAATCCCAGTCGTTCGATGAAAAAACGACTGGGATTTTTTCTGAAGTCGGATGTTACCCGAACAATACACGCAAAGCTTCCTCGACCTTCTTTACTGGAATAATCTCGATGTCGAACTTGTTTCTGTCGAGTCCCTGCAGATTGTGCTGCGGAATGATAATCTGTTTGAATCCGAGTTTTGCTGCCTCGGCTATGCGCTGCTCAATGCGAGCCACAGGGCGGATTTCCCCGCTCAGACCCACTTCGCCGCACATGCAGATGTCGTGGTCCAAGCCTGTGTCTACGTTACTGCTCAGAACGGCGGCTATAATGGAAAGGTCGATGGCAGGGTCGGTAACGCGCAGTCCACCGGCAATGTTTATGAACACATCTTTCTGCATCAGTTTAAAGCCCACGCGCTTTTCCAGAACGGCGAGAAGCATGTTAAGCCTTCGGTTGTCGAAGCCTGTCGCACTGCGCTGGGGGGTTCCGTATGCCGCCGTGCTCACCAGAGCCTGCGTCTCAATCAAGAACGGACGAACACCCTCAATCGCGCTGGCAATAGCCACTCCGCTCAATCCTTCGCTGTCCTTGCTCAGAAGCAACTCAGAAGGGTTGTTCACCTCGCGCAGACCGCTCTGCTGCATCTCGTATATTCCGAGTTCCGAAGTACTTCCGAAGCGGTTTTTTATGCTTCGCAGAATACGGTACATGTAGTGTTGGTCGCCTTCGAACTGAATAACAGTATCTACGATGTGCTCCAAAACCTTCGGACCTGCCAAAGTTCCTTCTTTGTTGATGTGGCCAATCATTATCACCGGCGTGTTGCTCTCCTTTGCAAATTTCAGGATTGATGCCGCACATTCGCGCACCTGACTGATGCTTCCCGGCGAACTTTCTGCCGCCTCGGTGCTTATGGTTTGGATAGAGTCGATGATGAGAATCTCAGGAAGTACGTTCTTGACGTGAGTGTAAATCTGTTCGAGCGATGTTTCGCTGATGATATACAGGTTTTCGAGTTCGTTGATGTCTCTGCCCGGCATTCTGGCAATGAGTCTTTCGGCTCGAAGTTTGAGTTGGCGTGTGCTTTCTTCTCCGCTGACATACAGAATCTTCATGTCGGGCAGGTTAAGCACCGTTTGCAGAACGAGCGTAGATTTTCCGATTCCCGGTTCACCGCCGAGCAGAACCATGCTTCCGAGTACCAATCCACCGCCAAGAACGCGGTTCAGTTCTTTGTCGCGCATGTCAATTCGCGGGTCTTCGCCACCCTGAATCTGACTGAATCTCACAGGCTTCGCTCCATTCGGGTGAAGCACGCTGTCGCTCGATGCGTATCTGCTTGCAGCCGCCGACGAGTTGCTTTCTTTCCTTACAACCTGCTCAACAAAAGTGTTCCACGCACCGCAGGCAGGGCATTTGCCAATCCATTTAGGCGAGTCGTAGCCACATTCTTTGCAAACGTATACTGTTTTTTCCTTGTTAGCCATAAATCAATGTTAATGTTGGGCGAAGATAGTAAAAAAAACATTCACTCTTATTATAATGTAAAAATAATGCATTATCTTTGCTACAATTGTGGCAATGCGTAGTTGCTGGCAGATGTTTTGCGCTTTGCCAAAGGTTATTAAAAACGGATATCATTGATTATAATCGAAATATGAAACTAAAGCATTTATTCTTATTAGGATTGGTGGCGATGGCTACGGTCAAGTCTGTGGCTGCCGATGACAAGTTCCCAGACGGAACCGTAATTCCTGAATGGTTCAGAAACATCTCAGTTCCGACATTGGCAGAGCAGGGCAAGGCATACGTCATAACAGACTATGGAGTGGTTAATGACAGCACGATTATTCAGACTGAGAAGATTCAGGCTGTTATCGACAAGGCGGCTCAAGAGGGCGGAGGCGTTATCGTTGTTCCCGAAGGAACATTCCTCAGCGGCTCGCTTTTCTTCCGTCAGGGCACAAACCTTCATCTGAAGAAGGGCGCGACTATAAAAGGAAGCGACGATATCAGCAATTTTCCGATTCTGAAGACTAGAATGGAAGGTCAGACGCTCGACTATTTTGCTGCGCTCATCAATGTCGACAATGTGAACGGATTCAAACTGACTGGCGAGGGCACTCTCGACGGCAACGGCTTGCGTTACTGGAAGTCGTTCTGGCTCAGAAGAAAGGTTAATCCTAAGTGTACGAATATGGAAGAACTTCGTCCGCGATTGGTTTATGTATCAAATAGTAACGAGGTTCTCATCGCTGGCGTGAAATTGAAGAATTCGCCTTTCTGGACAACTCATCTTTATCGTTCAAACTACGTCAAGTTGCTCGGACTAACAATCACTTCTCCTGCATCTCCTGTAAAGGCTCCAAGTACCGATGCCGTTGATATAGACGTTTGCAACAATGTGCTGATAAAAAACTGTTACATGGCGGTAAACGACGATGCCGTTGCTCTGAAGGGCGGAAAAGGTCCTTGGGCAGACAAGGACGAGAACAATGGCGAGAACACAAATATCATCATCGAAGACTGTAACTACGGGTTCTGCCACGGCGCGCTTACCTGTGGAAGCGAGAGCATTCACGACAAGAACATCATCGTTCGTCGATGCAAGATTGACAAGGCAAGCCGATTGCTATGGCTCAAGATGCGTCCCGATACTCCGCAAATGTATGAATACATCACGGTTGAGGACATTACCGGCGATGTTGACAACGTACTTGTTGTGCGCCCTTGGACTCAGTTCTTCGACCTGAAGGGTCGCAAAGATACACCGATGTCTTATTCGCAGAACATCATTATGCGCAACATCAACGTAAATAGCAAGGTCGTCTTTAACTTGGAGAAGGCTGACGGCCAGTATAAACTAAAAGATTTCTTGTTCGAGAAGTTCAATGTTACAACAAAGAATGGCGATCTCGACAAGAGCATAATCGAGAATCTTACTCTGAAGAAAGTCGTTATAAATGGCGATAAACTAAAGTAAGATATTTTGTTGAAAGAGAGCCGTTTCGTTTCTGAAAGGATAGCGAAACGGCTCTCTTTCTTTGTCTTGTACTACAGATGATTTTGCTTGAAACTCAATAAAATAAGTAAAGGACCTAGTCTTGAAGCGCGGTTAACCTAAATCAAGAATATTGTCTTTGATGAAAAAATAGTCATAGTAAAATCGTGAATTTTAAATATTTTATGTACCTTTACACCCGAAATTCAACCTTTCTATATATTATTAGAAGAAACAGACTATATAAGGGGCTGGCAAACATTTGTTTATAATTTGTTTTTGCTGGGTTAAGATTATACTATGGATGTACAAATAATAGATGATGACTTGCTTTCCGTGTTGCACGTGAAGGCTAAAGAAAACGAACGTCTTCGCATGAACTTCGATTTGCGAACGACTCCGGGCGATACATCGCAGCGAATGCTCAATGCGCTCGAACCGGGAACGAAAGTCCCAATACATCGGCACACCGACACATCGGAAACCGTTGTCTGTCTTGACGGATGTCTCGACTGGATACTGTACGAAGAACACCCAAACAATAACGGAGAATCTGATTATACAGAAAAGGCGCGTTATCGCATCTGTCCTCGCGAAAAGAAATTCGGAATACAAGTCCCGCAAGGCGTTTGGCATAGCGTGATAGTACACGAAAGCAGCACAATACTTGAAGCCAAAGACGGAGCTTACAAGTAATGAAAATGGCTTTGAAAAACAAGATGGAAAAATAAAAAGGAAAAAGAACAAACTTTAAATTTAAGTACGAATATGAGTCCTATAAGAAGAATAACAGGATGGTATTTCTGCAAGGATGCGCTGCCATATTGGTGCATATTATTGTTGGATAGCGTGGTCATCTTTTTTATTGGTATATTTACCTATTGGATGATTCACAAGTCAATGGTTTTGTTAGAGAACCGTTATGACGTTATAATGACGATGGCAGTATACTCGCTGCTTGGCATGGTTGGTGCTCGGATGTACAGCACTTATTCGGGCATTGTGCGCTATTCA
The DNA here is from genome assembly GCA_900102385.1 of Bacteroidales bacterium KHT7. Lineage (GTDB taxonomy): Bacteria > Bacteroidota > Bacteroidia > Bacteroidales > Bacteroidaceae > Ga6A1. The sequence goes on along the minus strand of FNBQ01000023.1, from coordinate 19,743 downwards.
TCTTTCGACGATTTGCTTAAGGTTGCTTATGCTAATGTTGTGACATTGGCATTGGCACTTATAGTTTCGTCTATAATGAAGGAAGAGGGCATTGCTGCTTTGTCTGCACTGTCGCGTGCCGAGACACTTATAACAATGGTGCTTGCAACAATGGTTATGTGGGGCATACGCGTGATGGTAAAGGTGCTCTACGAGGTTTCTACGCTCGATTCGAGAACGCTCCGTGTGTTTATCTATGCCAGGGAGTCTGATGGTGTTGGACTTGCCAAGAATATCCGCACTCAGCGACCACGCAGATTTGTCTTGAAGGGATTCATTTCTTCTGACACGAGACTGAGACACGCTCGCCTAATGTGCTGCAAGGTATATAATCCAAACGACGATCTTGCAGGCATTATTAAGAAAGCGCGTGTCAAAGGCATTTTGGTTAGTCCGCAGTGCGTCGAGGAATTCCGCAACAATCAGGAAATACAGAACGTGCTGATAGGTGCAGGCTGTAAGATTTTCATGGCTCAGCAGGCAAAAGAAGCAAAGGTTGAAGACGGGCAGATTTCAGATGATAACGAAAACCTACAGTTAAGAGAAGTTTCGGTAGAGGACTTGTTACCACGCTCAGAGATAAAGGTCGACTTGAAGTCGGTTGGCGAATTGTTGGCAGACAAGCGAGTGCTTATCACAGGAGCAGCAGGTTCTATTGGTTCTGAGATTGTCCGTCAGGTGGCTAAGTTCCATCCAAAGGCAATGATGCTTATCGATCAAGCCGAGACTCCGGAACACGATATTCGTCTGATGATGGCGCGCGATTATCCGGGCGTGAAGGCTACGACGGTGGTTGCCAGCATCTGTAACAAAACGCACATGGAGAAGGTGTTCAATTCATTCAGACCGCAATATGTGTTCCATGCAGCAGCATACAAGCATGTGCCAATGATGGAGGACAATCCAAGTGAGGCGGTACAGAACAATATCTACGGAACAAAAGTCATTGCCGACCTTAGCGTTAAGTATGGTGTTAAAAAGTTCGTGATGGTTTCTACCGATAAGGCCGTGAATCCGACAAATGTGATGGGCTGTTCAAAGCGTATCTGCGAGATTTACGTTCAGAGTCTGAACAGAAAACTCCGTATGGATTCGGAAAACAAGTACGATGATATGGCGGCAGTTCAACCAACTCAGTTCGTAACAACACGTTTTGGAAACGTGCTCGGCTCTAACGGTTCGGTTATTCCGTTGTTCAGAGAGCAGATTAAGAAGGGCGGTCCTGTAACGGTTACAGACGAGAGAATTGTACGCTTCTTTATGCTCATTCCAGAGGCTTGTAAACTCGTTCTCGAGGCAGGAACAAAGGGCAACGGTGGCGAAATCTTCGTATTCGATATGGGTAAGCCCGTTAGAATTGCCGACCTCGCAAAACGTATGATTGCGCTCTCAAATGCCAAGAATGTTGAAATTAAGTACACAGGTCTGCGCGAAGGTGAGAAACTTTACGAAGAGGTTCTCAACGAGTTGGAAGGTACAAAGCCTACGTTCCACGAGAAGATTCGTATTGCCGAGGTTCGCGAGTATGATTACGAGGCTGTCTGCAAGGACATCGACGAACTGGTGGAGATTTCAAAGCAGTACGACAATATGGAAACGGTTAGAAAGATGAAGGAAATCGTTCCTGAGTACAAGAGTAACAACTCTGTCTACGAAGAGATTGACCGTGAAATTGAACGTAATAAGAACATTCATGTTCAGGAGAAAAAGCAGGCGAAGAATGTTCAGGTTATGTACGGCTAAATATACGCTGGTATCTCCCAAAAGATAGTACCTAACATGAAAGAATAAAAACATGAAGCAGCGGAGTGGCAATCAGATGTCGCTCCGCTGCTGTTTTTTGTGGCAAACAGAAAAATCCTCTCAACGCCGAAATGTGATGAGAGGATTTGCTTTTATATCTTGTTTGAATATTGTTTTCTAAAGTTCAATCTTTGTCACACTTCCGAATGGCGGAATATGTTCGAACATTCCTTCCATCTTAAGCAGACCTGCATAAACCATGGCACAGAGAATTGTGCCGCCGTGGCAGAATATTGCCACATTCTCGTATGGTTGTTGACGCAGTTCGGTTATAAAACTTGCAACGCGAGCTGCCATGTCCTGATAGCTTTCGCCGCCCGCAGGCTTGATGTCAAGGTAGTCTTTATACCATTTTTCAAGATTAAGGTCTTTGATGTCGTCGAATTTCTGCATTTCCCAGTCGCCAAAGTCCAGTTCCATTATTCGAGGCTCCTGCTCTGCTTTTGGAAAGCCGCAATATGTCGCAAGTTTAACCGAACGGCTCAGCGGACTTGTGTAAACCTTGTCGAATTTAATATCTTTTATCTGCTCCAAAGTACGGGAGGCTTCCTCCTCAAACGTGTCGCTGAGGGGAACATCCGATCGGCCGTAGCACACGCCCGGCGCCACGTCAACAGATGTATGTCTAATAAAGTATGTATTCATTATTTTTTAATTGTTTTTTATTTTAAAGATGCTGCAGAAGCGAGTTCGTAAAGATGAGGCTGTGCGCAGCAATGTAGAATGTTAGTTCGCTAATGAGAAATATCGCACCCTCGTCGCCGTTGCAAAACCGATGTTGCCTCATGCTCATAGTGCAGTGCAGCAAAGTCGAAGTGATGATAGGCGCGAAGCCTACAATCCAGAACATTTCGGGCAATGTGAGTAATAACGGTGCGAAGCCGAACAAAGTGCCGGCAATTATGGTTGCAACGCTTTTCTTGTCGTATCTGTCTGTGCCGTCTGAGTTTGGCTTCAGAATATCTACCGAGAACGATGCGCAGTATTTCGAAAGACAATCGCCCGAAATCATCAGCCACGGAAGCCAGATTGAAGGCAGTTCCTTCAGCGTTATGAACATCAGCAAGAAGTAGACAATCAGCACGATACTTCCGTCTATGCCGGCTTTGGCAGCCAGCGTTTTCAGCCCTTTCTCTTCGCGCCCGGCGGTGACGGCAATTCGTGCGGTGATGGCGAGCATCAGAGCAACCGGATACGAAACGAAACGGCTTGCCAGAATATAGACAATCGCCATGCTTCCGCCAGTGAACCAGCCGACAAGACTCCAGAAATCGAAGACTTTTGCTTTGCAGTCTTCCGGAATGTCCTTCAACTTTCCGAAGGGCAGAGCGGTAAAGTGCGCGAACGATGCAAGAATATGATTAAGCATATCAGTATCCGCTGCGATATTTGCCCTCTTCCTTGTCGTCGAGCATCGAAAGATACGATGTATATCGGCTTTCGCTTATCAGATGTTGCTCTACGGCTGTGCGGACAGCGCATCCCGGCTCGTGCGTGTGAGTACACTGGCATCCGAACTTACAGTTCTCGCTCATGGCGAAGATTTCCTTGAAGTAGCCGCCAATCTCCTCTTTTTCCATGTCGAAAGTACCGAAACCCTTTATTCCTGGAGTGTCGATGAGTGCTCCCTTGCGGTAATCGCCGCCCGAGATTGCAAACATCTCGCTGAAGGTTGTGGTGTGCATACCCTTGTTGTGATATTCGGAAATGTCGCCAGTCTTTACGTTGAGGTCGGGCAGGATGGCATTTATCAGCGTGCTCTTGCCAACGCCCGAGTTGCCGCTGAAGAGGGTGATTTTGCCTTCGAGTTTCTGGCGGAGTTCGTCAATTCCGTCGCCGTTCAGAGCCGACACCTTCATGCATTCGTATCCTATTGAGGTGTAGAGATTTATCATTCCGTCGAGATACCTTAGGTCATCCTCGTTGTATCTGTCTATCTTGTTGAAAACCAGCACAACCGGAATGCGATACGCCTCGGCAGATGCAAGGAAACGGTCGATAAAAGTAGTTGCTGTTTCCGGATAGTTAACAGTAACTATCAAGAAACAGCAATCTATGTTCGATGCCAATATGTGACTCTGTTTTGAGAGATTCGAGGCCTTCCTGACGATATAGTTTCGTCGGTCTTCTATGTTGCTTATGAACGCAGTTCCGTCTGAGTTCGTGATAATCTCCACCCGGTCGCCAATGGCAACGGGGTTGGTGCTGCGTATGCCTTTAAGACGGAAGTTGCCTTTTATCTTGCAATCAATAAGTTGGGCATCGTCTGTATAGACGGTGTACCAACTTCCAGTATTTCTTATGACTAAACCGTTCAAAATAAGCCTATACTGTCATTATTTCCTTATTCTTCTCGGCAAGCATATCGTCGATTTTCTTGATAAACTTGTCGTGAATCTTCTGCAAGTCGCCTTCAGCGTCCTTCTCAACGTCCTCTGCAAGACCGTCTTTCAAGCCCTTCTTCAACTTGTCAACGCCATCTCTGCGGGCATTGCGCACGCTTATCTTTGCAGTCTCCGCCTCTTTTGCACATTGCTTGGCAAGCAGTTTGCGTCGTTCCTCGGTCAATGGCGGTATGCCAAGGCGGATAATTTCGCCGTTGTTCTCGGGAGTGATGCCTACCTCGCTGTCGAGGATAGCCTTCTCGATAACCTTGAACATAGACTTGTCCCATGGCTTGATGGCAATGGTGCGTGCGTCTGGAGTAGTTACTGATGCTACGCCGTTAAGCGGAACCATCTGTCCGTAAGAGTCAACACGGATTCCGTCGAGAATCTTAACGTTTGCCTTACCTGCGCGGATATGCGAAAGTTGCTCGTCGAGGAACATTATTGCCATATCCATTTTCTCTGTCACGTCATTGAGACATTCCTTTACATCAATCATTTTTATAGGTTGAATTTAATTGTTCATGAATAATAGGACGCAAATGTATCGATTTTTTTGATACTTTCCAAATGTATAGTGTAAAATAATTAAAAGATAATGTGTGCGGAGAATGCCGGAAATGATGAATATCAATCCGGGAAATATTCATTCGAAAGAAAAAATGCGAAAAAATAACGAATTTTGAGATTTTTTTAGTATATTGGAAACAATTTTAGCGATGGTTTGTGCGTTATAAGGGCATAATAACCATAGAAGTAAAATCAAAAAATATACAATAATAATGTCACAGAATTTCTTACACGAATTGGCAGAACTGAAGCCAATATCACTTGAACAGATGTCGGGAATAAAGTTGATGAACAGACTGGACAACAAGTATGTTGCCAACCGAACTCAACTTGCGCGACTGCTCAAGATGGTTAAGGACAGTTATTTCGTGCAAGAACTGAATGGCAAGAGAATAAGCCCTTATCGCACGGTCTACTTTGATACTGTGGGCGATACGATGTATATGGATCATCACAACGGACGTGCCGACCGAATTAAGGTGCGAGTGCGCACTTACGAAGACAGCAACCTCACGTTCCTCGAGGTTAAGCACAAGAATAACAAAGGACGTACCGACAAGAAGAGAATCAAGGTCGATGGTATCGACCACTGGAACGATGTAAACGAGTGTGAACAATTTGTTAAAAAATACGCACATGTCGGCATCGGAGACATCTCAGCAAAACTGATGAATCACTTCGACCGCATCACGCTTGTGAACTATGCAAAGACTGAACGCCTCACCATCGACCTCAACCTGCAGTTCGACAATTCTCAGAACGGATGCCACAAGGAGATGGGCGACATCGTTATCATCGAGTTGAAGCGCGACGGCCACGTCTATTCGCCAGTAAGAAAGTATCTCTACGACCTCAGAATCATGCCGATGGGATTTAGCAAATATTGCATCGGCAGAGCCGTGACGGACGAACATTTAAAGCAAAACCGGTTTAAAACGAGAATAAGAACGATTAACAAAATTAAATCAAAAAGATGAATGAATTGAATGATAGTGTAGCGGTTGCTACTGGCGCTTTTGAGAATATGGCGCTTTTTGACATTGCCGGGCTTGAGGAACTTCTCCTAAGGTTTTTTCTAAATTTATTTTGTGTTGGTGTCGTGGTGCACTGCCTTTATTATCCAAAGTGTAAGCGACGCGATTTTCATTTCACTTTCATGCTGATAGGCGTATCTATTTTCCTTCTTATGTTCTTCATGGGAGGAGTGAAACTGAGAGTGGGAGTGGCCTTAGGACTGTTTGCCGTATTCGGGATAATTCGTTACCGAACCGAGTCGGTGCCCATCAGAGAGATGACTTATCTGTTCATTGTAATTGCCATTTCGGCAATAAATGCCATAGCAACGGGCATCAGTTGGCTCGAACTGTTTGCTGCCGACGTGTTGTTTGTTATGTGCATCTGGTTGTGCGAGAGCAACAGAACCTTCAAGCACATGACTTGCAAACTGGTTCAGTACGATCGTATCGAACTTATAACTCCTGAGCATGAGGCTGAATTGTACGATGACCTTCAGCATCGCCTTGGCGTTAAGGTTCAGAAGATTGAGGTTGGCTCGGTCGATTTCCTGAAGGACAGTGCCATCATAAAAGTTTATTACGAAGAAGCCAGCGACATCAACTCCGTAAATTGTCTGGCTCGCATGCCTAAAGACTGCTAATCTTATGATACATAGACGATTCTGGAATGCCATAATCATTATGGCACTGATGCCGTGCGCCCTTTTTGCTCAGACTGGGCAGAGTGATTTCGGCATCTGGACGAACATAAATCTGTCGAAACAGATTAGCAAGAAGTGGGACGCTGGCTTCGAGGGTGAGATGCGAACTTGCGACAATGTGTCGGCGGTGAGCCGATGGTCGGGTGCGCTCTTTACATCGTACAGACTGAACAAATATCTGAAAGTGGGTGGCGATTACAACCTTTTGTATCGCCACACGCTTGCCGACGAGAAGTTCTCTACAGGTTTCACCGACAAGGGAAACTACAAGGAAACAACGAAATATTATCCGTCGTACTGGCAGACATCGCACCGCTTTGGCGCGTATCTCACAGGCTCGTACAAGGCGGGACACTTTGTTTTCTCGCTTCGCGAAAGAATTCAGTACACATTGCGCACGGGCGATTCTCTGCAATATGTCAAGGTAAAGAATGTATACGACGGAACGTCGGTGTCTGACGGACTGAAAAAGTCTGAAACGAGCATCGACAGCAAGGATATTTCGGGCGAAAAATGCCAGTTGCGTTCGCGTTTCAAGGTCGAATACAGTAGGAAGAAGTGTGCATTCGTTCCGTACGCATCTGCCGAGTTGTATAACAGTCTGACTGACGGCTTCAGTGCCGAGAAATACCGATTAACTATCGGCTCAGAATATAAAATTGACAAGAAGAACAGGCTTGAACTTTATTATCGGTTCCAGCGCGATATGGACGACGATTTGAACTCGAACATTCTGGGCGTTGGATATTCACTTAAATTCTAAAATCATAAGAAATGAAAGCATTTAGAGTTGTTGCATCAGCAATGCTGATGGCAATCATCGTGTCTTGCAACAAGACCGACGACATAACGGAAAACAAACTCAGGGAAATCGAAGAGGAGCAGGAAACAACCTCTTCGTCAAGTAGTGATTCGGACGGAAACAAGAACGTAGGCGAAGAGGTCGTTGCCCCATCCGACGGTGACAATATAGCAAACCAGTCGTTCACGAAAGTCGTGAAGATAACGTGGAGCGGTGCTTCTGCCGTGGTTGAGAATCTTCCGGACAATGTGTTTGTAACCGATAACGCATCTGGCAAGGTTGTGCTGACATCGAATGCCGACAGCGACGTTTGCTACGAACTCAGCGGCGAGGGCACAGGCTCGCTCAAACTATACAGCGACAAACTTTACAAAGTTTCGCTCAACGGGGTGAAACTGACTTCTTCTGATGGTCCTGCGCTCAATTTGCAAAGCCACAAGCGCGCATTCATCTATACAGAAGGCGGAACGACAAACACGCTGAGCGATGCTTCGACCTACGCAAGCAGCGAGGAAGACCAGAAGGGTGCAATCTTTGCCGAAGGACAGCTTGTTTTCTGCGGAAACGGTGTCCTTAACGTTGCCGGAAACTATAAACATGCCATCTGTAGTGACGATTATGTCATCGGCATGGGCGGAACGGTTAATGTTACGAAAGCTGCGAGCGATGCCGTTCATACAAACAGTTACATCATCATTACCGATGGCTCGTGGACAACGAAATCGGTTGGCGAAGGACTTCAGGCTGAGGAAGGTAACGTATGCATAACTGGCGGAAAGGTTGATGTTTCTACGACTGGCGACAAAGGTCACGGCATCTCAACAGCCGGAAACTTCCGTCAGACAGGCGGAACGCTCGTGGCATCGGCAAGCGGTGCTGGCTCAAAGTGCATCAAGAGCGACGGACAGGTTAATATCTCTGGCGGAACATTCATGCTCACAACATCGGGCGGAGTTTATAAGGAAAGTTCTTCTGAAGTGAGCACGGCGGCGTGCATCAACTGCGACGGAAACCTCAACATCTCTGGCGGAACATTCAGCATGAAGAGTAGCGGACAGGCTGGAAAGGGCATCAACGTTGATGGCACATCGGTCTACGGCACAGAAGACGGCAGCGGTCCGGAGATGACTATTGTTACAACCGGCTCGGCATACGGCACAAGTAATTCGCAGCAGTTTGGCTGGGGCGGAAATACATCGTCAAGTTCGAGCAATGCCAAGGCGATAAAGAGCGATGGCCTGCTTACGATAAACGGCGGAAAGTTCAACATCACAACATCGTCCGATGGTGCTGAGGGTATCGAGAGTAAGACGAATCTGACGATAAACGGTGGCGAAATCTACGTTCAGGCTTACGACGATGCCATAAATGCGTCGGGCGTCATTACCATGAACGGCGGATATGTGTATGCCTATGCCACAAACAATGATGCCATCGATTCGAACTACGGCAAGAGCGGAGCGATTGTAGTGAACGGCGGTGTGATGATTGCGCACGGAGCATCGTCGCCCGAGGAAGGACTTGATGCCGACAGCAACTCGTATCTGAAGTTTAACGGCGGCGCGGTCTTCACTTCAGGCGGTCAGCAGATGAACAGCAGTTCGCCAACATGTACCGTTCCGGTGGTGTATCTTGCAGGCTCTTCAATGTCGAAAGGCTATTTTACCGTTACCGATGCCAACGGAAACGTGGTGATGTCGGTTTATGTTCCGCGTGCCATGAGTCAGAATTACAGTTTTGTTAGTTCGTCGGGAATAAAGAGCGGCTCAACGTATAAGTATGGCATTCTCAGCACTGCTCCTTCAAACTATACGTCAAGTTGGGGCACTTATTATTATGAGGGCGGAACGGTTTCTTCGACCCTTGGCAGCAGTTTTACTGCAAGTTCTGGCTATTCAACAACTGGAAGCACTTCATCTTCGAGCGGAGGAATTCCGGGACGGTGGTAATTTTTTTCAAGATTGAGTTTTACAAATTTCCTTCTCGCACATTGTTGCGGGAAGGATTTTTTTATCACTATGCGAGTTCGGCATAAGAAAAACTGCAACAAAATGCGAGTCGCGAATCGTTATTTGGAAAAACACAAAAGAACAAAGCCGATGACAAGGGAATAGTAAGGGGCAAGTAAGCCGCAAGGTAAGTTGAAGGTACGTTGTAGATACGGGATGGTTCGGAGTAGCAAGCCGGAAGGTACGTTGTAGGAACGGGGTAGCTACGGGGTAGATTCGGGGAAGATACGTTCAAGTTACGTTCAAGGTTCGGGGAAGCAAGCCGATGATAATTGACAATTCACAATGGACATTAAACTTGAGATTTGAAAGTTGAAAGTTGAAAAATCTCAGGAGAAGAATCAAGATTGAGTCCATATCGCCCCGAGCAAAGTATTATTGAATTTAAGCCGAATGGCATATTAATAAAAAACTCGCAACCAACGGAATTTGGCTGCGAGTTTTTTGTATCATAAAGGCGAATGATTAGTTGTGAACAAGAGTTCCTATGTTTTCACCGTCCATAACCTTTTTGAGGTTGCCAACGATGTCCATGTTGAAGACATAGATTGGAAGATTGTTCTCCTTGCACATTGTGGTTGCCGTGAGGTCCATAACCTTCAGGCCCTTGTTGTAGATTTCATCGTAAGTGATGTCGTTGAACTTGGTAGCCGTCGGGTCTTTTTCTGGGTCGGCTGTGTAAACGCCGTCAACGCGAGTTCCCTTCAGCATCACGTCTGCCTCAATCTCGATGCCTCGAAGCGATGAGCCAGTGTCGGTAGTGAAGTAAGGATTACCTGTTCCGCCCGACATGATTACAACCTCGCCGTTTTCCATTGCCTCGATAGCCTTCCACTTTGTGTAGAACTCGCCGATAGGCTCCATTCTGATTGCTGTCAGAACGCGGCTCTTGCAGCCTATTGCGCCAAGTGCGCTGCTCAGTCCGAGACTGTTGATGACAGTTGCGCACATGCCCATCTGGTCGCCCTTAACGCGGTCAAATCCCTTGCCGGCTCCGCTCAGTCCGCGGAATATGTTTCCGCCGCCAATTACGATGCCAATCTGCACGCCCATGTCGTGAACTTCTTTTATCTGTTGTGCGTACTCGTTAAGACGCTTAACATCAATACCATATTTCTGTTCGCCCATCAGGCTCTCTCCGCTAAGTTTTAGCAGAATTCTCTTGAATTTAGTCATTATGTATTTTTGATTATTTAAGATATTATCTTTTTCGCTTGAAGAATTTTTGCATCAGTTCGGTAGCCGCCTCTGCCATAAGTCCGCTTGTTACCGATGTTTTTGGATGAAGGGCTGCCGCCGCAATTTTGTGATAGCCGCGCTTTTCGTCTTCCGCTCCGTAAACGAGCCGTCCGAGTTGCGACCATCCTATGGCTCCGGCGCACATCACGCATGGTTCTACGGTTACGAACAGGGTGCAGTCGTTCAGGTATTTTCCGCCAAGCATCTGGCTGGCTGCCGTTATTGCCTGAATCTCGGCATGTGCCGTAACGTCGCACAGCGTTTCCGTAAGGTTGTGCGTCTTTGCAATCACCCTGTCGTGGCACACTATTACTGCACCTATCGGAATTTCGTCCTCGTCAAAAGCCTTCTGTGCCTCGGCAAGAGCCATTTTCATGTAAAAACAGTCGTCCATATTCCGTGGTTATCTGCGCATATCGTGTTCGGTAAAAAGGGTGGGGCAGTCGTTCTCCTCGTTCTTTCTAATGAAGCCAAGGATAACTTCGCGATACCATCTGCCGCGGTTGGTTATCTTGTACTTTTCAAGATAACGGTCTATGATTTTTGCCTCGTCGTCAGAAAGAAGGCAGACAATGCGTTTCTGTCGCTGAACAGGAGCCTTTTCTGCTCGTTTTCTCAAGTTTGTTTTCATATAAATGCAAAAATAATTTTTTTTGTTTCAACAAAACCAATTTTCTTAAAGTTTTTTATATTTTTGCACATATTATGGCTGAGCATAACAGAATAGGAAATGAAGGTGAAGATGCCGCCGTAGATTATCTTGTTAGGCTGGGATATGATATTCTTCATCGCAACTGGAGATTCGGGCACTACGAACTTGACATCGTTGCCTATGATCCAGACGATAAGAAAGTGGCGGTTATCGAAGTGAAAACACGTTCAACTATAGATTTTGGAAATCCGGAAGATGCTGTAACTGAAGGTAAAATCCGCAGGATAGTCTCGGCAACAGACGCATACATAAATGAGTATGATGTTGACGAGGATGTCAGGTTCGATGTTATGTCGGTGGTAAAGAGTAGTGATAGCGGATGGAAAATCTGTCATATAAAAGATGCTTTTTTTCCTCCCTTGTGGGAATAAGGCTTTGAAACCAAAACATAGCAATTAAATCTTTTTGTACATATGGGATGCAATGACTATATTGTGTTAAACCTGAAATCGACGGCTTCGACCAACGATTTTGTCAGAACTTTGTCTAAGAGTCTGAAACCCGATAATCCGTATGTTGTGGTGCGTACCGACTATCAGACCAACGGACGCGGACAGACTGGAAATTCGTGGGAGTCGGAAGACGGCAAGAACCTACTTTTCAGCGTTCTGTATCGCCCCAAAAACGTAAAGGCAAAGAATATGTTCTGCCTTTCGCAAGCCATTGCCCTTAGTATTAAGGAAGTACTGAGCCTATACATCAAGGATGTGACAATAAAATGGCCGAACGACATTTATTGGCACGACAAGAAGATAGCAGGCATCTTGATAGAGAACGAGTTGAGCGGAAAATTCGTTGATTCATGCATAATGGGTGTTGGCATAAACGTAAACCAAAAGGTCTTTCTGAGCGATGCGCCAAACCCAGTTTCGATGATACAGATAATAAATTCCGAGATTCCCGTAACCGAACTTCTCGAACTTATAATGATAAGGCTGAAGAGTTTTGTTGAACAGATTGAGCGTGGCGAATATCTCAGAATCGAGACAAACTACAGGCATTCGCTCTACCGCGGAAGCGGTTATTACGAGTATGAGGATGATAACGGACGCTTCGTTGCCAAGGTTCACAACATCGAGCCTAACGGCGTTCTTGTGTTGCTTGATACCGACGGAAAGATGCGCGAATATCAGTTTAAGGAAGTAAGATTCATTATAAGCAACAAAAAAGAGGGTTGATTGGAAAAATCAATCCTCTTTAAAGTCTATATACTCGCCTTCGTCGCTCGAAAATACTTTCTTGTGTCCCGAAGGAGTCTCGTCGGTATTTATGTTTCCGTTCTGCTGTCTGCTGCTGTTTTGTGCATTGCTGAAAGGCTCTTTTCTCGACGTCTTTCTGCCCAGTCCCAAAAAGTTTCTTACCATATTGAATGCCGACAGCACAAGTATGAGAAGGAAAACTATAATCAGCAGTAGGATGAATCCTAATATTCCAAGAATGTGAATCATTTGTTGTAATTGTCTTTATTTCCGTAGGTTGGCGGAGTAACTGTTACATAGTTCAGAAGAACAGACAATATGATGTACCATGCTATTGCAGCTGCAATTCCCGGAATCTTGAGCCATGCTATCAGCACGATGCTAACAGCCAGAAATGTGTATCTTACCTTATTGTCTTCCCAGCTTAGGTTCTTTACTTTCAGCGAGAACATCGGAATCTCAGCCACCAAAGTGTAAGAGAATATCAGCATCAGGAATATCAACAGCAGAATGTTAAAGTGCTGAGATACAAGAAAATCCTTTGCACCTACAATCAATGCACCCCAAAACAGCGCGTTTGCCGGAGTTGGAAGTCCGATGAACGATGTTGTCTGACGTGTGTCGAGGTTGAACTTGGCCAGTCTGAGAGCCGAGAACGCCGCCATTATGAAGGCTGTGAAAGGTAGAAAAGCCATCCAACTTACTGGAATGAACGACGGATACTGAACCTGAGTCATTACTGTGAACAGCATTGCCGAAGGAGCAACGCCAAACGTTACGCAGTCGGCAAGCGAGTCGAGTTCCTTGCCTATAGGCGATGACACATGCAAGGCACGAGCCGTCATTCCGTCAAAAAAATCGAACACCGCACCGAGTATTATAAACAGAAGGGCTGTCTGCAAGTTGTAGTTGAATGCAGCGCCTGCTGCTATACATCCGCAAATAAGGTTGCAGCATGTAACGGCATTAGGAATGTTATTCTTTATTAAAGACATCTTTTTCTGCTTATTTTAGTTTTGCGATAACAGTTTCGTTACCAACGGTCTTCTGGTTCATGTTTACGCATATTTCAGTTCCGAGAGGAAGATAAACGTCAACTCTCGAACCGAACTTTATGAATCCCATGTGCTCGTCAATATAGCACTGGTCGCCCTCCTCGGCGTATGTAACAATGCGTCGAGCCACGGCTCCGGCAACCTGTCGTGTAAGCACCTCTGTTCCGTCGGCAGTCTTGATGATGACTGTTGAACGCTCGTTGTCGGTACTTGCCTTTGGCAGCCAAGCCTCCATGAATCGTCCGCTGTGATGCTTAACGCTTGTGATTGTTCCCTCAACGGGATACCAGTTGGCATGAACGTTGAACAGGCTCATGAAGATAGAAACCATTATTCTTCTGTCGTGAAAATACTCATTTTCATCAACCTCTTCAATAACAACCACCTTTCCGTCGGCAGGAGCGACAACTATTTTGTTGGTCTCTCCATCATAGATTCTTATAGGGCAACGGAAGAAATTTACGGCAATAGCGTATGCTACGAGTGTTATTGCCAAAATCACATAAAATGCTATACTGCAACATTCAAAAAGAGTGTAGTATATTCCAAAGTTAAGAATTGCAAGTAAAATAACTCCTGCAATCAGGATGTGAGTACCTTCGTGATGTAAACGAATTTTTTTTATTTTTTTCCTTATTTTCATTATCGGTATTTGGCCTTTTATCGTGCAAATGTAGCGTTTATTTGCCAAAGATGCAAGTTTTTTATAAATACATTTGAAAAATACTATGTTTTGCTTCTTATTTTTTTACGGGTTGATAACTTTTGTGTAAATTGCAGCGTTTTATAATTTTTTACATTTTTTATGGTAGATTTTGTTCACTTACACGTTCACTCGCAATACTCCATTCTCGACGGACAGGCTTCGATAAAGAAGATGATTGATAAGGCTATAGCCGACGGAATGAAGGGTATGGCGCTTACCGATCATGGCAATATGATGGGCGTGAAGGAGTTTTTTGATGAAATTTCGGGACGCAGGGGAAAGGCAAAAAAAGCCATAAAGGCAGATCAGGAGACTCTCTCGAAGATTGATGATGGAACTTTTGCGCCTGCCGGGGACGAGACACGCTCGGTTGACGAAATCAGGGCTGATTTGCAGAAATCTATCGAAAAGAACAAACGCATAGCCGATTTCATGCCTATCTTCGGATGCGAGATGTATGTTTCGCGCCGCAACGACATGAGACTGAAGGACGGACGTATTGACCAGAGCGGATGGCACCTCATTGTGCTGGCAAAGAACGAGCAGGGATATCACAATCTTATAAAACTGGTCTCAAATTCGTGGATTGACGGATTTTATATGCGTCCGCGAACCGACCGCTCTGAACTTGAACGCTATCACGAGGGCCTGATTGTCTGCTCGGCCTGTATCGGTGGCGAGGTTCCGAGAAAGATTCTCGACGGAAACTACGAGGCGGCAGAGGAAGCCATCCAGTGGTATCACAATCTGTTTGGCGAGGATTACTATCTCGAACTTCAGCGACACGAGGTTAAAGATCCTAATCAGCGCGCCAACCGCGAGACGTTTCCGCTTCAGCAGACGGTTAATGCAAAACTTATTGAATACAGCAAGAAATTCGGCATAAAACTGATATGCTCAAACGATAGTCACTTTGTAGACGAGGAGAATGCCGAGGCGCACGACCGCCTTATCTGTCTGGCCACCGGAAGGGATTTGGACGACCCTGCCCGAATGCTCTACACCAAGCAGGAATGGTTCAAAACCCAGCAGGAGATGAACGAGGTGTTCAGCGATGTGCCTGAGGCTTTGGCTAACACGCTCGAGGTGCTTGGCAAGTGCGAAATCTACGATATCGAGCATCCGCCAATCATGCCGTTCTTCGCCATCCCGAAGGAGTTCGGAACGGAGGAGGAATATCGCCAGC
Organism: Bacteroidales bacterium KHT7; assembly: GCA_900102385.1. Classification (GTDB taxonomy): domain Bacteria; phylum Bacteroidota; class Bacteroidia; order Bacteroidales; family Bacteroidaceae; genus Ga6A1. The sequence goes on along the minus strand of FNBQ01000023.1, from coordinate 4,319 downwards.
GCATCACTCCCGAGGAACTCTACAACGAGTTTACGACCGATGAGAACGGCGAGAATCCGCTTCCGAAGGAGGAGGCTGACAGCAAGATTAAGAAACTTGGCGGAATTGACAAGCTGTATCGCATCAAGTTCGAGGCCGACTATCTGGCAAAACTCGCCTACGACGGCGCAAAGAAACTATACGGCGATCCGCTCGAAAAGAACGTTGCCGACCAGATAAAGTTCGAGTTGCACATCATGAAGACGATGGGTTTCCCGGGTTACTTCCTTATTGTGCAGGACTTCATCAACGCGGCGTTCAACGAACTGGGCGTTTCGGTTGGTCCGGGACGTGGCTCGGCTGCCGGATCTACGGTGGCATATTGCTTGGGCATCACTAAAATCGACCCAATCAAGTACGACCTTCTGTTTGAGCGTTTCCTGAATCCCGACCGTATATCGCTTCCCGATATCGATACCGACTTCGATGATGATGGTCGAGGCGAGCTTCTTCGTTGGGTTACCGAGAAATACGGAGCCGAGAAGGTGGCGCACATCATTACATACGGCGCAATGGCTACAAAATCGGCGATAAAGGATGTTGCGCGAGTTCAGAAACTTCCGCTCGAGATATCGAACAAACTTTGCAAACTTATTCCCGATAAGTTGCCCGACGGTTTGAAGATGAATCTGCCGAATGCGATTAAGTGCATTCCCGAACTTCAGCAGGCTGAGACATCGCCCGACGACAATCTGCGCGACACGATAAAGTATGCCAAGATGCTCGAGAACAATATCCGCAACACCGGCGTTCATGCCTGCGGAACAATCATCTGCCGTGATGCAATTTCCGACTGGGTTCCTGTAAGCACCGCCGAGGACAAGGAAACTGGCGAGAAACTGAGTTGTACGCAGTACGACGGACACGTTATCGAATCAACAGGACTCATCAAGATGGACTTCCTCGGTCTGAAGACGCTTTCTATCATAAAGGAAGCCATCGAAAATATAAAATACAGCCTTGGCGTAATCGTTGATGAGACCAAATTCCGTCTCGACGACCCTGCCACATACAAGCTATATAGCGACGGACGAACCATCGGTACGTTCCAGTTCGAGTCGCCCGGAATGCAGAAGTATCTTCGCGAACTTCAGCCTTCAACGTTCGAGGACCTCATTGCCATGAACGCCCTCTACCGTCCGGGCCCTATGGATTATATTCCCGACTTCATCGACCGTAAACTTGGACGCAAGCCGGTAGAATATGATATCGACTGTATGCAGAAGTATCTGAAGGATACCTATGGAATTACCGTGTATCAGGAGCAGGTGATGTTGCTTAGCCGACAACTTGCCGACTTTACCCGAGGCGAGAGCGATGCCCTTCGTAAGGCGATGGGTAAGAAGAAGAAGGACATCGTTGACAAGATGAAGCCTAAGTTTATCGAGGGTGGAAAGAAGAACGGACACGACCCGGCAATCCTCGACAAGATTTGGGGCGACTGGGAGAAATTCGCGTCATACGCCTTCAACAAGAGTCACGCAACGTGCTACTCGTGGGTTGCCTATCAGACGGCTTACCTCAAGGCACACTATCCGGCGCAGTACATGGCAGCCGTTATGAGCCGAAGTTTGAACAGCATAACCGATGTTACCAAACTGATGGACGAGTGCAAGAGTATGGGCATAAAGACGCTCGGACCGGATGTGAACGAGTCGGGCGTTAAGTTTGCCGTAAACCACAAGGGAAACATCCGTTTCGGAATGGGAGCCGTTAAGGGAGTGGGCGAGAGTGCCGCTCTTGCCATCATCTTGGAGCGCGAGCAGAACGGTGCTTTCAAAGATATTTTCGACTTGGTTGAGCGCGTAAACCTCTCGGCTTGTAACCGTAAGGCTGTCGAAAACCTTGCATACGCCGGAGCGTTCGACTCGTTTGGCATTAAGCGCGAGCAGTTCTTTGCGCCAAACAGCAAGGGCGAACTGTTTATCGACTGCCTTATAAGATACGGAAACCAGTATCAGACGGTTAAGAGGGAAGCCACAAACTCGCTCTTCGGCGGATTCGATGCCGTGGAGATTGCCAAGCCTGCCATCCCTAATGCCGAGGAATGGACGGCTCTTGAGAGGCTGAACCGCGAGAAGGACCTTGTGGGAGTGTATCTTACAGCCCATCCGCTCGACGAGTATGCCGTTATCCTGAACGAGGTGTGCAACACATCTGCCGCCGCCCTGAAGGACAAGGACAATCTGCCTGCCGACCGCGAGACGATAACCGTTGGCGGAATAATAACTGGCAAGCGCGAGGGCATAAGCAAGAACGGAAAGCCTTTCGGCATCGTTAGCCTCGAAGATTTCAACGGCGCGGGCGAACTGGCTCTCTTTGGCGACAGCTGGACTAAGTGGCGCGACATCATTACCGTTGGAGTGGCAATCTTTGTTGAGGCAGGCTTCGAGGTGAGCCGATACGACCCTTCAAAGCGATTCTTCGTAATTAAGAGGATTCAGTACCTTAACGATGTGAGCACAAAGCTCATCGACCGCATAACCATCACCATGCCAATCGACAGCATCGACAAAGAGTGCGTGTCAAACCTCTATTCGCTCTCCGAGATGGCAAGCGGCACGGCTGAACTCGACTTCAAGATAAAGGATGCCGACGGAATGTCGTACCTGCTTTTCCAATGCAAGAAGTTCAAGGTGAATCTAAACAGAAATCTCTACGAATATATAAAGTCTAACTCCAGATGGGAACTCAACGTTGACTACTCGATGGAACAGGCTTGAGAAAAATAAGAATGTGTTTAACCAATTAAAACAGTAAGAATTATGGCTTTACAGATTGATTCAGACAACTTAAAGGAACTTTTGGCTGGCGAAAAGCCTGTTGTGCTCGACTTTTGGGCTACTTGGTGCGCTCCATGCCGCATGATTTCTCCAATCATCGAGGAACTTGCGCAGCAGTTCGAGGGTCAGGTAGTTATAGGCAAGGTCGATGTCGAGGAAAACGAGGACTTGGCTGTTGAGTACGGCGTCAGAAACGTGCCGACAATCCTCTTCATAAAGAACGGCGAGGTTGTAGACAAACAGGTTGGCGCAGCCTCAAAGTCGGCTTTCGAAGAGAAGATTAAGGCTTTGTTGTGATTTTTAACTTTAAGAAGGAAATAAATTATTTATGTCAGACGGATTGGACGAAATAATGTCGGCTGTAGGAGGCGACATTGAAGAGGTTAATTATGTGCGAAGCCACATCTCTCCCGAACTTCAGGCTAAGTTCGACGATGAGCAGATACAGTATTTTGTAGACGTCATCTTCGAATACATAGACAGCAAGGACGAGGACGAGGAGATTGTGGTTGACGACGTTGCGCAGTATGTCGTTGCTCAGGCTAAGAAAGAAGAATTCGGAGTATTCAGCCTCGACGACATCTCGGCAGTTGTAGATGCTGACCTCGACTTCCTCGAGGGAGTTGAATGAAACAGATAAAGCCATCTCTTTTTATTGAATAAGAGATGGCTTTTTATTTGTGTCTTGTGTTGGGTATTCAATAATTTTTTAGAGGAGACACGATGAAATATTTGTATATTCTTATAATAGTATTCTTGCTTGCATGTTCTTCAAAAGTCCCATGTTAAGGCACTCGGATTCTGAAACCCGAGTGAGCGAGATACATCTGGCGTTTCAGCGTTTCAGCGTTTCAAGTGTTTCAGAGGGTATATTATTGTTTCGAAACCTTTATATAATATATAACTAATTAATAATAAATAAGTTATATAATATAGAATAAGAAATTGAAACCTGCATAGGGGTATCTGAAACGCTGAAACGCTGAAACGCTTTGCGTGCTAAAGTTCATATTATCAATTGTTTATTGATTTCTACAAAGGCAAGTAACACAAAAATCCGTTACAACATTCCCCTAAAAAGATGCAGAAAAAGGCTAAAACATCCCAATTCAGCATCGGCATCGGACGAGAGAACGCATTTCCCGAAAAAATCCCGAACGAATCCCGAAGGCATTTCCTGACTTCATCAATGCGTCACCCAAATTCATTCTTCATAGTTTATCATGTCAAAAAGCGGTTTGATTGTCTGATGTTTTTCCGTCAAGAATAATGTTTTAGAGTACAGCTTACCATTTTCAGGCATCCTGACACGTATAGTGGTAATGGTTTTAGCAGCATCCAGTACATGTCCCACGCTCATGCCAATATTCTTCATCTTGATAATTCGTTCCAGCTCCTTATAGACTTTATATGCGATGAAACAGATGCAGACGTGTGCTTCAATTCTGCGTTCTGTAAAGTGAAACATCGGACGCATGTCCAACGAGCCCTTAGATA
>FNBQ01000011.1:73182-123511 GCA_900102385.1 Bacteroidales bacterium KHT7 | reverse complement strand
CGAGAAAGTTGTGTCAAAGTCGGAACGGCAGACAGTCCGCGGGTGCAATGCTCCAAAGGTTCTTCCGTGGGTACATATCGCCATTTCAAACGCCAAGTCGTTGTTCACAGACATGTATCACGGAATCAAGGAGGAGTTTCTTCAAGAATACTTGAATGAATTCTGCTACAAATTCAACCGTAAATATTTCGGTGACAGGATGTTCGACCGATTAGTTATCGCTGCCGTTTCGTATAAGCCTACGTTTGAGCACAAATTATATAACGGCAGGGCGAATTGCGGATAATCATTTATTATTTTGTCGTTTTATTGCCGAGAACTATTTTTTTATACCTTTGCAGAAACAAATTAAAACGTACAATGGTTTCTGAGGACAAGACAACCGGATTTCTGAAAATCCAACTCATTTCAATCGTCTGGAATATATTTTTAGTCTTTGCGGCATACTTTATCTGCGGACTTCTGTTCTATTTCGAAAACAGCGGTTCGTACGCCAACGCACTGAATCTCAGTCTGATGTTTCAGGGATGGTGGAGATTCACCCTGTCGGCAACTTTATATACAAACATTCTGCTGGCGGTGGTTTATCTAATCCCTCTGCACTACAAATATTGCAAGTTTGCCGATGTTCTTGGCAGAATCCTGTTCGTCACAGTCAATTCCATCGCCATAATCGTCAACCTAATGGATACCGTCTATTTCAAATATACCGGTCGGAGAACAGACGCATCGGTATTCAAGGAATTCGGAAACGAAGACAACATCGGCGGAATCATCGGTCACGAACTTCTGATGCACTGGTACTTCGTCATTGCCGGAATCCTGCTCTTTTACGCGCTCTACAAACTTTATCTTAGTCCGCTAAAAAGCAAGTACAAGCCATCGTCGCTCCCTATTTACTATGCGTTGCAGACAATCGTCCTCGGCGCGCTCGGCTTCGGCATAGTGTGCGGAATGCGCGGCGGAATTGGCAGACAAGTGCGCCCTATCGCCGTGGGCAACGCCAATCAGTATGTAAACAAGCCGATAGAAACGGCATTGGTTCTGAACACGCCTTTCTGCCTGATAAGAACCGTAGGAAAGAACGCATACAAGAATCCACAATATTTCAGCGACAGCGAGGCCGAACAGATTTTCTGCCCCATCCGCCAGAAGAATGATGCAGACACAACTGCGCTAAAAAAGATGAACGTGGTGGTGCTAATTGTTGAGAGTTTTGCAAAAGAACACATCGGCGCACTCAATAAGGAACTCGAAGACGGCAGATACGAGGGCTACACCCCGTTCGTAGACAGCCTTGTGAACGAGAGTCTTACGTTCAAATATTCATACGCCAACGGCAGAAAGAGCATCGACGGAATGCCGTCAATTCTTTCGAGCATCCCGATGTTTGTCGAGCCGTTCTTCGTCACTCCTGCCGCCCTCAACACCGTTTCGGGACTTGCCGGAGAACTGAAATCCATCGGCTACAAAACGGCCTTCTTCCACGGAGCATCGAACGGCTCTATGGGCTTCGAGGCTTTTGCCAAGGCTACCGGATTCAGCGAATATTACGGCAGAACGGAATTCGACAACGACCCAAATTACAAGGGCGAGAAGGAATTCGACGGCAACTGGGGCATCTGGGACGAGCCGTTCATGCAGTTCTACTGCGACGAGATGAGCCGTTTCAAGCAGCCTTTCATGACGGCCATCTTCACCGTTTCGTCGCACCATCCGTTCAACATTCCCGAGAAGTACAAGAATACTTTTCCCGAAGGAAAACTCGAGATTCACAAGTGCATAAGATACACAGACTATGCTCTGAGAAGATTCTTCGAGAGCGCGAGCAAGCAGAAATGGTTCAACAACACGATTTTCGTGCTTACCGCCGACCATACAAACCAGAAATGCCATCCGGTTTACGAAACCGACCTCAATCTTTATTCCGTTCCGATTATCTTCTATGCTCCGGGACTGAAACTGAAGGGCTACGACACCGAGAAAATTGCACAGCAGATTGACATCATGCCAACCGTGCTCCAACTTCTTGGCTACGACAAACCGTATCTCGCCTTCGGAAAGGACCTCATCAACACTCCTGTCGAAGAGACATCTGCCGTAAACTACAACAACGGCATCTATCAGTACATCAAAAACGATTACATGATGCAGTTCGATGGCACGCGAGTTACTGGAATGTACAAATTCAAGACAGACCTCTTTCTGAAGCAGAATCTCGTCGGCAAAGTGCCAGAGCAGGCGCAGATGGAGAAAGAACTAAAGGCTATCATTCAGCAATATATGATAACCATTAGCGAAGACCGTCTGACGTACAAAACGTACTCAAAAGCACGCAAATAACGCTTTTTATACAATAATAGTTTGGTATTAGTGAAAGAATAAGTATATTTGCCAACTAAAAAATAAAAAATCAATAGGAATGACTTTTACAGAGAAAAGTTGGTCTATCTTCAATCAGGCCATAAACGATTATCACAAAACGGATAACGTTGACACCCCTATCAGCAATCCCTATCAAGCAGGAACGATAGAAGCAGACCTGTATCTTAAAAATTGGATAGACACAGTGCAGTGGCACTTCGAAGACATTATACGCGATCCGCAGATTGATCCGCAGGCGGCTCTGATTCTTAAGCGAAGAATAGACAAGAGCAATCAAGACCGTACCGACTTGGTTGAACGCATTGACAGTTACTTCTACACTAAATATCACAACGTAGCCACCCTCGACGGTGCTACTATCAACACCGAGAGTCCGGCATGGGCTATCGACCGTCTTAGCATTCTTGCACTAAAGATTTACCACATGAAGGAGCAGGTTGAGCGTACCGACGCATCAGCCCAGCACATTGCAACATGCCAGAGCAAACTCGATGTCCTGAACGAGCAGCACAACGACCTCGCATCAGCCATCGACCAGCTTCTCGACGACATCGCTGCCGGCAAGAAATACATGAAGGTGTACAAGCAGATGAAGATGTACAACGACCCCGACACTAACCCTGTTCTTTACGGAGCATCTAAATAATAATGTGTAACAGAATCAAAAATCTTTTGATTATACGCTTCTCGGCTTTGGGCGACGTTGCCATGACAGTTCCGGTCATCGACTCACTGGCAAGGCAATACCCCGACATGCACATAACCGTGCTGAGCCGCCAGATGACAAAGCCTCTGTTCTCGTACATGCCGCAAAACGTAACATTCTGGGGCATCGACCTGAAGAACAGTTATAAAGGCATTGGCGGACTCAACACTTTATTCAGAGAGATAAAGGAAAAGAGATTCGACGCCGTGGCAGATTTCCACAACGTTCTCCGAACCATCTATCTCAGAACACGTTGCGTGCTCTCGGGCATCAGAGTTGCTCACATCAACAAAGGCAAGGCTGAGAAGAAAGAACTTGTGAAGAACGGACCTGCCAACAAAATCCTCGACAGTTCGTTCGTCCGCTATCAAAAGGTTTTGCAAGAACTCGGAATCGATGTTGACATCGATTTCAAGGCATGCTTCACCGGCAAGAAAGGCAAGAAATGGATTGGCATCGCCCCATTTGCCGCACACGAAGGCAAAATCTACCCTCTCGACAAGATGAAGCAGACCGCACAGATGCTCGCAGCCAAAGGCTACAAAGTCTATCTCTTCGGAGCCGGCGAAAAAGAAATCAGAATTCTCGAAAGTTGGGAAGGAGAAAATATAATTAACACCGCCGGAAAACTTGGCGGAATGGCTAAGGAGATGGAACTTATGAGCCAACTCGATGCCATGATTTCAATGGACTCTGCCAACATGCACATAGCATCGCTCGTAGGCACAAGAGTAGTCTCGGTGTGGGGAGCAACTCACCCTAATGCAGGCTTCCTCGGCTGGAAACAGTCTATGGACGACGTAGTACAGGTTGATATGCCATGCCGTCCATGTTCAATTTATGGAGGAAAGCCATGCCGCTTGGAGGGTAGCAAGTACAACTGTATGAGGATGATAGAGCCCGAACGCATTATTGACAAAATTGTAAATTCGGAGTACATCAACAAAGACTAATGCACAAAAACAAAAAAAATGTGCACATTTTAGTTGTTTTTTTAACTAAATATTTGTTCAAGTAGAAAATTATAGTTTACTTTGCACCGCAAATAATTAAAATAATAATTAGATTTATTCACTAAAATTAAAAAATTATGTCTGAAATTGAATCAAGAGTAAAGGCTATCATCGTTGATAAGCTGGGCGTAGAGGAGTCTGAGGTTAAGGCTGAAGCAAGTTTCACTAACGATCTTGGCGCTGACTCTTTGGATACAGTAGAGTTGATCATGGAGTTCGAGAAGGAGTTCGGCATCTCTATTCCAGACGATCAGGCTGAGAAGATCAGTACTGTAGGCGACGCTATCGCTTATATCGAGGCTAACGCTAAATAATTTATTCCTATATCTTTTATATGGAATTAAAAAGAGTTGTAGTAACAGGTCTTGGTGCAATAACACCGCTGGGCAACAGTGTCAAGGAAACTTGGGACAATCTTGTCAATGGTGTTAGTGGAGCAGGACCTATTACTCATTTCGATTCAACAAACTTCAAGACTCACTTTGCTTGCGAAGTAAAGAACTTCAATGCTGCCGAATTCGGAATTGACCGCAAGGAGGCTCGCAAGATGGATCCGTTCACACAGTACGCCATCGCTGCCGCTAAACAGAGCATTGAAGATTCTGGCTTGAATACCGAGAAGGAGAATCTCGACCGCATCGGCGTTGTTATGGGCGTTGGTATCGGCGGTATGACTACATTTCAGGAAGAAGCCGGCAACTATGCTATAAACGGAGCCACTCAGGGTCCTAAGTACAATCCGTTCTTCATTCCTAAAATGATTGGTGATATCTCTGCTGGTCAGATTTCAATCATGTACGGTTTCCACGGTCCAAACTATGTTTGTACTTCAGCTTGTGCATCTTCATCAAACGCTATTGCCGATGCATTCAACCTTATTCGCTTGAACAAGGCTGATGTAATGGTAACAGGTGGTGCAGAGGCGGCAATCGTTGAATGCGGTGTAGGTGGCTTCAATGCCATGAAAGCACTTTCAACACGCAATGACGAACCTCAGAAAGCATCACGTCCATTCAGCGGCAGTCGCGACGGCTTTGTAATGGGTGAAGGTTCAGTTGTTCTTGTTCTTGAGGAACTTGAGCATGCTAAAGCCCGCGGAGCCAAAATTTATGCTGAGGTTGTCGGTGCAGGAATGTCGGCTGATGCCTACCATCTCACTGCCTCACACCCAGAAGGCGCAGGTGCAAAGCTTGTAATGCGAAATGCTCTTGAAGATGCTGGTCTGAAACCAGAAGATATTGACTATATCAATGTTCATGGCACATCTACTCATGTTGGTGATATCTCTGAGGCTAAGGCTATCAAAGAGGTGTTTGGTGAACATGCCTACAAGTTGAACATCAGTTCAACAAAATCTATGACCGGTCACCTTCTCGGTGCTGCCGGCGCAATAGAGGCTATGGTATGTACCCTCTCTGTTGTGAACGACATCGTTCCTCCAACCATCAATCATGAAGACGATGACAAGGATGAGGAGTTGGACTACAATCTTAACTTCACATTCAACAAAGCCCAGAAGCGCGAGGTGCGTGCTGCACTCAGCAACACATTCGGCTTCGGCGGTCATAACGCATGTCTTATCGTAAAAAAATACGCTGAATAATCGTGTTTTTAAATGTCATAGACAGAATAAGGCTCTTGTTCCATAAGGATAAAGAGTCTTATTCTAATTTTTACAGTATCCTCGGATTCTACCCTCATAACATTGAATTCTATGAGCATGCCCTGCTACACAAATCATCATCGAAGAAGGTAGGAAAAGGCAAGCCCATAAACAATGAAAGGCTGGAATTCCTTGGTGACGCAATTCTCGACGCAGTTGTCGGAGACATCGTGTTCAAGCACTTTCCGGGAAAGAAGGAAGGCTTTCTTACTAACACACGCAGCAAGCTTGTCCAACGCGACACACTGAACAAAATAGCAGTGAAGATTGGGTTAGACAAACTTGTAAAGTCGTCGACACACTCTATCTCACACAATAGTTATATGAACGGCAATGCCTTCGAGGCATTGATTGGAGCAATCTATCTTGACCGCGGATATGACTATTGCATGTGGTTCATGCAAAACAAGATTCTTAACGTTTACCTTAACATCGACAAGGTTGCGTACAAAGAGGTAAACTTTAAGAGCAAATTGCTTGAATGGAGTCAGAAGAATCGCGTCAACGTATCATTTGAATTGGTAAGCCAGAGCACAGATAGTGCCAACAGCCCTAAGTTCACATCAAGAATACTGATAGAAGGCCTTGAAAGCGGCGAAGGCGAAGGCTACTCAAAGAAAGAGAGCCAGCAGATTGCAGCCAAGGTTGCACTTACTCGCCTGAAACAAGAGCCTCAGTTTATAGATGCTGTCTTTGCCGAGAAATCAAAGCGCACAGCTATGGAGGAAGAGCCTACAGAGCTTGTTCCAGACACAGGAACTGATGCCGATGATTTCGCTGCCGACGAGCCTAAGGATACAAAGCCTGCCTCTAAGCAAAAGGCAAAGCAGACAAACAGCGTCGATGACGAAATGTCGCTCGACAATATTCATGTAAGTACAAAGGAGATGAGCAGAGAGGACATCATCGCGGCAGCAGAAGCCGCCGCCTTTGCCGACAATAAATAACGCTTTTATCCAAAGCAAAGCCCCATCTGCCGTCCTCTGATGAGCAGTTCATTATCTGGCATAACGAGTTTAAGCCGACCTGCAACTTCGCTAAGAAGTTGCGAGTCGGTTTTTCCGTCTTTAATGCACACCATACGACCGAATTCACCCTTCGAGATGAGTTCAGCAGCCTTTGCCCCGATACGTGTGCTTAGATTTCTGTCGTATGCCGTAGGACTTCCGCCGCGCTGAGTGTAGCCGAGTACCGTCAGACGACTTTCAACGCCTGTATTCTGTTCTATCATGCGCGTGATATAGGTTCCGGCAGTTGCCCCTTCGGGAACAGGAACACCCTCGCCCACCACGATAATGCTATATTTCTTGCCTCGTTCAGCCCTCGCGGCTATTGCCTTGTAGACATTGTTCAGGTCGTAAGGAATCTCAGGCAGAAGAATCACGTCGCCACCGCTTGCCATGCCGCTATGCAAGGCGAGCCAGCCAGCCTTGTGCCCCATCACCTCGATAACCATGGCACGATTGTGCGAACTGGCAGTTGAATGAAGACGGTCTATCGCATCGGTAGCAATGCTAACAGCTGTGTCAAAGCCGAAAGTCTCTTCCGTGCCCCAGATATCATTGTCGATAGTCTTCGGCACGCCGATAACGTTCAAGCCATGCTTTGCCATCTTGTAAGCCGTCTTCTGCGTTCCGTTTCCCCCAATGCACACAACGGCATCAAGCCCCAGTTCGTGTATGCTTCGAGCCAGTTCGTCGGCACTATTCTCGCCCGTAACAGGATTCTTCTTGTACGGTTTGAATCGTGATGTTCCGAGAATCGTTCCGCCCATGCTCAAGAGTCCCGACATGGAATCGTCGGTAAGGATGTCTATGTCTCTGTTTATCAGTCCTTCAAAACCTCCCTTTATACCAACAACTTCCATTCCGTAACAGTTAATGGCTGTCTTGCACGCACCTCTTATTGCCGCATTTATCCCGGGACAATCCCCCCCCGCAGAAAGTATTCCAATACGCATAATTCGGTATTTTATTGTTCAACCTACTTTTTTCGTGGTAAAGATAGGAATTTTCAAATAAATCAACTAACTTTGCAAGGATTTTTGTAGAAACAATTCTTCACTTATAGATGAACAAAACAGATTTAATCAGGAAATTTTTCATACCAAGACAGAGAGCTTTGGAGAAACTTGATAAACATTCTATTGAATTGCAAAATCATGTAATTCAGTACCTTATCAAAAGAGGAGCCGACACTGAATGGGGAAAGAAATATAATTTCGATAAAATCAACAATTACGAAGATTTTTCTCGTCAGGTACCTGTGACGAATTATGAAGATTTGAAGGGGTACATTGACCGCATGCGTCATGGCGAAAAAAATATCTTGTGGCCGGGACAAGTGAAATGGTACGCAAAATCATCGGGCACAACAAACGATAAGAGCAAATTCATCCCTGTAAGCAAAGACGGCTTGCAGAGCATACACTATCTTGGTGGCAAAGACTGCATTTGCTACCATCTGAGCCTGCACAAGAAGAGCAGAATCTTCGACGGCAAAAACCTTATCTTGGGCGGAAGTCATCAGCCAAACTACAACGTGGCAAACAGCCTTGTCGGCGATTTGAGTGCGATTCTTCTGGAGAATCTCAGTCCGATGATAAACGCTGTAAGAACGCCGAGCAAGAAGACTGCCCTTTTGGCCGATTTCGAGAAGAAGAGAGATCGCATTGCACACGAGAGCATAAAGCACAACGTGGTTACGCTTAGCGGCGTGCCTTCGTGGATGATGTCTGTTTTGAAGAGAGTTCTCGAAGTATCTGGAAAGAACGACATTCACGAGGTGTGGCCTGAACTCGAAGTGTTCTGGCACGGCGGAGTTGCCTTCACTCCATATCGCGAGCAATATAAACAGCTCATTCCGAGCGATATAATGAACTACATGGAGACGTACAACGCCAGCGAGGGCTTCTTCGGAATTCAGAACGACCCTAACGACCCTTCGCTCATGCTGATGACAGACTACGGAATGTTCTACGAGTTCATTCCTGTCAGCGAGGTTGACAGCGAGAATCCTACAGTTGTGCCGCTCGAAGGCGTTGAGGTTGGAAAGAACTACGCTATGGTTATCTCGAACGTATGCGGATTGTGGCGTTATCTTATTGGCGACACCGTGCGTTTCACGTCGAAAGAGCCATACAAGTTCGTGATCACCGGAAGAACAAAGCATTTTATCAACGCATTTGGCGAGGAGTTGATTGTTGACAATGCAGAGAAGGGGCTTGCCAAGGCTTGCGCCGAGACAAACGCTCTGGTTAAGGACTATACAGCTGCCCCAATCTTCATGGATCAGAATGCTCACTGCCGCCATCAGTGGCTCATAGAGTTCGAGCAGGAGCCTTCATCTCTCGAAGAATTCATCAACATTCTCGACACCGAACTTCAGCACATCAATTCGGACTACGAGGCTAAGCGATACAAGGACATCACTCTTCAGAAACTTGAAGTGATTGTTGCACGAAAAGGCTTGTTCGACGAGTGGCTGAAGGAGAAGGGAAAGCTTGGCGGTCAGCACAAGATTCCTCGCCTGAGCAACAACCGAGACTATATCGACGAAATGATTTCAATGAATAAGTAATAGGCGTGAAGAGGCTTTATTACAAATATCTGTCTGCTGCCTTCTGCATTGTGGCAATATTGCTGATACACAGTTGCGCAAGCATCAGCAGTCCCGACGGCGGTCCTTATGATGAAGAGCCGCCTAAGGTTGTTCGCTGCACTCCGAACGATAAGGCAACGAACACCTCGACAAAGAAAGTTACGATTGAGTTTGACGAGTTCATCAAGCTCGACGGGGCTTCTGAGAAGGTTGTAATATCGCCTCCGCAAGCCGAACCAGCCGACATTAAGGCTAACGGCAAGAAAATCATCGTCACACTTTTCGATACTTTAAAGACCGATTACACCTACACCATCGATTTTGGCGACTGTATTCAGGACAATAACGAAGGTAACCCGATGGGAAACTATTCTTATTCGTTCTCTACAGGCGCAAGCATCGACACGATGGAGGTTTCAGGAACCGTGCTCGACGCAATGAATCTTGAACCGGTGAAAGGTGCATTGGTAGGATTATATTCTAACCTAAGCGATACGGTATTCACCACTGCACCGCTCGAACGTATTGCGCGCACAAACGCCAAAGGTCAGTTCGTGATAAAGGGCATTGCAAGCAATAAGCAGTACAAAATTTACGCTCTGAACGATGCCGACCAAAACTATTTCTTCAATCAGAAAAGCGAAGGTATCGCGTTCAACGACAGCATCATCACTCCAAAATCAGAGCCGAGCACAAGAACTGACTCTATCTGGCATAAGAACGACCACAGCCGTCTCGACTCGGTTGTAACCGTTCCGTGCACAAGATTCATGCCCGATGATATCGTACTTACGCTTTTCACAGAAAAGCAGACAAACCAATATCTAACTAAGCCAGAAAGACTTACACCGAATAAGTTTTCACTCTTCTTTACTGCCCCAGCAGACGAACCAGCAGCAATCGAAGGTCTGAACTTCAACACCGAAGATGCTTTCATAAAGGAATTTTCGGCAACCAACGATACGCTGCATTTCTGGATTAAGGATTCTCTCATTTACCAGAAAGACACACTCGACATGGTTGTGAAATTCATGGGAACCGACACGCTCGGCAATCTTGTTCCAACAACCGACACTCTCCATCTGGCTTCTAAAAAGACGATGGAGAAGATTCGTAAGGAACAAAACAAGAAGTACGAAGACTGGCTCAAGGCACAGAAGAAGCAGCACAAAGGCAAGGATGAGCCTATCGACAGCATCATGCCTGCCGACCCTCTCGAAATGAAGATGAGCGGCGGCTCGAAGATGGGCGCGAACGAGAATATCCACTTTTCATTTGGCGAACCTATCGTTAACATCAACAATTCGGCATTCCACCTGAAGATTCAAAAGGACACGCTTTGGGTTGACGAGCCGTTCGAGATTGAACAGGATTCAGCCAACATCAGAAGATATACGCTCATGGCTGAATGGCTGCCAGAGCACAACTACGAGCTTACGGTCGATTCGGCAGCCTTTACTGGATTGTACGGCAACGTGACGAAAGAGGCAAAGCAGAAGATTTCAATCTCGTCGCTTGATGAATTCAGCTCGCTTTACGTCAAGGTCAGCGGCATTGACACATGCGCCATCGTGCAACTTTTGGACAAGGGCGACAAGGTTGTTACTCAGGCAAAACTCAACAAACAGTCTGAAGCCGATTTCTACTATATAAAGCCGGGCGTTTACTATATGCGTCTGTTCATCGACAAAAACAACAACGGCGTTTGGGATACA
Source organism: Bacteroidales bacterium KHT7 (assembly GCA_900102385.1). Taxonomy (GTDB): domain Bacteria; phylum Bacteroidota; class Bacteroidia; order Bacteroidales; family Bacteroidaceae; genus Ga6A1. The sequence continues at coordinate 112,429 of FNBQ01000011.1, read as the reverse complement.
GGCGAATACGCTTCGCGCACACAGGCCGAAACGGTCTTCTACTATCCGAAGTCGCTCGAACTGAAAGCGCGCTGGGAGATTGAACAATCGTGGAATCCGCTCGACACGCCTCTGACGGAGCAGAAGCCTCTGGAGATAACCAAGCAGAAGCCCGACCGCGAAAAGAGCATCAAAAACAGAAATGCCGAGCGAAAATTCAACAAGAAATAACTAAAAAGAACCATATTATGAGATGGACATTACTTATTGCCATGCTCATGCTTTCATTGAGTAGCACTGCGCAATGCGAACGAGAAAACGAAGCCTTTAAGCACGGCGAAGTCTTAAACTACGACCTATACTACAACTGGAAGTTTGTATGGGTAAAAGCAGGTTCTGCCCAGATGGATATCACACAGACGAGATACCACGGGAAATCGGCATTCAAAGCTAATCTTATAACACGCGGAAGCAAGCAGGCGGACAAGATTTTCATCTTCCGCGATACACTCGTTTCTTATTGCACCGACAAACTTGTGCCGCTCTATTACAAAAAGGCAGCACGCGAGGGCAAGCGATACTACATCGACGAGGTCTGGTACACATATCCCGAAGGGAAAAATGTAATTAACAATCGCCATGTCAGTTCAAAAGGCGTAGTCAGCAAGGAGCAACTAAACAGCAATTCTTGCATCTACGATATGGTTAGCATGCTTTTGCAAGCACGCTCGTTCGACGCAAGCAAATACAAGGTTGGCTACAAAATTAAGTTCCCGATGACCGAGGGTAGCAAAATCGTAAACGAAACGGTTATCTACCGAGGCAAAAAAGTTATCGAAGTTAACGACAAGAAGAAATACAACACACTTGTCTTCTCGTTCGTTGAATACGACAAAAAAAACAAGGAGAAAGAAGTCATCACATTCTACATAACCAACGACAAGAACCATATTCCAATCAGACTCGACATGTTCCTGAGTTTCGGTTCTGCAAAGGTTATCCTTAACCAGATTAAGGGCAACCGCCATCCTCTTACATCTATTGTCAAAGAAAAGAAGAAAAACTGATGACGAACAAGGATTTTGTAGAACTCACCAACGACCTTAGAGAGAGCTACAAGCAATATCTTCTGCTCGAACGCTCGTACACGCAAAACACAGCAAACGCCTATCTTTCGGATATTGAGAAGCTCTTTGCATACCAGCAAATAGAAGGAATCAATCCTCTCGAAACATCGTTAGACGAGCTCGAGAACTTCGCCGCCGGTCTTGCCGACGTCGGAATCCATCCGCGCTCACAAGCCAGAATCCTGTCGGGCGTGCGTTCTTTCTATCATTTTCTGCTTCTCGAAGGAAAAATAAGGCAAGACCCTACCGAACTGTTAGAATCGCCTAAAATCGGACTTCATTTGCCCGATATTTTGAGCTTGGAGGAGATTGATGCGCTGATAAATGCCATAGACATGAGCAAAGGCGAAGGACAGCGCAACCGAGCCATCATCGAGACTCTTTACAGTTGCGGATTGCGCGTAAGCGAACTGTGCAACCTGCTTATTTCCGACCTTTATCTGGAACAAGGATTCATAAAGGTAACGGGCAAAGGCCGAAAGCAAAGGCTTGTCCCTATTTCCGAAAGAGCCGTTAGCGAATTGCAGGCTTGGTTTGCCGACCGAAATCAGATTGACATAAAGAAAGGCGAAGAAGACTACGTCTTCGTAAGCCTGACGCGCGGCAAGCATCTTACCAGAGTGATGATTTTTTACGTCATAAAACAGCTTATCGCCGTCACCGGAATTAAGAAACAAGTAAGTCCGCACACGTTCCGCCATTCATTCGCCACGCATCTGCTCGAAGGAGGAGCCAATCTGAGGGCAATACAGGCCATGCTGGGGCACGAAAGCATTGCGACGACAGAAATATACACTCACCTCGACAAAAGCCGTCTACGCGAGGAAATACTGCTTCATCATCCGCGAAACAAAGTTTACAACAGAAAATAAATATATTTATGAACAAAAAAATAAAGTCACTCAAGGAGAACCAAAAGCTCCTCGAGTTCGTAAAATTCTGCATCGTAGGCGGAATATCAACAGGAATCGACGCTTGCATATTCTTCACGGTCAAACAGTTTACAATATACCAGATTGCACTCGTAAGCGGCTACGCAATATCATTCATAGCAAATTATTTCATGACAGTGCTGTGGACGTTCAAAAGCAAGCCGAACAAAAAGAACGCGATAGGCGTTCTGGCGGCACATCTAATAAACCTTTTCGTAGTCAGATTCGGACTTATGCACTTGTTCGTAGAGATCTGCAAAATAGACTCCAATATCGCCTACATACCTACACTGCTGATAAGCATCGTTGCAAGTTTCATTCTTGTAAGGCTGGCAGTTAAGAAACTATAAAAAACAAAAAATGGCGGCTGCAAAATAGCAGTCGCCTTTTTTATTTCAGTTAAGATTGATTACTGACGCAATGTTGCAGAGTAATTGATCTTCAAAGCATAAGCCTTACGCAAAGCCTGCTTGATATCTGTTACAACACCCATCTTAGTATCTTGGTCAATCTTCAAAGATACAGTCATAAACGGCTGATCCTCTTCCTTCATATCCATACGAGCCTGAGTTGCATAGTCCTGCACATCAGCAGGCTCTGCATACTTGTCGTTCAACTGTACACGAGTCTCAGCACCGAACTTCTTCTGCAGTTCCTTAGTAGGAGCACCTACATAGATGAAAGTTACCAAAGACTTCTTTTCCAGTTTCTCCAACTCAGTACCCTGAGGAGCACGGAACTGAACCTTAAGAGTAACCTCACGCATAGTGGTTACCATCATGAAGAAGAACAACATTGAGAAAATCAAGTCTGGCAGTGATGAAGTGTTCATCGCTGGCATTGAGCGATCCGATTTTTTAAATCTACCCATAATTAATGTCCTCCGTAACTTTTTGGTTCAGCCTCAGAAATCTTCTGAGGGTAATATTCACGAATTGCTTTCTGCTCCTCCTTTGTACACTCAGCGTATGACTTTTTGTGGAACTGTGCCTTAGCCAGTTCATCACGCAACTCATTGTAAGCGCGTACTACTTCATTCTGTACCTCGAAGTAAGCTCTGTAACTTGAACCACGGTCATTCTGAATAGAAACAACGTGCTTTGAAGTTACCATAACCTCTCCGATGAGTGGAATGTTTGCAGGATGCTTCTCAGGCCAGTTAGGATTATCGTCAACATTCTTGATAAATTCCTTAACCTTGTCCTTCAACTGAAGAACACTGATAAACTCATCACCACACATAAGGTAGTCCTGTGAGTTCATACGAATCTTAAGAACGTTACGCTCCTTAACCTTATTCAGCTCTGGGTCATCCTTCTGGTTTGGATCTGGTGGAGGTGGCAACTGACGTGCCAAACCACGGTCCGTAGCCATGGAAGTAGTGATCAAGAAGAAGATAAGCAACATAAAGGAAATATCGGCCGTTGAACTGGTGTTCAGTTCGGGCATTCCTTTTTTCGCCATATTTTCTTAGTTTTTAATAATTCTACAATAAATGTTATTTTCTCTTCATGATGCCTGTCATGTTGAAGAACATAGCAACGAGAGCCACAACAGACAGAACATAGATTGAGCAGATGAAGTGATCAGCCAATGCAATAGCAGTAGTATCAGTAACTACATCACCATTTGCAACGATTGTCTCGCTTGGAGCAAAGAAGCCAACAAGCAAAGAAACAACCAAGATTGCAACAGATACTGCTGAAATTGTTCCACCAGGAACACCTGAAAGGTTCTCACCCTTAGGACCGCCCATGTTCTGAACGAAGCTCTTAACCAAACTCCAAACAATCAACAATGCAGTGATAGCAACCATAGCATACATAAGTATCATTACGCCATCAAGCATCAAAGGATCGTTGAACTTTGGATTTGCAACGTACTGGTTGTCATATCCATAAGTAAAGAATACACCAAAAAGAAGTATGATTACTGCGAATACAACATACAGTACAAGAGATGAAATTTTCTCTGTTTTCATGTTATTCGTCAGTTAATAATTACTTATTCTTAATGTTGTACTTTGTGATAAGGTCAAGAAGAGTAACTGAAGAGTTCTCCATCTCGCTTGTGATACCCTCGATCTTCATAAGGATGAAGTTGTAGAACAACTGAAGGATCAAAGCAACAACGATACCGAAGATTGTTGTAATCAAGGCAACCTTCATACCTCCTGCAACGACTGTTGGAGAGATATCACCTGCAGCCTGGATATCATCGAATGCCTGAACCATACCGATCACAGTACCAAGGAATCCGAGTGATGGAGCCATTGCGATGAACAATGTAATCCAAGAACAACCCTTCTCAAGGTAACCAGCCTGAACACCACCGTAAGCAGTAACTGTACGCTCTACTACATCAAGACCATCGTTAAGTCTCATAAGACCCTGATAGCAGATAGAAGCAACAGGACCACGAGTACCACGAGCAACTGCCTTAGCACCCTCTACGTCGTTAGCCTCAAGTTTCTCCTCGATTGAAGCAAGAAGCTTCTTAGTGTTAACCTCAGAAAGGCTTAGGTAAATGATACGCTCGATGCAGAATGCAAGACCGAATACCAAAGCTACGGCTACCAATGACATGAAGCCTGCATCACCTTCGATATACTTTGTCTTCAAGCTCTTGTGGAAAGACTCCTCGCCAGCTGCTACTGGAGCTGCAGCTGGAGCTGCTTCCTCTACCTTTTCAGATGCTGTAGAATCTGTAGCTGTTGCTGTAGAATCCTGAGCCATCATAGACTGAGAGAGACCAAAAGTCATCACTCCCATCACTGCAAGAATTGCAATAAACTTTTTCATTGTGTGTCTAAATTTTTTAAGATTAAATAAATTAATTATTACGATTTTATTTGTTTCTAAACCTTAAATCGGGTGCAAATTACAAAAAAAATGCGAAATACAAGGACTTTGCTTAGTAAAAATTACATTTTTATTAAAAAATATTTTTACATTTTTTCACATTTCAAAGAACTGAACACCAAATAAATCTCTGATACTGTTATTGATAATGCAAGAAACCTGCTCGCAAGGCATGTTGTACACTTGCGACACCTTTTCGAGCACATGTTTTAAAAACGCGCTTTCGTTGCGTTTTCCGCGATGCGGAACTGGAGCCAGATACGGGCAGTCCGTTTCGAGCACAATTCGATCTATCGGCACATGCTGCAATGCCTCGGGCAAGGTGGATTTCTTGAACGTTACCACACCACCAATACCTAATTTGAAGTTTGGATATTCGAGCAGTCTTTTTGCCTCGTCAGCCGTTCCGGTGAAACAATGAAACACGCCTCTAAACGTACTTTTGTCGTAATCGGCAAAGACCGTCAGCAACTCGTCCCAAGCATCACGGCAATGAATCATCAGGGGTTTGTCGAACTTCAAAGCCCACTCCATCTGTGTGCGAAGGACTTCTTCCTGCTCCTTCTGGCGGCTTTTGTCCCAGTACAAGTCGAGTCCCACTTCGCCAACGGCTATGTACTTGTCGGGATTGGCTGATAGAAGTTGGTACATATTATATAATGTAGCCTTCCAATCGTCTCCCAACTCGGTTGGATGCAAACCAATCATCTGCGAGCAATAACCGGGATACTTAGCGCAAAGCGCGTCCATTCGCGACAACGAAGATTCGTCGATACACGGCAGGAACAGATGTCCTACACCGTTTTCCTTGGCGCGCATTATCGCCTCATCCCGATCATCATCAAACTCCTCTACATAAATGTGAGAATGAGTATCAATAATCATCGACTTACGATTTTCTGTTCATCAACGAGTTTACGAACTGCTTCAACTCTTTCTTTTTGTCGGCAGAAACAGCAAGTGCATCGAACTTAGCGGTTGCCGACTCAAAATATGAGTTTATCTTATTGTCGCACAACTCGCGAATGCCAATTTCGTTATACAACTTTGTTACGGCAGAAATCTTTGCCTGCGCATCGTATTCCTTTGCATCAACCCACTTTTGCAGCTCTTTCTTCTGCTCATCATTCGCTCTGTTGAAGGCATTGATAAGCATGTAGGTCTTTTTGTTGCAAAGAATATCGCCGCCAATCTTCTTTCCGAACACAGCAGGGTCGCCATAGACATCGAGATAATCATCCTGAAGTTGAAATGCAAGACCTATCTCCTGACCGTAATCGTACAATGTGTCGGCTTCCTCGTCTGATGCACCGCCGAGAATCGCGCCAATCTTCAGCGCACAAGCCAAAAGAACAGATGTCTTGAGGCGAATCATCTCGATATATTCGGCTTCGGTAACATCGTTGCGAGTCTCAAACTCCATGTCGTACTGCTGACCTTCGCCAATTTCGAGAGCCGTTACAGTGAACAAATCGAGCACCTTCTTCAGATTCTCGGAATCGAGCCCAGACAACATTCTCTGATAAGCGAGCACGAGCATCGAATCGCCCGAAAGAATCGCAGTATTATCGTTCCATTTCTTATGAACAGTAGGCTTGCCTCTTCTCACATCAGCCTTATCCATCAAATCGTCGTGAAGAAGGGTGTAATTATGATATGTCTCGAGTGCAATTGCCTGCATCATTATATCATCAACATTTTCCTTGTACAGATTGTAAGCCATCAGCATCAAGACAGGGCGAATGCGCTTTCCACCAAGCGACAGGACATATTTCACAGGGTCGTAAAGTCCCGTTGGCTTGCGTTCGTAAGGCAGTTGCTCAATAAACTGATTAACCTTTTCTATCAGTTGTGAAGATGTGTACATAATTTATTTTAGCGTGAATAAAAAAAGAAAAGGCTGCACAACGGCAGCCTTTATAACATATATAATAGGTATTACTGCAATCTGAATGTTACAGGGACAGTGTACTTTACACGTACTGGTTTACCTCTCTGCATACCTGGAGACCATTTAGGCATCATAGAGATCACACGAAGCGCCTCCTTATCCAAGTATGGGTCTACTGAACGTACAACGACTGGGTCTACGATAGAACCGTCCTTGTTAACCACGAACTGTACGATAACCTTACCCTGAACACCGTTCTCCTGAGAGATTGTTGGGTACTTGATATTGTTTGACAAGAACTTCAAACAAGCAGCCATACCGCCAGGGAACTCAGGCATCTTTTCTACAACCTGGAACACAGTCTGATCCTCAACCTCCTCTTCCTGTACTTTTGGAGCCTCAACTGGCTTCTGAACTACAGGGATGACAGCCTCACCAAGATCCTCGTTTGTCTGAATATCAGACTCCTCTACAGATGAGTTATCAACGATGTTCAACACATCAGATACAGTTGGTGCAGATGGTGGCGGTGGAGCCATTTCCTGCTTCTGCTCTGTTACTGGGATAACTTCCTCCTCGATTACGATATCGGCAAGACCAGTATCAATTACCTCAGCCTTTTCATAAGTTGTGAATTCGAAGGCTGCGAAAAGCAACGCAAAGACAAGAACAAAACCAATCAGATAACTGGTCGACTTCTTGTTCTCCAAGTCTGCGGCTTCTGTTTTCTTTATTTCCATAATTATTTTTTTATTTATTTGTTTTCATTTGTATTCCATTGTTGGCAAATGTAGCACTTTTTTTTATATTAAGCACGATTTTGATTTAACTTTTTTTTTACCAACAATTTTTTTTGCAGTTTTCCGCCATAAAACGGTTGTTTTCCCGTTCTGTTTACAGGGCAGAACCTCAAAAAATATATTTTGATACAAAAATACTTCAGTTTTTTTAAATTTGATGTATCTTTGGCAAGAATTTAAAAGATTGGATGAAAAAAATTCTCTACACCTTATTATACAGTTTGATTTGTGTCGGGGCAATGGCACAGAGATCGGACGCCGTATTCCAATTTCTGAAACTGCCGGTTTCAGCACACTCGGCGGCACTTGGTGGAGAAAACATTTCTATCATCGAAGACGACATATCGCTTGTATCAAGCAATCCTGCCCTTCTGAGTTCGGTGAGCGACCGCTCGGTTGGCATTAGTTACATGACATATCTTGCCGGCTCTAAATGTGCAGGAGCATCATACTGTCAGGAGCACGGTGAAAGGGGCTCGTGGGCTGTGAGCGCACGATATCTGGATTACGGCGACTTTAGGGAAACAAATGAGTATGACGAAACGCTCGGTACTTTCAGGTGCAAGGACATGGCTTTCGGGTTTACATACAGTTACTTCTTCTTTGACGAGTTGGTGGGCGGCGCAACCGGAAATATCATCTATTCGAACTACGACAAGAATTCGGCGATGGCTGTGGGTGTAGATTTGGGCATAAACTATTACAACGAGGACGACGGTCTGTCGGCTTCGTTTGCAATAAAGAACATTGGCGGACAGATTGTGGCATTTGAGGACACGCGCGAGAAACTTCCGGTTAATGTGCAGCTCGGCATCTCGCGAACCATGCCGCACGCGCCTTTCAGACTTTCGGCAACGCTGACAAATCTTAACCACTGGAGCAACAGCTACTTCTGCCCTCTCGGAAACAAGAAACTGAACTTCGGGCAGAAATTCATCAGACATCTTGTCTTAGGAGCCGACATTCTGCTTTCAGACCAATTCTACGTTGCCGCCGGATATAACTTTGCAAGAGGCAAGGAACTGAAGGAAGAAGGCGGCAGCAACTGGACTGGAGCAACTGTTGGAGCTGGCTTGCAACTGACAAAAGTTAAAGTCGGCATTTCGTGTGCCAACTATCACGTCGGAGCATCGTCGGTTACGCTTAATTTGGGATTACAACTTTAATAATAGGATAATGAAGAAAATAGTAATAGCCATTGACGGATTCTCGTCATGCGGCAAGAGCACCATGGCAAAAAGCATTGCAAAATCAATTGGTTACATATATATCGACAGCGGCGCAATGTACCGCGCAGTAACGCTTTATGCAATGGAACATGGTTTCTTCGGAGACAACGGCATTGACAAAGAAGGATTGCAGAAGGACATCAACAACATTCAGATAAGATTCAAACTGAACGAGCAGGGCGTTCCGGAGACATACCTGAACGGCGTGAACGTGGAGAAGAAAATACGCACGATGGAAGTTTCGTCGAGAGTAAGCCCTGTGGCTGCCCTTCCGTTTGTGAGAGAGGCCCTCGTTGCCCTTCAGCAGGAGATGGGAAAGGAGAAAGGCATCGTGATGGATGGCCGCGACATCGGCACAACCGTTTTCCCTGATGCCGAACTGAAACTTTTTGTAACTGCATCAGCCGAAGTACGCGCCCAGAGACGCTACGACGAACTGAAAGCCAAGGGCGAGAACAACAGTTACGAAGAGATTCTGAAGAATGTTGTTGAGCGCGACCGCATAGACACAACCCGCGAGGTTAGTCCGCTGAAGCAGGCCGAGGATGCCATCGTCTTCGACAACAGCAACATGACAATCGACGAGCAGAACGCTTATCTTCAGGAAATAATATCAAAAGCACTGGCATAAGAAATGATTGAAGTAGAAATAGACAACGGTTCTGGCTTTTGCTTTGGAGTAACAACCGCAATAAGCAAGGCTGAAGAGGAACTGCATGGCAGCAGTTCGCTCTACTGCCTTGGCGACATTGTTCACAACGGCACGGAATGCGAAAGGCTGAAAAAACTCGGTCTGATAACCATTGAGCACGACGATTTCGCAAAACTCAACAACGCAAAAGTGTTGCTGAGGGCGCACGGCGAGCCTCCGCAGACTTACCTTACGGCAAAGGAGAACAACATTCAACTCATAGATGCCACCTGTCCCGTTGTTCTGCGTCTACAGAAACGCATCAAGAAAGAATACGACACTCGGTCGGACAGACCGAAACAGATTGTAATATACGGCAAACGTGGTCATGCCGAAGTGCTCGGACTAATAGGACAGACCGAAGGCACAGCCATAGTTATCGAGAGTCTGGAAGAGGCAAAGCAACTGGACTACGCCAAAGACACCATTCTCTACTCGCAGACAACAAAGTCGCTTCAGGGCTTTCGCGAGATTGTGGCATACATCGAGAGCCACAAAACGCCCGAGACTGAGTTCAGATATTACGATACCATCTGCCGACAGGTGGCAAACCGCATCCCGAACATCAGGACATTCGCCGCAAAGCACGACTTGATTTTCTTTGTGTGCGGCAAGAAAAGTTCAAACGGAAAAATACTGTTCAACGAATGTAAATCGGTAAACAGCAACAGTTATCTGATTGAAGATGCAAAAGAAATTGATTTCAAATTACTTGACGGCGTGAAGAGCGTTGGCATCTGCGGAGCAACATCTACACCAAAATGGTTGATGGAATCGTGCAAAGAGTGCATTTTGAATACAATTTTAGCATAATATGGACATATTGTAACATTTATCTCAATTTTGCATTTCAAAAAACGCATTCAAAATATTTTTTCGATTATATTTGCAACTGGTATTATAATGTAGGTTAAAAGGTTTGATTTATGGGAACTATCAAATGTATTGGCATTCTGACATCGGGAGGCGACGCTCCGGGAATGAACTGTGCAATACGCGCGGTTACGAGAACTGCTATTTTCAATGGTTTTAAGGTAAAAGGAATCTACCATGGTTGGAAAGGACTAATCACTGGCGAGATTAAGGAATTTAAGACTGAAAACGTAAGCAACATCATACAGATGGGAGGAACAATCCTTCGCACCGCAAGATGCAAAGAGTTCAGAACTCCGGAAGGCAGAGCCAAAGCATACGAAACCATGCAGAAAGAGAATATCGATGCCCTCGTGGTTATTGGCGGAGACGGCTCGCTAACCGGCGCACGACTGTTTGCCCAAGAATATGATGTGCCTATAATCGGACTGCCGGGTACGATAGACAACGATCTCTACGGCACCGACACAACCATCGGCTACGACACGGCTCTTAACACTATCATGTCGGCAGTCGACAAGATTCGCGACACCGCAACATCTCACGAGCGTCTGTTCTTCATCGAGGTGATGGGACGCGACTGCGGCTTCCTTGCACTTAACGGCGCAATAGCAAGCGCGTGCGAGGCTGCCATCATTCCAGAGTTCAAGACAAAGGACGAACTTCTTTCAGACTACATTAAGGGCGGTTTCAACAAGAGCAAGAACAGCAGTATTGTGCTTGTGGCCGAAAGTCCTGAGACAGGCGGTGCAATGTACTATGCCGAGAAGACAAAGAACGAGAACCCCGAGTTCGATACGAGAGTGTCTATATTGGGACACCTTCAGAGAGGCGGAAAGCCTACGGCACACGACCGCATCATTGCCAGCCGAATGGGAGCAGCAGCAATACATGCTTTGCTCGAAGGTCAGCGCAATGTTATGATTGGCATCATAAACGACGAGATTGTATATGTTCCGATAAGCAAGGCTGTTAAGCTCGACAAGCCTATCGACCATCAACTTATCAGAGTACTTCAGCAATGTGCAATTTAACACACATTCAATATAACAGGAGAAGAGGCTGTTCTTTCGCGGAACAGCCTCTTCTTTTTAATGTTTCACCTTGATAGGAATTATCACCTTTGGTCTTTTAGGATCATTTGTAATCATAAGAACACTCGGACGTGTCTTTGCTTTTTTCAGATATTTCGCAACGATGCCGATTTTCATCTTTGCCGTCTCGCTTGGCGCGAGAGTTCGGGTGCTCAGTTCAACGGTAACAGACGAGTTGAAGACCTGCAACGTTCTGATATCGAGCGTAGAACTTCCGTTATTTGTTATCGTGATAACCTCGTTCACCTGTTTTCTGTTGCCAAGAGAGCCGAAGTCGAGTTCGTTCTTTGACAGTTGAATTCGGGGTTGCTGTGCAATCTTCGACGACTTTGAGAAATCGGGAAGAAGAACGGCACTCAGCACCACCTCGTTATCCTCGCCCACCTTGTCGCCCGGGAATCGAGCCAAGTATACCGAACTCTGTGTAAGTCCCATATTCATAAGGCTGGCAGAATTGAGAGTGAGTTTTATCACGCCCTCCTGCCCTGCTCCGAGCGATTCGGGAATTGCCTCGGCTGTGACATATTTCGGCAAGTGCATAAGTGTTGGCACGTATGCCTTCTTCGATGTGTTTACAACCTTCAGATAAGCCACCTTCTTCTCGCCCTTGTTGGCATCTTCGAACTCGACCGAATATCTGTCGAGCCTAACAGAGCCGATGCCGTAAGGATAATCCTTAGAATAGTCTACTATGCGCTTTACCACGTCGCCCTCAATCTTCAGAATCAGCGGACGGGTGTCGGCGTTGCAATAAACGCTTATCCCTTTTGAGAAATGTCCCATCATCTTGGCATCGTATGTAACCACGACAGAGCCTTTCTTGCCTGCCGGAATTGGTTTCTCGGTCCACTCAACGGCAGTACAGCCGCACGTTGTGCTCACCTTTGCTATAACCAAAGGCTTGTTTCCTTTGTTTGTAACCGTAAATGTTGCGCTTGCCGGACGCTTCCACTGCACATTTCCCATATCTTCGACCTTCTTGTCGAAAATAGCCTTTGGTTGTGCCAAAGCAGCCACGGTGCAAGCAATCATCAAACCACAAGTTAAAAACAGTCTTTTCATCTTCTATTGTTTTTACGATATGCAAATATAATAAAATTTATCGTACTTGCAAAACAGCAGATGCTGTATGTGCACCATAGGCTGAATCGTATGCGCATCGGACGGTTGCAACGCCTGTTGAATATGTTCCCTTGCGGTCGATGAACATTGGTGTGTTGACTGTATGGCGACCTTTTGGCAGATGAGCGATGAATATCTGGCTCTTAGTATCTTTTACAGACTCGTAGAAACCGATGCTTCCGCTCCATCTGTAGCCCGAATGTTTATCGGACGGCTCGGCACAGGCGGCGCGAGGAACTTCAATCTGAATATAGTCGAGGTCGGTCATTGCAACGAGATAGATATGCTGAACTATTCTGTCGCCCACCGCGAGCGTTGTGTTGCGCAGCGGAATGTTCTGAACCTTGCCGTTTACGTTGCGCTCAACAAAATATTCGCGTTCTATTCTGAGTTCCTCGCCTTTCTGCTTCACGTCGGAATCCTTGACTTTGTACTGGGCATAGACCGCTCCCCACGAAATTCCGTCGTTCGCCTTGTCGAGAGTGAGTTTTGTATTGTCGGTGCTCTCGGCAATCCATTTGTCGCTACAGAAGCCGATGGCTGCGATTTCCGACTTCATATCAACCTCATGACCGCAGACGGTTAGTTTATTTCCGGTTGTTTCGGCCGAGAGGTCGGCATTTTCGTTGCACATAAGTGCATAGACGGCATTCGCGCTCTCCATCGGATTGTCCCAATCGTTCGTACGTTTCTGATTGAGGAGCCATACGCGCATCTGTGCCAGAGCCTCAACATAAGTCGTTCCGTCGGGAAGGGTTCGGGTTGCTACCGAGGAATCGTTCTTAATCCACTCGCTCAGAGCCTCGATAACGTGTGTGTGGCAGTCCATCTTCATGTTGCTGCCCCAGAAGTTCATTCTGCCTTCGAAATATCGTCCGCTCTGCTTTCGGCTTACGGTATTTTCGAGGATTGAGACGCAGAGATCCTCAGCGTCCTTCTTGCGGTTGTTTCGGATTAAAGCCGATGAGAGGGCGGCGCGTCCGTACATCGAGAGCAGTCTTGGGTCTTTGAGATAATCGCCGAATCTGCCTTCGATTTTCTTGATTAAAGCCGAAGCCTCGCGGTCGCAGCCAACATGTTTTGAAAGCATTGTGCGAGCGTGATAATACTGGAGCATCATCTCGGCAGAGCAATCTTTCTGCTTCAGTTCATCGGCGATTTCCTTGTCCATGAAGGCAAGGGCCTTTGAGATGATTTCTTTCTCGGCAGGCGTTATCTTTTCAGAAGTCCTAAGCTGAAGCAGATGGGCGAACGACTCCATAATCTGCGATGTTACGAAATATGAACTGAGTCTGATGCCGTTGCACCACGCAAATCCGCCGTCGGGATTCTGGAATGTCTTGAGCTTGTCGATGGCACGTTCGAGCGACAAGCCCGTCTTGTTCTCGTCGAACAATTCAGCTATTTGCTGCTTGCGGACTGTCTCGCTGTTGGCGGCATCTTCCCAAAGCGATTCTTCGAGAGGAATCTCCTTCAAATCGGCATTCATCTTGAGCACGCTGACGAGCGACTTACCTGTCTTGTCCTGCTTCCACACATCTACAACCGTCTTTATCTTTGGGTTGCTGTTGGCGATGTGTCTTGCAAGCGACGATGAATAATAGCCGAGCATCGCACCTAATGATGTGTGGCTGTCGGCTTTGGTCAAAGATGGCAGAGCCTGAACCGCATACCAGACTGGATTTGCCGAGTACTGAACGGTCATGGCGTACTTGCCGTTTACCGACTTCTGACCGCAGAAAAGGCTGTCGAGCGACTCTTCGTGCGTGCCTTTGTCCTTCCACATGAATGGCAGGCTCTCGGTAAGCAGAGTCTCGTCGGGAAGGACTGGCAGATATTGTTGTTCGCCGTCGCTGCCGAGGCTCGTCTCGACAATCATCTTGCAGGCATAGATTTTATCCTCGACTGGTGCATCGAAGGCAAATGTTACGGCAGACGAGCCGTTTGCCTTCAGACTTACGGCTTGCTTCTTGCTTACGACAACTGACTCGGTTAGAGGGTCGAAGATGGTGATAAATACCGTTCCGCCGACAGACTTGCCGTTTTTATTGTATAGCATGGCGGTAATCTGAGCCTTGTCGCCCTTGCGGAGGAAACGCGGCATCTGCGGCTTAATCATAATAGTCTTTTGTGCCACAACGTCGCTGTTTATCTTGCCGTAATCGAGTTGGCGAGTATGAGCCAATGCCTTGAACTTCCATGTGGTGAGTCCTTCGGGCAGAGTAAACGAGATAGTGGCGATGCCATCCTTGTCGGTCTGCAATGCCGGATAGAAGAATGCCGTTTCTGAAAGGTTGGTGCGAGGGGCGATTGTGCTTGAAGCGTTATTTGTCACATCTTCTGTCACACCTTCAGCAGAATACGCCATTCTTGTTTTCATTTTTAAAGCCGCATTCGCCTTTACTGGAATCGATTCATATTCAACTTCATCCGAAGAATTGTCTACAACGCACAAGACATCAGATACTACTGGATTAGAAAAAGGACATCGCCACATCGGTATGTCATACCCATATTCTTTTACATAACAGCTTCCCTTTATCTTGAAATCACGTATTATCCACATGGTGTAATCACCTTTATAATAATGCCATAAACAATAAGGCTGATTCCAATCGTTAGAATATTCAAAATACAATGAATGAGGGCGCAACATATCTAATGCACCATCGTACATGGTTGCAACAACCTGTGCTTCAGCAGGAGTTCCGTCAGGCTTACTTACACTAAGTTTCCAAGTTTCCTTTTGTCCCGGTACAAGTCTGTCTCTGAAAGTATGCCATTTCAGATTCAATTTTCTATCAGGTTTTGGCACGCAAATTCTAACCTTAGCATCATAGGATTTGCCATTCTTTACAACAACAAAGTTTACGACAATTCCGTCACCATATTCAGGAAGATATTTGAATGTTATGTTTTCGTTTGAATTATCGCATTTTACAATTCTGCTTTCTACAAGTTTGCTTGCGGAATGAACATCAGCAAAAATCCAAGCATCCTTAAAACTTGTGCCTACTTGTATGTCTACAGAATTGTCGGCATCAAAATACTGGGGAGCATAAGTCCATAGTTCGGAATCTTCTACAGGTCGTTCATCATCAAGGGAGAACAGTATAAACTGCTTCTCAACCTTTATTGTGTCATAACATATAGCCTCGATTGTATATCTGCCTGATTCCAAATTATAAATATCCATAGGCTGAAAGCCGATATTACTCTGGAAAGTTCCGCTTAACAGAGCTTCACCGTACTTGACCTGTACCCTGTCTTTCTTTTTAGCCTTATAAACGTTATATTTTACTTGAATATCTTGATTTATGCCCATACTGTTACAGGCACAAAACTTCAACTCTTCCGAAGCATCATTTTGAACCACATCGGGGAATGAAACGCTAATATTTACAGGCAGATTGCTTATACGAATTCTCATCTTTCCTGATTCGGTTTCCCCTGATTCGGATGTAACAACCGCGCTGAAAGTATAATCGTTCTGGATATATCTGTAATAAATCCGTTCTTTCTGTTCTGGCAACTTAAACTTTAAGGCAAAACAGCCAGCTTCATCAGTCCACAAAGTATCAGTTTGATTGTAGTCGTCGAAAGTAGCACGAACCTTGGCATTCACAACAGGCATTCCTGAGAATGTAACAGCTTTTCCCGAAAATACAATACTGTCGCCCCATGTATAATGTTCCTTCACCGAATCAATCTCGACTCTGAATTCTGGCAATTTATATTCTTCTACGGTCACTTTTTTTACAACCAAACGCTTAGTTTCTTTGCCTACATTATCGACAATCAATACAACATTATTCCCTGTCAAAGATGCCGGCAATGTGAGATCTGCACTATAGCCACCAAACGAATCTGTCTTTACACTTATTTTCTGCAAGACTTTTGAGCCGTCTTTCATTATTACATTCAGATTCTCGTTTTCGGCAACATTGACAGTATCTCCTTGTTCGCGATAAACGAAACCTCCTACATGTACAGTCTGAGAAGGGCGATATATAGACCTGTCTGTAAACAAAGACGCACTCAACTTGTTTTTTGCAAATCTTTCTGTTGAATAAAAGGGTGTGGAAATACAAGAAAAAGGCATATACTTATCGTCACCCTTTACAGCGCGGAAGGGTTCACCCTTGCCGTTCAAAGCAACAAAAGCTCCATCTTCTTCGTGCACCGCACGCAAAGAATCACTTTTAAATACAATTTTTGCATCTTCTGCAATATGCCCTGTCTTTGAATCAAGAACATAAAATCTACACTTCTTGGGGGCTATTTCATCAGCCAAAACCGACAAGGAAGAAACAAACGCAATATTTGTGTTCTGATCTTCTGAAATATAATCATCTGTATTTTCAAAAGGCACACTTTCAACAAAATATATTCCACATTCTGGAACTTTACAATATATTACAGAATCACTTGTCTTCAGCTCGCTTTTTTTCTTGAATTTAAATGTTTCTGTTTTACATAATTTTGCCCTCTTTTTTGCAGCAGCAATTTTTTTCTCATATTCATTTGATTTATCCCCATACCTATCACTCTCGCTTGCCAACAATGCCATCAAATCATCATTGGAGATATTTTCTGTATCAACCTTATACCAGTTTAGTTTAAAGCCGTCAAGGTTCTTCCATTCCACACGAATTTTTCCTTCATTATCGTTTGGATACAAAACATTACCGTTTAATGCCATTCTTAATTCAGGGAACAGAATATCTCGTTTTTTGCCAAGGAATTCCTTATATCGGCTGTAGTTGGCAAATCTGCCGATAGCCTCATCGCACAATGCCAAAGCACGCTTTGGGTTATCATTCATCAGATTTGATATCAGCTCAAGGTAAATCTCGGGATAGAGTTTGGCACGCTTGTACTTTTCATTCAGCATGGCATTCTCAAGAATAGATATGTTTTCGGCAGAAACCTTTGTTGCTGCATATTTTAACAGCGACCATATTTCGGCATCGACGAACTTGTTGTTTTTGCTATATTCATCAAGCATAAACTTATAAACACGCGATTCGCATCTTTCGGCAAAAGAAAGGCATATAGTGCTCAGAATATCATGATAAAAAGGCACATCATCTTTTTGAACATATATCAAATCCTTATAATTTTTGTTACTTACACCTGCGTATTTACCAACATTGTCAAGAATCTCGTCCAAAACCTTATTTCGTTCAATAAAGAACATATAATTTGTCCATTTATCATACTGCCACGAAAAATCTATTACTTCGTTAGGATCTCTATATACTGTCTCATCAGCAAAATCGTCACACATATCGAAATAACAAGCAAGAGCAAACAGTCTCAATGTATCGTTTCTGGTATTGTCAACCAGAGACTTCATCTGGGCTATGTACGAATATGCAGAATCAGGATTTATATATCCGTTATTTTTTTCAACAATAGCTTTAAACATCTGCACCTCATTACCTTTTTTGTGGGCAATGCTGTAAATTTTGTTTATATTGGCAATGGCTGATGCCGTGCGGTCTTTCTTCTGTAGGTTATAGACCTTTTTCCACATCGACTCATAATTCTGCGCCACGGCAGGCACAAAGGCAAGCACTAAAAGGATGCTTAAGATAGCTGATTTTATTTTTTTCATAATTAAAGTTTTATAGCAGTACAAAACTATCAAAATAATTGATAAACAACAAGGATTATCTTTTTACTTTTGTTTTACTAATCAAAAAAAGCGGCATCTCCCGAAGGAGACACCGCCATTGCTTATCTAATTCAAGTGATTGAATCGTGATTTGATTACAACTTTGGACCAGCAGCAACAAGAGCCTTACCAGCCTCGTTAGTTGCATACTTGTCGAAGTTCTTGATGAAACGTGCAGCAAGATCCTTAGCCTTAACCTCCCACTCAGAAGCGTTAGCGTAAGTGTCGCGTGGGTCGAGGATTGCTGGGTTTACGTTTGGAAGAGAAGTTGGAACCTCGAAGTCGAACATAGGGATCTTCTTAGTCTCAGCCTTCAAGATAGAACCATCGAGGATAGCGTCGATGATACCACGAGTATCAGGAATAGAGATACGCTTGCCTGTACCGTTCCAACCAGTGTTAACCAAGTATGCCTTAGCACCGCTCTTCTGCATCTTCTTAACCAACTCAGCAGCATACTTTGTTGGGTGAAGCTCCAAGAATGCCTGACCGAAGCAAGCAGAGAATGTTGGAGTAGGCTCTGTGATACCACGCTCTGTACCAGCCAACTTAGCAGTGAAACCGCTCAAGAAGTAGTACTGAGTCTGCTCTGGAGTAAGGATAGATACTGGAGGAAGAACACCGAATGCATCAGCAGAAAGGAAGATAACGTTCTTAGCAGCTGGTGCAGATGAACCTGGCTGGATGTTCTTGATATGGTTGATTGGGTAAGAAACACGAGTGTTCTCAGTTACGCTCTTATCAGCGAAGTCGATCTTACCGTTAGCATCAACTGTAACATTCTCAAGAAGTGCGTTACGCTTGATAGCGCCGTAGATATCTGGCTCGTTCTCCTTAGAAAGGTTGATAACCTTAGCATAGCAACCACCCTCGAGGTTGAATACGCCCTCATCGTCCCATCCGTGCTCGTCGTCACCGATAAGCTTACGCTTAGGGTCTGTAGAAAGAGTAGTCTTACCTGTACCAGAAAGGCCGAAGAAGATAGCTGTGTTCTCGCCGTTCATATCGCAGTTAGCAGAACAGTGCATTGAAGCGATGCCCTGAAGTGGCAAGTAGTAGTTCTGCATAGAGAACATACCCTTCTTCATCTCACCACCGTACCAAGTGTTGATGATAACCTGCTCGCGTGAAGTTGTGTTGAAAGCAACACAAGTCTCAGAGTTCAAGCCAAGCTCCTTGTAGTTCTCAACCTTAGCCTTAGAAGCGTTGTAGATAACAAAGTTAGGCTCGAAGTTAGCAAGCTCCTCAGCTGTTGGCTGGATGAACATGTTAGTTACGAAGTGAGCCTGCCAAGCAACCTCAACGATGAAACGTACTGCAAGACGAGTAGCCTTGTTTGCACCGCAGAATGCATCAACTACATAAAGGTTCTTGTTAGAAAGCTCCTTCTTTGCGATGTCCTTAACCTTAGCCCAAACCTCCTCAGACATTGGGTGGTTATCGTTCTTGTAAGCGTCTGAAGTCCACCATACGTTATCGTGAGAGTTAGCATCATCAACGATGTACTTATCCTTAGGTGAACGACCAGTGAAGATACCAGTCATTACGTTAACTGCGCCAAGTTCTGTAACCTGACCAACCTCGTAACCTTCAAGACCTGCCTTAGTCTCCTCCTCGAACAACTTCTCGTAAGAAGGATTGTGGGCAATAACAGTAGCACCAGTGATGCCGTACTTAGTCAAATCCAAATTTGCCATCTTTTTATACTAATTTTATATTAAAAAAAATTTGTTTCGCACTTTAAGGCATTAAGGAAAAATAAGATACCTTAATCGCACGCAAATTTAGCAAAAAGTTTATTTTACAACCTATTTTTTTGCATTTATTTTTTTTAATTGTCTTAGAAATAGTGTCCAAAAGCATGTTTTGCAAAACGTAGGTTACAAACTGACGCACCTTTTGCAAACTGAACCTTACTTTTATTGTACTTGATACATTATCGTTTAATGTGTTCAAAAAATATCGAATACGATATATTCTCTTTGTCCTGTCGCATATTTTTATTATGTTTGCCACGGGAATATAAAAAACAACGATAAAATGGACAAGATTACAAACAAGGTATTCGGCGGAGAGCGTCCGCTGTTCGAGTCGCACAACCTTGAGCTCGACCACGTTAGGATAACTTTCGGAGAGTCAGGCATAAAAGAATGCAGCAACATTGTATGCCGCAACTGCTATTTCGAGGGGAAATATCCGCTGTGGCACGTAAAGGGCTCGGAGATTACTAACTGCTACTTTGCACCGGGCTCGCGCTCGGCTATATGGTATTCTGACGACATGAAAATGACCGACTGCGTGATAAACGGCCCTAAGTTCTTCCGCGAGATGAAGAATCTGGAACTGAACAACGTAACAATAAACGATGCCGACGAAACGTTCTGGGGCATCGACGGACTGACACTAAACAACGTTGTTCTGCACGAGGGTACTTATCCGATAATGCACAGCCGCAACATAAAAGTAAACGGTCTGGAATGCGACAGCAAATATGTTTTTCAGTATTGCAAGAACATTGAGATTCACAACGCCAAGATTGACACCAAAGACTCGTTTTGGGAGGTTGAGGACGTTACGATTTACGATTCAGAGATTAACGGCGAATATCTTGGCTGGCACTCTAAGAACCTGCGTTTGGTTAACTGCCACATCGGCGGCGAACAGCCTTTGTGCTATGCCCAGAATCTGGTTCTGGAGAATTGTACGTTCGACAAGGAGTGCGACCGCGCCTTTGAGTATTCGACCGTTCAAGCCGACATTCGCGGATATATAAAAAGCATCAAAAATCCGACATCGGGCACAATCGTTGCCGATGAGATTGGCGAAATTATCCTCGACGGAAACGCCAAGGCTCCAGCCGACTGCAAGATTCAGACTCGCAAGTAGTTTTTTACGAACATAGCGAAGGCTTTCTTTTTCGGGAGAAAGCCTTTGTTCTTTTATCGCCTTTCTGATTTTCCAACCTTATGCCAGCTCGGTATTAAAATTGAAAGGTTTTATGAGAAAAGAGAATAGCAGAAAGTTCCTCATCATATCCTTGCTACCTCCTTGCTATCTCCTTACTACCCCCTTGCTATCCCCTTGCTATCCCCTCACTTGGACAATTACAAATTCAGCCTTATACCTAACCCGAGTTAACCTTAAATCATTTAACACATTTCTTTTTACGGTAAAATCTTACAACAAGATACAACACAATACAAAACAACAAGATGTATACGAAATTACCAAATACAAAACGAAGAAAACAAAGCAATAATAAATACGGAAGTTCCAGTAATGGAGTATTTTTCAACATTCCCCAAAAACTATTATCTGACATTACATAACATACATTACCATCGTAATAACTGAGTGATTCAAGGGATTCGTCAACCCTTACAGAATCAGGACAACGAATTACTTCTTTATACTCGTCATTATCTGGCGCCACCTTTTCCCAGGAAATAACGACATACGGTTTCTTGTAGTGATAATGTCCGTACACATTATCGCTGAAACGTCCTACAAAATCAGCAGAACAAATATTCGCAACAACTTCAGTATTCGATTCGAAACTCAGATTCATATATTGGCATGAGTTGTAATAGCCACGAAATTCCCTTCCGCACAATTCATTTTTGTTGTAATACTTGCAAAAATAAACGCATGCAGCAATCAACACCAAGCCGGAAACGAACACTTTTTTCCTCATATCAGATACTCTATTTATAAATCCATGGCAAAAGTAAGGATTTTTAAGAAAGACCATGCTATATCAAACATAAAAAAACGCCTTGAATGTCTACCGACAGCCAAGGCGCATAGAGAACTGTTCAACAGTTAAAACTGAGATTTGTCTCACTTTTGTTTTTATCGATTTTTCAACATTATGTTTGACGGTGGACGCTGCGCATCGAGTTCTGCCTTCATGAAATCCATGTCGGCTGCAACATGCTCGAAGAACTTGCGGTAGCCGGCACAGAGATAGTTGTGTCCCGGATTGCCGTAGACATCACGTACAAAACGATTCTTTGGGCACTCGCCATGACAGGCAAACAGAAATCGGCACTCACGGCATTGGCGCGTAAGAGTTCCGGTCTTCAGTTTTCCGAAGTTGCGCTGACGGTCGCTGTACATCAAGCCCGTGAGCGTTTGCTGGCGTATGTTGCCCAAACGATATTCGGGATATACAAAGTGGTCGCACGAATAGACATCGCCGTTAAACTCCATCACGGCGGCATGGCCACATTCGCCTGACATTGAACAAACGCCAGGAGGCACACCTGCCCAGTTTGCCAAAGTTGCATCGAACAACTGTATGAAAATCTCGCCAACATCCTGCTTAACCCATTCGTCATAGAGCGTACACAGGAAATTGCCCCACTGCTCAGGCGTGACTGAGAAATCGGTAACCTCGCCACCCTCCTGCATACCGGGAGCAAGCGTAAGTCCGTCGGCACGTTTTACGGTGCGTTCGACCACTGGTGTAAACTGAATATACCGGCAGCCCAAATCCTTGAAGAAATGATAGAACTCCTTCGGATAATCGGCATTGAAATCGTTTATCACCGCCAGAGCGTTCCACTCCACTCCGTGTTTCTGCAAAAGGCGGATGCCCTTCATCACCTCGTGCCACGAAGGCTTTCCGGAGCGCGTGCGGCGGTATTCGTCGTGAAACTCTTGCGGACCGTCAATAGATACACCGACCAAGAAATTATTCTCCTTGAAGAACTCGCACCATTCATCGGTCAGCATCGTACCGTTAGTTTGGATACAGTTGTCAATCTGCCGTCCGTAGGCATAGCGTTTCTGCAATTCGAGCGCATGCTTGTAAAATGAGATGGGGCGCATGAGCGTTTCGCCGCCGTGCCATGTAAAGAGAACCTGCGGCATGGTCTGAGCCTCGATATACTGTTTGATGAACTCCTCCAGAAGCGCATCGCTGATAACCTTCGACTTGTCGAGCGGATAAAGTTTCTGCTTTTCGAGATAGTAACAATATTTGCAGGCGAGGTTGCAGAGGCTGCCCGCAGGTTTCAACATTACATAGAGCGGTTTACTAAATGGGGCTATCGTACTCATTATTCTATTTTTTGTGTTTCTTGCCAGACTTGGCAGGTTTGTCAAATTCTCCCGGCAGCGGATAGTTGGCTGAAGGCTTGTGCATTTTACGCATCACCTCGTCAAACTGTTTCACCAACTTTGGATTCTCGCTTGCGAGATTGTGCTGCTCATAAGGATCTTCCGTAATATTATAAAGTTCGAGCGGCGCATCACTCTTCACCGTCACACATTTCCACTTGCCATATCGTAGAGCGCGCTGCTTGCCGGGGAACTCCCAGTACAGATATCTGCTGTCTATATCGATATTTTCTCCGAAGAACAAAGGCGAAATGTCGATGCCGTCGGTATCGTGAATCACGGCATCACTACTTCCCGTCAAGGCCGCCAGCGTAGGCATAAAGTCTGGGAAATAAACCAGATTGTTAATCTGTCTGGCAGGAACTCGTCCCGGCTGATTAACAATGAGAGGCACCTTGATGCCACCCTCGTATAGTTGTCCCTTGCGTCCCTTCAGTCCGGCACCGCAGTTCAGGTCCTTCAGCGGAGCCATCACAGCCGCACCATTGTCGGAGGCAAAGATAATCAGAGTATTCTCACGCAGTCCAAGATTATCGAGCGTACCAAGAAGGCGGCCTATATTATAGTCCATGTGCGTAACCAAGGCAGCATAGCGTTTGGTGTTCACCGACCACTCGCCATGCTCATCGTACCACGACGTGTCGTCTATGTTATAAGGCTCGTGAGGTGCATCGTAGCCAAGGAAAAGGAAGAACGGATTGTCTTTGTTGCGGTGAATGAAGGCTATGGCATCATCGGTAGAAATTTCAGTATTGTGCCGCACATGCGCATCGTGTTCATTCTCGCGGATATTTATCAGACTGTCGCCATGAAAGCGGTAATACGGATAATAATAAGGAGAATTACTATGCACCGTGGCAATGGTCCAACCATAGAATTCGTCGAAGCCGCGATGATTTGGAGACGAGCCCGGGTCGTAGCCGTCGAGATGCCACTTGTTTACCAGACACGTTCTGTAGCCTGCCGTGCCGATTACCGTGGCGATGGTAGTATCTTCTGGCAGAAGATTTGCACGATGCACAATAATTGTATCGCCACGCGGATTTATCTTCAGTCCCTCGATGCCGCCGGCATAGCAGAAGTTGTCTCTGATGCGAGTGCTTCCGCTGTTCTTGCCTGTCATCAGCGAACAGCGCGACGGCGAACTGATGCCACTGCCGGCATAGGCCTGCGTGAAACTGGTGCCCGTGCGTGCCAGCCTGTCAATATTTGGAGTCTGAATATATTCGTTGCCATAGCATGCAAGATCGCCGTAGCCCATGTCATCGGCCAAGATGAAGATGATGTTCGGGCGCTCTGGCGTAGCATTCTGCTTTTGTTTATCTGCGGTCTTTGCATCGACCGACTGCGACATCAACGCACTCGCAGTCAGCAACAGATTTCTAAACCGATTTGAAAGTATCATATCTGTTTTTAAGTCAATATACTATTTGAGCGGCAAAGGTATGAAAAACTTTGCCGCTCATCAATACCACATCTATGGTATTACTTGTTTTTTTAATACAAATCGTTCTGCTGCCAGTTTGGATTCAACTGAATCTGGCTGTAAGGAATCGGGAAGAGTACGGCAGTCTGCTGACCGCTCCACTTCCATTTGACGGGAGTGCCGCTGACACTCTGCTCGTTCTCCACGGTCAGACCGTTGTCAGAGACTTGCAGCGTAGCCGACAAGCCCTGTGTACGGTGGGCAAAGTGCGCCTCCATTACCGATGTTATGCGGCCTGTGCGAACCAAGTCGAACCATCGGTGTCCTTCGAAATTAAGTTCAAGCAATCGCTCGTTCTCTATTGCCAGAGCCAACTGTTCTGTGCCGGCAACATCTGCCACACCTGCTCTGCGGCGCACCTGATTAAGATATGCGAGAGCCTCATCGGCACGGCCTGTCGAATTCAAGACTTCGGCATACTCAAGCAAGACATCAGCATAGCGGAAGATGATGTTGTCATTGCTGCTTCGGTCTGTCGTCAGCCCCTGATTGGCAAAATCGTAATACTTCAGCGTGATGGGCATATAGGCATAGCCTTCGGGAGTGGTATCGACCTCGTCAGTCTGGCGTGAGAGAGAGCCGTTGTCGTAGATGCCGTTGTAACTCAGTTGCTGATAACGTTTGTCAGCCTTGTCGGCACGCAGGGCATTGAAAAGTTCCCATGTCATCAGCAAAGTGCTGTTGCCAACCGATGTCTTGATGGTAGAAGCCGTTCCGTCGGGATAGACATAACTTGGCTGACTCTGTGGCACTCCGGCCGGAATGGTAGCCTTCATCAGCGGATTATTTATCACCGTTGAACCGTTATTGAACTGTGCGGCAAAAATCACTTCCTTGCCTATCGCATTGTCCGATGCGTAGATTTGCGAAGGGTCGTCCTCCAATCCCAGCAAATCAGGATTAGCCTGAGAAAAGTCTATGATGCGTTTCAGAGCCGACTCGGCACCACTATAGTCGCCTTGCGTTAGCAGAGCCTTGCCTTGGAGAGCCAATGCTGCTATGCTTGTTGCACGTCCGGTTTCCGAAGCATTCTTTATCTGCTGCGGCAACAGTTCCACAGCCCTCGCCACATCGGCATCAATCTGTGCATAGACCTTATCTACCGGACTGCGGTCGTAATCGTAGAGCGACGCGTAGTTGGTCACAACCGATGTGGTAAGCGGCACGGCACCGAAGAGTCTTACCAGATTAAAGTAGGCATAGGCTCTGAAGAAGAGAGCCTCGCCCTCGTATCGGCTGCGGTTCTGCTCGCTCACCTGACTGAGATGCTCCAGCACATTGTTTGAGCGGTTTATTATCTTGTAACTGTCGCTCCACACTTCATCCGTAAGACCAAGCGTTGCATTCCATGTCGAAAGATTAAGTGATATGTGATCGTTCGAATTGTTCTTCTGCCAGTCGTATGCCTCGTCGGTGGCCAGACTATTGATGTAAATGAGATTCTGGCTCACTGTGCGCAAGTAATAATAGTTGTCGAGAAGTACGTTCTGCACCTCCTCATCGTTTGTAAGATAAGTCTCAATCTGCATCGAATCTGTCGGAAACAGATTGAAGTTGTCGTTTCCGCACGATGCCGCCATTAAGCCTGTGGCTACGGCAATGGATGCGCAGAGCGATTTATTTATTATCCTGTTCATATATATTTGTCCTCCTTTGTTTAAAAGTTTAGATTAAGTCCGAAAGTGATGACGCGCGATGGCGGATAACTTCCGAAGTCAACACCGTTGTTTGTGGCTGAGTTGCCCTTATAGTTGGCCTCGACAGAATAGCCCGAATAGTTGTCGAATGTCCAAAGATTCTGCACGTTTACACTTGCTCTCAAACTGTTGATGCCGATGAAACCGCTCCACTTCCGAGGCAGAGTATAGCCCAGCGACAGGCTGCGGATGCGCAGGAAACTTGCAGAATAGAGGTAGCGTGTACTTGGACCGATATTTGTGCCAAGGTTGTTTGTTCCGGCAACATGCGACAAACCGTTTCCCGGATTATCGGCCGAACGCCAGCGGTTCAGACCAGACTCTGCCAGCACATTATCGTCCCAGCGGTTCAGGGTATAGGCGCGTGCTGCTGCGTTGATAACGTTTCCGCCTACCTGTCCGTCTATGGTCAGAGACAAATCGATGTTCTTATACTGCACGTTGTTACTCCATCCATAAGTGAAGTCTGGCTGATAGTTTCCAACAAGTTGATAGTCGTCGGTATTGATGACGCCGTCATCGTTCACATCCTCAAAAATCAAGTCGCCGATGCCCTGAGAGCCATACTTTGCATAAGTATTGAGGTCTTCCTCGGTATTGAAAGTTCCGATAACCTTCAGCATGTACATATCGCCCATCGGACGGCCTACATAGTTACGAATCACATTTGCCCACTTGGTTCCGGCCTTCTCGCTGCTCAACTGCTTCTGATTATCGGCCAGCGACAGAATTTTGTTGTTGTTCTTCGACCAGTTTATCTGTGTATGCCACTTCCAGTCCTTGCTGTCGATAATCTTCACGCCAAGCGAAATTTCCGCTCCTTTATTCTCAACCTCGCCGGCATTCATATTTATGCTGCCAGAGATTCCGTTGAAATTAGGAATCGCAGCCTTCATCACTACATCGCTACGGCGCTGATACCAGTCGAACGTAAGCGTTACGCGCTTCAGCACTTCAAAGTCGAGGCCTAAGTCTGCCTGTCGGTTTTTCTCCCAGCCCAGTTGAGTGTTCGAATATCCGGCAGGATAGTACGACGGCAAGGTTGTTGTGCCAAACACCACCTGATGGTTTGAGGCAAGCGATGAAATCCACGCATAATTATTGCCAATCTGGTCATTACCCGTCACACCATAACTTGCGCGCACTTTCAGGGCATTGAGCCATTCAGCATCTTTCAGAAAGCGTTCCTGCTTGGCGTTCCATGCACCAGAAACGGAGTAGAACCAGCCTGCCCTCTTGTCAGGACCGAACTTGCTTGAACGGTCGCGGCGGATAGATGCCGACAGATTGTAACGGCCGTCATAGTCGTAAATAAGACGGCTGAATATAGCATCGAACGAATATTCTGAATTTGAAGACGAGCCTGTCCAAAGGGTTGCGCCGTTCACATTGGTTATATTGGTATTGCTGTATGCCACCGGATTGCTCGAATCGGTACGGTCGTCCTGACGCACGCTGAAGCCGCTGTTGTGCTCCAAGTCGTATCCGGCCACCACGTTGAAGTGATGCTTGCCGTCAATCTGGAAGTTATAGTTTGCCGTTGTCGACCAGTAGATGTTGTATCCATAGCCAGCAATACGGTAGGCATCAATTGAGTTAAGATCGGGAGTTGACTTGTTGCCTATCAGATTGCTGCCCAAGAGATAAGCCGACTGATAATAGTCGTGTCGCGAAGAATTGGTTGTAAGGTTTACCGTTGAGCGCACCGACAATCCCTCCAATGGCTCAACCTGCAGATATGCGCTGGTAAGCGTGCGGAATCCTTTCGTGTCATCGTTGTTCTCCAGAAGATTTGACACAGGATTGTATATCTTGTTGTTCAATCCATAGTCTGGCTGACCATCTTTGCCGCTATAGTGCTGAGCCACCTGCGTATAGTCACCGTTAGGCTGATATACAGGCAATATCGGCGCGTATGTGAGAGCCTCGGCAATGATTCCCGAAACGTTCTCGGTATTTCCGCCCGAAGGCTGCTGCGAGCGACGGCTTGTATAACTTGACGAGAAAGACGCACCTATCTTGACATAGTTGCTAAGGCGGGCCTCGAAGCCTCCCTTCAGATTAACACGCTTATAGAAAGAATTAAGCAGAATACCGTCCTCATCCTGATAATTGGCCGAGAAATTGTACTTCACAACCTCCGTGCCACCGCTAACCGAGGCATTGACTCTGAAATTAGAGGCATTGCGGAAAATTGCCTTCTGCCAGTCGGTGTCGGGATAGTTGCCACTATCGCGCAGTTTTATCAAATCGGGATAGTTGCCGATGGTTCCGTTGTTGGTACGCGCCTCAATAACCATATCGAGAAATTCAGAGGCATTAAGCACATCGACATAGCGTTCTACCTGACTGATACCAAACTGAGTAGAAAGTTGTACGCGTGGCTTGCCCAGTCTGCCCTGCTTTGTAGTAACGATTATGACACCGTTTCCTGCCTTCGAACCATATATGGCCGACGAGGCAGCATCCTTCAAAATCTGGATATTCTCGATATCGTTCTGATTCAGGCTGTTGAACAATTCGCTGTCGGTGGTAGGATAGCCATCAATAACATATAGCGGATCATTGCCGCTGTTGATAGAGCCTGCTCCACGAATACGGATGGCAGGTGCAGTTCCGGGGGCACCGCTCACCTGTTGCAGCGAGATGCCCGATGACAATCCGGCAAGAGCCTGCGTAAGGGTTGAGGTTGGCAGACTTACAATCTGGTCGCCGTTAACAGAACTGATGGCTGTAGAAATGTCACCGCGACGCTGTGTGCCATAGCCTATCACCACCACCTCGTCGGTGAAATGGCTTATTTCTTCCAAACGTACTTCTACCGACTCTGCATTGTCGTAGACTTCAACATCGAGGTCACGGTAGCCCACGTAATCGAAATGAAGTGTCAATGGAAAATTCTTCTGTACCGACAGGCTGAACTTTCCGTCAAGATCGGTTGCTGCTCCCTGCGTATCATTCTTAACGGTGACCGAAGCACCAATCAGCGGGTCGCCCGTTATGGCATCGACCACGCGACCTTTTATTTCCTTTTGGGCATAGGCCGCGACTGTTGTAAGCAAAAGGGCTGCCTGCAACAATAAATGTTTCAATAAAATCCTCATAAAAAAAACAATCTTTTTAAAATAATTCAATTTATTAGTTTGTACAATTCTTTTTGTTTGTAATATTGTGTAGTTAATGCTTGCTTTACGCTTATCAAATAGGGGGAGATTTGTGTTATCCAGAATGATCGGTCCCTGCTCGACTTTCACTCAAGAAGCAAGACGGAACTGATCATAACTGGAAATACACATTACAGACAATAAAGTCGAATAACAACGAGACTGAAAAGGACTTAATCAGCCTCGTTGTTCCTATAAAACATATAGACGGAGTTTCTTGTTTTTTACCATCTGAAATGTGGCCACTCCGAAGGATAAGGGTTCTTTACGTTGTTCTTCTTTGCCCAGTCTTCGAACTTCTTCTTGAGCGATGCCACAATTTCGGGATGCTCGGCAGCCACGTTGTAGTTTTCGGCACGGTCGTTCTCAATGTCGTAGAGTTCGTCGCCAAGTTTAGGGTCGGCATGAACATACTTCCACTTGCCTTCGCGCACCGCCTGATTGCCAGCCCACTCCCAGAAGAGAGGCGCACCGCGGTTTACAACATCGGCCTTTCCTGTAAGAACAGGCACAAGGCTCTTTCCTGCCAGCGGAAGAATGGCGTTTCCGTTCTGCTTCTTCGGATATTTAGCCTTTGCAAGTTCGTAGAATGTTGGGGCTACGTCGATGATGTGACCAATGCCATCGACAATTCTGCCGCCCTTAATCTGCGAAGGATACCAAGCAATGAACGGTGCAGAGATTCCGCCCTCGTAAGGCGTTGACTTATAGTTGCGGAATGGCGAATCGCCAGCCTGCGACCAGTTGCTGTTCTGTGTGTGGTAAGAACCGGGAGTTCCAACCTCGCCTGTTGCTATCTGACCGCCTATACCGCGTTCTGCGCCGCCCTGCGCTCCATTGTCGGAAATAAAGAAGATGATGGTATTCTGGTCGCGGCCAACCTCCTTTAGTTTTGCAAGCACACGACCGATTTCTTGGTCTACCCTATCCACCATCGCTGCATAAACTTCCTGACGCTTTGCCCAGAATGCCTTTTCGATGACAGACAGTTTATTCCACGGATTTACGAGGTCGTCGTGCTTTGTAAGTTCCTGATTTGCACTAACAACGCCTATTTTCTTGGCATTCTCGTAACGAAGGGTACGGAGCGAATCCCATCCGCCATCATAAACGCCTTTGTACTTTGCGATATCCTCTGGCAAAGCCTGAAGTGGCCAATGCGGAGCGTTGAACGCAAGATAGAGGAAGAACGGATTGTCGCTCTTGGCAGCATCGCCAATGAACTCGACGGCATGATTACCGATTTCCTGAGTGAGATACTTGCCTTGCTCAAGTTTGTAAGGCTGCCCGTCCTTGAAGAGTTTAACATCGCGGAAGCCTCTGCTGCGCTCGTTCTTATCGGTTTTAGCACCCTGCGGAGGAGCATAATAAAGGCTCGCGCCGCCAAGGAATCCGAAGAAATGGTCGAAACCGCGCTCCCACGGGCGCTGACCTTCGTGCGCTCCTACATGCCACTTGCCCGAAAGCAATGTGGTGTAGCCGGCATTGTGAAGAACCTCGCCAAAGGTTGCCACATCGCTACGCAAGTGGTCGCCGTAATGAGGGTCGCCCAAATCGCGCTCAAAGAAACCCATTCCGGCATTATGCTGAAACTGACCTGTGATGAGCGATGCACGCGTTGGCGCACTTATCGAGTTGTTGTAAAACTGACGGAAGCGGACACCCTCGCTCGCAAGTCTGTCGAGGTTAGGAGTCTGAATATCCGATGCTCCGTAACAACCAAGGTCTGAAAATCCAAGGTCGTCGACCATTATGAATATAATGTTTGGACGGGTGTCCTTCTGTGCTGCTGCATGGCTCGCGCTCAACATTCCGAGCGATGCCAAAGCGATGTTTCTTGCTGTGTTCATGTTCTAAGTTTTTTTAATTGTCAATTATGAATTGTCAATTATGAATTGTGAATTGATTAATAGTTCACCCAATCTGGATTCTGCTTCAGGTTTGGATTCAGGTCTATCTCGCGCTGCGGAATTGGGAAATGCAGGTGGCGAGGCGCAGCGTTAGGCTTTCCTGCGGCGGTAAGAGTCTTGATATAATAGTCGGCACCTCTTCTAACCAAGTCGAACCAACGGTGATACTGATACACAAACTCCTTTCTGCGTTCTTCGAAAACCGAGTCGCGGAATGCCTCCTGACTTAGGCTCGGCTCAATCTCAGCCAATGCCGGAATGCCAGCGCGGCGGCGCACTTGGTCAACCGCATCGTACGCAACAGCCGAAGGACCTTCGATCTCGTTCAGAGCCTCAGCATATATCAGAAGCACCTCGGCATAGCGGATAAGCGGAAGGTTTATTGACGACTGTCCCTGCGCCCCAACAACGCTATGGTCGTAGTACATGTAGAAATGAGGCTCGCTCAGGACATACAGCTTGCCGTTTACAGGGCTAACCATCTGAGTAATGAAATTCACCTCAAGGCGGCGGTCCTCGAGACGATAACTCTGAAACAATCCGCCGGCAACATTCAGTTCATCGGCATAGTCGCCATTAACGCCCTCGGGCTCGTATGGAGCAGAGCGGCTTGCAAGCGAGTTTCCGCGGAAGTTGGCGTTGCCCTTGAATTGTATCGAGAAAATGTGCTCTACGGTGTTCTCCTTGTCAACGCTGAATACATCGGCATAATCGTCGAACAAGCGATAGTTGCCTTCGTCGATTACTTCCTTTGCCTTCTGCGCCGCCTGTTCCCATTTTTTCTGAGTGAGATAGACTTTAGACAGAACTGTCTTTGCCGCGCCCGACGTTGCCCTTCCAAGGTCGGAAGCCGTATATACAGACGGTAGATTCTCGGCATCCTTCAAATCCTGCTCAATCTGAGCGTAGACCTCAGCCTCGGTTGCCTGAACAACGTTGAGATGTCCGGCATCAAGTGTAGATATTTCGTGAAGTACCAAAGGCACATCGCCAAACCATCGCACAAGATTGAAGTAGTTTAGCGCGCGGAGAAACTTAGCCTCGTTGATGGTGCGCTGCCTCTTCTCCTCGCTTATGTTGGTAGCCGGAATCTCGGCAATATGGTCGATGGCGGCGTTGGCATCTTTTATCAGCGCGTAACTCTGTCGCCATAGTTCCTGCATACGGTCGTTAGACGGGTCGTGAATGAGCGACGAAATGGCACGCACATGGGCGTTTCGGGCACGAGGACCTGCCATATAATCGTCTGTTGCCATCTCAACTCCAATCTGGAACAGCGAATTGTAGATGCTCTGTCCCGACGGATTAAGGTCGGCATAAACAGCATTTACGGCAGCCACGGCATCAGCCTCGGTGTTGTAGAACTGCTGGCTCACCATGCTCGACTCGGGCTTTTCCTCGAGTTCGGCGCATGATGCAATAGCGAGAGCAGCCAGAACAGCAGCCGTATTGTTTAGTATCTTGTATATCTTCATATAAATTTCTTTTTAGGATTTTAGAACTTGATGTTTACGCCAAAGTTGTACGATTTTGCTACCGGATATATTCCCGAATCGTATCCCTGCTGGGCTGTGTTGTTGCCCGATGTAACTTCGGGGTCGAATCCCGAATACGATGTCCATGTAATCGGATTGGTTGCCGATGCGTACACGCGAAGGCTGTTTATGCCAAGCAGACTGGTGATGCGCTTTCCGAATGTATAGCCAAGCGTTATGTTCTTTATGCGGACAAACGTTCCGTCTTCGATAAAGCGATTCGAAACAACCGGAGCAGGGTCGAGTTTGGCTCTCGGCACGGTGTTGCTTGCGTTCGTCTCAGTCCAACGGTCGCGTGCTGTTCCGTCGGCATTCTGCTGGCCGCTGAAGAGTTCGAGCGACTGCTTTGTGCCATTGTGCAACTCGTTTCCGACAACGCCGTGAAGGAAGATGCTGAGGTCGAAGTTGGCATAAGTAAAGTTGTTTGTAAGAGAGAACAAGAAATCGGGCTGCGCCTTTCCGATGATGGTTCGGTCTGATGCGCTGACGAATGTTCCGTCGCCGTCGATGTCCTTATATAAAAGGTCGCCCGGCTTTGGTGTGCCCTGTCCTGTGTATTTTCCCTTTGTCTCTACCTCGCCTTCCTGAAGAACGCCGTCTACAACGGCTCCGTAGAAGAGTCCGAGAGGCTCGCCAACCTTAACGATGTAGGCGTAAGACATATTCGAGGTGATGTAAGAATCAACTCCGCCGCCAAGTTCGAGCACTTTGTTACGGTTAAACGAGATGTTAAACTGAGTGTCCCAGCTGAACTTCTTTCCCGTAAAGTTCTTGCTGCTTACCGTAAACTCAAAACCCTTGTTCGAAACCGAACCGTAGTTCTGCAAAGAGCTCGAATATCCTGATGTCCAAGGAATTGCCACATCGAGCAGAAGGTCTTCGGTCTTTTTATAATAATAGTCAAGACTGATGTTCAGTCTGCCGCCAAACAGTCCGGCATCAATTCCGGCATCGTACTGATGAGTTGTCTCCCAACCCAGTTCGGCGTTCGAGATGCGGTCGGGTCTGAAGCCGATGGCCGTCTCTTCATTAAAAAGATATCGCGAACTCGAAAGCGTTGATAGCGACTGGTAATTACCTATCTCCTGATTTCCAGTGACACCGTAGCTAATACGCGCCTTCAAGTCGCTGACAATCTTTGTGTATGGTTTGAAGAATTTCTCGTTTGCCACGTTCCACGATGCTCCTACCGATGGAAATACGCCCCACTTCTTGTCCGAGCCGAATCGCGACGAGCCGTCGGTTCTGAGGCTGGCAGACAGATAGTAACGCTCTCTGAAATTGTAGTTTACACGACCGAGATAAGAAATAAGCGCGTGCTTCGAAGCCGACGACGATGGTGTGGTTATTACCGAACCGCTTGCAAGATTATTGTACAAGAGGTCGTCGGTAACATAGTCGTTGCTTCCTGCCCCAAACGATTCGTTGATGTTTACCTGCTGAGTGTAGCCCAGAAGGAAGTTGAACGAATGGTGTCGCTTAACCCTCAAATCGTATGTCAGCGTGTTCTCGTTCAGCCACGAATAGGCATCTGACGAACTGATTGATGCCGAGCCGTTGCTCGATGCACCATCGTATATGTACGACGGAACGTAAGATTTATTCTTTGAGTTAGATATGTTTGCTCCGAAGGCAACCTTCAGTCTGAGGTTCTTTATAATCTCCCACTCGGCAAAGGCATTTGCCAGAACGTAGTAGCGGCGAGTCTTGTCTATGCGTTCATTTATCGAAGCAATAGGATTGGCAAAGACATTCTCGAACGGATTACGGAGCGTGTAACTGCCGTCGGCCTCGTAGATTGTGGCTGTTGGCGGCATCAGCAAGAGCGACGAGATGATGCCCGAAGGCGCATTGTCTGTATCGGTCTTGTTGCCGTTAAAACTGAGTCCGAGGCGGAGTTTGTTGTTTAGTTTGATGTCGAGATTGGCGCGTGTGGTGAAGCGCGAGAAGCCTGTGTTGCGGATAATTCCGTCTTGGTCGAAATAACTTCCCGAGATGCTGTAGCGCACGTTGCTTCCGCCGCCCGAAACGGTTAACTGATGGCTTGTTACACGAGCCGAGCGGAAAGCGGCATCCTGCCAGTCTGTACCCTCGCCCAACGCATCAATCTCGCTTTGAGAAAGATACTGATACTTGCCCAGCGACGGATTGGTGTCGTAGAGCGCATCGTTGCGGAGTTGCGCAAACTCGCGCGCATTAAGCACGTCAATCTTCTTGCGAAGATTCTGTACGCCGATGCTTCCGTCATAAACAACCTGTGTCTTCTGGTTGAAACTGCCGTTCTTCGTCGTAACGATAACAACTCCGTTAGCACCTCGCGAACCATAGATTGCCGTAGCCGAGGCATCTTTCAGAATATTTATAGACTCAATGTCGCCGGGATTGAGTTGCGAGAATGTCTCGCCATAAACAGGGAATCCGTCGATGACATAGAGCGGCTCGTTTCCGCCCTGAACCGAACTGCTTCCGCGCACTCTTATGCTTACGCCTCCGCCCGGCGCACCCGATGTTGGAGTAACCTGAACGCCGGCAACGCTTCCTGCCAAAGCCGAGTTGAACGACGATGCGGTGATGCTCTTCATCTGTCCCAGTTTTACCGAAGAAACGGCTCCCGTAAGGTCGCCTTTCTTCTGCTGACCGTAGCCAACAACCACAACCTCGTCGATGAAGCGATAGTTCTCCTGAAGTTGGATTTCTATGGCATCCGAGTTGTCGTACACATCCACATCAACACCTCGGTAGCCAACAAACTCGATGTGCAGCGCAAGCGGAAATTCTTTTTTTGTAGATAATGTGAACTTGCCTTCAAGATCGGTAGATGCGCCCTCTGCCTCCTTGTCGGTCTTTACTATAACGTATGCTCCAATGAGCGGGTCGCCCGATACGGCATCGGTTACGCGACCGGTAATAACATTCTGTGCTGTAGCCGATGCTACGGTTACAAGCATAAAAAGGGCTTGCAACAGTATTTGCTGCAGTGTTTTCTTCATATAAACAATCTTTAAAAACTTATTCTATCCGTAAAAATCTTCTCGAAAAAAATCTCTCTTACAGAACTTTATTTCTGTGCAGTAAGAAGTTTCTTTGTTAGTTTGCCCGTTTCGGCAGCGAGTTGCTTGTCGTCTATGTTCAGAAGTCCGAACTCGTGGTTGTAATCCTTTCCAACGGTTACAACCCATGTAAGAAAGCCGTTCAGAATCTCATCGTCGGTGGTACTTACACTCAAGCCGATAGACTGTACAGGTATTCCGTCAACACTCTCGCTTTCGAGCAAGGCAATGAGTCCGTCAACGGTTGTCTCGTCGTTAAGAATCTGCGCATGCTGCTTCTTTACATCGAGCGGAATAATTGAGACATCGCTCTTTAGTTTGCGGCTGCCAAGGTCGTAGAGGTTGTAGAGGGCATTGAACGAGATGCCTTCCTTGTCGCGGTTGATGGCTGTGGTTAGAAATATGTCGTCGCCCGAAATCTTCTTGCCGTTTAGGTTGGCAACGCTCTGCCCGAAATAAGAAGCAAAGGCGTTTGAAAGACAATGGGCATGACTGCACGAGTAGGCAACGAGTCCGTGTTTGTGTTTCTCTTCCAGACTCTCCTCAATATCGTCTGAGACGAAGAACAATTCGCGCAACTTCTTCTTTGAAAGTTTGTGGTGTGAGAAATACTGAGCCGCCTCGCCCTGACGTGCCGTAACTGGCAGAATGGCATACTGGCCGAACCAGATGGTGTGGTCGTCGTTATCGTCTTTGAAAACCGAGAAGTTGATGTCCGCCTTTGTGCCCGGAGCAGCAACAACAATATGCATTCGTGAATCTACCTTGTTATATTCTGTAATCCACTTCTCTACCAGCCCCTTCGCAAAGCGCGGAGCCCTGATAGTATATACACCTTCGCTTACCTGCTGCGCCCACACGCTTGTTGTTGTCAGCAGCATTAGTGCCACAAGGGTTAATAGATTTGAATTCTTCATCATATTACACTGTATTTATTAAACTTTAAATCACAGTGCAAAAGTACGGTGTTTGCATAACTCCCACAATCTCATTATGTTGGCATTTTTAATACCATGAATGTGGTATGTTTTTCGGCTTTTCGTAATATGATTTGGCTATCTGCTGCCCAAACGAGACACAAATCCGAATATAAATTCAGAATTTATAGATAATTCAGAATTCATAATGAAAATGGCTGAAAACGGTTATGACGAAATTTGCCACACCATTCAACCGATTTAACCGCTCGATCTTTGTTCGCTTGTTACCGAAGGGACGCAAGAATTCCCACCGCTGAAAAAAAATCCGTAACGCACAAGTACCGCATCCTTACATAACCTCTTGTCGCCCAGCGACAATGCGAGTTGCAAACTCGCGTTTATTGATGCTGCCGAATTCGGAAATTCGGCAGAACCAAGGAGGGGGCTTGTTGCTACTCTTTTACATCTTCGAAGATATGAAGTCTGTCGCCATTATCGTGAACACAGATATACCCTGTATCAAAGAACTGTACGGCATAATGGTTTGTAATGCCATATCCTTTGCTTCTTTCTTTTGGGGTGAACATTCTGGTAGAAAACTCAATTTGTTTCGTTTCCGTATTGAATATAAAGAAACATGTTGGAGTGTCGTCTTCTTCCATAATACATAAATATATCAAATATTTAGCATACGGATTATTTGCCAAAAGATAATGAACTCTTTCGTCTATATCTTTTTCAAATATTTCCTTTGGATAATATTTGTCTACTATATTTAATGTTCCAGAATCAATTACCGAAACACAACCATACACATTCATTACTTGTCCGTTTTCTTGATTCAAGAAAACTTCATTTACATGCAAAACGCAATGCTCATGGTTGGTATCTTCCTTAGACTTTGAAAATGCCTTGAGAAGTTCGCCTGTGTTTACATCAATGGCAAGGAGAATATCATGCCAATCGACACTTGATTTCACCCAAAGTTTGCCACCACAGACGCCTTCAAGACGAAAGCCAAGATCTATAGTTACATTAAAGTCTGGCTCGTAGTTATGCTGCCACAAAATGCTGCCGTCCCAGTCGTAGCGAATTATGATATTGTCTCCGTTTGAGAAAATCATATCATTGAATACAAAACGAAGACCAAGATAATCTTCTTTAAAAATCACCTTGCCTGTTTCTATATCTACAAGATTATTATAGTCATTGTAGTTCGCCCCATCACGCATGTACGTGTTCAAATAACGTTTGTTTGTATTGCCGGTCATAGACAATGTTTTCTTCACTATATTAAGAAGTTCACCATCTTTTGTATACAACATAGCATCATACAAGCTAGCACCATCATCAACCTGAACGACAACTTTGTCGTCATAACTTCGAATATAACCAGCCCTCCTTATAGGAATTTCCTTGCCACTGATATAGAGAATAGAATTATCGTCTTTATCGGTAGTGGCATACACTCCATATCTGGCATCAAAACTGTAAAAATGCCTTACGTTCTTAACTACCTTAGTTTCTTTCCACATAGTCTTATCTTTAATCTGTTGTCTCGTCAAAGCACTCAAAATTCAAAAAGAATCGACAATAGACACAGCAATTTTGAATTTATCATAGTTAATTTTCGTTTGCAAAAATATGGATTATTTGTCAATTATGAATTGTTAATTCTGGATTTGTCAACTCCCATTGATAAAATTCCATCCTCTTCAACTCTTGGATTTTCAACTTACCCATAACCTACATTGGACGAACCTTTCGTCTTGCTATCCCCTTACTATCCCCTTGCTATCCCCTTACTATCCCCTTACTATCCCCTTGCTACCCCCTTGCTACCCCCTTGCTACCCCCTTACTATCGACTTACTTCACTTCACCATAACTACCCATCACCTAATCTGACTATACCCTACATATAGATAACATATAGCTTACATATACCCTACATATATCTTCCCTATACCTTGCATATACTCTGCATATACCTTGGACGTACCTTGGACGTACCTTGGACGTACCTTGGACGTACCTTGGACGTACCTTGGACGTACCTTGGACGTACCTTGGACGTACCTTG
>FNBQ01000011.1:0-73172 GCA_900102385.1 Bacteroidales bacterium KHT7 | reverse complement strand
TACCTTGGACGTACCTTGGACGTACCTTGGACGTACCTTGGACGTACCTTGGACGTACCTTGGACGTACCTTGGACGTACCTTGGACGTACCTTGCTACTAGCATATACTAAACGAACAATTTCTGACGAAATTGTCCGTTATAAATCCTCAGCAGTGAATTATGAATTCTGAATTTTGAATTATTCATTGTCAATTGTCAACTGTGAATTGTCAATTCTGAATTCCAGCCTTTTTCAATTTTCTCTAAGTTTCAACTCTCTTTTTCTAATTCACAGCGCGAAAAAAAGCGAGGCAAACAAATCACTTTGTCCGCCTCGCAAAATCAAGTATAAGTTATTTCAATTTTCAGAGTCTTACCTCAGGAACCACCTGTCCGTCGAGCAGACTGATGGTGCGCTGTGCATATCCGGCATCGCGCTCAGAGTGCGTAACCATAACGATGGTTGTGCCCTCTTGGTTAAGTTCAGTAAGGAGCTGCATAACCTCCAGTCCGTTCTTTGAGTCGAGGTTACCCGTTGGCTCATCGGCAAGAATCAGTTTTGGGTTCATAACCACGGCACGGGCAATGGCAACACGCTGCTGCTGTCCGCCCGACAGTTGCTGCGGAAAATGATGTGCACGGTGACTTATAGCCATTCGGCGCAACACCTCGTCGACACGCTGTTTGCGTTCTTTCTTCGGAACGCCGAGATAAGTGAGCGGAAGCTCCACGTTCTCCTCAACGTTAAGTTCGTCTATAAGATTGAAGCTCTGGAAGATGAAGCCTATCTGACCTTTTCTGACCTTGGTGCGCTGGCTCTCTTTTAGCGAGCCTACCTCCTGACCGTCGAGCAGATACTGTCCGCTGGTAGGATTGTCGAGCAACCCGAGAATGTTAAGCAATGTTGACTTTCCACAGCCCGAAGGACCCATGATTGCCACAAACTCGCCTTTCTTTACTTCGAGCGATACGCCGCCCAACGCTACGGTTTCCACCTCTTCTGTGCGGAAAACCTTCTGAATGTTTTCTAACTGTATCATAAGATTATTCGATTATTTTACAAATTATTATTTCACTATTTATTCGTTCTTGAGATAATCAACAGGATTGCCAACTGCCACACGATAGCAGCCTATGCAAACCACCGAGAGGATAACCGCCACTACTGCCAGAGCGCAGAGCACGAAGAGTATTGGCGACAGAACAGCCTTCTCGCAGAACTGCTCTAACCATAAGCGCGACACATACCAGCCACCAACGGCACCGACAACAACAGCCGGCAAAGCCAAGCGCAGAATATCGCGGATAAAGAGCCGCAGCACGTCGACGATTTGGGCACCATTCACCTTGCGGACGGCAATCTCCTTCTGTCGGCGTGCCATCTCGCCAGTAAGATAACCAACAAGTCCAATCAGGGCGATAATCAACGCCACCAGCCCACCAATCATCACGGTACTGCGGAAGCGATGTGCATCGG
Source organism: Bacteroidales bacterium KHT7 (assembly GCA_900102385.1). Classification (GTDB taxonomy): domain Bacteria; phylum Bacteroidota; class Bacteroidia; order Bacteroidales; family Bacteroidaceae; genus Ga6A1. The sequence continues at coordinate 71,713 of FNBQ01000011.1, read as the reverse complement.
TGTAGAGCTGCGTCATCAGCATGGTATATGGACGTATGGCTATATCGGGATTATCGGGAATGAGTTCGTGCAAGCGTTTGTTGGCGGCATCGAGCGCATCCATATCGTTGAAACGTACGGTGATATGGTGGGCGTGCTTCATACTACGGTCGTAGAAGCAGATGCTTGGGCGAGTATCGGGATTAGTGATACTGCCTATGCGCGGATCGTCGAACACTCCCACGATGGTGTAAGGTCCGCTGTAAGACGTGCAGATGACCTGCTTGCCAACAGCATGATCCCAGCCAGCCAGTTGCTTCATCTTCTCCTCGAACTTACGACTTACCATCGCCTCGCGCATGGTGTCGGTCTGCTCGGTAAACGTGCGACCGGCAATCACGGGGATGCCCATCACGTTGAAGTAGCCGTCGCCCACATCAAACAGGTCGGCAACATTCATGTACTCTTTGACATCACCGGGCAGGAGGATATTATCGCCACTCTGTCTCTCGGGCAGGTAGGCATAAGATGTTGTAACACCTTTAACACCCGATATTTTCTTGAGTTCGGAAACAACAAGTCGTGTCTGCGGCAGCGAGAGCTCACGGGTATCTAAATCTGCCAAGGTAGAATAGTCGTAACCGGGATTATCGTTCACCATAAGCTGATATTGGCGACCTACCACCAGCAACAGAACGAAAAGGAAGGTTGCCGAAGCAAACTGCAAGCCTAACAACATCATCTTCCACGTACGATGAGAATGGTTGTAATGCTTAAAGGCAGCGGTCATAGGAATGTGGGTGTAAGCCCATCCCGGAATCACTCCTGTGATAATAAACACCACCAAACAGGTAAGGGCGATGAACCATATATTATTGCCCGTAGTAAGAATAACCAAGAGAGGCATACCTGTGAGTTCATTGATGGTATCTTGGAAGACGAACAGCAATATGCCTGCCAGCACCAATGACAGCAGCAGATGAACAACACTCTCGACCATCACGCGACCGTAGATGTTATGAGCCTCAGCGCCATAGCAACGGTGCACAGCCATCTCGCGAGCCCTTAGACTGATGCCACCAACCACCAGCAACAGATAGTTCATTACAGCACAGCCAATAAGCACCACAGCCAGCAACGATACAATCCATATCATACGGCGTGTGGCATCGTCATGTGTGTGATCGTCTGCCAACGGGCGCAGCGAGTAGTCAAAATCAGTACCTGCCTTTTTCAGTTCGTCGACAGGCAGATTGTCGTGTTTCATCTTCTGAATCTGCTGTTTCAGGTCGTCGGGGGTGATGCCTTTGGCAAGACGCACATAGCCCAAATAGCGGTCGTTACCCACCCAGTTTTCGCGACCATCCCAAGTTACCTGTGGAAGTGTTGACATTGATACCAGTACCTCCAAGTCGTGAAGTCGGCTGTTTAGCGGAATATCCTCGTAGATGCCGCCTATTGTCAATGCCAGATTGCCACGTTTGTTATAGTAAACCTTCTTACCAACCACATCGCCACCCATTTTCTCTGCCATAGACTGAGGAATCATGCAGTAGTTAGACTGACTGAGTACCTTCTTTGGATTGCCTGCCAGAATACGGAAGGGAAACACATCGAAGAAGCAACTGTCGGCAAAGAAGAAATTGGTGCGAATGCGCTTGTCGTCTTCGGTAACCAGTGGCAAGTCCCAGCCAAAGCCCGTGTAACGCGTGGCTGCCTCAATCTGCGGGCAGTAGCGTTTCATACCGTGGGCAACAGCACCCGATACCTGTGCGAAATGCTGATACTCGCCATCGCGAATCACATCTTCGTAAACCACATAGATGCGGTTGCTCGTATCAAAGTACTTATCCCACGACTGCTCAAAACCAGCCTTTCCTATCAATACGATACCGGTAGCCAAACCAACAGCCAGACAAAGAATCTTTATCCAATTGTGCTGACCACGCTGATTGAGAGATTGTAATACGTTCATATTCGAAACTTTCTGTTAATCGTTTTTTATCAGTACCCCTACGGAAAGGAGCACCATGACGAATGGCAAGGCGCAGGTTGCCGCAAGTATCCACGGATTCAGCGGAATGCGACAACGTAGGTAATGCTGATATTCGCCATCGCTAACCACCTTCTCGTAAAGCACACAGACATGGTTGCTCGTTCCAAGGAACTTATCCAACGATTGCTCAAAGCCTGTCTTGCCTATCCATGCAATACCAATAGCCAGACCTACTGCCAGACAAAGAATATTAATCCAGTTGTGCCGACCACGCTGATTGAGAGATTGTAACGCCTTCATAATTTGATATGTTTTTATTTATGCTGCAAGAATACGGCTATTTACCTATATCTGCAAACTTTTTGCATGAGCCTGAGGCTGTATGTCTAAACTTTATACAATTCTGTGTATGATTTTTTTACACTCGCCGTCTGCTATTCGGTTTTAATGCTCTCTACCGGGTTAGTGTGCACGGCTTTTACAATCTGTATTCCTACGGAGAGAACAGCCACCACGAGGGCGAACGTGCAGGTTGCCGCAAACATCCACGGACTAAGCGCAATGCGATAACTGAAGTTTGACAGCCAATCGTTCATGATGTACCACGACAGCGGAACGGCGATGACAAACGAGACAAGCAGCGGCGCGCAGAACGTGCGCAGCATAAGCAGCATTATCTCGTGCGATGTGCCGCCCATAATCTTGCGGATAGCAATCTCCTTCTGTCGCTGACGGATGAAGAAGAGCGACATGCCGATATAGCCCAGGATAGAAATCACGATGGCGATGATGGTGAAGAGCGAGATGATCTTCAACGTGTTACGTTGGTCAGAGAAGGTCTCGGCCACACTCTCCTCGAGCGACTGCACATTCCACTCAAGATCAGCCTCAGGCACCCCTTGTTCCCTCATCATGTTGAGGAAAGCCGCCTTGGCTTGCTTGTCGCCATTGGTCTTCACCAAGTACGAAGGATAGTTGAACGAATCCTTGAATTGGATGACAAAAGGCTCAACACCGTTCAACACATTGGTACGATGAATATCGAAAAGCACACCTGCGATAGGCTTATTCCAGACAGTCTGTGTGGTGGTGTCCGTATATTCCATTTGGCGCATAGCTTCTTCCGTCAGATAGTAGCCGTCGCTGGTTTGTCCATAGTCTTTCTTTTTCTTAAACCCATAAAGGTTGTAGGCCGTTTTGTCAAGGTCTAATAAGTAGAGAATCACCGTTTTATCGTTACGCGTAACACTTTGCATACTGCAACTACCTGTCGCCAGCGAGGTTTTCTCGAATCTACCGATTTTCTCCACAAAAGGCATCTTCTCCAAAAGATTTCTCACAGTTTGATGTTTCCCGTCGGGAGCGTCGATAACAAACAGATTCTCTGTGTTGTAGCCCAGCGGCGCATGAACGAGATGATTCAGTTGCAACCAGATGACAAGTGCCGATGTAAGCATCACCACGGTTACCACATTCTGCAAGATGATAAAAATCTTGCCCAACACCATCTTGGAGCGATAGCGGAAACTGCCCTTGACGATGTCGATAGGCTGGAAGCGCGAGAGCTGCCATGAAGGCATGATGCCTGAGATGACGCCCACCAACAGGATGAAAGCGATGCAGACACTGACGGTACCCAGACTGATGTCACCATAGAGGTCGATCTTGCCCTTGAACAATTCTACAGCATCATCCTGGAAGACGAAAGCCAGCGCCAGACCGACGACAAACGAGATGGCTACCATCAAGGTTGACTCGGCTATCAGCTTCATCGAGATATCGTTCTGACTGCTACCAAAGAGTTTGCGGGTGGCCATCTCCTTGGCACGGAAGCCTGTGTTGGCAACCGTCATGTTGATGTAGTTGCTGATGGCAAAGAAGAGGATGGCCAGCACAGCAGCCAACAGGATGCGAAGTCGCGACTTATCACCTTTCTGCATGCCCGCTCCATCATTCTGTGGTGCAAACATAATGTCTTTGAGTGGCGTAAAGGTCAGGTTCGTAGCCTCCCACTTACCATAGTATTTCTTATCCAGATAATCGGCAATAACAGACTTCTTGCTATCGAGATTGGTGCCTGGGTGCAGCATGAAGAATACCTTACTAACACCATTGGGACCATAGGCCGCCGTGTAATTCTCGAGCTGATAGCCCATCACCTGCGGATAGCGCTGCATGCTCACGATAATCTGCGTCTCGTTAGGCAGTACGGTATGATCAAAGTCCTTTGCAATCGCACTAACGGTATAGACCAGCGTACTGTCGTAAGGGTCGTCGTGCCCGATACGCACGTGGCGCTCGCCAGTAATCTGTATTGACTCACCCATAGGGTTCTTATCGCCAAACAAGCGCTTGGCCAGTCGCTCGGTGATCACACACTTATCGGGCTTGTCAAGCGCTGTACGCCTGTTGCCCTGCACGAGTTCATAGTCGAAGAAATGAAAGAAAGTAGAGTCGGCCAACAAGATAGTGCTCTTATCGTCGCCATCCTCCACCACGCTCTCGCCGTACTTAATCTTTCCGCTCTGACTCATCACACAGCAGGTCTGCTCAATTTCGGGACACATCTGCTTAATCTCGGCGGCAGCCTGTGGCCACATAAAGAAATTGCTCTCATCGCCAATAATGCAGATGCGGTCGGCATTCTTGTGCCAACGGTCAATGCTGTACTGCCGCCAAGCATAGTCGCCCATCAGAATAATGAACATTAGCGAAACCACAAGCCCCGCAACGTTTATGAGCGTGTAAAGTTTGTTTCTCGACAGAAATCTGAAATAACTTTTCATATTCTTTTATTCGTTTTTAATATATTCAACAGGATTTTCGTTGGCAGCGCGCCAGCCTTGAAATGCTGCGGTAAACAGATTAACGGCGAGCACTATGACAAGAGAAAGCAGCAACGGCATGAACTCCATAGTTATTGCAAGTCCTGAAATACTGCCAACCATTGGAGCCAACCAATACGAAAGCGGAATGGCAATTACTATGGCGAATACTGATTGAACGACTACGGTAAAGAGCAAACGCAGGGTGATGCCACTAATCTCTGCCCCAAAGACGCGGCGAATGGCAATCTCACGCCGGCGCTGACCTACAAAAAAACTGTTCATTGCCATCAGACCGAGCACGGCAATAAGCAGGGCAACCGCCGTAAAGACGGTTAGCACACTGAGGAATCGCTCGTATTCTTCGTACCACTCACGGTGTTTCTGGTTCAGCAGGTTTGTCTCGGTTGTTGCAGAGCCTGTCAGTTCCTTCAGCAGACAGGCCATCGCCTCCTCAACCTTCTTGCGGTCGCCATGATATTTCACAAGAGCCATTCGAGGCCGTCCGTAGTTATTGCTAACATAATCATCGGCATTGTCACGGAATTCATCCGACTTCATAAATAAGTAAGGCGTTGGATGCTCCGCTTCTTCCATTACATTCTGATAGACCAGATCGGGATAAACGGCCGACACTTTAATATTCATATTTCCTCTTGAAATTAAAATTTCCCGTTCGTCATCGCGCTTGCCGAATTGCCGTAGCAACTGGTGATTTACCCCCACTCCACCGTCTGCATAGGTCCTCTCCGGATGGATATTCAGGATGTTAAAGAAGCAACTGTCGCCTATCAGATACCGTATGCTGACAACCGTTCCGTCATCGGCAGTAGTCGTATTATTCTCAAGGCCATCAACAGGCGTGCCATAGCCAAAGCCGACAGCATCAACCTCTGGCATGGCAAGCAATTTGCTGCGGAATGTAAGACGCTGACTCTCGTTAAGCCCAGCAATATCGTATGTTTCAAGAATATTGTCGATGTCGTAGCCCAACGGCTGGCTCATCCTCTCGCGTATGCCGCTGTTTAGCAGAAGCGTAACCGTAAGCATCACGATGGCGAAGACTGCCTGCAACACCATCAGCACATGACTCCAGCGCTGGCGCACACGGCGACGGAACGTTCCGCGAACGATGTCGATAGGCTGATAGCCGCTGAGTATCGTGGCAGGCACGAAACCAGCCAGCGAGCCTACAAAAATGATACCGAGCAGAATGGCAGCGATGGTAACAATGCCCGTATCCTTCAGCAAATCGAGCGAACAATTAGACATCTCTATTGCCTTGTCTTGCATGGCAAGCGCAATAAGATAGGCTATAACGAAATCAATAGCTGTAAAGAGGATGCTTTCGCCAATCAGTTTGGCAAATACTTGCAACCGCGACAGCCCCAGCAGCCGTCGTGTGGCCATCTCCTTAGAACGCTCCGTGGTGAGCGACACACTAAGATTAACATAGTTGAAGATGGCAAACACCAGAACCAACATGGCTATTACCACATAGAGATGAGTCATCTCGCGGCTGCCGTGATTAAGGTCGTCGCCCTCAAACGAGCAATCTTTGGCATCATAATAGAGTGTAGAGAGCGGAGTGAGCGTAAGTTTCTTCACGGCATCTATCTGATAGAGCCAGAAAAATGACTTCAGATAGTCGCGCATTTCGGTGATTTTACTTCGCAGGTCGCAGCCCTCACGCTCCATCAGAAACAGCACGCAACTGGCAGCATTATTCATGCTCTCGACGTATGCCGAAGAATGAAGTTGGCGCAGATTCTCGAGGTTTACCACACATTCATACGTTTCGGGGATGACAGAACGGTCGAAATCGTCCATCACACCGCTAACGGTATAGGTGATATGTTTATCGGCATCCTTTTCATCGTCTAAAGCCAAGACAACCTCTTTGCCTACCGCCTCGCCTTCAGGCCAGTAACGCTGGGCAAACTTCTTGCTTACCACCATCTGATTAGGCGCGCTGAGCACCTTTTGCTTATCGCCCGTTAGCAGTTTGTAGTCGAAGAACTCGAAGAAGTTAGGGGCTGTGAGAAGCATCTTAGTGTTAACCTCCTGCCCTTTTATGGTGAATGACATATCCAAGCCGGAAACGGAGCACCAGTCTTCTATTTCAGGAAAACGGTCCTGCAACTTCTGTCCCACCCGAAAGTGAGACATCATAAATTCCTCGTTGCCAACGACAAAGGTGCGGTCTGCGCGCGTCTGGTAGTTCTCTACGGATGTCTGTCGGTAGATGAGGTCGCCCAACAGCAGCAAGAAAGCCATCGACAGACACAGACCCACGATATTTATCAAGGTAAACAACCTGTGGCGTTGCAGAAATTTCAGATAACTTTTCATCTTCTTATTCGTTCTTTATGCTATTGATAGGATTATCGTTGGCAACGCGCCAGCTCTGAACAACCACCGTGCCGATGGTTACGAGGGCAATGCGCAGCAGAGCCACAAGGAATATCCACCAGTATATCGGAGTTCGTTCGGCAAAGTCCTGAAGCCACTCGTTGCCTATGTACCACGCCAGCGGTGCGGCAACAACGAAACTGCCCAGCAGCAGCCACACATAGCGGCGGCACAGCATTACGAGAATCTGTAAGGTTGATGAGCCCATTACCTTGCGAATGCCAATCTCCTTTCGGCGGTATTCGGTCTCGAACATAGTCATGCAGAACACGCCGATAAGGGTTATTACCATGCAGATGAACGAGAATACAAGCACCTGCGAAGAAAACCTAAGTTCGGCATTGTATGTGAGTTCAAGTTCTTGGTCGAGGAACTTGACCTCGGTTCCCTCCGGAGCACCAAAGCGGATAAGGATGTCACGAATCTTGTTGCGCATCTCAATCTTGTCGATGCCGGCTGCTACGCGCACGTTAAGAGTTCCCAGATTTCTTTCCCAGCCCTTAAACGCGTCGCCCATAATCAGAAATGCCATTGGCATATTGTTATTGTCTACACGCGTTGACATGAATCTGACGTTTTTGCACACTCCTATCACCGGCAAATCGTTTTCCAGAAGAGGCTTGTCCATTTCTATCCAGTCCCACTGCTTGCGCGCCGCCTCGTTTATGATGTACACATCCTTGTCGTTTTCGTTGAAATCGTGTCCTTCAATCACCTCTATGCCCATTGTCCGCAAATAGTGCCAGTCAACCGGCATACAAGTAAAGTTTACATGATGGTCTTTGTCGCCACGTCCCCAGCCCATGTACTGGTCTCCGGTGCCCAGTTTAAACTGCGAGTAGCTCACATTCTTCACGCCAGTAAGCCGCATCAGTTCAGAGCGCAAGGCATCGCTCTTGTCTATCACATCCCACACGTTTGCTTGCAGAATCTCGTCTTTGCTGAATCCGTAGTCTGAATGGAATATGTAATGAATCTGCTGCTGAAGAATTCCGATGTAGACCATCATTACCGATGTGATTACGAATTGCAGACAGAGCAGCGCAGTTCTCAGTTTACGTCCCTTCGGGGTGAGTCCGAAAGAGCCTTTCAGCACCAAGGCCGGCTGGAACGATGTGACATAATAGGCTGGATACATTCCGGCAACGATGCCTACAACAACCGACACGACAGCCATAGCAAGCAGAAGCAGAATGTTGCCGCCTAGCGAGATGTCGCCCGAAAGAAGTCCGTGAGCCACCGGTGACTGCGAGAGCAGATAAACAAGCACAGCAGCAAACACGAATGCCAAGAATGATGTAACCACCGTTTCGCCAACCAAGCCCATTCGCAACACCGATTTGCTGTTGCCTAGCACCATGCACGTGTTTACGCTCTTTATGCGCATCGGACTTTCTGCCAGCGTAAAGTTAAGGAAGTTGATGGATGCAATGATGATTACCAGCAGACACGCCAGTTGCAGAATCCAGTCTACCGTGCGGTTGCCCTTATCTAGCACAAGGTCGAGTCCCGAGAACCACGTTTTGCCAACAGGCGTAAGCCGGATTTTCAATTCTCTGTTCTGTCCGTCTGAGTCTGACATTCCTTGTCCGCCAAGAGCCTTCATTTTCTCGTCAATCTTCGCGGTTACGGCCTTGCCAAGAGTTGCGTTGAGTCCTACGGTATCAACATTTTCCTTCAATTTAATGTAGCACGTATAGTTCCAGTTGTTGACGTTGTCTTTGTTCTCATCGCCAAGATTGCGATAGATGCAATTACTTAAAGAACAGTTTTCGGGCATATCCTCGTAAACGCCGATTACGGGGATGCTGTCCTTCAGATCGCGCATACAACGCCCTGCAACCCGAATAGAGCCGAAATAATTCAATGCAACCGAAGCCGGAATAATCAGGCCTTTCGTGTCGCCTTCCTTCCAGTTCAGCCTGCCGTCAATAAGCCGCGGAGCAAGAATAGAGATGGCATCGTTGCTTACATTGCATATTCCGAACTTTACATCGGTTTCATTATTCTTGAATCTCCACTCGCTGAGCCAACACTGAAGCAATGCCATGCCCTCTACCTGCGGCAACGTAGCCAGTTCGTCGGCAACCATTCGGGAGGTGTGTGCCTCCCATCGGCCTTCCTCGAAGATGTCGCGGAACTCAACGCGATAAAGGCGTTCCGAATCCTTCAGACACTTGTTGTACGAATGATTGTATATCACTTGCGTAAGGAACAGGTAGCAGGCAGAAAATGCCACCGTGAGCCCTATGAAATTGAGCGCGGTTGCCATTTTGAAACGGCGCGCCATATATATCAGACTTCTAAAAATATTCATGGTATTATTTACTTTATTACTAAAACTTCGTTGTCTTTAAATGCCTCGTAGCCGCTTGTTACCACGCGCTCGCCCGGCTCCAGCCCCTCAAGAATCTCGTAGAACTGTGGATTCTGACGGCCTACACGAATCTGTCGGCGATAGGCTTTTGCTCCGCCCTTGTCGAGCACGAAAATCCACTGTCCGCCGGTGCTCTGGAAGAATGTTCCGCGAGGAATGATGACAGCCTGCTCGGGCTGACCGAGTTCGAGGTCGATGTAGTATGTCTGTCCTGTTCGGATATTCTCGGGACGCTCGCCCTTGAACACAAAGTCGCAGCGGAACTTGCCATCGCGCACCTCGGGATAAACCTTGCGCACAACAAGCTGGAATGTCTTGTCGCCACGGCTGAATGTTGCCGTCAAGCCCTGACGCACGCGGTCGATGTAATGCTCGTCAATCATAGCCTCAACCTTATAGGCAGAGAGGTCGTTGAGCTGACCAATCTTCTGTCCCGGCTGGATGCTCTGCCCCAGTTCAACATCGAGCAGACCAAGTTCGCCGTCGATGGCAGAGCGTATCTCGAGTTTGTCCTTGCGCAGGCGAACCATCACAACGTTTCGGCGCATATTCAGAAGGTTGTCTTCCATCTGGTCCATCTGAACGCTGCGGTATATGCTGTCCTGCTTCAGTCGCTTGCTTATGAGCGAGTGCTTCTTGGTAGAAAGCTGATAGTCTTCCTGCGACTGGACGTAAGTCTCGCGGCTTATCAGTTTCTCGGCAAAGAGACGCTTGTTCTGCTCGTAGGCGCGCTTCTTGCGCTGAGTGTCCATGTCAAGTTGTGCCTTCTCCGTCTGGTTGTTCAGTCGGTCTTGCTGCATGGCAACCTGAGTGTTTCGCAAAAGATTCTGCTTCTCGGCAAGCTCAGCCTCGGCATTCAGAATCTGGAGGTCGAGGTTCGAGTTGCTAAGGCGCACAATTACATCGCCTTTCTTGACCATTGCGCCTTCCTCAACCACCTTTTCGAGTACGATGCCGCCTTCTTCGGGCGAAATCTGAACCACCTGAATTGGCAATACCTGTCCGTTGGTGCGAACGTAGTCCTTAAACTCGTCGCGGCGCACCTCGCTGATTGTCAAATCGTTTCTGTCTACCTTCAGCGTAGAGGCATGATTGCCGAAAATGAGCCAGCCCACAATTGCAAGCAGCACTGCGCCGCCAGCAGCATAAGGCCAATATCTTAGTATTCGCTGTTTCTTAGTTTTCTCTATTGCTCTGTCCATATTGTTTCTCCTCTATAATATTTTACTAATTGTTCCTTAACCATAGTCATCAGTCGGCATTGCAGAAGCGTTGCCTTCGACTTCAGCAGTTCTGCCGATGTTGTATGAAGGTCGATGGCGGTGCTCAGTCCTTCCTCAAACTGCCGGCGCGTAAGTTGATATGCCAGACTGTCGGCCTCGACTTTCTTCTCCATCTGCATCGTCTGCTTTATGTAGCCTTGCCAGTCTTGCCAAGCCTCCCTACTCAGTTTTTCGAGTTCCAGATGCTTCTGCTCGTAGGCCTCGCAAGCCATCTTGTAGTTGTTCTTGGCGCGGCGGATGCCCATTGCCGACTGCAACCGGCTGAAGAGAGGTATGCTGAGCGTAAAGCCTACATACTCGCCCATGTTGTTTTTAAACTGACTGCTGAAAGCGGCTGTATTGGCAGCGTGAAGTGTTTTGTAGTATGTTGTCCCGATGCCTGCACCTACCGACAGCGTTGGCATGAGCGATGCGCGAGCCTGCCGCCATTCGTGCTTCGATGCCGTAATCTTGTATCGTGCCTGCTGAAGGGCGGCGTGCTCCTCGTCGTTTAGCATGATGCCCGAGAGAACAGCCTCATCGGTCTTTGTTGTCTGCACATCGAGCAAGAGCGAATCGGCAACGGGGAAGGCCATCTCTTTCTTCAGTTCGAGAAGAGCCGATTCGTAGAGGCTTTGCTGACGGGTTAGTTCGTAGTCGGCCTCGGCTTTCTGCGACTCTACCAGTGCGACATCCGTGTGGCTCTTGCGTCCCACTTCTTCAAGAATCTGCGTCTGCTTCAGCAAGAGTTCGGTCTCGGCAACTTTTTCGGCAGCCATCTTAACCAGTCCTTCGTAATAGGCCACACTCGTGAAGGCTTGCAGAACGCTCAGCGCGGTCTCATTCTGTTGCTGTCGCAAAGCCTGATGTCCCATCAGCCTGCTTGCCTCGGCAGCCTTCAGCGCGTGCAGACGGCTGAATCCGTCGAACACCGGAAGCGATGCGTACAGCGAATATTCGTTATAGAAGGTGCTCACATCGGTATAGCCGTTTGTCTCGGGATTGATGGCGCGGCCAAAGTTGTACTGCGCCCCCACGCTCGCCCCAACCGAAGGCAGGAAGTTGCCGATGGCTGCGGTCTTGTCTGCCTTGCGGTTGTCGAGCTCGAGTTCTGTGCGTTTTACTTCGTGATTGTGCTTTACGGCATATTGCATGCACTGCTGCATTGTCCACGGAGTCTGTCCGGCAGACTTGCCAACGTGTGCGGCAGCAAAAGCAAGTAATATAATCAAGGTTCGTTTCATACTCATTTTTTTGTTTTTCTGACGCAAAGTTAGAGGCTAAACGGCTTCGTGCCAAGCATTTTAACACGCCCAGAGGCAGAACGTCTAAATTTTAGACACTCGCTCGTATGATTTTTTTACAAATCTTAGTAATTTTACCGCCATGAACAAGTACGGAACTATTTTGATTGTCGATGACAACACAGCAATCCTGACAGCCATGCGCTATCTTCTGGATTCAACCTTCGAGCTGATACTAACAACCACTCAGCCCGATGACATTCTTAAACTAATGGCACAGCAACCCATCGACCTTGTTGTGCTCGACATGAACTTCACGCTTGGCGTAAACAACGGCAACGAGGGGCTGTTCTGGCTCAGAGCCATCAGGAAGCAGCACCCCGAAACGCCCGTCGTTCTGCTCACCGCCTATGCTGATGTAAATCTGGCTGTAAAGGGTCTGAAGAACGGCGCGTCGGACTTCATAACCAAGCCGTGGGACAACGACGAACTTATCCACAAACTGAAAGATGTGCTCGACATGAAGAACGAAATCGTAAGCCTCGACGAGATGGAGAAGGAGCACATTCGCCGCACCATCGACCACTGCCACGGCAACCTCACTCAGGCGGCCGAACTTCTGGGCATCACGCGCCAGACTCTCTACAACAAAATGAAAAGACTATGACGTGGCAATACATCTCTATCGCAATAATCCTCGTTGCACTGTTCGCGGCGTTCTTCATGCACCAGCGTATGCTTAAACTGCGTGCGCACCTTATGCAGGAGGCAATTCGCAACCGCGACTTCACCTTCAGGATGCCGACAAGCGGAATGTTCTCGGGAGAACGCGCCATGCAAGAGGCTCTGAACCATCTGGGCGAAACCATCCGCCAGCAAATAAACCAGAACGAGGTTGAATCGTGGGAACGCCTTACAAGGGTTCTGACGCACGAGATGATGAACGCCACGGCTCCCATCACCAGCATAAGCCAGTCGCTCATGAGCCGCCCCGACGTTAAGGGCACGCCGCTCGAAGACGGCATAACGGCCATTTACGAGACATCGCGCCACCTTAGCGAGTTTGTTACCAACTACCGCAAGATGTCGGAACTCGAAAAGCCTGTTCTCGCCGTGGTCGAGCTGAACAAGATTGCCGACGACCTAAGAAAGGCTTATCCGCAACTGCAATGGGAAATAAATCTGCCCCACGGTCTGAAGGTTCGCGCCGATGCCGGAATGTTGCGCCAAGTGCTTATGAATCTGGCAAAGAACGCTGCCGAGGCAGATGCCACAAAGATTGTTCTTGAAGAAATTTCTGATGCCAAGCAGAGCAGCCGCATAAGTCTGTTTATGGGTAACGACGGACTGCCTATACCTGCCGAGAACCGCCAGTCGCTCTTCGTCCCATTCTTCACCACCAAGCGCAGCGGCAGCGGAATAGGCTTGTCGCTGAGCCGCCGCATGATGATTCAGCAAGGCGGAATGCTCGACCTTGCCGAAACGCCCCGACAAGGCTGCCACGCGGCTTTCATACTAACAGTTGAGAAGGATTGACAATGGGCAATTTCTTTAGTTGAGAATTGCTGTTGTAATAATTAACGGAAAGATTAAGTGTTCCTTGAGTAGCATTAGTGTATGCTTCAGAAGAATTGTTTCCTCCAATTGCTTGTCGAACGATATTCTCATAATAGGTCAACGATCTATTCGTATTATCAAAGGTTTGTGTATTTGAATTTGCTGTCAAATTAAACGAAAAACCTAATCCTCTGGCAATGTCACGAAGAGCAACCGTTACAAAATCATATTTTGCAACAGGTGTGTTATCCAATGAAAATGAGAAATCATTCAACTTGTTCTTATTGTATGTTATGGTTATATCGGGTTTGCTAAAAAAATCCTCATTATTAATACTATCAACATACGTTACATTATGACCACTATTGTATTCAGCCAAGAGAACATATTTAATTCGACTTGACAGCACAGACTCGTTGTAGGAATAATCGTACGTGGTAGAACTAACTTTGGAAAGCAAGTTCTGGCTGTTGTTACTTCCTCTTATATTGGCTAATTTAACATGGATATTTATTGGCAACGAATTGGGCAATTGCTCTTCCCAAATCTTACATGCATATTCGAATGCACCCTTCATCGAGTTATCCCAAAGTTCTTCTGGCTCATAAGTAACATTAAATACTGTGCCTCCATTAATTTGGCGTACAACGGGAATGTCAGTACATTTTTCAATGTACTCATCAACAGCATAAGACTCTGTCTCTGTGTAATTTTGTGCAAACATTGATGCCGTTAATAATGTTTGCAACAACAAGAGTAAAACTTTTTTCATTATATTGACATTTTAAATGTGATTTCGCTATCTTTATTTATATCGATACATTTAATTACATATATGCCTTTTGGCAAAAAAGAGATGTCCAAAAGATCTGAAATTAAAGAGGATATGACCTGTTGTCCTTTTGAATCGTATATACTTATAGAAAAAACAGATCCCTCACTTCCAGTTTTATATAGGACTCCATTCTTATATGAAATACAACGAGCCAATGTCTCAGGATGCACATTCTTTATAAATGTTGGTGTGTAATAATGTTCAACTGCATCTCGAATACTGATATCTTCAATTAAATCTGTGGTTTGAATTATCTCTTCCGAAACAACACTTCCGTATTTGTTTTGACTAATTATTTGGTAAAATTGACCCCAATCTGCATTTTTATATTGGATTGAATGATAGTAAGCTTCTTCTACACTTGTTACAGGAATATATGTCAACACATAATGATTCGGAATCTGATTTAAATATAAGCTATCCTCAGTGCTTCTAATCTGTGCCAGGTAACACTGATCCATTGAATTTGAGGTGAAAGACACACGTAGTTCTGCTAACTCATTATAGCAACAGTCTTCATAATCGAAAATACCATCGAGAGACAATCTGACAAATTTGGGCTTGGATGGCAACACATTAATATGCAGTGATAGGCTATCTAATACAACCGCGTCTTCGTATAAAAACACTTTAGTATGATAATATATGCATGAATCATTTTGGAATTCAATGCGTTTTATGTTACTTTGCGTAAACAAAGACGGAGATACAGAGAAGCCAAAACTGTTGCTGGTAACATGTCTTTTAATTAGCGACATAAAACTGTTGTCTTGTATTTCAATACAAGCTTCCCATTCAAAATTATGGTTTACAACATCATCACATATTACGCTAAATTTCAGAGAATCGCCATCAACAAATGTGTGTTCTGTCATTACTTCGTAACTGTTGTTGACAACAATTACTTTGTCCAGCACCTGAGCACTAGACATCATTGTGGACATAAGAAATGTTATAAACAACCAAATTCTCATTTTAAAAGTTTTGAAGTTTTGATAAGAGTATCTCCTGTATAATAATTGAGAATATACTTGCCTGAAGGCAACCCAACGGTTTCTCCGATATTTTTAACTGTCTTTATATAAAAACCATGAATATCGTATATTTTAATGGAAGAAAATCCATCAATAGCTTTTTTTATGCCTTTTTTGTATTGCAATTCCCTGTTCGTATTATTTTGAAGTGGTGGTAACTCTATTGTGTATAAGTCACTCCCATACTGATTCTCCACAGTTATATCAATCCAAGCATAATAATTCGATGAAACATTCTTGCATGAGAAATGTGCATAATAAGGTTCTCTTACAAATTGGCTCCTGAGTAACGAACTGTATTCCTCCTCTAAAGAAACATATAGATAATCAGCCCCTTTGTAGTCAACTTTGCAAATGACATCATATGAATCATATCCAGAATTAGGGTTTCTGGCAAAATTAACAGCCGAAATTTCAGGAATGAGTTCAAGAGTTATATTATAAACAATTCTTACATGTTTTCCATTTATTTCTCCTGTAAATATTATCTTTCCATAAATATCTCCGTTGATATTGACATGATAGTCATTGGGAAAATTTAATGGGTCAATAGAAAAGTTCAAGTCTCCATATGTTTCCTTTACGACGGTATCACTTCCATCAGAAGACGGGAGTAAAAAAGTCCATTTTCTGTTATTTATGTATTGTTTTCCATTACCCTCTAAATTAAAAGAATGCGTTGAGTAAGCTGACGTTATGCCTGTTTCTGGAATATCAACTCCAATTATTGTGAAGTTTTCAACCTGAGTGGCATTTACATTCCAACCCAATTTGTTTAGTACATTTGCTGTTAAGGTGTCAATTTGCAATATTGCATCTAATTTATTCAAATTATAATGCATCAGCGTATTTGAATTATTCAAATAAATCAAAGACCTACCGCTCTCATACATACTAGGTGTATACATTCTATATACAGAGTCATTCTCAAAACCAGAAATATACACATCACCAAATTGTCCTGTCGCAAACTTGAGAATGTCAGGGTTTTGTCTTGTTCCCGTATTTTTATAATCAGCTAAAATCGCTCCATTAGTTGACTCAAGAAAACTATCAAAAAGAGAAGGATATGTGTTGTTGAAACGAACTATTTCATTTCCACGTATTGTAGTTTGATGTATACTACTTCCAAACCCTAAGACAACAGCAATACTTCTAAGAAAAGCATATGTAAGGTTATATTCTGTAGTGCTGTTAGTGTTATACCCACAATACCAATTAACATTCTTGTTTATTGTTATTACGGCGTCAGGTTTCTGGGTATCAGGAAGGCTCTGAATATAAGAGCAATACAAACTTGTAGGGTAGTAAATGTTATTATACGGAACATAGCTGACAGATGTCTTCACATCCACACCATCAGGAAGATCACCCAACACGAGACTTATTCTAATTTTATAATCCGAATTAGTGTTTAAAGAATTCCTCCAAATATCTGTTGCTACTTCTAGGCTTTTCGAAATGGAATCAGGAATCGATTCGTCATAGTTCAAAACAAACGATAGCGCAGTTTTGTTACTACTTCTTACTTTTTTAGACAAGATTGGCTTTGAAGAAGCAACACTGTCTACGTTTGCTTGGAAACAATCTATATAGTCTAAAGTGACTATTGTTTGCGACTGCATTTCTTGTGTACACAAAAGTGTTAGCAAGAAGATTGCAAATAGAATAAGTTGTTTATTCATATACATTGTTTTTCACTGCTGTCCAAAGAAAATTTCTTAGACATAATTTAAATTAGTTATTTTCAATGAGTTACGCGAATATTATTTTTTCGAGATTTGATTTTGTACTTTTGCAAATCGTATTGCAAGAGGCAGAAATTTGACAAACGATTTCACTCACTCCTACCTGACCATTGCAGAGCTCTATAGAGAACGCTGGCAGGTGGAATGTTTCTTCAAATGGATTAAGCAGCGACTGCACATCAAGTCGTTCTACGGAACGAGTAAGAATGCAGTATTCTCGCAGATTTGGATTGCCATCTGCGACTATCTGCTGCTTGCCATTGCTAAGAAAGTGTATCATGTTGATCAAGATTTTTATATTTTATCTGCTGCCATCGGGAAAGTACTCTTTGAGAGGAAGCCCTTAGGCGAGCTATTTGTTAAACCCAAACGTCTTCAGAATGACTCCGATGATGGTCAGCTAACCTTATGGGAAAATTTCTTTGGACAGTAGTGGTATTACAATATAAAAGCTTCGGGCATTGCTCCTTGTTTTATTTTCAGTCAAGGTCTGACTTTATATAACAGCTAGCTTTCGTTACAATACTTTCATTTATGAACAACCATTAATCAAACGACGTTTAATTTATAAAAGTAGAAGACAAGTTTTCTGTTGCGTCTCCCTTGTCTTCTACTGTATTGTCGCTTTGTTTGAGAGGTTGTTTTTGATGCTAAAATTTAAAATCTGTAGCCAACACTTAGTCTGTATGCCTGCGAATAATGATTGTCAGCTTTATCAATATACGTCAGACTTCTTTCAAAATTTAGATTAAAATCAAAATTCTTCAGAACATAACCAAGACCGATACTCAATCCAAAGTTTGAGTGATAATAGCCTCCAAGGTCATTAAAAACAGACATCGAAAGATTCTCGTTCTTATTGTATTTAATCTTTTCCCATCCCCACAAATTGTAACGGTAATACGGACCTGCATTCAAATAAAACGTATTCTCCTTCTCTGGACTGAAAGAGAATACGAAGTCGGCTGGTATCTCTATGCCATAAAGATATACATAGCCGCCAGCAATATCATATTCTTCTTTCTTAACAAGTTTCTCACCAATCTCCGACAGCATCAGTGAAGGACGGAGTTTCCAGTGCTTACTCAACAATATGTCGTAAGAAGCTCCTATTGATGGAGAAAAGCGAGAAGTATTATTCGAGTAATTGTCTGTTCTCTCGGCATTTATTCCAACCTTTACTTCTATCTGGGCAAAAGTGCTACAACACAATAAGCAACATACCCCCAATACAAAAAATCTACTTAACATCATTTCTTACCTGTTTTTGTTTACGCTACAAAATTATGGATAATTCTGTAAAGGCAGGCAATTTTCGGTGCTCGGATTTTAAATCAAAGTAAATCAAAAGGACGGCAAAAACATGCTACCTTCCCTGATTTTCAATCAGTTACACAAATTTTAAATCAAAGTAAATCAAAACCTGTATAAAACCACACCTAACTTCTTATATTTCAAGCTGTTACAACGGTTTATTTACTAACATTTTCAAAATTCGCCAATAAGTTGCATAAGTCTGTTTTTAAAGCTCTGAGCACCGCTCTCGTTAAAGATTTTCTTGTTTGCCCTTGCCTTTGCATTAGAAACTGTCTGCGGCAATGATTCGGTGATGCTGGCAATTATACCATCCTCAAAATCGAGGATAAGCAATATGCACACATGCAGTTCGAGAGGCGACAGTTTCTTTTCGTTGGCAAGCATATTATACGCCATAGGCATATCTTTACGGAACTGAGTTTCGAGTGCCTTCCACTCTGCCTTTGTCGGCTTCTTACTATCGGCACAGAAACTCTTTTTAGCCACGAACTCGCCCACAATTTCACTTTTAGCAAACTCTTCGAGCCCGTTTGTGGCAGCCGACATTTTGCCCTCGCTGGCAATGCTTTCGATTGTCTGCTTCAGTTCCTTTCCCTTTCGTTCTTTCTCCTCTATCAGTCTTTCAACATTGCTGTTCTTTAGTTTTTGCAACTCATCCTGAATATTCTGATATTCACGTTTAGCCGAAGACAGAGCATAGCCGAGTTTGTCAATCTCGTTCTGCTTCTTTCTTTTGTATGAATAATACAACTGAAATACAAAAAGACTGCCAAACACGCCAAGCGAAAGAATCAGTATAATTATAACTTGAGCGTTATGAGCTTTCTGCGACTCTTGCTCGGCTATCTTCTGATTTCGCGAATAATTATATAGCGATGCCATGCGATGAATTGCATCTATACGTATTTGTTTACGCACAGAATCTATTCCATTATCCATTAAAAGTGAATAATGTGCAATAGAATCAACATTTCGTTTCTCTCTATAAATTGCAATCATCCCGTTATAAGAATCATACGAATAGCCATATTTTATAGCTTCTCTAAAATAATATTCGGCAGAATCAATATTATTCGCAGCCAATTCATAATATCCTTTTATATAATAATAAAATCTATATTCTTTATCTATATTTCCTTTTTCATCAAACAAACCTGATTTTTCTTCAAAGCTCCTTATTAACTGTTCTGCCTTATCTAATTGTTTGCGTTTTGTATAAACATATATAGCTGTTGGATTCAGTCGTACAGCCATACCTGTATCGCCAAGTTGCTGCAATTCCTCGTTATATGTTTTAATTATATGCAAAACAGTATCATTTTTTTCCAACAAAAAATAAGGCGCAACAAAAAAACTTTTAGCAATAGCATAATCTGTAGGCGTTTTTACGATTTTAGTATATTTACAATAGTTTTTCAATGCCCAAATTTCATCGTTAGGTAGGTTTTGCTGATGGAATATTTCCGACATTTGTGAATACACAACCGCAATGCCCCAGATATCGCAGTCTGCTCTTGTTGTGTCGGCTTTCTCCAGAGCATCGTAATAAGCCTGCAATGCCTGTGGCGCTTCACCCATGTGATAATATACCCTGCCAAGCAGATAGTATGCAAGCATCTGCTCGTTTGGCGAGCCGTGGTCTTTGTAATAATCAACAATCTGCTTTATCAGCGAATCGGAAGTGAAAACTACATTCTGCTTGTTTTCAATCTTCATCTTTATAAGTTCGTAGTGCATTCTGTCTCCTTTTCCCCAGTTTGGCACTTCAGACTCGTATTTTTTTAGGAGAGAACAAGCCGAATCGGCATTGGTGTCGGCAATCTTACCGATGGAATCCAACTGTTCGGTCATTCTTCGGAAATCGCAGGCAGAAAACATCAACACCACGAAAACCGCATATAGGCAGGCTAAGTTACTTATGTTCAGTTTCTTTACAAGATATTGCATTGCAATTGTTTTCAGTAATATCAGTTTAGCGATACAAAACTACAAAAAACTATCCAAACCATGGCAATAAAAACAGAGAAAGGGCAGCCGTCTGAAAACAGAAGCCGCCCTTTCAAAAACAAAAACTAAAAAACTATTACTGCTTGTTTGCAACGGCTGCCTGCTCAATGGCAAGACCGGCCTTGTATGTTGCAATATACTTGTTAAATCCTTCAACATCCTCGGCAGTAGGCGCAATCTCTACGCCTGTTTCGCCTGCAAAGACTGTATTTTCGAGGAAGTCGGCAAGATTCTCGTTCTTAGCGTTGTTTACAAGATATGATGCCAAAAGCGCGATACCCCATGCACCGCCCTCGCCTGCTGTCTCCATAACAGAGATTGGCGAGTTGATGGCAGCGGCAAGAATACGCTGGCCAACGCCGGCAGTCTTGAACAGTCCACCATGACCAGTGATGCGGTCAATCTTAACCTTCTCTTCCTTCAGCAAAATATCGTTACCAATCTTCAGCACACCGATGGTTGCATAAAGATTGGCACGCATGAAGTTAGCCAGATTGAACTTGTCGTTGGCAGAACGAACGAACATCGGTCTACCCTCGGCAAGCCCCGTGATAGGCTCGCCCGAAACGTAATTGTAGGCAAGCAAGCCACCGCAGTCGGCATCGCCCTCGAGAGCCTTGTTGTATAGCTTGCCGTAGAGCGCGTCCATATCAACAGGAATGCCCATCAGCTCCTCAAACTCCTTGAAGATGTTAACCCACGCGTTGATATCCGATGTACAGTTGTTGCAGTGAACCATAGCAACCGGACTTCCGTCGGGAGTTGTAACCATATCAATCGGCTCGTAAGCCTTAGAAAGAGCCTTTTCGAGAACAATCATAGAGAATGATGATGTTCCGGCAGATACGTTTCCGGTGCGCTGCTTAACGGCATTTGTTGCAACCATGCCTGTGCCAGCATCGCCCTCAGGAGGACACAACGGAATGCCTGCCTGCAAGTTGCCCGATACATCGAGCTTTGCAGCGCCCTCGGCTGTAAGTTTGCCGGCATCCTCGCCAGCAACAAGCACCTTAGGGAAGATGTCGAGAAGTTTCCATCCGTAGCCCTTTGGAGCAACCAGCTTGTCGAACTTCTCAACCATATCGGCGCAATAAGTCTTTGTAGCAGAATCAACAGGAATCATGCCCGAAGCATCGCCAATGCCAAGCACCTTCTCGCCTGTCAGCATCCAATGGATATAGCCGGCAAGAGTTGTCTGGAAGGTGATGTCCTTAACATGAGCATCGCCGTTGAGAATGCACTGGTAAAGATGCGAGATGCTCCAGCGCAACGGAATGTTGAACTTGAACAGTTCAGACAATTCAGCAGCAGCCTTGCCCGTATTGGTGTTTCTCCATGTGCGGAAAGGCACGAGCAACTCGTTCTTTGCATTGAAGGCCATATAGCCGTGCATCATGGCACTGATGCCGATAGATGCGAGCGACTTAATCTCAACGCCATACTGCTTCTGCACATTGGCACGAAGGTCTGAATAGCAGTCCTGCAAGCCACCCCAGATAGCATCGAGGCTGTATGTCCACAAGCCGTCGACAAGTTGGTTCTCCCAAGTGTGACTGCCCTGTGCTATTGGCTTGTGCGCATCGTCTATGAGCACCGCCTTTATACGGGTAGAGCCAAACTCGATACCGAGAATGGCTTTACCTGACTGTATTAACTCCTTTGCATCCATAGTTTAGCAGAGTGCTTTGTTAAGCATATAGTAAACCTCGTTTGTGCGAAGTTCCTTCTTGAAGTTCTCGATTGTTGTATCCTTGTTGATGCTGATACACTCAATGCCAAGAATCTCGGCGAAGTCAGCCCAGTACTCTGCGTCGATAGCGTATGAGAATGCGCTGTGGTGAGTACCGCCGGCAAGAATCCATGCGCCTGCGCCAATCTCGAATGTAGGCTGTGGAACCCAGAGAGCAGATGCAACAGGAAGCTTTGGCATTGGCTTTGGCTCGATACACTCAACATCCTGAGTGATGAGACGGAAGCGGTTGCCAAGGTCAACAACTGTAGCCTTTGTTCCTGCGCCAGTCTTTGATGTGAACACCAGACGGGCAGTCTGCTGCTTGCGGATACCGATGCCAAGGAAGTGAACCTCCAACTTTGGCTTGTCTGTAGCGATAAGCGGAGTAACCTCGAGCATGTGGCTCTGAAGGATTGATGTCTGGCCGTTAGCGAAGTTAAGGGTGTAGTCCTCGAGGAATGAGCAGCCTGTTGACATGCCCTGATTCATAACCCAGAGTGAACGGTACAGGCAAGCTGTCTTCCAGTCGCCCTCGGCACCGAAGCCGATACCCTCGGCCATCAGACGCTGTGATGCAAGACCCGGAATCTGGTCGAATCCGCAGAAATTAGGGTCGTTGATGTCGGCATCGCCAAGGTCGTCGAAGTTAGTAGTGAAGGCAGTTGCGTTCTCGTCCTTCAGCACGCGGCGGATAGCGATTTCAGCCTTGGCTGCGTTTCTTACCTTCTCCCAGTAAACCTCTTCGCCAGACTCGTCAATCTTTATTGTGTATTCTTTCTTGTACTCCTCAACAAGAGCGTCAACCTCGGCATCTGTTACCTTCTTGAAGTAATCCATCAATGAAGATACAGGATAGTAGTCAACATGATAGCCAAGACGCTGCTCAAACTCAACGCGGTCGCCATCGGTTACGGCAACGTTGTTCATGTTAAGACCGAACATCAGACAACGAACGTCGTGAGCATCTGCAACGGCAGCACATACGCGAGCCCAAACGGCAATCTTCTTCTGTGCCTCCTCGCTCTTCCAGTGGCCAACAACTACCTTGCGTGCAATTCTCATGCGTGTGCAGATGTGTCCGAACTCGATGTCGCCGTGAGCACTCTGGTTAAGGTTCATGAAGTCCATGTCCATAGTATCCCAAGGAATCTCCTCGTTATACTGAGTGTGGAAGTGAAGCAAAGGCTTCTTCAGCTGCTGAAGTCCCTTAATCCACATCTTAGCAGGAGAGAAGGTGTGCATCCATGTGATGATACCGATACACTTCTCTTCGTTGTTAGCTGCCTTCATTACAGCCTCTACTTCCTTAGAAGAGTTTGCTGTGCCTTTGTAAACAACCTTTACAGGAATGTTTCCTGAGTTGTTAAGTCCTTCTACCATCTCCTTAGAGTGTGCGTCTACAGCTACTACTGCGTCACCTCCATAAAGCAACTGTGCACCAGTTACCCACCAAATTTCAAAATTGTCAAACATGTCTTTTCCTTTTTAATTCATAATTCATAATTCACAATTCATAATGAATTTGCAATATATAAATCATGAAGTTATTATTTACTTTTTTTATTTAGCGTGTTAATTATCGAAACAAGAATCTTATTGATTTCTGTACAATCACAAATCATACTTTCATATTCTTTTTCAGAAACATAATTTGACCGAAATAATATCTCCAACCAATACAATGTCTCGTTAGCTTCTTTAAGCGCAATCTTCAACTTATGCTTAAAATCATCTATACTTTCGGCATGTTCAGCCTCTCGTATATTAGCACCAATACTTGTGCCACTCTTCAAAATTTGCGCAAAAATGGGATGTTCTGCATAAGTTGAATCTTTTAACAAATGTCTAACCATTCTTACAATACGTACTCCAAAGGCTAAACTTTTGTCCTTTACAACATTGGCAGTTTTCATCGCATCTACAAATTAAAAATTATCAATTATCAATTATCAATTATGAATTATGAATTGTGAATTGTGAATTGTCAATTATGAATTCAATTTACTTCTTCTTTTGTCCGTAATAAGCATTAGGGCCATGCTTGCGCATGTAATGCTTCTCCACGAGAAGAGGATTCATTGTTGTCTGCGGATTAACGGAGAATGAGATGAACGCCATCTTGGCGCACTGCTCCATTACCTTGGCATTGTACACCGCGTTAGACGGGTTCTTGCCCCACGAGAACGGACCGTGATTCTTTACGAGTACCGCAGGAGTGTGGTCGGGATTGATGCCCAGTTCCTCGAACTTGCGCACGATAACCTTTCCTGTCTCCAACTCATACTCAGGCATCTCCGACTCAACCATTGCATCGGTGCAAGGAATATCCTTGTAGAAATAGTCGGCATGAGTTGTACCGATATTCGGGATAGCCTTACCTGCCTGTGCCCACGCAGTAGCGTATGTTGAGTGAGTGTGAACAACACCGCCGATGTTCGGGAACTTACGGTAAAGTTCGAGATGCGTTGGAGTATCTGACGATGGGTTCAAGTCGCCCTCAACAACCTTTCCTGTCTGAAGGTCAACGACAACCATGTCCGACGGTTTCATTACATCATAATCCACACCGCTTGGCTTTATAACCACAAGTCCTTTTTCACGGTCAATACCCGAAGCGTTGCCCCAAGTATATATCACCAAGCCCTGTTCAACCAACTCCATGTTGGCCTTGAACACTTTTTCCTTTAAATCTTCTAACATTTGCTTTAAAATATGTATAACTAATAGCCGAAAACAAAGTTATAAAAACAATGTCGCCGACTATTAGTTACAAAAATTTAATATTTAAAATCTATTTTTTACTTACCAGAAATAATAGTAGAATGCAGCAGTAATTGCAAGAATGATGATTGTGTGAATAACATCCCACTTGTTCCAACTCTTGCGGGTTGCCAGAATCTGTTCCTCGGTTGACGTGCCGAATACCAAGCCCTTGATTTTCTCTTCTGAAGGAGCCTCGGTACACAAGCTGACAACAATCACAACAATGATACAGAACAACAGCATCCATCCGCAGAAGAACAGCCAGTTAAGGTCGTAGAACAGATACTTGAATGTGCTGTCGGCAGCATCCTGAACATTGCTGTAGTAAACCTTCGCACCAAGACGAGTAAGACCAACAACCATACCAGAAATCAATCCCCACATTCCGCCAAGGGCTGAAGTTCTCTTCCAAGCAATACCGAGCAGGAAGGCTGCTGCGATACCCGGAGCAAGAACACTCTGAACATCCTGCAAGTAAGTATAGAGCACATCGCCCACGCTACGCATAACAGGAATCCAAAGGATACCGAGCACAACGATAACGACTGTTGCAATCTGACCGATAACAACGAGCTTCTTCTCAGGAGTCTCAGGCTTGAAACGCTTGTAGAAGTCGATTGTAAACAACATTGCAGATGAGTTGAACAATGAAGCCAAAGAACTCATCAAGGCAGCAAGGATACCACAAACAACCAAGCCCTTAACACCTGCAGGAAGCAACTTGGCAACCAGCGTTGGGAAAGCAGCATCGGCATTGTGTGCGCCGCTTGCAAGCATTGGCAGGAAGCTGCCAGTCTTCTGATGCAAAGCGAATGCAATCATACCCGGGATAAGGAACAAGAACACAGGAAGAAGCTTGAGGTATGCACCGAAGATTGTACCACGGCGAGCCTCAGTCTCGTTCTTACCTGAAAGCACACGCTGAACGATGAACTGGTCGGTACACCAGTACCAGAAACCGATGATAGCCGAACCGATAAGAGCACCCAACCAAGGATACTGAGGGTCGGAATTATCGCGCATCAAATGAATCATTGTGCCTGTAGCACCCTCGTATGATGGAGTTACGTCGCAAAGACGCATCATCTCGTCCCAACCGCCAAGTTCCTTCAAACCAAGAACAAGGATGATAAGAGAACCAAGAAGAAGTATCGGAGTCTGAAGCACAGAAGTGTAAAGCACCGACTTCATACCGCCTACGATAGTATAAACGGCAGTGATAAGCACCAAGCCGATAGCCGAAATCCAGAAGAAGTCGATACCCCAAAGTTCCTTGATACCGAACACCTGCTGGAACACAAGTCCGCCGGCATAAACGGTTACGGCAACCTTTGTCATCACATAACTAATAAGAGATATGAACGAGAGCAGAGTACGGCTCTGTGTGTTGTATCGTCTCTCAAGGAACTCAGGCATTGTGAGCACCATACTGCGAGTGTAGAATGGCACGAACACCCATCCCAGAATCAGAATCATCCATCCCTGAATCTCCCAGTGAGCCATTGCCATACCAGATGATGCACCGGCGCCGGCAAGACCGATAAGGTGCTCAGAACCAATGTTCGATGCAAAGATTGAAGCACCGATAGCTATCCATGTAGCATCCTTTCCACCCAAGAAATAATCGTCGGAATTCTCCTGCTTCTGGCGGCTCACCCACCATACAATTCCAATCATCAGTGCAGCAAAGGCTGCAATCACTAACCAATCTAAAAATGCCATTTGTATTTCAGTTATTTAAACGTTTTTTTATTATTTTACGCTGAATTTGTACATTGTGTGCGAAGTGTACTTCTGTCCCGGCTCAAGCCATGCCGATGGCCACTCTGGCTTGTTAGGAGCATCAGGATACTTCTGAGTCTCGAGGCAGATACCTGTACGCTGCTTGTAAACGATGCCCTTCTTTCCGGTAACTGTTCCGTCGAGGAAGTTGCCTGAATAAACCTGAATACCCGGCTCGTCGGTGTAGCAATCAACATTGATACCTGTTGACGGACAGTAAAGGGTTGCAGCAATCTGCGAGAAGTCGCCCTTTGTGTTGAGCACCCAGTTGTGGTCGTATCCGTTGCCGTTCTTAACCTGAACGTAGTCAAACTTGTCGATGTCCTGACCTACAGCCTTTGGCTTAGTGAAGTCCATCGGAGTTTCAGCCACAGGAATAATCTCGCCAGTTGTCATGTAAGTCGAATCAACTGGAGTGAAGTTGTCGGCATTGACTGTGAGCAGGTGGTCTGTGATAGGCTTTGTAGGGTCGCCGCTCAGGTTGAAATAAGAATGGTTTGTCATGTTGATGACAGTCTTCTTGTCGGTTGTAGCCTCGTACTTGATGTCAACGCAGTTGTCATAAGTAAGAGTGTATGTAACCGTTGCAACAACGTGACCAGGGAAGTTGGCATCGCCGTCAGGAGAATCCATTGTAAGCACTACAACAGAGTCGCTCTTCTGCTCTGCCTTGTATATCTGGTACTGCCAGCCCTGAGGACCGCCGTGCAGACAGTGTCCGAAGTTGTTTGTAGGCAACTGTATTGTGTCGCCGTCGACAACAATCTTGCCCTTGTTTATTCTGTTTGCGTAACGTCCTACCGATGCGCCGAAATCGCTTGGCACATTGCGGTATGTGCTTATGCTGTCGAAGCCCAACACAACATCACGCATCTCACCATTTTTGTCAGGAACCATCAGCGAAACAATTCGGCCTCCGAAGTTGGTAACGCAAACTTCAACTCCGTTAGCGTTTTTAAGGACGTACAAGCCTGTTTCCTTGCCGTCTACGTTCGACTCGAAAGCCTTTGAATCAAGTCCGGAAAGTGTCAGTTTGTTTTCCGAACAGCCTGTCATTACCGCACAGCAAACAAGCACTGCGCCAATGAAACTCTTAGTCAATTTCATGATATAATTTTATTGGTGTTATTATACTTTTTTTCGAGCAACAAAGAAACTACTTTTTGATTAAATAACGTAAAGAATACAATATGTTATTAAGCAGAAAAGATTGAGTTTGTAGCGGTATGTTACAAATAACACCTAATTAGGAAACAATAGTCAACCTTAGTTTTATGCCAAAACCAAGGCCGACTATCGCAATATTGCATTTTTTAATAATCGAAGTTTGTTGTAGAATATGCCCAGATGAATGGGTAGAAAAATCCGCGGAGCATTGCCACGGCGATATTAGGATGCTTTTTTCCGTGAACGACATCGCGATGCTTCATGCACAGAAAGCAGAGTTTCAGCAGGCTGAAGATGTCTTTTCTTAGCATCAAGCCCGTGAGTTTGTGAACGAGTCTGAACGTCTGTTTCTCGTCCTCGCTCAGGCTGTCGTCTGCCGTGGCGGTTCGCAGGTTGATGTATCCGTAGAATTTGCTCCACAACTCGCGTTTCTGAAGCTGGCGGAAATCCTTCATTCCGAAGATGTACGGCTGCCACGTTGGATTCTCGGCATGACGCTGATACTTGGCGCGATGCTTTGTAGCCACGCTCTCGGCATAAGGTCTGTACCAGTTGAGGGGATAAGGGGCTTTTGCAAGTCCTCCGCAGAAGTGGGCATTTATAACTATCCACCAGTCGTACGGAATGTGCTTGTCCCAGTTGTCTATCGACTTCAGAAACGATGTGCGGACGAGCAGACAATGTCCCGGAACATGGCTCGTAAATATCTGACTTTCAAAAGTGTTCTGCGGATTACGGCGAAACGTGCATCGGTCAGAATACTTCTCGTCGCGATAATGGTCGGTGCAGCATGCAGCATATTTGTCGCCGATGGCTTCGACCTGCCTTTCAATCTTGTCGCTGAACCAGATGTCGTCTTGGTCTGAGATGGCAACGAAATCGGTCTTTGCACGCTGAAAAGCCGTGATGAAATTCATGTTGAAACCCTTGTTCACCTCGTTTCTGTAAAGATGAATGTAGGGATGCCGGGCTGAATATTCCTCGACAATCTCTATCGTGCCATCGTTCGAGCCGTCATCCTGAACAATAACCTCTTCTATCGGATATTTCTGCGCGATGATTGAGTCGAGCTGCTGGCGTATGTATTTGGCACCGTTGTAGGTACACATCACTACCGATACTGTCTTCATTTCTTTTCTGAACTCATTATTGAATCGTAGTCTGCCGTGTGCTTTATTATTCGCGGATGCAGCTTGTAGCTGTCGCTCGCCCAGTCGCGCTCGGCATTATAGAAAGGTGTGTGTATTCCAGCCAAACCTATCATGAAATGGGCGATGTCGTCGGTCTTGTAAGGTCGCTTGCTTATCGACTTCAGTTTCTTGAACTCGCTGCGGTGACGGCGGCGGAACTTTTTGCTGCACCACACCGCAAGCGGAATCTCGAACTCCTGTCTTACGAGCGACGGCGACAAGTTGGCATCGTGCAGTCTGCCAAAGGCGTGAATCTCGTCGTAGACTTCCTCGGCATGGTCGGGCATGTATATTACGATGGCATCTTCGTTTACAAAAAGATTTATGATGCCGTCGACAACATTGTCGTTATATCGTGTGGCATTGTCGTAGTCGGCAACGATATACTTCTCAGCCTTCGAAAGGTCGTTACGGTCTTTGTAATTGTCAATCGTGAAAAACTCCTGAGCCTTCGGGAATCTCTGCTTGTATTCGACATGCTGTCCAAGCAGATGGAAGATGAACAGGTTGCGGTCGGTATAATCGCCCTTGTGCTTGCCGTATTCCTTTATCAGACCGTTATCTTGAGTCCATTTCAGTTTGTTTCGGGTGTCGAAGCAGAGCGAATCGAGTTCGGCATCGTTAAGGAAGAAACTTCCGTTGAAATCGGCAGCCGCCAGTCTCGACGACTTCATGAACTGCTGCGTGAAGAACGACACATGATAGCCCGCCTTCTTGAACAGCGCAGGAAACAGAACGCCATCGGCCCACAAGCCCTTCTCGTCGTCGGCATGGGTTGAAAGGAAACTCTTGAAGGCGTTGCTCGTCACGTTCCACGGCGTAATAACATCGTCGAAGCGGATAAGTTCGCCCTTTTTCTGACGGCGCACCATGTTCGGCGTCGTCTCAAGCGGATAGCCGTAGAGTTGCGAGTGATGTTTGTTGTAACTCTCGCCTATTATGAACACGATGTTCGGACATTTGTAGTCGCAACTGTCAACCTGAAGTTTGTGCATCGTCTTGCGCAGAATCTCAACCTCGCCAGCCGTGAGTCTTGTAAACTTGAACGAATAAGCCAGTCTGAGTTCGGGCGAATAGAACTGAATCGGCCCCATCACACGCTCAATTCTCTCGGCTCCGTTTAGGCGGAAATACTCAACAAAGAGTTTCTTGTTTTCGAGAGTCGTGCAGAAGCAATAAACAAAGTAGACGACTATGAAACAACTGAATCCGATGTAGCCAAGATAATGCGAACGCCATGTAAGTTGCTTACGCAAGAACCGGCGGATTGGCTTCTCGTAGATTTCGAGAAGAACATTGGCCGTAAGGATGAGAAGCATGAGCAGAAGCACCTGCCCCATCTGCTTGCTTATAAGGAAGGCACGGCAGAAATCGCCAGCCTCATCTGAGTTTGTCTCGATAAGAAGCTGAATTGTTGTTGGCGTGTAGCGCAGCCAGAATCGGTTGTAGAGAAACCATTCGGTAGCCGTAACCAGATATCCGACGGTATAGAAAAGATACTTGAAATACTTGTAGACCTTCTTTGGCAAGAGCGAAAGAATGGCGCAGAGGATATAGCAATCCATGAACAATCCTTCGTAGAACACCGCCTGATCGGTTGGCAAGTCTTCGTAGAAGAACGAGAACACAACCAAAAGGTACATAAACAAAAAGAAGATGGGATACCAGCGCAAAGGGGCTGTTATCATCTTCGATATTCTTACAAGAACAAACAATAATCTCTTCATTTTCTACTCGTTATCTAAGTCGGGCATAATGAACACGCTGTGAATGTCGCGCTTGTCCTCGGGCGGCATCTGCATATAGTTGCGATAAAGTTTCTTCAGATAGGCATCGGTGTCGTGCGGCGCGCTGAACTCAACGCCCTCGAACATTATCTTGCTTGTCGGGAAGATGTCTTTCCGCTCCTGAACCATGCCGTGCCAGTTGTTGCTTGGCAGACAGCAGAAATACTTTTTGTTCTTCGGAAGGCAATGCCATATTGTCTTCAGCAGCATATTCTTCAGGCCGAAATAGAACAGTTTGGCTGTGTTTTCGAGCGAATAATAGTGCTTGCCGTGCAGAACGCAGTATGCCACGCACATTCCGCGCAGAAAAGGTCTGCGCACACAGTTCGGAAGGCTCGGATAGTCGATGTACGGAAAAATATCAATAAACAGTCCCTTCTGATAAGGAAGTTCGAAATCGTCGTCGTACTGGACGTAGAACGACTTTTTGTCAACAACCTTGTAATGCTCAAAACGGTACGAAGGGTCGGTATCCTTGCTCTGCACAAACAGATGTTCGGGAAGTTCGGTCTTGGCAATCTCGGCAAACTTCTTCAAATCGTCCATCGGCATGGCAATATCCATGTCGTCGTCCCACGGAATAAAGCCCCCGTGACGCACCGCACCGAGCAGACTTCCGGCATCGAGCCAGTAGCGCAGTCCGTGGCGGTCGCAGATGTCTGCTATTATCTTCAGCATCTCCAACTGCTTGAGTTGCGACTTGCGGAGATTGTTCTTGTTATACTGTTTAAGATATTGGTTGTACATTCTTCTGAAAAAGAAATCTTACTTTATCGTTTTTTAAATTATGCAAAATTAAGAAAATAATCGCAAACGAGTTGCGATTTGCTCAAAGTTTTGCTTTCTTTGCACAAATGAAATACAAAGCAGTAATTTTCGACCTTGACGGAACCCTGATGGATTCGTTAAAGGATTTGGCAATAAGCGTTAATCATGCTCTGGCTTGCATGAACATGCCACAGCACACAATTGAGGAGATAAAACAGTTTGTTGGAAACGGAGCAAGAAGGCTGATTGAACTGTCGGTAGAGTCAGGCTCGTCTCAGGAGCAGATTGAGGAGTGTTTTTCGCTGTTCAGGCAACATTATGCGTGCCATTGCATGGATTATACATGTCTGTATAGTGGCATTCAAGAACTTCTTGAGAATCTGAAAGATAATGGCGTTAAGTTGGCAATCGTATCTAACAAACCGCAGTTTGGTGTTACGGAGTTGTACAAATCGTTTTTCAGCAGCACGATTGACGTTGCTATTGGCGAGGCTGCCCCTCTGCGACGCAAGCCATACGCCGACATGGTTGTGGAGGCTATGAAGCGACTCGGCGTGAAGCCCGAAGAATCAATATACGTTGGCGACAGCGATGTTGACATAATGACGGCACGAAACGCCTGTATTCCGTGCATATCGGTTCTGTGGGGATTCCGCGACAAGGATTTTCTGAAAAAAAACGGTGCAACGATTTTTGCCGAGAAGCCAAGCGACATTATGGATATTGTAAAATAAAATTTCAGGAATTGAGAATTGAAAGTTGAAAATTGAAAGCAACTAAAATTTCAATTTTCAACTTTCAAGTTTCAAAAGAGCTCCCCGTATCTTGAACGAATCTTGAACGTATTCAGAACGTACTTTGAACGAACTCTGAACGTATCTTGAACGAACCTTGAACGTACCTTCCGGCTTGCTACCCCGTTCCTACCCCGTTCCTACCCCGTACCTTCCGGCTTACTTGAAGCATACATGAACGTAGGTTGCGGCTTGTAAAATGCTACTTATCGGCTTTCAATTCTCAATTTTTCATTGTGAATTAAATAGCTTTTTCAACTTTCAATTCTCAACTTTCAAGCTCCCATTGTCAATTGTCAATTGTGAATTGTCAATTCTTCACGAGATTCTGCTCCAATCGGCATCTTCTTTCTTTAGCCTGCGGAGTTGCCTTACGAAGATTGCGCTCTCGGGCGATGCAAGCTGCGGGTCGGCATCGAGAATCTTCGAAGCCACGTTGCGAGCCAATTCAAGAATCTGGCCGTCGCGCGTGATGTCGGCAATCTTAAGGTCGAACGCCACTCCGCTCTGCTGAGTACCTTCCAAATCGCCCGGACCGCGAAGTTTCAAGTCAGCCTCGGCAATCTCGAAGCCGTCGCTGGTGCTCGTCATTATCGATATTCGCTTTCGGGTGTCCTCGCTCAGTTTAAAGCCGGTTACGAGGATGCAATACGACTGGTCTGCACCTCGCCCAACGCGTCCGCGCAACTGATGCAGCTGCGACAATCCAAAGCGTTCGGCATTCTCAATAACCATTACCGAGGCGTTCGGAACGTTCACTCCCACCTCGATTACGGTTGTTGCAACCAGAATCTGCGTCTCGCCGCTGGCAAACTTAGCCATCTCGGCATCTTTCTCGGCAGACTTCATCTTGCCGTGAACCATGCTTATCTTGTACTCAGGAAAGACTTCCTGAATATGTTTGTAGCCGTCTTCCAGATTCTTGATGTCTTCCATCTTCTCGCTCTCGCTTATAAGCGGATAGACGATGTAGACTTGCCTTCCCTCCTGAATCTGCTGACGTATTCCGCTATATAGCGGACCTCGCTTTGAGTCGTACTGATGAACGGTCTTTATCGGTTTTCTGCCCGGCGGAAGCTCGTCTATCACGCTCACGTCCAAGTCGCCGTAAAGAGTCATGGCAAGCGTACGTGGAATAGGCGTTGCCGTCATTACCAGAATGTGCGGCGGAACAACGTTCTTTGAGTACAGTTTTGCTCGCTGAGCCACTCCGAAACGATGTTGCTCGTCAATCACGGCAATGCCGAGGTTTGAGAACTGTACGGTATCCTCGATAAGAGCATGAGTTCCGACGAGGATATCGACCTCGCCAAGACGAAGGTCGGTAAGGATTTTCTCGCGTTTCTTGCCCTTCACGATGCCAGTCAGAAGTTCAACGCGGACAGGCATATCGCCCAAAAACTTGCGGATTGTTTCGAGATGCTGCTCGGCAAGAATCTCGGTCGGCGCCATTATGCATGCCTGAAAGCCGTTGTCTATTGCCAGAAGCATGCACATAAGGGCAACGAGCGTCTTTCCGCTGCCCACATCGCCCTGAACAAGACGATTCATCTGCTTGCCCGACTTCATATCGGCATGAACCTCCTTGATAACGCGTTTCTGCGCACCGGTAAGCTCGAATGGCAGTTTATCGGAATAGAATGTGTTGAAAACCTTTCCTACGCGATTGAAAATGAAGCCCTGATATTTCTGCTGGCGGTCTTTTACAAGTCTAAGGATATTCAGTTGGATATAGAAAAGTTCCTCGAACTTCAGCCTTAACTGAGCCTTGCGCAGAACATCGTGCGACTTTGGATAATGAATGGTTCGCATAGCCTCATCGTACGAGATGAGATGATGCTCGGCTATAAGCCATGGCGGAAGCGTCTCCTCGAGCGGCTCTTTCAGCACCTCAATCATCTTTGCCGTGAGGCGTTCCATGCCGCGCGAGTTCAACCCCGCACGTTTCATCTTCTCGGTTGTGGGATAGAAAGGCTGCAATCCCATCGTCGAGAGCGAAATCTTCGAAGCCTCGTCTATATCGGGGTGAGTAAGGTTTATGCGCGAGCCAAACAGCGTAGGCTTGCCAAAAACGATATACTGAACATGGCACTTGTAGTTCTGGGTTACGAATTTTATGCCCTGAAACCACACAAGGTCTATAACGCCCGTGCCGTCGCTGAAATGAGCCACGAGTCGCCGCTGCCGTCCCTCGCCAAAGGTCTCGAAACTAAGAATCTCTCCCCTAACCTGAACGTAAGGCATATTGTCCTCAAGTTCATGGATGTAGAAGAGTCGGCTTCGGTCTACATACTTGTATGGATAATAATACAAAAGATCGAGCACCGAACGGATTCCAGCCTCCTTGTCCAGCACACTTGCCCGCTGCGGACCAACGCCCGGCAGGAACTTGATATCCCAGTTTTCCAGATTCTGTGCCAAGAATTCCGGTTTAATATTCAAAAATCATCTGAGCCTTCATCTCTGCCGCTCTCTCGGGCGAAACGTGGCGAGCCACGAGCGTGTATCCCAGTTCGAGAGCCGCTCCCGGGCCTTTGGCTGTTACTATGTTTCCGCACTCTTCTACCAGGCTGCCGGTGTGTGTTGCGCCGCCCTCAACAAGGTCTTTGTCGAAGCCCGGATAGCATGTTGCCTTCTTGTCTTTCAGATAGCCCTTGTGAGCAAGGATTGAAGGTGCTGCGCAGATGGCTGCAATCTCCTTGCCGGCGTTGTAATGCTTGTCAAGAAGATTCATCAAGCCAGAGTGGGCCTCGAGATTGAGCGTTCCGGGCATTCCGCCGGGAAAGAAAAGCACATTGGCATCGGAGAAATCGCCCTCCGAGAACTCAATGTCGGCAACGACCTTAATGTTGTGCGCGCCAGTAACCGTGTTGCTTCCGTTTACAGATACGGTTTTTGTATTGAGTCCGGCACGCACAAGACAGTCTACAACAGCCAACGCCTCGACTTCTTCAAAGCCGTCGGCAAGAAAAGTGTATACAGTATTCATATTTATTAAAGTTTATGCAAAAATAATTAAATACATGCACCAAACCAAAAGAAAAGTATTATTTTTGTGCAGTAGAAACACGCTTTATGAATAGTAACAGACTAACATTCGCCATTTTCGGTAACACATATCAGAAGAAGAAATCGTCTTCAATAAAACTTATCCTCGACCATCTTAACAAGCGCAACGCCGATGTTGCGATAGACAAGGATTTTTACGTTTATCTTAAATCGGAAGGATACGACGACATTCCGTGCGCAACGATAATCGAGGGCAACGACTTCAAGGCTGATTTTGCCATAAGCATGGGCGGCGACGGAACATTCCTTCATGCCGCAAGCCGCGTGGGCAACAAGCGGATTCCGATTATCGGCGTTAATATGGGTCGCCTCGGATTTCTTGCCGACATAGGTCAGGAGCAGGTAGAAGAGGCTCTCGACAACGTCTTCACGGGCAACTACGAGGTTGAGAAGCGTAGCGTTCTGTGCGCCGAGACCGAGGACACCCGACTTCAGCATTTCCCTTACGCGCTCAACGAGATTGCCATCCTGAAGCACGACAGCAGTTCGATGCTGGCAATTCACGCGCACATCGACGGAATGTATCTCACAACATATCAGGCTGACGGACTAATCATCAGCACCCCTACAGGCTCAACGGGCTATGCCCTCAGCGTTGGCGGTCCTATTCTAACGCCGTCATCGCACAGCATAACCATGTCGGCTGTTGCTCCGCACTCGCTCAACATACGCCCAATAGTACTTAGCGACGAGAGCGAGATAACTCTTGAGGTTGAGAGCCGCAGCCGCAACTATCTGCTTGCCATAGACGGCAGAAGCGAGAGCCTTTGCGACAGAGTGAAACTAAGACTCAAAAAAGCCGACTACCCTATCTTGGTGGTCAAGCAGAAGGGACATAACTTCTACGGCACTCTGCGCGAAAAACTGATGTGGGGAGCCGATACCCGACAGTAAATCTTTTACGACTATGATTAGCAGGCTAAGACTAAAACGAGACGACAGCATGTACTCGGTCAAGCAGATATCGCTTTGGCTGCTCAACTGCTGGAAGGGCTATCACAAGATGTCTATCATCAACACCGCCACCGGACTGGTGAGTGTTGTGCTCTCGCTTGCCTTTGTGTGGGCAAGCAAGAGGGTTATAGATACGGCAACGGGCGACTACAAAGGCAGTCTGCTAACCGCCGGCTTGTGGCTCGGCTCGCTCATCGTTGCCGAAATAATTCTGTTCATCATTCAGCGATGGGTGCGCAATAGTCTTGGCGTGCGCACGCAGAACTCCATTCAGCAATATTTCTTCAGACATCTTCTGCACAGCGAGTGGCACAGCAAGAAGACATACCACAGCGGCGACATTCTGAACCGTCTTGAACGCGATGTTACCGACGTGGTTGACATTCTTACGCAGACAATTCCTGCCACCATCGTGGTCTTCTTCCAACTCGGAACGGCATTCTGGTTCTTGTGCCTCATGGACTCGTCGCTGGCTTGGGTAACCGTCGGAATCCTGCCGGTATTCATCATCATGAGCCGTCTTTACATGCTAAAGATGAGGTCGATAAACAAGAATGTGCGCGAGAGCGACAGCGCGATACAGAGCATCTTGCAAGAGAGCGTGCAGAACCGCATGGTGCTGAAAACGCTCGAACAATGCGACAACACCATCGTAAAGCTCGACAAGCGTCAGGGCATTCTGCGCTCGCAGATTATGGACCGCACGCGATTCTCTATCTTTGCCAACACAACGCTTTCTATCGGCTTTAGCGGCGGATATTTCATAGCCTTTATGTGGGGCGCATACCGATTGTCGGAGGGCGAGATAACCTTTGGAGTGATGACGGCTTTCATGCAACTCGTGGCACGAATTCAAGGTCCTGTGCTGAACATAACGCAACTTATCCCTACGTTCATATCTGTTCTTACGGCATGTGAGCGACTGATGGAACTCGAGGAACAGCCTCTCGAGGCCGACGGCGAACCACAGAAACTTGACGACAAGGGCGGCGTAAAAATTGAGAATCTGACATTCCAATACAATCCCGAAGAGAACTCGAAGAAGGTTCTCGAAAACTTCTCGTACTCTTTTCCGCCGGGAAGTTGTACGGCTATTCTTGGCGAAACGGGTTCGGGAAAGACCACGCTCATACGCCTGATGCTGGCACTTCTGCACCCTACAAGCGGACGGATAACGGTCTACAACGACCATCAGGAGTTCGAGGTAAACGCTCTTACGCGATGCAACTTCGTCTACGTTCCGCAAGGCAACTCGCTCTTTAGCGGAACGATACGCGAGAACATGCTGATGGGCAGACCCGATGCCACCGAAGACGACATACGCACGGCTCTTGAATATGCCTGCGCCGACTTTGTTTACAAACTGAAGGACGGACTCGACACCCGATGCTCCGAAAAGGGCGGCGGACTGAGCGAGGGTCAGGCTCAGCGAATAGCCATCGCGCGTGCCCTTCTGCGTCGCGGAAGCATTCTTCTGCTCGACGAGGCTACAAGCGCGCTCGACTTGGAGACGGAAAAGAATCTTCTGCAACGCCTAACACAAGGCGAGCACGGCAAGACGCTTATCTTCGTTACACATCGCCTCGCCGTAATGGAATACTGCAATCAGACTCTAAAAATTGAAAACAGAAAAGAATAACAATCATGAATAAAAAGATTTTTCTGCTTATTGTTACTTTGATGCAGTTCTGTGCCGTTTCGGGACAGAACAAAAATGTTGCTTGGATTGAAAGTAAATTTGTTGACAATATTGTTTACGACAGAAAGGCCGATGGAAAATATCTGTTTCCCGTCGAAGGCTTTCAGATGGAGAACGGAAAGCTGTTCATTCTGGCATATAATGGCGAGATTACTCCGCTAAAATACAAGAAAACAGCCACCACCGACTACGAGATTGAAAACTTTGGCAGTTACATAAGCGAGTTTTCGTGGTCTGAAAATCTCGAAAGCCTGTACCGGAAAGCCGTCTTTACTTTCCGCTACGATAACGAGGATATCTGCCTTACCATAAAAACCGCAAAAGGCACGGAAAAACGCCGTTACGTCTGCGACCTTGGCGGAAGCCGTTTTGCCACAATACTCGAAGCAAAGGGCTGGCTGCTCGACATGCTCGTGCCAAACATCTTCGAAAACGAATAATAAACTTAAGGCGAATAATAAATCTTCGGTTACTAATAAAAGAAAACAATCTTTTCAACCTAAAAAAATGAACAAAGTAATAACATTTATTTGCTGTTGTGTCCTCTTTATGTCGTGTAAAGAGGCGCACAACAATATGTCTAAAGCCGAATCTGCTTGTGATGATACTACAAGCGTAAAATGTTGGAAGTCAAAAGCTAAAGAAAAATATTCAAGGAGAGAAGAATATTATTTTACAAAAGGCAAGGACACTTTGAATTTTATTTTGGGAACTAGCACCAATAAGGATGGGCTAATTACGTTAAGCATGAATAATTCTTTCTGTCGTGGAAATGCGCGGGCTGCTTTGCCTTTTGTAGAACAGATAAAGTTGGTCGACATTTATATTAAAACTCATCTTGGAAACGACTCTGTAAAAAAAATACGTGGCGTAGTTACACGTTTGATTTATTGCGGAGATCTTGATGCCGAAATAACAAAGGAGTATTACAGGACAAGGGAGAGAGTGCCTATCGACTCTATTTTATTTAAAAGCAGAATAAGAGAAATTATTGATTCTGTATTTTCGCCTTATCATCTACATGTAGATAAGGTAAAAACGGAAAAATACCTTTTGGCAGATAAGACTGTTCTGAAAGAACACAATATTCCAGTCTCAAATTACGACTCGTTTCCATCCCAAATAATAGAAGGCTATCCTTATTTCAGGCTGACTGTAAAAAATCCGTAATTTAACAAAGACAAAAAGTAATCAAAATCCCGAACGAATCCCGAAGGCATCCCGAACAATCACAGTTTGAAAAAAACATCAAAAAAAGAGACAAACATTTGCTTTGCTTGTCTCTTTTTCTATATCAAAAACTACTCAGGCGACTGATAGAACGTGTCAGACAAACCGCCGTCGGCAAACGAGCCGTCTTTTATCACATACGATGCGTAATTTGTGCCTTCTGCGCCGAAGTTGGCCGTGTATAGTGTGAGCACGCCGTTGCATAGAGTGGCAAGGTCTAATTGCAAACCATGAAACTCGCCCTCGTCGTCGACTCGCCAAACAGACTCATCGTTCCACGCGGCAGGAAAATCTTTTGTGGCAAGCAAAGAGCCGTTTTTACAGAGAGCCGTAACGCCAAGAGCCTCAGCACCTTTATTAAAAAACTGCACGTTTACAAACAGATACTCACCCTTTTCGCCAAAGGCCTGCGACGACACAACTGACTTAATCTTACGACCGTATTTCTTCTCCAGCGCAACTTTTATATCGGCAGTTGGGGCAGATTCATCTTTAAACGGAAGAATGTCGTTCTGCTTCAGAAACAAATCGTCGACAAGAAGCGCGGCGTCCCAAATGGCATCCCACTCGTCTTTTGGATTTTCGAGCAACTTGCCGCTATCCATCGTGTAGAGCCATCCCGAAAGGTTGTCGAAATTGCGGTAACTGTCGCGCCCCGTGTTCATTTCGGCATTTTCGGGCTGAAAACGGAGAAA
Organism: Bacteroidales bacterium KHT7; assembly: GCA_900102385.1. Lineage (GTDB taxonomy): Bacteria > Bacteroidota > Bacteroidia > Bacteroidales > Bacteroidaceae > Ga6A1. The sequence goes on along the minus strand of FNBQ01000011.1, from coordinate 31,490 downwards.
CGATACGGCATGCGGTTTTCTTTTGTAGATAACGAACTTGTATTTATTTAGCGAGTCGGGGGCAGAAGGCTTTTCGTCCTCGTCGAAACGCTGGCGGAGCAGGAATTTCTCGCCGTAGACATCACAAACCACATAGACGGGCGGCATAGGCTTGGCGGTTTCGGCAGTCGTTTTTTCTGCCCAAAGCGAATCGTTCTGACTATCGGTTGCGTTCTGCTTTGACATGTTTCCGCACGAGAACAAGAACAAAGCGAAAAATGGAACAAGGAGCTTTTTCATAATCATTATTCTTAAAAATCAGCCGAAAGATAGCAAAAAAGTCGGTAATGCGCAAATTATCAGAACAAAACAGAAAGAAATATTTTTTCAGTCTTCTGTACTACGAAAAAAAACAAAAAAACAAGCTCTTGAATAATTTTCAAAATACAAAAGAAATATATACCTTTGCAAATAATTAACCAAATTTAACCAAACCTTAACTTTAAAATTTATGTCAGAGAAAAAATTTATTAAACTACTCTTTTGCCTTTGCTGCCTATCGGCTACAGCCTTTGCACAAAAGCAGAAGAAGGTAAGTGTAGAACAAATCAACATCTATGCCGAAGACTCGTTTACGCGAAAGGCACTTCCTGCATTTGTCACACTTATGAAAAGCGACTCGACCGTCATCGATACGGTTACATGCACGATTATTGATAACTATTATTCGTATGGAAAGCTCTATGTTCCGAAGATTTCTGGCGAATATATTCTTCGAGCCGAATATCAGGGATACAAGCCTTGCGTAAAGAAAGAAATCTTCGACTTCTCGAAGAAAAGCCGATACACTAATAGTGTTACGTTCCAGATGAAACGCGCGCCAAAAGAACAAGCCGACAGTCTGTGGACTCTCGGAATGGACGAGGTGGTTGTAAAAGGAACACGACTGCAAGTGGCATATCGCGGCGACACGCTGGTGTACGATGCCATGGCTTTCAACATTCCCGAGGGCGAGATGCTCGATGCTCTTGTACGACGACTTCCGGGAGCTGAACTGAAAAGCGACGGAACGGTCTTCATTAACGGAAAGAAAGTTGACTACATAACTCTTAACGGAAACGAATTCTTTAAGGGCAGCAACAAGGTTATTCTGGAGAATCTGCCCTACTTTACCGTAAAAGAACTGCAAGTGTACGAGAAGGAGAAACCTCACGAACCAAAATACAAAGACGGAAAGAAGAATACCGACTATGTTATGGACATTGTGATGAAACGCGAATATGCTGTTGGCAACATAGCAAATGCCGAGGCTGGACTGGGAACTGACGAACGCTGGAAGGGAAAGATTTTTGGAATGCGCTACGACGATTTCTCGCGCATATCACTCTTCGGCAACATAAACAACGTTAACGAAAACCGAACTCCGGGAAACGATGGCGACTGGTCGCCACAAAAGCAGCAGCGCGGACTGCTAACCACCAAGCAGGCAGGAATGAACATGAACCTTAACAACAGGAAGAAGACTTTCACACTCGACCACTCTGCGCTGCTTGAATGGAAAGACGAAAACAATACGCAGAACACGCGTAGCGAAAACTTCGCTTCGGAAGGAACGATTTTGGGCATTTCGTCGGCTGCCAGCCGCTCGAAAGATTTTAAATTCAACGACAAACTTAACATCACATACAATATAAAGAAGAACTATTTCTACTTCGACAACGAAATTGGATACAACAACATTAACAATTTGAACAGTTCTACCGATTCGACTTTCGACAAGAAGCTGATAAACAGAAATCTGACTCAGAATAAAAAAGAAGGCAGAAATATCGAACTGAACGGAAATTTGAGTTGGATGAAAAGTTTTGACTCGCCATACTCGCTGAATTTTATCGGAACATACTATTACAGCAAAGCCTTGCGAGACAAGGACCAGTCGCTGCAAGATATTCTGTATAAAAACTCAAATACAAGCGATGCGCAGAATAATTACGGCGACGCAAAATCAAAAAATTTCTATTACGGTCTTTTTTTAGATAACTCTTATAATTTGGAGGCATTCAATCTGTCGCACACACTCTCATACACCCAAAGCGAAAGCGAACAGAACAGCAAATTCTATCAACTATACGGCTACGGAGACAGATACAAGAACGAATTTGTACTGCCATCTACCGCCGACTCTCTTCAGGCAGCAATCGACACACACAACAGTTTCGAATTTATCACGCGTAGTCACAATATACAAAACTCATTCAACATAGGCTACAATTTAAAAAATACGCGGATAAACCTTTTATTTCCAATCTATTACGCACACGAACAAATAAGATACAAGAAAGACGGACTCGACACTCTTGCGCGACGTAACTATGTTTCTTTCGACCCATACTTATACATTACATATAAATGGAACAGAAATACGCTGGAGACTAATTTCAACTCATACAAAAGCCTACCGGAATTGGTAAGCCTTATGCCATCGGCAGATACAAGAAATCCGCTGTACACCACTCTTTCCAACCCAAATCTGAAAGCCAGTAGACACACAAGATTCGACATTAGGCTGGACATGAACGGCAGAGCTATGAAGCCTTCGTTGTGGCTGAAATTTAGGCACATCATACAAAGCCAATACATAGGAAACCGCCGCAACTACGATACCGAGACAGGACGCAGCACATCGATGCCCGACAACGTAAACGGTAACTGGAACTCTTCATTGGCATTTGGAATAAAAGGCCCGCTCGACAAACAGCAACATTGGCGATACAACATAGACGCAAACACCGACTTTATTCATAGCGTCGACTTTGCCATTGCCTACAACGGCGCAGAAAACCAGCTGAGCCGGGTAAACACTTTCCTTCCAAGCACAAAGTGTAAACTAACTTACAGCAAAAGCGATTTTACGGTAGATGCTACGGCCAAATTCTCGGGCAACTTCAGCCACGAACAGATTTACGGAGAACGTGACATGAGCGTATACGAATATCAGTTTGGATTGGCAACCCAGTACACATTCCCGATTCTGAAAACAACGATTGCCACAAGCATCAACCTTTACTCGCAAAATGGCTACAAGAGCAACGAAATGAACTCGAACGACTGGGTTTGGAATGCCACGCTCTCACGTCCTTTCCTGAAAGGAATGTTCGTGGCAAAAGCCGAGATGTACGACATTCTTCACCAGCTGTCGGCACGCTCGTACTATGTAAACGCACAAAGCCGCGTAGAAACGCGCTTCAACAGCATTCCGCACTACTTTATGTTCTCGCTCAGCTATCGATTGGCAAAGAAGCCTAAGAAATAATCATCAGAAACTCTGCATATTCTCATTCTGGGATATGCAGAGTTTGCTTTTTTCTGATAACTTTGTGGCAAAATTTATTCTGTATGAAAGCCGAAAACACATCTCAGCCCGTAAAGAACCGCATCGTTACGCTCGATGCCCTCAGAGGATTTGCCTTGCTTGGCATAGCCCTCGCCAACTTTCCGGAGTTTTCGCTCTGGACATTCCTCGACCACGAAACGCAGATGAAAATGCAAACAGGCTCGCTCGATGCCATTGTACGATGCCTGCAATATCTGCTCGTAGACGGTAAGTTCTACACAATATTCTCGGTTCTCTTCGGCATCGGATTCTACATCATAATCTCTCACGCCATACAACGAGGCGCAAACGGCTTCAGAATCTTCTACCGACGGATGCTGATTCTGCTCATCATCGGTCTGGCGCACCTTATGCTTCTTTGGAGCGGCGATATCCTGATGCTCTATGCCGCCATCGGAATGTTGCTTCCGTTGTTCAGAAACTGCAACCCAAAGACGCTTTTGTGGTGGTCGGGCTTCTTCTTTCTTCTACCCACGGCAATAGAGATGTGGCGCGTGGCATCGGGCATCAATCCTGCCGACATGCTCTATTCTGCATGGTGGAACACGGCATCGGCATACGGCATTGGCGAGGAGAATTTTGCCGGCTGGCTGCGCGATGCCCAGTCGTACAAAGAGATGAACGCCTTTCTGATGCAAGGCGCGGTTGAACGTATGTGGGAATTTGTGTCGGGACAGCGGTATTTCAAGGTTCTGGCTCTTTTTCTTGTGGGCTTTTACGTTGGCAAGCGTCAGATTTTCAGCAATCTCGAAGCGCACTCCGAATTACTCCGAAGAGTTACTAAAATCGGCTTTGGCATCGGACTGCCAATGTCTTTCATCTACGCATGGAGTTCTATGTCGGGCGAGCCCCTCGGTTCTATTCTGCACAGCCTCATCTACACGTTGAGCGTGTATCCAATGGGCTTTGCCTATATGTCGGGCTTCAGTCTGCTCTATCTGCGCCATCGCAACAACCGCGTGTGGAATATGCTCGCCTACCCCGGACGAATGGCTCTGACGTGCTACATAATGCAGTCGGTTGCCGGCATCATTTTGTTCTACGGCATCGGCTTCGGAATGGGAGCAACGGCAGGACTTACCTTCAACGAGTTTGCAGCCACAGCCATCTTTGCAGCCGAGACCGCTCTTTGCGCCTTGTGGCTAAAGCATTTCAACTTCGGTCCGCTTGAATGGATTTGGAGAATGTTTACTTACGGAAAATGGTTTAAAATCAGGAAATAAAATGAAAAGAATTATAATCATTTGCGTATCGCTCTTCTGTCTGGCACTTGTAATCTGCATCGTGCTGGGCATCTCGCACTCATCGAGCGTTTTCCATCATAATGCTTCGAAACTTACAGAAGAATACACGGGAGAATACGACTATTTTTATCATTCACGAAAGATGCTGAAAGATGTTCAGGAGAGTCCGACAGAATTCGTGACACCAGACGACCTCACTAAAATAGAAGAAAACACTTTTGGCAACTATAATGAATTGCGCAAAATTTACATTTCAAGAAATATCAGAAATATCGATGCCAAGGCATTCATACATTGCAACAACCTCGATTCTATTATTGTTGACAGCCGTAACAAATACTACATCAGTCGCGGCAACTGCTTAATTGAGAAAAGTACCAACACGCTGGTTGTAGGCAGCAAGAACAGCATTATTCCAAAAGGTGTGACAACCATAGGCAAATATGCTTTCAGCGGTTGCCGAGGACTGAAAGACATCGAATTTCCTGAAGGAGTAACAACCATACAATCTTCATGTTTCGACAGATGCAAGGATTTGGCAAGTATAAAAATACCAAAGAGCGTAGAACGGATTGATTCAGGCAACGTTTTTAGCCAATGTGTCAATCTGAAGAGCATAACGGTCGACAAAGACAACCACTTTTACGACAGCCGCGACAATTGCAACTGCATAATCAGCACACACGACAACACGATAATAACAGGCTGCAACAACAGCATCGTGCCAAAAAGCGCAAAGGCAATAGGCAAAAATGCTTTCAGAGGTTGTACAAAACTCAGCCAACTTAACATTCCTGCCAATTCTGTCAAGGAAATCGGCATAAACGCCTTTGCAGATTGTAGCGGTCTGAAAAGAATAATGCTTCCCGATGGAGTAAAAGAGATAAAACCTCTGGCATTTGCCAACTGTCGCTCTGTAAAAGAGGTTTTCATCTCAAAAAGTGTAGAAAGAATAGGAATAGAATACATTATAGGACTCCAAGGCTTGGCAAACCACGAGGTGGCGATGCGCGATGTGTTCTTGAACTGCGATAGTATCAAGTCGATAGTAGTAGACAAGAGAAATCCTCATTTCAATAGTCGCGAGAACTGCAACTGCATAATCAAAGGCAATCTGCTGATAAGAGGCTGCAACAACAGTTCCATTCCCGAAGGCGTGGAATATATCTCGCCAAATGCCTTCAGAAACTGCAATGATATATTGACCCTGATTTTTCCAAAATCGTTGCGTAGCATAAGCGGACACGCTTTCTACAACTGTTCGAATATCAGAAAAATTGAATGTAAAGGCAACAGAGTTATTGAAATATACAATGATACGTTTGTGCCCGATTTGTTTTTTTACAAAAAATGCTATCTGTTCGTTCCTGAAAACATGATAAGAAAATACAGAGAACACGAACTTTGGGGACACTTCGAACATATCGAAAGCATAAAAGTCAGTAAGCCATTATTTACCCGAGAGTTGCTTATCAACATCGCCTCGACAGGTATGCTTCTGCTGCTCGGAGTCATTATCGTAATCAGAATAATAAGAAGCCGGCGAGAGAAGATAATATACCGACGCAAATAAAAAATCCACTCCCCTATGCAAGTTTTTGTGCTTTCGTGCATTTACAATAATAGAAAACCAAAAAAATAAGCAAATGAATTTGTCAAAAATCAGAAAAAGTCTCCTTGTAATGGGCATCGCAGCCCTCACACTCACTTCTTGCAACACCAACGAAACCAACGAACTCGGGAAGTGGGAACCTATGGTATGGGAAACCGGAAATCCGCCCAAGAAAATAGCCGGAACAAACTCTGTTCCGTCAGCCGGAGGTGAGTTTATATTTTACTGCGTCAACTATGAGCCTTGGTTTGAAGGAGCTGTGGCTAATGGTAAATATTACTATCCGCCACGCGAAAAAAACGACTTCAACACATTGACAACAGAATGGGCAAAAGCCGAAATAAACGGAAACAGACTCAAAGTTACTTTTGAACCCAATGAAACTGGAGTAGAAAGACAACTCAAACTTGAGGTTACGGGCGGAGACATCTTCCACGCCTTTTACTTTGAGCAATCTGCAAACTGACATCGAAATCAGAAAGAAAAGAAATGATTTTTTATAACTAAAAAAGCCGCCATGCTCCTCATTCGGAGCACGACGGCTTCATCTTTTTATCTTATCGGTATGAAATTCGTTTATTACATCATGCCGCCCATGCCCGGAGCACCCATTGGCATTGCTGGAGCATTCTCTTCCTTCTTGTCGCAGATTACACACTCTGTTGTAAGGAACATACCTGCGATTGAAGCAGCATTCTCAAGAGCTACACGAGTAACCTTGGCTGGGTCAACCACTCCGGCTGCAAACATATTCTCGAAAACATCCTTCTTGGCATTGTAACCGAAGTCAGCCTTACCCTCGCGAACCTTGTTTACAACAACTGCGCCCTCAACACCTGCGTTGAAGCAAATCTGGCGCAATGGCTCCTCGATGGCACGCTTGATTATTGCGATACCTGTGTTCTCGTCGGCATCATCGCCCTGAACCTTAGCCAAAGCCTCCTGAGCACGGATGTATGCTACGCCACCGCCCGGAACGATACCTTCCTCGATAGCAGCACGAGTAGCGCAAAGAGCATCGTCGCAACGATCTTTCTTCTCCTTCTGCTCTGTCTCTGAAGCAGCACCAACCTCAAGAACGCAAACACCACCACTCAACTTAGCAAGACGCTCCTGAAGTTTCTCCTTGTCGTATGAAGAAGTAGAAGCAGCCATCTCAGCCTTAATCTGGTTGATACGATCCTGAATATTCTCCTTTGAACCTGCACCGTCAACGATTGTAGTGTTGTCCTTTGAAACAGTAATCTTGTCGGCTGTACCAAGCATCTCGAGAGTAGCCTTGTCGAGAGTCAAGCCCTTCTCTTCTGAGATTACTACGCCACCTGTAAGAACTGCGATATCCTCGAGCATTGCCTTTCTGCGGTCGCCGAAGCCTGGAGCCTTGACTGCACAAATCTTAAGCTGAGCGCGCAAGCGGTTTACTACCAATGTTGTAAGAGCCTCTGAGTCAACATCCTCTGCAATGATAAGCAATGGACGACCGCTCTGTACGGCAGGCTCAAGAATTGGAAGAAGGTCTTTCAAGTTGGAAATCTTCTTGTCGTAGATAAGAACGTATGGCTTCTCCATTACGCACTCCATCTTCTCTGTATCTGTAACGAAGTATGGAGAAAGATAGCCACGGTCGAACTGCATACCCTCAACAGTCTTCAAAACAGTCTCACGACCCTTAGCATCCTCGATAGTGATAACGCCGTTTACTGAAACTGCGCGCATACCGTCGGCAATGAGTTTACCAATTTCCTGGTCGTTGTTTGCAGAGATTGAAGCAACCTGCTCAATCTTGTCGTAGTTGTCGCCAACCTGCTCTGCCATAGACTTGATGCTCTCAACAACAGCCTTAACGCCCTTGTCCATACCGCGCTTCAAATCCAATGGATTTGCGCCTGCTGCTACGTTCTTCAAGCCCTCGTTAAGGATTGCCTGAGTAAGAACTGTTGCTGTTGTTGTACCATCGCCAGCATCGTCGCCAGTCTTTGAAGCTACGCTCTTAACAAGCTGAGCACCAGCGTTCATGAAAGCATCGTCGAGCTCAATCTCCTTAGCCACGCTCACACCATCCTTTGTGATGTGTGGAGCACCGAACTTCTTGTCGATAACTACGTTGCGACCCTTAGGACCAAGTGTCACCTTAACTGCGTTAGCGAGTGCGTCTGCACCCTCTTTCAGAAGCTCGCGAGCCTCTACGTTATATTTTATTTCTTTAGCCATGATTTTTAATGTTTATGGGTTAATTGTTCTGAAATTTTCTTCTCCACATATCTTATTTATGCAAGAACAGCGAGAATGTCGCTCTGGCGCATGATGAGGTATTTAGTACCATCGAACTCAACCTCAGCACCAGCATACTTGCCGTAAAGAACGGTGTCGCCTTCCTTTACAACCATCTCTTCGTCCTTAGTGCCGTTGCCAGTTGCAACAACCTTACCCTGAAGAGGCTTCTCTTTTGCTGTGTCTGGAATGATAATTCCGCCGATTGTCTTCTCCTCTGCTGGAGCAGGAAGAACCAGAACTCTGTCTGCTAATGGTTTAATATTCATATCGTTAAATTTTAATGTTTTTATTATTTCTGATTTGGTTCTTGCTAAAAGCGTGCCAAAACCATGCGATTGACAAAAAATCTGCCAAGTTTGTCAGTTTTGGCGTGACAGAGCATGAGATGTATATTGCTATAAGAGATAAAGCAGCATCTATAGCATTTTCTTGCATTCTTTGTTTCAACAACAAAGCTGACACCAAGTTGTACATACAAAATATATGATAAAACATATACGTGAGTTCGTGATAAAAAAGGTCTGAAAAAGTTGGAAATCTCGCTATTTTTTTTAACTTTGCAATCAAAATAAGCTAGTTTACATGACAGAACTTGACTGCCAAAAACAAGCAAGTAGTAATGTCTGAAGCTTTTAGATGGCAAATAACCTAAATTTATTTATTAGAAATGAGTTTTATTAAAGTCAATTTCATTATTACAACAGTACGAAATAATAATAAAACTATTTATCTTCATTGTAACTGGGGAGGAGAAACGTGCACTAATGGTTACTATTTAAGCAACATACTAGATCCAGATGCCACTCCTTACTACAATAACGACGCAAAACCTACCACAAGAGGTGGGCAATTCAAATACAACCTAAAAAACACAACAATATGGTGAATTTCAAATCATTTATCATTTTAATATTTGTTTGCACTTTTTTTTCGTGCAACAACTATAACGACGACAGTAATGCTCCTGTCCTACACGAGACGTACCTCAGATTCGTGTCTCCAAAAGGAACAAATGTTTTAGACTCTATTAAAGTCCTAGAAAAGGGCAAATATATTGAAGAAGTAAATTCGAATATCATTTCTATAAAAGGTAAAAGCCTTTCAAGGAACAAGTCTCTTGAAAATTTCAAGAAATCATGGCTTTACAGTTCTGTTATAGAAAACGAAACAACTCTAGTTCTCGAATGGATTGACTGGGACATCATAGATGCAGAAAACCGTCAAAAAAGATACGAAGAAATCTATGAGATAAAAATGAAGAGTCGGAAAATCTTCGGAAATGACGACATTCACACTCTTAAATGGTATCTGGACGTAAATAACGGATCTTACGATGCCTACAAATGCGAGTTCGACGGACAGACATTAGAACTTGATAACGATAAATACTACAAAGAAACATTCAACACCCAAAAGCATAAAACGACAGCACTTATAACCATATATTGCTAATAATTTAACGGCTGCCCCACTCTAAACGGGGCAGCCGTTTTTCTCCCTAAAACTAATTAGTCTCTCCGAGCCTTTCACTATTTTTAGTGATTGCAAGTTTTTTTCATCGATTATAATTTTGCACACGATTCTAACAGAGATGAAGAAAAACAGCACATTATCTAATTTTGAAATCAATTCTAAAATCAAAAGCATATACAATCATTGAATCATGAGGTCAAAAATTGCTATTTTACTGCTGACATCAACCGCAATAAACATGTCGGCACAAACCAATTCGGACTCGACTTCGATAGCCGACCAAGAGTTGGAAAACGTAACCATCGTTGCCCATAATGAGATTAGAAAGATGCGCGAAGGCGCAATTCCAGTAACCGTTTTGGGCGCACGACAACTCGAAGGCACAACATCGAGCATAAACGATGCACTCTCGCGCATGGCTGGCATAACGGTGAGGAACACCGGCGGCGTAGGTAGCGCGTCACGAATATCGGTGCGCGGACTTGAAGGCAAGCGCGTGGGACTGTACATCGACGAGGCGGCAATCGGTCAGATGTCCGACTATATGTCGCTAAACGATATTCATACCGACATGATTGAGCGCATCGAAGTCTACAAAGGCATCGTGCCTTACAGATTCGGAGGCTCGGCTCTCGGCGGAGCGGTTAATGTTGTTACGAAAGAATATCCGCCGGTTTATGTTGATGCCAGTTACGAGATTGCCTCGTTCAACACACACAAATTCAACTGGGTTTTAAAGCAGACTAACAAGAAAACGGGCATTCAATTCGGTCTTGGCGGAATGTTGACATATGCCGACAACGACTACGAAATGACTCTGAAAAACCTTAATGACCGAAAGGTTAAGCGCGACCACGACAAATTTAAGAAGGCTATGGTTGGCGGCTCGATAAAAGCAACGAAATGGTATTTCGACGAGGCAAAACTGGAACTTGTATTCTTAGGTACAAAGGCCGAAATTCAGGGCATCGACTCTGATGTTCGCGAAGCCTACAACCACGGCATAGCAGGAATAGCAGCCCTCACGCTGAAGCGCGACAACTTTATTTTTGCCGGCCTCGACCTTGATGTTGATGCTGCATACTCGTACGGCAGAAACGGAATGTGCGACGATGCCAAATACAAGTACGACTGGGACGGCAACCGCTATCCTTCCATTTCACCCTACGGCGGAGAACTGAGCAACTACGCTTCGGACTCAAAGAATCAGTCGCACGACTTCATTGCCAAGATTAACATGAACTATCTTTTAGACGTTCACAACTCGTTCAACCTCAACGTCTATGCCACTCACAACAATCAGAAGCCAGAAAACGAACTGATGGACCTGTCGTTTGGATACAAGACGAATTTCGACAGCAAGACGAGCAGCTTCACCACCGGACTGTCGTACGACCTCACGCTTTTCGACAGTAAGTTTATGAGCGCAACGACGGTGAAGAACTTCAATTACACTTCCGACACCAAGGTTCTGGAACACACATACATAAACAATCCGCAGCCTGTAAAACTGTCTAAGAACTATTGGGGCGCGAGCGAGAGTATGCGATACAAGTTCACAAAATACCTCATGGCAAAGGCTACGTTCAGTTCCGAAGTCCGAATCCCTACATCCGAAGAACTTGCCGGCAACGGATATTCAGTCTTGCCGTCAACAAACCTTGAGCCTGAGCGATGCAACGGACTAAACGCCGGACTTCTGTATCATCGTGCCAACACCTTCGGTTTTATCGAGGTAGAGGCGAACTTCTTCTACAATCGTCTGAAGAATATGATTCGCTATCAGGCTGATATGATTCCTACAATGGCACGCTACGCTAACTTCGGAACGGTAGACACCAAGGGCGTGGAGTTTGAGGCAAAGGGCGATGTTACTTCGTTCCTTTACATCTACTGCAACGCCACTTATCAGGACCTTCGCGACAAGCGCAAGAACGAACTTGGCTCGACAGGGGCAAACCCTACTTACAACAAGCGTATGCCGAATGTTCCGTACAAACTGGCAAACTTCGGATTCGAACTTCACAAGGAGAATCTATTCGGCGGAAAAAGCCAGAACAGCCGTTTCTTGGCAGATGCATCATACATCGGCGAGTATTTCTACGACTTTGAGATGAGCAAATATCAAGACCGCAAGATTCCGGAGGCTTTCACGATAGACCTTGGATATGAGCACAGTTTTATGAACAACCGCTGGACTATCACTCTGAAGGTGAAAAACCTGACAAACGAGGCTGTCTTCTCCGACCTGAACCGTCCGCTTCCGGGCAGAAACTATGGTTTCAAGGTGAGATATGTGATGAAATAAGGACAATTGACAATTCATAATTGACAATGGACAATTCGCAAAGTTGAAAAATCGTTTCAACTAAGATTCAAAGCAGAGGAAAATAAGCCGAAAAATACGAAGTAGCTACGGGGTAGGTACGGGGAAGGTACGGGGAAGCTACGTTCAAGGTACGTTCAACCTACGTTCAAGGTTCGGGCAAGGTTCGGGCAAGATAGCTGATGGGTAAACTGAAAATTGACAGTAGAAAGCTGAAAACCTCCACCAAGATTCCGAATAGGGCTTTCCGGCATGGGACACTCCCCTTCCTCATGTTACTTAGCGAAAGAGTACAATCAAAACAATTAAATTTATTATAGATATGAAAATCAAGCATTTATTTATTATTGCAGCATTTGCAGCATCTTTTGCAGCCTGCAACGACGAGAAAGATGACGACAAGACAACGGCATCTGGCAAGATTCTGTTTTCAACAACGGTTACCAACCCCGACGGAAGCACGGGCAGCGGCTACTTGCAGGCAGTCGACAATATCAGCGGCGGCGTAAATTACAGCAACGCAAACGCCATTCCGCTTGGCTTCGGCGCATATCCTTGCGTATGCCCAAGCGGCAACATCTATGTCTTCCCCGACTATACTGGCGGAACGGAACTGAAACTGAAGCGTTACGTTCTAAACTCAAGCAACCAACTGGAACTGAAAGGATCTATGGAACTTCCTGCAAACTCGAGCGCGGCAATCGTGGTAGAGGCAAACGCAGAAAAGGCTTATGTGGGCTGCCAGAGTCTCGACATGATTATCGTCTTCAATCCGCAGACGATGACCGAGATTTCGCGCATCGACCTTTCATCGCTCCGCAACGAAGGCGTGGCAGCATATCCTGGAGCACTCTTCATCCGCGACGGCATCTTGTACGTTGCCTTGGAGCAGTACAACTCACAGTGGATGCCATCGGAGAACGCTCTTGAGATGGCTCTCTACAACGTTGCCGACAATAAATTCATCAAGAAGACGCGCAACACTTCCATCGGTCTGTGCGCCCCTTCACGCCCGGTAGACAACCAGTCAATCTTCGAAGATGAGAAAGGCGATATCTACGTCAACTGCACAGGCTCGTTCGGCTATATTCCGGGACTCAACGGAGGCATTGCGCGCATCAAAAAAGGCGAGACGGATTTCGACGAGTCGTACTGCATAGACCTTACAAAGACTAAGGTTGAAGGCTTGAGTTGCGACTATCTTAACGTGATTATGATGTGCCGCTACGTTGGCAACGGAAAAATGTATGCATACGGCTTTGCCTTTGCCCTCGAGCCAGACAATACAAACTCTTACCTTGCCCACATTGGCGTTCCGGTTATTGTAGACATCTACAACAAGACGATAAAAGTTATCGAAGGACTTCCGCTAACCAACGGACACGGCGTTGCAATGGGTCGCCATGGCAACAAGATGGTATACGGCTCGGCAAACACCGAGTATAACGGCTTCAGCACGGTTGACATAAACACAGGAGATATAGAAACAAAGGTGGCTACCGTAACAGGCTTTCCATCATTCTTTTATAGTTTTGAGTAAATAGTGGTGCTTTGGGGAGTGCAGACGGGATTTGTCTGCGCTCCCTTTTTCTTTAACTCGGGGACGGTGGAGTGCGAGATTAACAAAACGTGCTCCGCTATTTTTTTGCACAATCGAAAAATTCGGTTTATATTTGCAAAATCAAACAGCGTTTTGTTTAACTCTAAAAAACTACGCACTTATGCAGATTTTAAAAGACAATGTCCGGAATTCGATAATAAAATATGCCGAAGAGGAGTTTCTTGAAAAAGGCTTCACCGATGCTTCGCTGCGCACCATCGCCGCCCGCGTGGGTATTAGTGTGAGCACAATATATTCCTACTACAAAAACAAGGACGAACTCATGACTGCCGTCTGCCGTCCGTTTATCGACTCGATGATGCAGATAACCAAGGAACGGCACTCCGAAAGCACCACCCTCGAGGACATGATGGACATTGAAAAGCAGCAGGAAACGGCTAAGTTGTTCATCAGTTTCGTAACAAAATACCGCGACATCATCCGCCTTATTCTCTACAAATCCGAAGGCTCAACAGTAAACAACTTCCGCGACAACTATACAGATGCCACCACCGCGCACATTCTTTGGTTCTTCGGAAAGATGAAGATGAAATATCCGCATATAAATACTGACATTTCAACGTTTTTCATTCATGCCAACTGCGCGTGGATGCTGTCAATCATCGGCGAGATGGCAAGCCACGACCTCTCCGACAGCGAGTTAGACAAGTTTGCAAGCGATTTTGTGCATTTCTCAACAAGCGGCTGGGCAAGTCTGTTTGGCGTAGATGTAAAATAAAAACACGACTTTTTTCAGGACGAATCCCCACTTTTAGGTATCAGTACGTAAATATTCCCTAATTTTAGTTATTGCCCATACTTGTTTTCCGCAGTAATTTTGCAACAGATTTAAAACAAAAAAGTGTTAAGTGCCCGACAGAAAGACAAAGACGTGTAACAAATGCACGTCTCTTTTTTGAAAGCCAAAAGAATACTGTTCGGTTTTAATAAAAAGTTGCATAACTTAAAACCATATAATTAACAAGTATTATGAATATCGAGAAGATAAACACAAAGTTCCGCAGATTCGGACAATTTGTTGTAAATCATCGCATAATCGTGATGATTGCGTTTGCCGCCCTGCTTGCTTTTTCGGTAGCAGGACTGAAACGTATCTATTTTGAAACATCGTTCGATACCTATTTCGTGAAAGACGACCCGATGATTCTGAAAACCAACGAGTTCAAGAGCATTTTCGGCAACGACTACTATGTTGCCGTGCTGGTTGAGAACAAAGAGGGATTGTTCAACAAGAAGAACCTCGAACTTGTCCGTGAACTCAGCAACGAACTGATGGACAGTCTGTCGTATTCCGAGAAAATCACATCTATCACCGACCTCGAATTTATGGTCGGAACGGAGGATGGAATGGAACTGCAACAGATTGTGCCAGAGGTGATTCCAAATTCGAAGGAAGGACTCGACTCAATACGCCAAAAGGCTTACAGCAAGGAATATGTGTCGAAGAAACTCATCAGCAAAGACGGCACAATGTCGTGGATTCTGGTAAAACTGCGCCCCTACCCTTCCGACAGTCTTTGGCGCGCGCAAGGGCTTGAGGCTCCCGAAAACCAAACTGGTAGAGAGGCGATAAAAATCTGTACAAAAGACAAATACGCATCGCTCAACCCAAACATCGCCGGAATGCCATACATGAACTATGCCAAGGCTCAGTACATAAAAGGCGAGATGTCGCGTCTGATGCTTATTGCCATAATCGTTGCGCTGATTGTGATGACTCTCGTAACCCGCTCATTGCGAGGCGTTCTGATTCCTATCCTCACCTCAATCTCCGCCTTGATTATAGCCATGGGAATTATAGGTTGGCTCGGGCTTTATTTGGACATGAGCACCACGATGATAACCGTAATGCTTGCCTTTGCCGTGGCAATAGCATATAACATCCACGTTTACAGTTTCTTCAGAACACAGCTTATAAAACTTCACGACCGCAAGCAGGCAGCCATCGATGCCATTGCCGAGACTGCTTGGCCTGTTATCTTCTCGGGCTTCACGACGCTTGCAGCAATGATGACGTTCCTTGCCATGAACATTGTTCCGATGAAGGCGATGGGCATAAACTCTGCGCTTGCAATCGTGTCAGTTCTCATCTCGATTCTTGTAATTACCCCAATAATGCTTTCGCTCGGAAAGAAGGCAGAGAACAACAAGCAGTTCGAAACATCGTTCGAGGGCAAGTCTGCCGGACTTTTCGAGCGTTTTGGCGAATACGTTCTGCGTCATTCAAAGAAGATTATCGTTGTTTCAACCATCATCACAATATTCTGTGGCATAGGCGTTTGCTGGATTGAGCCGGCATTCGACGTTGAGCGTTCGATGGGCAGAAAGGTTGACTATTCGCGCCGTTTTCTTGAACTGTGCGAAACAGAACTCGGAACGATGTACTCTTACGATTTGATGGTTGTCCTGCCCGAGGAAGGCGATGCCAAGAAGCCCGAGAATCTTCAGAAACTCGAGACTCTCGAACACGAAATTGAAAAATATCCACTGACAAAGCGTCACTCTTCGGTTCTCGACATAATAAAAGACATGAACTGCACGCTAAACGGCAACGATACAGCGTATTATCACGTTCCCGACAACTACGATGCGGTGGCACAACTCTTGCTTCTTTACGAGAATGCTGGCGGCTCGGAATCTGAATACTGGATGGATTATGAATATCGCCGTCTGCGTCTGCAAATAGAAATCAGCAACTACAACTCTAACGAGATTGAGAACGAGATGAAGCGTCTCGAGGCCCGCGCCAAAGAGCTGTTCCCGAATTCCGAAGTTTCTACGGTGGGCAATCTGCCTCAGTTTACGGTTATGCAGCAGTACATCACAAAGGGACAGATGTGGTCGCTTATCCTGTCGGCCGTGATTATCGGCATACTGCTGATGATTGTCTTCGGAAACATCAGGCTCGGCCTTATCGGAATGATTCCGAACCTTGCGCCTGCGGTGTTTGTTGGCGGCATGATGGGTTGGCTGGGCTATCCGCTCGACATGATGACGGCTTGCATCATCCCGATGATTCTCGGTCTGGCGGTAGACGACACTATCCATTTTGTAAACCACGCACATCTTGAGTTCAACCGCAAACGAAACTACGAGCATGCCGTGAAAGCGACGTTCCGCGTAACGGGCTTGGCTATCGTCATGACATCTGTCATAATATCAGCCACTTTCCTCGGATTCTCGGTTTCTGACGCCATTCAGATGAGACACTTCGGTACATTGGCAGTGGCTGGCTTGATTTCGGCTCTTCTTGCCGACTTGTTCATCACTCCGGTATTGTTCAAAATGCTGAAAATATTTGGAAAAGAGGAGGAGAATTGACAATTCATAATTGACAATTAAAAATGATAATTCATAATTTTTTAGGAATATGAGAAAGATATTATTTTTGGCGGCTTTAGTTTTGGCTGCATATTCAGTTGATGCTCAGAATCTTTCGGGCAGAGACATCATTAAGAAAGTAAAGGATAATCCCGATGGCGACACTCGATATGCCAAGATGAATCTGGTGCTCGAGAAAGCCAACGGCTCTAAGCGCGAGCGCAAGGTGGAATCGTGGGCAATGGATATCGGCAAGGACACAAAGACGATGATGACGTTCACCTATCCGGGCGATGTTAAAGGCACGGGATTTCTGACTTGGAACTACGACGAAATTGGCAAGGACGATGACAAATGGCTCTACATGCCTGCCCTCAAAAAGACTCGCCGAATAAGCGGAAGTTCGTCAAAGACTGATTATTTCATGGGAACGGACTTTACTTACGACGATATGGGCGACCGCAACCTCGACGAGGATACTCACAAATTTCTGCGCAAGGAGAAATGCGGCGGATTCGACTGCTATGTTGTCGAGTCTGTTCCGAAGGACAAGCGCGAGATTTATTCAAAGAAAATATCGTGGATTCGAAAAGACTGTTTCATGACCGTAAAGGTTGAGTTTTACGACAAACTCGGCAAACTCCATCGCGTGCTCAATGTGCAGGACATAAAGCAGGTTCAGGGCTTCTGGACTCGCGGAAAAATGGAGATGCAGAATGTTCAGACCAAGCACAAGACAATCATCACTTTTTCTGACATGAAGTACAATCTGAAGATTGGCTCTGACATGTTTAACGTTGCAAAAATGGAAAAGGGAATATAAAAATGCGACTGCTTTTCTCATTATTTTTTGTTGTTATTTCCGCCGCCGTCTCTGCACAGGACGACGACGGAGATTTAAAAGTAAAAATTAAAGGTTTTGCCGACACTTACCATGCTGTGAGAACCGAGAGTCCCAACGATTGGATGTCGTCGCGCACTCGCTTGCGCGGCGAACTCTCGGTATCAAAAAACAAATCCGAACTGTTCTTCTCGGCAAACGCGGTCTACAACTCGCTTATTCCCGAATATTCGGGCTTCAACATTCGCGAACTCTACGTCTCGCAGCAGACTGGCGCGTTCGACATTCGTGTTGGAAGGCAGATTATCACTTGGGGCGTGGCCGATGCGCTGCGAATAACCGACTTGGTGTCACCTATGGATTACAGCGAATTTCTGGCTCAGGATTACGACGACATTAGGATTCCCGAAAATGCGCTGCGCGTGAAGTTCAGCAAAAGTTCGTTTGCCTTCGAGGCGATAGCCGTTCCGGTTATTGAGACTTTCGAACTGCCGTTCGACCGCAACAATCCGTGGGCTGTATCGATTACGGGCAACGACTCGGTTCTTTCTGCCGCAAAACCCGATTTCAAGATTAAAAATGCTGAATTTGGCGGAAGACTGTCGTGGTTTCTCAACGGAGTGGATTTCTCGGTCTGCGCACTTAGAACATTCAACAAGATGCCAGTATTCGAGATGAATTACGATTCTGAAAGTCACAAGGTTATCCTTAGCCCGAAGCACAAGCGAATGACGATGGCAGGATGCGACATCTCGCTGCCATTAGGCAAATTTGTGCTTCGCGGCGAACTTGCAGAATATTTTGGCGAGGCTCAGCAACCGGATATCTACAACAAAGTTGTGTGCAAAAATACGACGAACGCGCTTCTGGGCATCGACATCTATCCAGGCAACGACTGGAATGTCAGCCTTCAATACGCGCACAAATACATCGGCGGTTACGACCACAATTCGGGCATCAGTTCATACAGAAGTTCGGGCACGGCGACAGTCAGAATATCGAAAGATTTATTTCGCAACACTCTGAATGTAAGCACTTTTGCATATATAGACGTAACCAATGGCGGCGTTTACGACCGAACAACGTTCGACTATTCTGTTAATGATATGCTCCATATCGCTCTCGGCTTTGATTATTTCAATGCCGACAAAGGTATGTTTAAAATGTACGACAAAAATTCCGAAATTTTTGCCAAAGTTAAAATGAGTTTTTAAATGAAAGAATAATGAAAAACAAATCATATCTTATAAAATTGATGGATTTTGCCGGAGGTTACAAGTATTTTACCATCGGCTCCATCGTTTTGGCGACGGCGAGCGCGTGTCTTGCCCTCGTGCCATTCGTATTCATTTGGAAAATCACCGGCGAAGTCCTATCTGTAATGCCCGATTTCTCCAAAGCCCAAAACATCGAAAACTACGGTTTTGAAGCCGTCAAATATGCTGTCAATGCGATGTGCGTATATTTTTGTGCGCTTGCTTGTTCGCATTTGGGAGCATTCAGAACAGTGGCTAACGTCAGAGAAAAATGCGTAGAAAAAGTTCTCAGAATGCCGCTCGGATATATCGAAAACGAGGGCAGCGGCAAAATCCGAAAAATCATCATCGACTCGTCGGCGTCGCTCGAAAATTTTATGGCGCACATCCTGCCCGACCGAACTGTCGCAATCACAACGCCATTCGCAATGATTGCAATGTTGCTGTATTTCGATTGGAAAATCGGACTTCTGTGCATCGCAACCGTCATAGCAGGATTTTTCATAATGTATATGTTTATGGTTGGCAAAAACCTCAAAAAAGACATCGAGGCTTACAACGCAGCTCTCGAAAATATGACAAAGGAAGCCGTTGAATATGTGCGCGGTATTCCCGTTGTCAAGACTTTCGGACAGTCGGTGTTTTCGTTCAAAAAGTTCAAAAAATCCATCGACGATTACGAAAAATTTACCGTAAGTTACACCCGTCGTTTTAGGATTCCGATGACGGCTTATACCGTGGTTATCAATTCAGCTTTTGCAATTCTGATTTCGGTAGCTCTGTATAATTCAAGCAACGCCAACGACCCTGAATTTTTCTCCAACTTGCTGTTTTACATCATCTTTACGCCGGTGATTGCGGTAACACTTTTCAAACTGATGCACTCCTCAGAGGCGGATATGATTGTGGAGACTGCACTCAACCGTATTGAAACCGTCATCAACGTAAAAGAAAACCAAGAGGCAGAAAATCCACAAATCCCGACAGATTATTCAGTTGAATTTCAGAATGTTAAATTTCAATATGAAGGCGCGACGAAAAACGCTTTAGACAATATCTCGATGAAAATTCCGTCCGGCTCTCAAGTTGCATTTGTTGGACCTTCGGGCGGCGGCAAAACTACTGCCGCAAGCCTTATTTCAAGATTTTGGGACGTTAAGGAAGGCGAAATTCTCATAGGCGGAGTCAATGTTAAAAACATCGCCTCTGAAAAACTTTCCGAAATTGTTTCGTTTGTTTTTCAAGACAGCAAACTTTTGAAAACAAGCATTTTAGAAAATATAAGAATGGCAAAACCCGATGCCACCGACGACGAAGTTTTGTCAGCCCTACAACGTGCACAATGCTCCGACATCATCGAACGTCTGCCAGATGGTGCCAAATCTGTTCTCGGCAGCAAAGGTACATATCTCAGCGGTGGCGAACAACAGCGAATTGCAATCGCAAGGGTGATGCTCAGAAACACACCCGTTTTAATTCTTGACGAGGCGACAGCATTTGCCGACCCTGAAAACGAAGAAAAAGTCTTAAAGGCTTTCGACGAAATTTCCAAAGGCAAAACCGTCATCAAAATAGCCCATAGGCTCTCTACAATCGTTAATTGTGACGAAATTTTCGTGCTTAAAGACGGCAAAATCGCCGAACAAGGCAAACACAGCCAACTCCTTGAAAAACAAGGCATTTACAGTCGGATGTGGAACGAATATCAAAAATCGGTAGAATGGACAATTAACAATTAATGCATAATGCATAATTCATAATTCATAATTCGTAATTAATGAAATGAAAAATTTGAAACAAAAATATGCCCTTTCTGACGAGGGCGCAAGATCGATGATAATTGCATCGGTAGCAAATATCTTTTACAATTTGGTGCTGTTTTCGCCCGTTGTGTTACTCTATTTTTTGATAAAGGACATTTTGGGCGATGGTCTTGAGGATAAAGCAACATTCTATCTGACAGGTATTTGCATTTGGGTTTTGTTGCTAATAGTAACAGCCATGATTCAGTACAACACGTGTTTTTTCTCTACTTACAAGGAGAGCGGTGTGCGCAGAATCACGTTAGCCGAAAAACTCAGGAAACTGCCTTTGTCGTTTTTTGCAAAAAAAGACTGCGCAGACCTGACCTCGGCTTTGATGGACGACGCAGCAAGCATCGAACAGGCTTCATCACATTTCATTCCGCAGTTTATCGGCTCAGTGATAAGCACTTGCATACTGTCGGCAAGTCTGTTTTTCATCAATTGGAAAATGGCCTTGGCGGCGGTTTGGATGTTGCCGATTAGCCTTATAATTGTGACATTTTCAAGAAAAGTTCAGTACAAACTCGGAAAGAAAAAGAGCGTCGCCGCCGTCGAAATGACCGAAAAAATCCAAGAATGTTTGGAGTCGGTGAGGGATTTGCGACAAAACAATGCGCAGGAAAGTTATTTTCAGAATGTCAAGGCGAAAATCCACGAAGTTGAAAAACGTATGCTTTGGAACGAACTCGGCACGGGACTTTTTGTCACAAACGCCGAAATGCTCCTGAAATTCGGCATCGCAACCACAGCACTTGTCGGCGCAATGCTCTTGAAATCAGGCGAAATCGACGTCCTGATGTTCTTCCTGTTTTTGATAATCGTTTCAAGGCTTTACGACCCGCTGATGACGTCGCTCGAACATTTTGCGGCGATAATCGGTCTTGACGTCAATTCCGAACGCCTCAACGAAATTCTCTGCCACAAGGAACTTCAAGGCTCTGAGGAACTTAAAGTAAATGGCGGAGACATTGTGTTTGAGGATGTTAAGTTCTCGTATCAAGATGGCAAAAAGATTCTCGACGGCGTTTCGTTCACTGCAAAACAGGGCGAAGTTACGGCATTGATTGGTCCTTCGGGCAGCGGCAAAACCACTGTTTCGCGACTTGCTGCAAGGTTTTGGGATATTGATTCGGGAAAAATAACTGTTGGCGGTCAGGATATTTCAAAGGTTGACACTGAAACACTTATGAGTCTTTACTCAATTGTCTTTCAAGATGTTACATTGTTTAACAATACCGTTTTGGAAAACATCCGCATTGGCGACAAAAACGCCACCGACGAACAGGTAAAAGCCGCAGCCGAACTTGCCAACTGCACCGAATTTGTTGAAAATCTGCCTGATAAGTGGAATACAATTATTGGCGAAAATGGCAAAAAACTCTCCGGCGGCGAACGTCAGCGAATTTCCATTGCCCGTGCCTTCCTCAAAAACGCTCCAATAATTCTTCTCGACGAAGCATCCGCCTCATTAGACGTTGAAAACGAGACACTTATTCAACAATCGCTTTCAAAACTAATCAAAGGCAAAACCGTTCTTGTAATCGCACATAGGCTGCGGACAATCCAAGGCGCGAACAAAATTATCACGATTAAGGATGGAAAGGCGTGGGAGGAATCAGAAAAGTTTTTCGACAATCCATCGGCAGGCAACATTTGCAATTCGATTGCAGGATAAAATGCATACTTTTGTACCGTCAACAATATAAAGCATCAATATGAGCGCGATTATAATTACACTTCTTATTCCTCTTGCCGGAACGATTTTCGGCTCTGCATTCGTATTTCTGATGAAGAACGAAATGCCAGAACTGTTTCAGAAGATACAACTCGGCTTTGCGTCGGGAGTCATGGTGGCAGCATCGGTCTGGTCGCTGCTGCTTCCGGCTCTCGGAATGGGAAACGTGTGGCAGGTTGCCGGCGGACTGCTGGGCGGATTTGCCTTTCTGCTGCTTATCGACAACATCACGCCGCACATGCACCCGATAATAGGGCAAGAAGGTCCTAAAAGCCGATTGTCGCGCACAACGATGCTGGCTCTGGCGGTTACAATCCACAACTTTCCCGAGGGAATGGCTGTGGGCGTGGCAATAGCCGGCGCAACAACCGCCAACTTCAGTCTATCGGGCGCGCTGGCTCTCTCGCTCGGCATTGCCATACAGAACATTCCTGAGGGAGCAATCATCTCAATGCCTCTGCGCAGCGCAGGCAACAGCCGTCTGAAAGCCTTCGTCGTGGGCAGTCTGAGCGGCATTGTCGAGCCAATAGGCAGCGTTCTGGTTCTCTTTCTTGCATCCGAGGCAACCGCCACGATGCCCTACCTTCTGCCGTTTGCCGCCGGAGCGATGCTTTATGTAGTTATCGAGGAACTGATTCCCGAGGCATCGCAGGGCAAGCACTCAAACGTAGCAACAATAGGTTTTGCCATCGGCTTTGCCTTGATGATGGTGCTCGATGTCGTTATGGGATAGAAACTTTTAAAACAAAACTGATATGAAAACAACCGTCTGGGACTTTTTCGCACCCGTTTACGAACGTTCAATGCACTCACAAAAAGGCATTTACGATTATATGTACAACCGAATCTCGCAAGTCGTTGCCGAGAAAGAGGTTCTCGAACTCGCCACCGGACCGGGAATGATTGCCAAGCACATTGCGGCATCTGCCAAAAACGTGATTGCCACAGATTTTGCGCCTAAAATGATTGCAACGGCAAAGAAAGGCTACGTTCCGCAAAATGTGTATTTCGAAGAGGCCGACGCCACCAACCTGCACTTTAAAGAACATTCTTTCGATGTCGTGATAATTGCCAACGCGCTTCACATCATGCCTAATCCCGAGAAGGCTCTGTCCGAAATAGACCGCGTTCTGAAATCTGGCGGCACGCTTATCGCCCCAAACTTCATCTTTAACGGACGGAAGAATCTGTGGCAGCGACTCCTAACGCTCATAGGCATAAGATTCGCCCACGAATGGACGGCGGAGCAATTCGCGGCATTTCTGCAATCAAACGGATGGAAAATAGAGAAATCAGAAATCGTGAAAGGCAGGATAGACTTGCTTTACACCGAATGTAAAAGAGCATAAAATCACAATTCATCATATTTATACAAGTAGAAGATTATATTCTTTTTCCAGCCCGGCTCTGCAGCGATTGCACGGTCGGGATTTTTTTATTCAGTCCGAGGCAACAAATCACCAATAGTGATTACTGGATAGCACTTTTCACTAATTTTAGTGATTGATAAACATATACAAACAGAATAATTTTGCAGAACAAAACAAGACAGCAAATTCAAAGCTTTATTATTAATTCTATTGAAAAAAGAGTAAAAAGATGAAAAAACATTTTCTGTTTTCAGTTTTTGCAGCAGTTGCAATCTGCACAGGCTGCACAATGACAAGTTGCAGCAGCGACGACAAAGAGGAATCTACAATTCTCAGCAATCACGAACTTGACGGCACTTATGTCGAGTTTTTCGAAAGCGAGAGCGCAACAAACAGCAAGTACGATGCCTTGTGGCTGTCAGAAGCAGCCAAGTGCGTTGGCAACGAAAAGGCTGCCGAGTCGGTACAGATGCTAAAAGGCTGCATGGCTGGCAACATTCACGGAGCAGAAGCCGTGAAGATTTATGGCGAAGGCATAAACAACGAGTTTCCTAACGGATATCAGTTCGACTGCCACTTTTCTAACGGCATAAAGAAAATGGTCATCAACGGCAGCAACATCAAAGGTCTCGACAGCAACGGCAAGACTGTTTTCACTCACAACTACAAGTACATCGGCACAGACGAGACTATGGGATTCGTGAAGTATCAGACAACCGATGACAATAACGACGAGTTCAAATACTTCTTCTTTATGCCCGACACTCCAGAAAAGACTTACCACACCGAATTCCGCTACGGAAGCGACCCTTCTGCCCTTCTCGAGTTCTACAAAGGCAACTACGGATACTGGATGTGTGCCGGCGTAAGAGAGGGCAACGGCACAGAGTGCGAAAATGCCATAAAGCTGTTTGTTTCTGAGAATTTGGGAAATAACGAATAAAATCAAAGCCTAACTCTCTATAAGCATCTGCAATGAGGCGGCTGTATCGGCTACAGTCGTCTCTTTTCATTTTCCATCACATTCGTTTTTCATGCCCTAAAAACAAGGCAGTTATATGTTCTTCAACACAAGTGGCAAAGCTATAATATACAAAATAGTATTTTATATTACGAAATTACTATATTTGCAGCACTAACTATTTAAATTCAATTACTTATGGTATGCCCATTTCAATATGGCACGACAGCAAACCACCACAGATTCATAAATCGCACTTCTGATATTGCGCAACTCAAGGACTTACTCTGCAATGGCAAAAACGTAGTCCTGATGTCGCCCAGAGGATGGGGAAAGACATCGCTCATCAAGAGCGTGGCAGAGGAGATTGCGAAAGAAAATACCGACACAAGAATCTGTTTTGTCGATGCCTTCGGTATTAAGACCGAAGAAAACTTCTACATCAGACTTCAGGAAACAGTCAGGAAAATTCTGCCCGACACCGACGACACGCCGCCGCAATGCACGCGCGATGACATCTTCAGGATAATAGAAGAAAAAGCCACCGCAAAAAACCTAAGACTGATAATCTGCATCAAAGAGTTTCAGCAACTAACCTACATTCAGAACTTCGATAAACTGGAGAAGGCTCTGCACACAGCACAAAAAGAACAAAAGAACGTGGTTTTCTGCATTAGCGGAAATGATAATGTGCTGATGACACAAACATTCGACACTTACAAGAAAGGGCTTTACAAATTCGGGCAACTGATTAAAATGCCACGGATTGACAAAACGGAATGGATAAAATACATTACAAGCCACTTTAAGAAAAGCGGAAAATACATTACCGAACAACAAGCCGAACTTATCTGCAACACTACCGAATGTAACTCGTACTATGTGCAGCAACTGTGCTTCTTTGTGTGGACATCGACAACAATGAACGTCGAAGACTTTACCATCGAACAGTCAATACAACAACTTGTAGATACCAACGCCCCTACATTCTACAACCTTACCGAAACACTGACTTCGGCTCAGGTTGCCATGCTCAAGGCGGTGATGCACGGCGAATATCAGTTTAACGCCGCAAAAATCGTTGAACAATATAACTTGGGAAACGCCCAGACCATAACGCGAAACAAGCGCGCAATGGTAGAACGCGGCTACATAGAGAAGTCGGACGACCATTATTCGTTCTGCGACCCTGTCTATGCCGTTTGGTTTAGAAACAATATGATGTAAGATACATATATTCAGTATTTAGACTGAATGAAATGCACAAATGTATAACCTTATCACGGAGTAAAAAAGAGTGTGGAAACCGTCTGGAATCCACACTCTTTTGCTTTTATTTTCTGATAAAGACTTTTACTTTACAATTTCAAGAAGTTCCTCTGCCGAAACAAGTTTCTGCTCGCCAGTCTCCATGTTCTTCAGGGTGAGCTTGTTCTCGTTCATCTCGTTCTCGCCTACCAGGACGACATAGGCAATGCCCTTTGCGTTGGCATAACTCATCTGCTTCTTCATCTTGGCCGAATCAGGGAAAATCTCGCTCGAAACACCTGCGGCGCGAAGTTTTGCCAGAACAGGCAGACAATATGCAGCCTCCTTGTCGCCAAAGTTTACAAACAGAACCTTTGTGCTGTTTACAGCCTCCTTTGGATAGAGTTCCAACTGGTTCAGGACATCGAAGATGCGGTCAACACCGAAACTGATGCCCACGCCGCTGATACCCGGCATTCCGAAGATGCCAGTAAGATTGTCGTAGCGGCCGCCGCCGGTTATTGAGCCAATCTGAACGTCGAGAGCCTTGACCTCGAAGATGCAGCCTGTATAATAGTTCAGACCGCGGGCAAGGGTAAGGTCGAGTTCAACCTCGTTTTTAAGACTGAAGCCTGCAAGAGTATTCAGAACGAATTCGCACTCCTCAATACCCTTCAAACCTGTTTCCGACCCGGCAAGAACCTGCTTCATCGTTGCAAGTTTCTCTGCATTAGAGCCGCTGAGTTTGATAATAGGCTGAAGTTTCTCGATAGCCTCAGCACTTATTCCGTCTTCTGCCAACTCGGCATTTACGGCATCAAGACCTATTTTGTCGAGTTTGTCGATGGCAACGGTTATGTCAACAATCTTATCGGCTGCGCCAATCATCTCGGCAATGCCAGTAAGAATCTTTCGGTTGTTAATCTTTATGCACACTCTTGCGCCAAGGCGGGTGAACACGGTATCGACAATCTGCATAAGCTCAACCTCGTTGAGCAGAGAGTCTGAGCCTACCACATCGCCATCGAACTGATAGAACTCGCGGTAGCGTCCCTTCTGCGGACGGTCGGCACGCCATACTGGCTGAACCTGATAACGCTTGAAAGGCAACGTAAGTTCGTCGCGGTGCTGCACAACGTAGCGCGCGAAAGGCACAGTAAGGTCGTAGCGCAATCCCTTCTCACAGAACTTCGATGCCAGTTTAAGGGTGCTTGTGTTGGCAACCTCGTCGGCTGTCATTCCGTGCAGGAAATCGCCCGAGTTAAGAATCTTGAACAGCAGTTTGTCGCCCTCTTCGCCATACTTTCCCATAAGTGTTGAGAGATTCTCCATGGCAGGAGTCTCAATCTGCTGAAAACCGTAAAGTGAATATACCTCGCGAATGGTGTTGAATATATAGTTGCGCTTTGCCATCTCTACCGGAGAGAAGTCGCGCGTGCCTTTTGGAATACTTGGTTTCTGTGCCATTATATCGTTTATTAAAATTTCGTGCAAAGTTAATAAAAAATAGCATAAACATTTGTTTTATTGAATAAATTCGTATATTTGCGAAGAGTTGATTTACACTATGCTGACTAACTATGAGATGATAACTTAATTAACATAACCTTTAATCAAAAACTTTACCTTATGCAAATCTATAGTTCAAAAGAAATCAAGAACATTGCGTTGCTTGGTAATGACGGCTCGGGTAAGACTACCCTTACAGAAGCCCTCTTGTTTGAAAGCGGACAAATTAAGCGCCGCGGTCGCATAACTCAGCAGAACACCGTTTCTGACTATTTCCCGGTTGAGCAGGAATACGGATACTCGGTTTTCTCCACCGTCTTCCACGTTGAGTGGAAGGGCAAGAAACTGAATATCATAGACTGTCCCGGTTCTGACGACTTCGTCGGCGCAGCCCTCACAGCAATGAATGTTACCGACACGGTGGTGATGCTCATAAACGGACGCTTCGGTGCCGAAGTCGGAACGCAGAATCACTTCAGATACACAGAAAAACTGTCTAAGCCTGCCATTTTCCTCATCAACCAACTCGATGACGAAAAATGCGACTACGATGCCATTCTGGAAGAACTCCAGACTATATATGGCACAAAGTGCGTGCCAGTACAGTACCCAATAAAGACTGGTCCCGACTTTAACTCGCTCATCGATGTAATATTGATGAAGAAACTTACATGGGGACCCGACGGCGGCTCTCCTACCATCGAGGATATTCCGGCAGAAGAGCAGGAAAAGGCGCAGATGATGCACAAGACTCTCGTAGAGGCTGCTGCCGAGAACGACGAAGGACTGATGGAGAAGTTCTTCGAGACTGAACAACTTACCGAAGACGAGATGCGCGAGGGCATACGCAAGGGCATGGTTACGCGCAGCATCTTCCCTGTGTTCTGCGTTTGCGCAGGAAAGAACATGGGAGTAGGCCGTCTGATGGAATTCCTCGGGAACGTAGTGCCTCATGTCGACGAGATGCCTACTGTTCACAACACACGAGGCGTTGAAGTTCCGCTTACCGACGATGCTCCTACATCAATATATTTCTTCAAGACAGGAATAGAGCCTCACATCGGCGAGGTACAGTATTTCAAGGTTATGAGCGGCGTGCTGAAGGAAGGTATGGACTTGACAAATGCCGACCGCGGAAGCAAGGAACGATTGGCGCAGATTTTCGTCTGCTCGGGAGCAAACCGCGAGAAAGTAACCGAACTGCACGCCGGCGACATTGGCTGTTGCGTAAAACTTAAGGATGTGCGCACGGGCAACACCCTCAACGACAAGGATTGCGACAACCGCTTCAACTTCATCAAGTATCCTAACCCTAAATATACACGCGCCATAAAGGCTACCAACGAGGGCGACACCGAAAAGATGATGGCTGCGCTCATCAGAATGCAGCAGGAAGACCCTACATGGATGGTTGAGCAGAGCAAGGAACTGCGCCAGACTCTTGTTCACGGACAGGGCGAATTCCATCTGCGCACGCTGAAATGGCGCATCGAGAATATCGACAAGATTCCTGTTACATTCTATCAGCAGAGAATTCCGTACAGAGAGACCATCACGAAGGCTGCAAGAGCCGACTACCGCCACAAGAAGCAGTCGGGCGGAGCAGGTCAGTTTGGCGAGGTTCACCTTATCGTTGAGCCTTACAGCGAGGGAATGCCCGACCCTGTTTCATACAACTTCAACGGTCAGGAGATACGCGTAACGATGAAGGGCAAGGAAGAGGTAACCCTCGACTGGGGCGGCAAGCTTGTATTCATCAACAGCGTCGTTGGCGGTGCAATCGACACACGCTTCATGCCTGCCATCATGAAGGGTATCATGAGCCGTTTGGAGCAAGGACCGCTAACAGGTTCGGCAGCCTGCAACGTTCGCGTTGTTGTGTACGACGGCAAGATGCACCCGGTTGACAGTAACGAACTCTCGTTCATGCTGGCGGCTCGTCAGGCATTCAGCGAGGCGTTCAAGAATGCTGGTCCTAAGATTCTTGAGCCTATCTACGATGTCGAAGTCTTCGTGCCTTCCGACAAGATGGGCGACGTGATGAGCGACCTTCAGGGACGACGCGGAATGATTATAGGCATGAGTTCGGAGAACGGCTACGAGAAGATTCAGGCAAAAGTTCCGTTGAACGAGATGTCAACCTACTCTACTTCGCTCAGTTCGTTGAGTGGCGGCCGCGCCTCTTTCATCATGAAGTTTGCAAGCTACGAGCTCGTTCCTAACGACATTCAGCAGCAGCTTATTGCCGAACACGCAAAAGAGGAAGAAGAATAAGATTACAACGAAGGAGAAAGTTGGAAAGCCTCACCTGTTGGCAGAAATGCCGCAGGGAGGCTTTTTTGCATCTATACGCCAGTTCGTCATAAGAATCACCGTTTTTAGGAAATGTGTTTTTCGGAATGATGCTGAAAGCACTTTCTATTAAGCCTGCATTTTGAAAAAAACAAGAGCGGAAAAACGAGTTGCCCCACCGTTGAAAAAACGACATTTTGTCGCTTTGCGACAATGCGAGTTGCAAACTCGCGTTTATTGATGCTGCCGAATTCGGAAATTCGGCAGAACCAAGGAGGTAGAAATTATTTTACTAAGATATAGTCTTCCCTTGCTCTTATATAGCCATGAAAATCTTTATAATTAGTAATATCTATCAGACTATCATTCCTAACAACAAACTTTCTTGGATAGAATTCAGGGATGGTGTCATTCTCATTGAGTTTTGACATTCTTACACAACTATCCCCTGCTACAAATTCATACTCATGGAACAGAATAAGAGTGTCATTCTTCATAGAATACTTTCCTATTATTCCACTACCTGTCTCACCATATATTTCGTATGTATTATATTTTGTATCTCTGCTTCTTTTCAGAGTTATAAACATTCTAAAAATACTACCTAACCTATAATCATCTCCAATTCTTTTATACAGACTTATTTGCCGTTTTACGAATTGGTCGTCAACCATTCGGTCATCGACATGTTCTTTCAGTGTAAAACACGATTGAAAAAACAAAACACAAATTAAAATGGGAAAAATATTTCTCATACCTTTGGAATTCAATTTTATGTGAAACTAATACTTAAACGCCTTGTCTCGAATTATGTTGCAGTTGTAATGCAAGTTTTTCACGACTTAAATTGGTGTTTTTACGGCTGTAAATATACAAACTTTTTCTCGGCAGAAATCTATTTTTAACAATATTTTGAAAAACGAGAGCGGAAAAAGAGTTGCCACACAGTCAAGCCGAACAAGGTGGGAATTGTTTTACATCTATAGTTTTGATAAGTTTGGCAGATTATTTACTTTTGCATTTGCAATTTTACCGCAATACCCAAAATATATGAACCGCATATTTGCACTTGTTTTCTTTTTGTTTTCTGTCAACATTTATGCACAAACTATGTTGCCCGAAACCATCCGTCCCGATAGTTTGTCTATGATTTCGTTTTGTCAGAAGAACGACTCGACAATAACCATGAATCTTGTCATAAACCACCGCACACATACCGAAGAATATCA
>FNBQ01000043.1 GCA_900102385.1 Bacteroidales bacterium KHT7 | reverse complement strand
TGTTCATGTAGGCATAGATGACTACGGCCAGAAGCATCTTCGGGTCGTAAGGGCTGCGGCCACGCTCCTTGTACAGCTTGCGAAGACCGCTCAAGTCCAAACTGTCAACTACGCTGCTCACAAGACGGACTGGGTCGTCCTGGGCAATGTCCTTGTCGATTCTCTGAGGAAAAAGTATCGTCTGATTTGGAGAATACGGACGAAAGTGGTATCTTTGTTGCGTTTTATATTGCATGTTGTAAAGATACGAAAACTTTACGACATAACGAAGCCCTGGCTTGAGAAAGTCGGGGCTTTGATATAAAAAAAGGATGTGCCTATTTTGACACACCCTCATTTCGTTTTATATCAGTTTCTCTTTCAGAAACATTCCGGTGTACGAATTTTCGCATTTCGCTATTTCTTCGGGAGTTCCTGTGGCAACGACAGAGCCGCCGTTGTTTCCGCCCTCGGGACCCATGTCTATGATGTAATCGGCGCACTTAATCACATCCATGTTGTGCTCGATGATGATGATTGTGTGACCGCGCTCGATTAGGGCGTTGAATGCTTCGAGCAGTTTCTTGATGTCGTGAAAGTGCAAGCCCGTCGTCGGCTCGTCGAAGATGAAGAGCGTCGGACTCGTCTTTTCGATACTCAGGAAGTACGAAAGTTTTACGCGCTGGTTTTCGCCGCCCGAAAGGGTAGACGAACTCTGCCCCAGTTTGATGTAACCCAGTCCAACGTCTTGCAGCGGCTTCAGTTTCTTCACAATTTTTGTCTGCTTGTGCTCCGCGAAGAATTCAATAGCCTGATTCACAGTCATGTTAAGAATATCGTAAATATTCTTGTCGTGGAATTTCACTTCGAGCACATCGTTCTTGAAACGCTTGCCGTGGCACGATTCGCACGTAAGCGTAAGGTCTGCCATAAACTGCATCTCGATTGTAACCGTTCCTTCGCCCTTACATTCCTCGCATCGTCCGCCCTCGGTGTTGAACGAGAAATAACTTGGTGCATATCCCATCTGCTTGGCAAGCGGCTGGTCGGAAAAGAGTTTTCTGATTTCGTCGTATGCCTTCAGGTAGGTTACGGGATTGCTTCGGGTTGACTTTCCGATAGGATTTTGGTCGACGAACTCGACCGATTTTATCTGATTCAAGTCGCCCTCGAGTGATGCGTATTCGCCCGGACGGTCGCATTGTTCGTCGAAATGACGTTTCAGCGCGCGATAGAAGACATCGCGCACAAGCGTAGACTTGCCCGAGCCGCTCACGCCCGTTACAACCGTCATCACGTTGAGTGGAAACTTAACGTCGATGCCCTTCAGGTTGTTGTGGCGTGCGCCTTTAATCTCTATGTAGTTGTTCCATCTTCTGTGGCTCATCGGAACAGGAATCTTGTCTTCTCCGCTTAGATATCTCACGGTGTGAGAGTTGGCATCGCTTGCCTTGCCGTCGAGAATATCAGAAAGTGGGCCTTGATATACAACTTCGCCGCCCAGTCTGCCGGCATCAGGACCGATGTCGATGATGTAGTCGGCTTTTCGGATTATGTCCTCGTCGTGCTCAACCACAACAACCGTGTTGCCCAGTTCCTGCAACTGACGCAGAACCTTGACCAGCTTTTCGGTGTCGCGGCTGTGCAGTCCGATGCTTGGCTCGTCGAGTATGTATAGCGAGCCTACAAGACTGCTTCCGAGCGAGTGGGCGAGGTTTATGCGCTGACTCTCGCCGCCCGAAAGCGTGTTGCTCAGACGGTTTAGCGTAAGATAGCCCAGTCCCACATCGAGCAGGAACTGAGTGCGGCTCTTTATCTCGATGAGCAGACGCTTTGCTACGCTGGCGTCGTGCTCGCTTAGTTCAAGATTGTTGAAAAACTCGGCAAAGTCGGTTATCGGCAACTCAACGAGTTCCATTATCGACCTTCCGCCAACCTTTATGTATTCTGTCTCTTTCTTCAGCCTTTTGCCTTGGCATACGGGACACACGGTCTTTCCGCGGTATCTCGAAAGCATAACGCGATACTGAATCTTGTACTGATTTTCTTGCAGCATCTTGAAGAAGTTGTCGATGCTCACGCGCTCGTATTCCGGCAGACTCTCCTCGCCGGGCAGACCATGCCAGAGCCAGTCGCGCTCTTGGTCGGTAAGTTGATAGTATGGTTTGAAAATCGGGAAATTAACCTTTTCGGCTCTTCGACAGAATTCGTTCTTCCACTCAACCATCTTCTCTCCGCGCCAGCAAACCACCGCGCCCTCATAAACGCTCAGCGCGCTGTTTGGAATTACCAAGGCAGGGTCTATGCCGATGATTTTTCCGAAGCCCTCACATTCGGGACACGCACCCAAAGGCGAGTTGAACGAGAAAGTCTGGTCGGTAGGCTCCTCGAACGCCATTCCGTCAGCCTCGAATTTGTTCGAAAATTCCAGTAGTTCCTTCTCCGGATAGATTCTGATATAGCACGTTCCGTTGCCCTCATAGAAAGCCATCTCTACCGAATCTGCCATTCGCGATACAACATCTTTTGCATCATCAACCTTCATGCGGTCAACGAGCGTTAAAATCTTCTTGTCCGTACCCAGTTCGCCGCTCTTCAGAAAATCCTCAATCTGAATTATGTCGCCGTCGATGTCAATTCTCGAGAATCCTTGTTTCAGCGACATCTCCAACTGCGTTTCGATGCTTCTTCCTTCAGGAATGACGAAAGGCGTGAGTACGGTGAATTTCGTGTCCTTCGGATATTTCTGAATGGCTTCCAGAACATCTTCTGCTGTATGCTTTTTCACCTCCGTTCCGCTTATTGGCGAGATAGTCTTGCCGATGCGGGCGTACAGAAGTCGCAGAAAATCATAAATCTCGGTAGATGTGCCTACTGTTGAGCGCGGATTTCGGCTCGTCACCTTCTGTTCAATGGCTATTGCTGGCGGAATTCCTTTGATGAAGTCGCACTCAGGCTTTCCCATTCTGCCCAGAAACTGGCGTGCATACGACGAGAGACTCTCGACATATCTTCGCTGCCCCTCGGCATACAATGTGTCGAAGGCGAGAGAAGATTTTCCTGAGCCCGACAATCCGGTTACGACAACAAGTTTATTTCGTGGAATTTCGACGTCAATATTCTTCAGGTTGTTAACCCTTGCGCCTTTTATTTTTATTGAACTGTTCATAAATATCCTGATAAGAATTACAAAGATAGAAAATCTTTTTGGCTATTATACCCGAAAATTGATTTTTTTTGTGTAAGTTTGCTTATTATTTGAAACAGTAAAGATTATGATGAAGCGCATACATATACTTTTAATCGGAGTACTTTTTTCTTTGGCGGCGAGCGCACAAGGTCCGAAGAGAGAATTCCGAGGAGCATGGATACAGACTGTTAATCGCCAGTTCGAGGGAATGACTACCGATTACATGCAGAAAACCCTTACAGCTCAACTCGACTCGCTACAGAAAGGCGGAATAAACGCCGTGATGTTTCAGGTTCGTCCCGAGGCTGACGCCCTTTACTATTCAGAAATAGAGCCGTGGAGCCGCTTCCTTACCGGAACACAGGGACAAGCACCTTCGCCATACTGGGACCCGCTTCAGTTCATGATTGTTCAGTGCCATCGTCGTGGAATGGAACTTCACGCATGGCTCAATCCTTACAGAGTAAAGACCAAGACATCTACCAACTTGGTTTCTAATCATCTTTATTTCAGAGAGCCCGAACGATTCTTCGTTTACGATAATATGATTTTTTTCAATCCCGGAATTGAAAAAAACCGTCAGTTTATCTGCAAGATAGCAGCCGACATCACCCGAAGATACGATGTCGACGGAATACATATCGACGACTATTTCTATCCTTATCCTGTCAAGGGCGAGGCAATTCCCGACGAGGAGACTTTCAGAGCCAACGACATGGGGCTGAAGAACATCGAAGACTGGCGGCGCTACAACGTAGACCTTCTTGTAAAAGAACTTCACGATTCGATAGTAGCCGTAAAGCCGTGGGTAAAGTTCGGCGTTTCACCTTTCGGAATCTACCGAAACAAAAAATCAGACCCAATGAACGGAAGCGACACAAACGGCTTGCAGAACTACGACGAGTTATATGCCGACATCCTTTTGTGGATTAACAAAGGCTGGGTTGACTATTCCGTTCCGCAGTTATATTGGGAAATCGGTCATAAGGCAGCCGACTACAACGTGCTTGTTGACTGGTGGGCAAAGCATGCCAGCGCGCGTCCGCTCTTCGTCGGAATGGACATCGAACGCACCGTGAAGAATCCCGACCCGTCGAATCCAAACCGTAATCAGCAGATTGCCAAATATCGCCTGATGCGCTCTTATCCGCAGATACAAGGCTCGTGCCAGTG
The DNA here is from genome assembly GCA_900102385.1 of Bacteroidales bacterium KHT7. Lineage (GTDB taxonomy): Bacteria > Bacteroidota > Bacteroidia > Bacteroidales > Bacteroidaceae > Ga6A1. Next base: position 19,389 of record FNBQ01000043.1, on the reverse strand, counting down.
GTATGCAAAACTTTTTGTCGATAATATCGCAAACTATCGCTCGCTTATGCAGGAAGTCTATCACAGAAATATCGCTCTTCAGCCGTTATTCCTGTTCAAGGATGCCACTCCGCCAGCCGAGGTCACAAAATTGATGCCCGTAAAGATGAAAGAAGACGGCATGGTCTTGTGCTGGACTCCGCCGGCATATGAAGGCGAGATGGACAAGCCTGTGAAATATGTTGTATATCGTTTTAACGAAGGCGAGGAGATAAACCTAAATAACTCGGAAAATATCTATACTGTGACGAAAATTCCGTTTGCTCCGCTCGAGGTTTACAACGGAAAAAAGAAGTTTGTCTTCGTTGTTACGGCGCTCGACAGGCTCAATAACGAGTCTCTTCCAGCAAAAGTTGCTGTTAAACTCTGACATATTACACATCGGGCGGATATGTTGAAATTTGTTCTAAATGCTTGCTATACTGATTGTTTAAGGCATGGTTACCCGAATAGTATGTTAAAGAGCAATCTCAATTTTTTTCGTCATTAGTGTTCTAATAGGAAAATCTTTATTATTTTTGCAAAATATTACATATTTAGAATCTTGAATAATAACAAGCCAAAAGTAAGTCTTATAACGACTTGTCGAAATCGAGCTAATACAATCGAGAATACTATTCTTAGCGTGTTAGGACAGGACTATCCAAACATCGAGTATATAATAATCGATGGATTATCAAAGGATGGTTCTGTGGAGATTATCCGTAAGTATCAAGACAAGATTGCCGAATTTGTAAGCGAACCTGACGGCGGCGTGTACAATGCCATAAACAAGGGCATAAAACTGGCAACGGGCGACATTATCGGACTTGTTCATTCGGACGACAAATTGTACGAGACTAGTACAATTTCAAGAGTTGTGGAAATGTTTAATTATTCAGATGCCGACTTGGTTTATGCCAATGGCGTATATAGTACAGTCAAAGGTACTATTCGCAGAGTATGGTATTCGGGACAATATGAAAGAGGCAAAGTACAATATGGTTGGTTGCCTTTGCATACTACTGTCTATGTAAAACGCAATGCCTTGATGAAATATGGTTTGTATAATGAGAATTATAAAATATCGAGTGATACAGACTTTCTTATCAGATATTTATTTGAGAATGATTTGAAAATTGGCTTTATGGATAGGGTGGTTGTTGATATGCGCATGGGCGGACTTTCAACTTCTCCAAAATATGCTTTCTGTAAGTGGAGAGAGGATTTTAAAATCTTCAGGCTGCACGGCTTTAACCCTATTTTCTTAGTCGTGTTTAAAGTATTTAGAAAGGTTCCTCAATTTATAAAGGCTTTTAAGTATTAAAGCTTCCTTTTATGGATTTGCTTTTAAAGTTGGTGAGTGCCGGCGTCCTAAATCGTAAGCCGGTTGTTGATACATCCATTTGTCTGTCTGATGATGAATGGATGAATTTGTATGTGCACTCGCAAGAACAGGCTGTTACGGGCTTCTTCCTCGATGGAATAGGACTTTTGCCCGAGGAAAGCAAGCCGTCGCTCAAACTCCGTTTGCTGTGGGGCAAGGTTCTTCTGAAACTCGAAGATGACAACCGCAAGATAAATCAACTGGCACATTCATTCTCGAAGATTTATCGGTCAGAGGGCTTGAATCCGTTGCTGTTCAAGGGCGGAGCGGCGGCTTATTATTATGCCAATCCGCTTCATCGCTGTTGTGGCGACATCGACCTCGTTTTCTGGCGGCAGTTTGATGAGGCTCTCGATGTAACCGAGAAATACGAAGGCAACAGAAATCACGAATTCCGGTACGATGGATATACGATAGAACTACATTCGCGCGCCGAATTTTTCAGGTTGCGCCGACTGGACAGACGCGCCGAGGTGTTTTTCGACAGTTGGAAGGAAATGTATCAGACGGTAAATCTTCAGACTACAGACGGCAAGACGCAGGCGGTTGTGATTCCGTCCGAAGAGATGGCTCTGTGCTGCATGCTGCTTCATGTTCTTCGCCATACAATCGAGTCGGGCATTGGGCTGAAACAGGTTTGCGACATCATGGCTATTCTGCCTTATGTAAAAAATGTTGATGAAGTCAAGAAATTCATTTCGGCATTTCATATCGGATATTTTGTGTCGTCGCTCTTCGGCTTTCTTTGTCGTGACATGCAGATGGACCGGAAATATCTGTTTGTCGAGCCTTCGTTTGGCTACGGATATTCCCTGCTCAGAAAAATCTTCCTTGAAGAAGCCTACAACGATTTTGTAAATAACGACGAGAATTTGGGATTCTCTGAGAAGGTCTATCGCGCCATCGGTAGGATAGTGCGATGTCTGAGGCTTTCGCCGTTCTTGCCCGAAGAATTGCTTGCATATCCGTTCCTTCAGTTGCTAAACAGACTTCATCTTCGCACAATTTCTATCGACGAAGTGTGATTTTACTTAGATTGTCACAGAAGGTTCGTAAAGATATTTCGCTAATACACAAAGAAAAAATCCTCATTCATCAACTTTATACTGAATGAGGATTCTTTCTATTTAGAACGTCTCTGCGATGGTCTTGCAGCACGTTTTTTTCTGATGTCAGCCTTCTTTTTTGCCGAGGCAGAGCCGTGGCTTCCGGTAACGTAGCCTTTCTTCTTGGCCTTGGTGTGAAAACCTTCGTCCTTCTTGTTTCCGCCTCGTTTGCTTCCGTGGAATACGATTCCGCCGGTGATTACGTTGTCAATGTTGTCTCCTGCCATATTTTTCTTTGTTTCTATAAGAATTTATCTGCGTCTGCGGCGATGCGTTGCCGAGGCAGAACGTCTTCTATGTGATGTGTGTCTTCTGTATCTGTTTTTGCGTGCATGTGTGTATACCGATTTTGCGTAGGCATCTCTTTCCTTTAGGTCTTTTGCAACGGCTACGCTGTCGGTCATATCAACCTCCTTGGCATCGCTGAAGGCGAAAACGAGGTTCTCTGGTGCATCTGTAAGCCTTTTCAGGCTGCCTGCTGGCGTTGCAACATACACGCCGCTCTTTATGGTGTTGTGCGCAAAGTCGAACAAGACTTCTGGGTTCAGAGCCTGGCCGTTTATTCTCAGTTCGAAGTGGCAATGTTCTGTTGTGGCGCGTCCCGTTCTTCCTGTCAGACCGATTATTTCACCGGCTCTTACCGTATCGCCTGCCGATACGAAGTTGCGCGAGTTATGGCTGTAAACCGTTTCCAGTCCGTTGGTGTGGCGAATTGTGATTACATTTCCGTATCCGCCGATTACCCTTGATAGTCTAACCACGCCGTCGAATACTGCGTAGAGATAATCGTTTGGCTTAGTCTTCAAATCTGCGCCCGAATGGTGCTTTCTGCGTCCTCCGAACGCACTGATAACCTTGCAGCCTGGCAGCGGCATGTGCCATTTCAGAGTGTCCGAAAGGTCGGATAAGTCTATATGGATTTTCTGGTTGCTGCCAAACATCTTTGGAGTCCTTACCTTTACCCACATAATCTCGGAGTTTGTGAAATTAGTGTTGAAAGGAATGTCAAACTCTCTCATGCTCTTTGTTGAGTCGGCAAACATTCTTGCTTTCTCAAAGTTATATGATGAGACGTTTCTGTTAATTGGTCTCGAAACTCTTCTCTTTCTTACGTTTGTTTTTCTGTGTGCCGGCGTCTTTCTCGAATTGTTGTTGTGCGCCAGTACTTTGGTGTTACCTAAAGATATTGCTCCCACGAGCAAACAAAAAAATAATCTTCTAAAATTCACTTTCCTATTCTTTTTACGTTGTTTTTAAATGGCTTTCATAATGCCATTGAGTATTCTTCCTGAGTCGATGCCCTGTCTGCGGGCAGAAAAGAACTCTTTGTTTTTTAGAGTGCAGATGTTTGCAATATGTATGTTATCCGTTGCAACTCCGCATTGTTTAAGTTGAATTTTGCACGCTTCCCACAGGTTTATGTGCCATTTTGCGTGTCTTTCAGCAATTTCGTTCATGTCGAATCCGGCTTTTTCGAAGGCTTCGTAAACCTCGTCGCCAACTTCAAAACTGTCTACCGATATGCTCGGGCCAATTTGTGCCGTTATGTCGATAGCTTCGGATTCGTAATGTTTTCTCATTTCTGATATTGTTGCCGAGATGATGTTCTGAACCGTTCCTCTCCAGCCCGAATGAATGGCAGCAATGACCTTGCGTCTTTTATCGTGGAGTAGGATAGGTACGCAGTCGGCTGTGCTCACGGCTATGCAGACCTTGCTTCTGTCGGTTATCAGCGCGTCTATGCCTTCGAGTTTTTCTTTCTGCTCGTCGGCTTTTAGACTGAGAAATTCATCATCTGCATTAAGAACAGCCGTTTTGTGAATCTGATGCGGAACAATCAGCCTTGATGTGTCTATGCCTAATTCTGCGCAGAGCAAACGTCTGTTTTGAGACACATGCTCGGGATTGTCGTTACAGAAATAGTTGGCGTTGAACGATGCGTAGTTTCCCGTGCTGCATCCGCCGTTTCGCGTGGTGCTGAAGGCTACGATGTCCGTGCCGAAGACATTATAGTCAAACCTAATCTTTCCGTGCATCAGTCCTCGTATTCAAAGTCATCGAGGTCTTCGATTTCCTCGTCATCATCTTCGTACTCATAATCCTCATAATCCTCGTCTTCCCAGTCGGCAAAGTCGGCATCTAGTTTCTTTACATCTTTGTTTCGGTGTACGATGTTTTCTTTGTTGATGACCATCGCAATCTTGTTGCTTTCGCTGTTCATCGCAGCCCATAGCATGTCTTTCAATGTTGCAATGCCCGTTTCTGTTACAGACGAGATGAATACGTGCGGAATGTCTGTCGGAAGAGTTTCTTCGAGCATCTGCACAAGTTCGTCGTCGAGCATATCAACCTTTGTGATGGCAAGAATTCTCTGCTTGTCGAGAAGTTCTGGGTTGAATTTCGTGAGTTCGTCCAACAGAATCTGGTATTCCTTAGCAATGTCGTCGGCATCGCCCGGCACCATGAAGAGTAGGAGAGAGTTGCGCTCTATGTGACGCAAGAATCTCAGTCCCAAGCCTTTGCCTTCGCTTGCGCCTTCGATAATTCCTGGAATGTCAGCCATTACGAACGACTGTCCGTCGCGGTAAGGAACGATTCCGAGGCTTGGTTCGAGGGTTGTGAACGGATAGTTGGCAATCTTCGGTTTTGCCGATGAAAGCGAAGATACGAGTGTGCTTTTTCCAGCATTTGGGAATCCCACAAGACCGACGTCGGCCAAGAGTTTCAACTCGAGGATTACGGTCATCTCCTGCATCGGTTCGCCCGGCTGAGCATATCTCGGAGCCTGATTTGTGGCTGTTCTGAAGTTCCAGTTTCCAAGTCCGCCGCGTCCGCCTTTCAGAAGGACTACTTCCTGACCGTCATCGGTAACATCGCAGATGTATTCGCCCGTCTCGGCGTTGTACACCACCGTTCCGCACGGAACGTCTATGTATCGGTCTTCGCCGTCCTTGCCGTGGCTTCGGCATTCCGAGCCGTTTCCGCCGTGTCCTGCAAAGACATGACGTTCGTAGCGCAGGTGCAGCAGAGTCCAGTAGTTGCGGTTTCCTCTCAGGATGATATGTCCGCCTCGGCCTCCGTCGCCTCCGTCTGGTCCGCCGTTATAGTTGTATTTTGCGTGATGCATGTGAGCAGAGCCGCGTCCGCCTTTGCCCGAGCGGCAGCAAATACGTACATAGTCAATGAAATTCGATTCAGCCATATATGAAAATAGTCGTAGAAAAAGGCAGCCCACTCCTTGTGTGTTTACGCAGGAAGCGAGCCGCCATAGTATTTTGTGGATTTATTAAATCTTGTCGATTGCCTCGCAGATGTCAGCGAAGATCTTATCCATTGAGCCCAAGCCCTGGATGTGAGTGTACTTGCCGTCAGCCTTGTACCAGTCGATAAGCGGAGCAGTCTGGCTGTGGTAAGTTACGAGACGCTTCTTGATTGTCTCCTCGTTGTCGTCGGCACGACCACTTGTCTTGCCACGGTTGATAAGGCGAACCATCAGTTCGTCCTCAGGAACCTCAAGGTCGAGCATGATGCTAACCTCAGTACCGCGCTCTGCAAGCATAGCCTTAAGAGCCTCTGCCTGTGGAACTGTTCTTGGGAAACCGTCGAAGATGCAACCCTCGATTGACTTGCCGAAGCTGTCGTATGTGCTTGCAAGGATGTCAATCATAAGAGCATCTGGAATAAGCTGACCGTTGTCGATATATTCTTTGGCAGTCTTGCCAAGTTCTGTGCCGTTCTTAATCTCGCCACGCAATACATCACCAGTTGAGATGTGCTTGAAGCCGTACTTCTCAACAATCTTGTCGCTCTGAGTACCTTTACCTGAACCCGGAGCACCGAAAATAACAATGTTCTTCATTTAAATTATTATGTTTGTTTTAATTTTTAGATGCATGTGTATATGTCTGGCAGTTCTCGACCGTATCCGTCGTAGTCGAGTCCGTAGCCGACTATGAAATCGTTAGGAATGTTCAAGCATACATAATCAATGTCAAGTTTCACCTTCAGGGCATCAGGCTTTACGAGCAGGCTGCAAATCTTGATTTCGGCCGGCTTCATGGCTTTCAGCATTTCAAGCATAGCCACCATCGTGCGTCCCGAGTCTATGATGTCTTCAACAATAACAACTGTACGCCCTTCTATATTTTCCTTCAAACCCACCAGTTGCTTAACCTCACCAGTAGAACTCATACCGCTGTATGATGCCATTTTCACAAACGTTACTTCCATCGGAATGCTCATTGCACGAACAAGATCGGCAGTGAAAACGAACGCGCCATTGAGAGTTCCGAGCATAATCGGATTTTTTCCTTCAAGATCCTTATCCATCTGTGCTGCAACACGTTTAACTTCCTGAGATATTCTTTCTGCAGATATACTCAATTCAAACTTTCTATCAAGAACTTGTACAGTTTTCATCTTGTTGTTTTAAAATTATTCGGCAAAAATAAAAAAAATCCATGATTCATGTCATATTTATAATGTAAAAAATTATATATTTGCAAAATATGAAGATTTTTACGAATAATCAGCTAAAAGAATTCGATCGCCTGACTATCGAGCGCGAACCGATTAGTTCGATAGATTTGATGGAGCGCGCTTCGGTGGCTATAACCGATGTGCTTGTAAGGCGATGGCCCGATACGAACACGCCCTTCATGGTGTTTGCCGGCTCTGGCAACAACGGCGGAGATGCGTTGGCAGTTTCAAGGCTGCTGGCAGAAAAAGGCTACAGCGTAGAGGTTTTCTTGTTCAACATCAAGAAAACGCTTTCTGCTGAATGTGAGGAAAATTGGAATAGACTCGAAAATAAAGAAAATATAAAGCGTCACGAGATTGTAACCGAGTTCAACCCTCCTACGTTTGTTCCCGGAACAATCATTATTGACGGACTCTTTGGCACAGGTCTTAATCATCCTTTGCTGAAGGGATATGCCGGTTTGGTTCATTTCATCAATGGACTGCCGGGCGTTCGGGTTGCTATCGACGTTCCTTCGGGATTGTTCGGTGAAGACAATTCGCAAAACATCAGAACAAACATCATAAAGGCCGATTTGACGCTGACGATTCAATGTCCGAAGTTGGCTTTCTTCTTTGCCGAAAACGAAGAATTCGTTGGCGATGTAGAGGTTCTCGACATCGGAATAGACAAACGCGCGATGGAGCAGACGGCATCAATCTACCGAACCATCGACGAGCGCGAGGTTGCTGGCATCTTGAAACCGATTTCGAAGTTTGCTCACAAGGGAACACGAGGCCATGCGCTGATAATTGCCGGAAGTTACGGAATGGCTGGCGCATCGGTACTTGCAACAAAGGCGTGCCTGAAGGCTGGAGCAGGAAAGGTTACGGCTCACACACCGACGCTTAACAATACGATAATGCAGATAGCCATTCCCGAGGCAATAATTCATCATGATGCGAGCAACAGCGTATTCTCATCATCTGTTCCGATGATTGGCTACAATGCCGTCGGGATCGGTCCGGGAATCGGAACAAATCCGAGCACCGTGTCGGCTTTGCAAGACCAACTCGACAATCTGCGCACTCCGCTTGTTCTCGATGCCGATGCAATCAATATCCTCTCAACCCACAAGGCGTGGATTCAGGACTTGCCAAAAGGAACAATCCTTACGCCGCATCCGAAGGAAATGGACAAACTCGTTGGTCCGTGCGAAACAACCTACAAGAGAATGATGAAGGCGATGGAGATGGCTCAGCAGTTCGGCATATATTTTGTTCTGAAAGGCAAATGGAGCATCATCGTATGTCCAGATGGAACGTTCCTGCTTAATCCTACAGGAAATCCGGGCATGGCAACAGCAGGAAGCGGCGATGTGCTGACTGGAATCCTTACATCATTGCTGGCTCAGGGATATTCATCTCTCGATGCTGTTCGTCTTGGCGTATATTTGCATGGCTTGGCTGGCGATTTTGCTGCTGAGGAACTGGGCGAGGAGAGTGTTATCGCATCGGACATTATAAACAACATACCAAAAGCATTCAAAAAACTTAAGAATAAATAATGAAGAAATCGTTGATATTAGGCGGAATGTTGTGCTTTGCACTAAGCGCAGCCAACGCACAAACTGAAGTATCAAAATATATTCCCGGTGTAACTACGGACGGAGTTACGTATTTCCTTCCAAAAACAGGACTTAAGGTTAGGGTCATAGCAAGAAAAATAACTCATACGCCGGGCGAGTTTGTGGAATATGCAGAAAGATATATCCATAGCAAGGAGTCGGCGGATTCTTATACAAGTTGGAGCATAGAAAATATTGATGTGGCAGCATTCGGCGTTGCCGATACGAGTAAGGTCTTCTCGGTAAAATTCAATCCGAAGACAATCGCTCCACTAATGGAACTTTCTAAAGAAGGCGTTATCCTTGCAGTTAATACAAAACCTCTGCCTGAGGCTGATATGCCGAACCGTGTTTACAGAAAGTCTCCTGTTCTGAATGCTCACGATTATATGACTCAGGAGATTCTTAATGCAAACTCAAAGGCGAAGATGGCCTCGCTCACGGCAGACAAGATTTTCGAACTGCGCGACAGTAAGAACGAGCTTGCGAGCGGTCAGGCAAGTTATATGCCATCCGATGCTGCTCAGATGAAACTGATGTTCAATAAACTTGAAACAACTGAAAAAGCCTTGCTTCAGGTTTTTAAAGGCGTGAATGATACAACTTATGTAACTCGTACATTTACAATCATGCCAAACAGAGAGACAAATGCCGAGGAGTTGTTCCGTTTCTCGAAACATCTTGGCATTGTCGATGTCGATGATTTGAGCGGTGCACCAATATATTGGAGTCTTGTTGATAATCATACCGTTCCGGCTCCTGTGCCAGAGCCTGTCATCGAAGAACCAAAGAAAAAGAAGTTCTCTTTTGGAAAGAAAGGTGCAAATGGCGATGAGGGCATGATTTACGCTCTGCCAAGCACAACGACTTTCAAAATTTTTGAACGAAATAATGTTCTTTACGAGAACGATTTCCCGATGGGACAGTTTGGCAATGTTGAGAAACTGTCTCCTGCATATTACGATGTGAAGACAACTACAAAGGTATATTTTGACTCAACAACTGGAGCAATTCGAAAAATCTCTGAATAATGAAAAAAATAACATTGTTGATTCCTGCATACAACGAAGAACTTTCTCTTCCTTCTTTATATAAGGAGTTGGTTGGACTGATGGATAATCAGCCCAACTACGAGTGGGAGGTTTTGTTCGTCAATGATGGTAGTAAGGATAAGACATTGGAATGTATTAAAGAACTCAGAGTGTCTGATAAACGAATAAACTATGTTGATTTGTCAAGGAATTTCGGCAAGGAACGTGCTATGCTTGCAGGATTTGACTATGCTACAGGTGACGCCACAGTTATTATGGATGCCGATTTGCAGGATCCGCCATCGCTCATTCCCGAAATGATAAAATATTGGGAAGAGGGATATGACGATGTTTATGCATTGCGGAAAGATCGTGGAAAGGAAAGTTGGCTAAGAAAAAAAATGTCACTTGTCTTTTATGATATTTTGCAGAGAAGTACTAGAATTGAAGTACTTCCGAATGTTGGAGACTTCAGACTTCTTGATCGTTCTTGTATTGAGGCTCTGAAAAAACTAAGGGAAAGCGAACGTTATACAAAGGGTATGTTTTGCTGGATTGGTTTCCGGAAGAAGGAGATAAAGTTTGATCGGGGAAATAGAACTGCGGGGAACAGTTCGTGGAATTTCTTTTCTCTCTTTGGACTTGCTATCGAAGGTATCACTTCCTTCACAACCGTGCCACTTAGGTTTGCTACGATTATGGGAGTGATAGTTTCTCTTACATCTTTTATATATATAATGTATATTATATTAAAGGTGTTTTTGTGGGGCGAACCTGTGCAAGGATATCCTTCAATGATGTGTGTTATCCTTTTCTTGGGTGGTGTTCAGTTGCTGTCTCTTGGTATCATTGGGGAATACCTAAGCCGGGTGTTCTGTGAAAGCAAAAACAGACCGACTTATATAGCACGCGATTATAATGGTGAGAAGATATATAAATAGCTATCAACTAGTTTTTTGCTGTTTTTCAGAAGGATAGCGTTGTCTGCCATTCTTGTAAAATCGAGTTAGAAAAAATACTTTACATAATGTTCAAATAACAATATTATTAAACTTTTAAAGAACTGCAAGTGAAAGTTTTTTAAAAAAAATAGGCGTATATAAAAAATTATAGATACTTTTGCAAAGTGTTTTTCGAAATCACAAGAATTTAAACAGAGAATGAAGAGATATTTACTTACAATCGTTGTAATGCTGGCGGTATTTGGCGTGAGTGCACAAACCGCCGCTACTAGGGGCAAGAAGAAGGTTGAGGAACCGGATACAATGCCGTTTAAAGACCGTTTGTCATTCAGAACGAATGCAGTAGACTGGGCACTATCTACAGCAAACATTGGTGCGGAATTCGATATTTCGAACTCCGTTTATAATCGTTATACGGTAGGTGCTGTTCTTAAGTACAACCCTAAATCTAAGGGAACTCTTGTTCCAAAGTATGTTTATGATCTTTTTGAAGCTAAGGTAGAAGCCAGAAAGTATTGGAGAACAGATAAAAATCCAAGAACAGGTAAGCAGAATCCGCATTCAAGATATTGGAGAGCATATTATGCTGGCGTCTGGTTCGACTATATGGATATCAACCTTAAACTAAGCCAGACTGGTAGAAAAGGTAAGGCTTACGGAATTGGTGGAGAATTCGGATACAACATCCCAATGTACGCTTTTAAGAAGAGTAGTTTGGATGTTGAATTTGGCGTTTCTCTAGGCTTGGAGTATGCAAAGTACGATGTATACAAATACAGCAAGTTTAAGGCTATTACAAATAAGGATGGTGAATATATACCTTATTCTAATTTCGACAACTTGGGTGGTATTCACAACGTAGACTATACTCAAGAAATGGTAGACCAGTACATGAAGCAGCATCCAGATGCCAAGAGAGGCACAGAGGATATGCTCAGAGACGAGGATTTTGTCATGGAACATAACATAAAATCAAAAGCATGGCATATCATTCCATTTCCTGTTCCACAGGATCTAAAACTTGCTTTCGTTTACAGATTCCGTTCAATTTCACAGAAATATAAGAGACTCGACTTCAAGCGTATCGAGGCACTCCAGACTGCAAGAGCCAAGTACACTCAGGTTCAGGCAGAGAAGAAGAGAGAGAGCCAGCAGAGAAAAGTCGACAAGAAGAAGCGTATGTTGTTTGTTCGCGACTCTATTTCTCGTGCTAAGATTGAGAAGGAGAAGCAGATGAACCTTGTTAAGGATTCACTTCGTCAGGTTAAGCTCCAGAAGGCTGAAGAGGCTAGAGCAGAGGCTGAGGCAAGAGCTAAGGAGAAGGCTATTCAGGCTCAGGCTGATAAGGAAGAGGCAATCTACAGAGCTAATGAAAAGGAGCGCATCAAGGAAGTTCGTCAGCAAGAGGCTGCTCAGAAGGAAATGGAGAAGCAGAAGAAGGTTGACATGAAGAAGCAGGAGGCTGCTGATAAGAGAAAGAGAAAAGAAGAAGAAGCTGCTGAGAGAGCTAAGGTTAAGGCTGAGTTCGATGAGTTCAAGAAGAAGGAACAGGCTGAACTTGACGCTTTGCGTAAGGCAAATCAGGCAGAAGATGAGAAGAATAAGGCTGCTATAAAGGCTACAGAGGACCAGGCTAAGGCTAAGGCTAAGGAGAAAGAGGCTGAGGCTAAGGCTACAAAAAAAGCCGCTGAGCAAGAGCTAGCAGACAAGACTAAGGCTGCTAAGGCTAAGGCTAAGGAGGAGGCTGCAGAGGCAGCTAAGTCTGAGGCTGCAAACAAGGCTGCAAAGGCTAAGGCTGAAAACAACAGCAAGAAGGCTAAGGAAGACGCTAAGAAGGCAGAAGCTGAGGCAAAGGCAAAGGCAAAGGCTGAGGCAGAAGCTAAGAAGAAAGCAGAAGCTGAGGCTAAGAAAGCCGAGGCCGCAGCAAAGAAGGCTGAAGCTGAAGCAAAGAAAAAGGCTGAGGCAGAGGCTAAAGCAAAAGCTAAAGCAGAAAAAAGTAAAAAATAATTAACTGAGGAGGACAAAATAATGATTTGCATAAACAAAAGATTACTTACAGCGCTCATGATGATTGTGCTCTTCGGTATCGGAGCAAAGGCACAGTTGCTCGCTGTAAAGACTAATGCCCTCTATTGGGCTGGACTTTCACCAAACGCATCTATCGAAATGGTTACTAAGAGTAGAATCAGCGTCGAGGTCGGTGCATTTGGAAACAATAAGCCTTACGGCTATGATTTGAAAATGACAGGCTTTCAGCCTCAGGTAAAATATTGGTTCAATGGTCGTCCAATGACCCGCGAGTTCGTGGGTCTTGGAATCATTGGAGCAACATATCACTGGGATGAACACGGTATCAATCATAAGGGTGATGCCCTTGGTCTTGGTTTGACATTTGGTTATGCCCTAAAGATTACTCCACGTATCAACGTTGAGTTTACTGCTGGTGCTGGTCAGATTTATTTCCACGAACTGAGAAAAACTTACGATGATGACAAGTGGACGACAAATCCTGATGTCGAAAAGGCCGAGACTCTAACTGGTATGGTCGACGAGGACAAGTACGGTGACCATTATCAGGGATGGAACTTTATGCCATTTAATTTAGGTGTTCACTTCGTTTACATTTTAAAATAATCAGGTATGAAAAGATATAGTTGGATATTACTTCTGCTGGCCTTTGCACTTTGTGGCCAGGACGCTGTAGCACAGCGAATGACTACCGTGCAGGGTCGTGTTGTAAACTCGAAGAAAAACAAGGCAGGTAAGGCGATGATGCCTTTTACCGATGAGGCTGTATTCGTATATATTTTCAATACTATAGCAGATGCTCAGGATAACTTGTCTAAGATTGATGGTGCTCAGGGTGCTGCTGTTGTAGAGTGTAACTTTGCAGTCTGCGACCAGTCTGGTAACTATGAGTGTCAGGTTCCTGATAACGGTGCCTTGATTTTCAAGGTAGGTATGGCACCTGCAAAATTGGAGAAGGTAGATGGAAGAAACATCATTAATATGGCTCTTGAGGGCGAAATCATGTTGGCAAATATTGATGTCGTTGCTTACGTTCAGGAAATCCAGCCAAAGCCAAAGGCTGCTGAGCGTATTGGTAACAAGTTCTTCCCTTACAATACATTCCCAATCCCACCGCACAACGGTCGACCAAATGCTCGTCTGATTATTCAGCCATTCATTATCGACTGTACAAACGATGATACAGTAAATTACTGTAAGCCAATCGTTCTTGACGGTCAGGATTACCACGATACTCAGTATCGCTTGATGGGATTCAACTGGAAGCACGATCCTCTCTATCCATACATTCAGCGCAGAAGACTTACTGCTGAGCGTATGTCTATCGATTGGGCTGATACTATCACAATTCCTCATCCAGATCGTAACTATTCTTGTTATGCAACAATCCAGATGGAGGATTTTACAAGTATCTTCTTCAAGAAGGACTTCCAGATTGTAACTTGTCATAACAGACAGCCAATGCGATTCCTTGAGTACAAGTTTGATATGCGTCCTCTGGACCCATATAAATATAAGGAAGTTGCAAAGCGTGAGAAGCGTAATACATCTGCTGCCATTCAGTTGACATTTGAGGTTGGTAAGGCAACTCTTGATCCTAACAACCCTGAGAATGAGCAGAATATCGCAGCACTTCAGAATAAGTTGAAGGAGCTTGCTGCAGGTGAAGGTGTATCTATCAAGGAGTTCCACATCACAGGTACAGCATCTCCTGAAGGTATTTACAAGTCAAACATCGATTTGGCTAAGAAGCGTGTGGACTTTGTTCAGCAGCAGATTACATCTATTCTTCCAAAATACGTTCTTGCTCGTGTATATCAGAATCCACAGGCTATCGTAAACGGATGGGCTAAGGTTGCTGATGCAATGGAGGCTGATGAGCAGGAGGAAATTGCAGAAAAGATTCGTGGCGTGATAAAGAATACGAAGAATATGGATATTCAGGGTGCTACAATCGCTAAGATGGAAGAATATCCTGAGATTCAGAAATATCTGCCAGTTCTCCGTTCTGTAAAGTACGATTGTAAATACGAGATTTTCCGCGAGTTGTCACCTGAAGAAATCTGGGCTCGTTATACTGAAGAGCAGCAGACTGGTGTAGAACGTAAGTATGCTCTTTACGAGTATTGGAACTTGTTTATGCTTGAAAAAGACTCAGTTAAGCTTGAAAAACTTTATAAGAGAGCATACGATGAGTCTATAGAGTTGAACGGTCAGCCATGGATTCTTGCTGCGAATAATTTGGCTATCTCATATTTGAAGAGAGACACATGCGATGTAACATTGCTTGAGCCATTCATCGACCGTCGTATGAAGCATGTTAATATGGTTCGTAAGAATATCGACGGTTTCACAACTCGTACAATCAACCCTGAGGAGGTCGTAAACAACCAGTTGTGTATGTACATCAAGGCATACGACTTTGATAATGCATCTGTCATGGCTCAGATTTTGCCAAACACTCCTGAGAACCAGTTGATGAAGGCATTTGCCCTTTGTCTTGGAGGTTATTATAAGAGTGATAAGCAAGTGTTTGAGACTGTAAAGAACTCATCGCCTGTAAATGAGGTGGTAATGGATCTTGCACTTGATACAAAGGCTGGTAACGCTATGGCTGCCAAGGCTGCTCAGAAACTTGACCCTGAGAGTCCGGTTACATGGTATCTGAAGGCAATCATTGCGAACCGTGGTGGTGATATGGGTTACATCGATGCAACACAGAACTTGAAGAAGTGTTTCTCAATGGATGAGAAATATATTAAGATTGCAGAAACTGATGGTGACCTTGATGAGGATATGGTTGCAAGTACCATAGATGAGTATCTGGAAGAGAAGAAGATGACAGCAGAGCTTAACGCTCAGATGGAGGAGCAGCGTAAGGCTGAGGAGGCCGAGGCAGCAAAGAAGGCTGCTGAGGAAGCTGCTGCTGCCGCAGAGTTGGAAGCTGCACAGAAGGCACTGGAAGAGGAAGCCGCTAAGAAAAAAGCTGCAGAAGAAGCTGCTGCCAAAAAAGCGCCTGCAAGGAAGGCTCCTGTAAAGAGAACCACAACTGCTAAGAAAAAATAATGGATCAACGAATAGCAAAGACGACAATGAAATATAATATGAAGACATTTATCGTTGCTTTGGGAGTCTTATTCTTTGCTGGTAGTGCTCAAAATGCTCTGGCTCAGATTAAGACAAAGAAGGACTCAACCTCTGTAAAGAAGGGCTTTAATGCATTGAAGTATTCTTTGCAAGGCAGATACCTACCAAAGGGATACGAGTTCCAGAACAAGAAGATCACAGACGAGATGTTCGTTTCTGCATATATGGGTGCAGAGAACATGCTTCATAGAGGTGATCAGGAGCAACCATTGGCTATTCCTGTTGGTGTTCAGGTGGGTAAGTACTTCTCGCCTTGGAATGGTGCAAGACTTACTTTTGAATATATTCCAAAAATAGGTGATTATCAGTTGCCGGGTATGGGAGCAAGCGTTGAGCATTTGTTCAACACTACAAACTATTTGTATGGCTACAATCCGGGACGTGTATATAATATCGAGACTGTTGTAGGTCTTGATGTTCGCAGTACAAAGCATACAGATTCTCCAAACAAATATGGCGAAGTAATGCCAGACTATGATGGACAGCCAGAGGCAAAGTCAAACCTTGCTCTCGGTGGTCATGTTGGTTTGCAGATTCGTTATCATGCATATCCACATGCTGACTATTTCTTCATGCCATATGCTGCATTCTGGAGTGATAATATCGACCACAGTACAGGAAACTGGCACAGATATGATATTACATACGGTTTGAAAGCTGGTATGATTTATCAGTTTACGGCTCATAAGCCAGATATACCAAGCAAGAGTGAGAATGTTGGCGACAACTTGTTCTTTGATATTGGTTATCAGGGTATGGCTCAGTGGGGACCAAGTAGTAATGGCTTCTCAAACTTGGATAAGTTTGGGGATGCATACGGAAGTGGTTTTTCTTTTGGTGTTGGTAAGTGGTTTACTCCAGGTGGTATTCGCTTGAGTGCGTGGTATGGTGCTTCTGCAAGAAGGTATAATTATTCTCTTGAAGATAAGAAATTCCTTGGTTCTGCAACTGGATATGACGATATTGATTGGCAGAAGCAGAACACTAGATACTACGGATTGCGTTTGGAAGGTATGTACAATATAAACTCATTCCTTTGGCCATCAAAGAAAGACAACAGATTTGAGGTTAATGTAATGGGTGGTGTTGAGATCGGACAGACATGGCGTTCTTTGGATCTTGGTTATGTTGGATATACAGGTTCATACGATGTGTGGAGTAATAATAATGAAACAGCTGTAATTCCAGGAATAGAGAAGGATCCTAACTTTAACATATTTGGTAGCAAGAACCGTGAACTGAAAGGTTTTACTGGTTTTACAGGAGCAATTCAGGCTAAGTATTATGTAACACCAAACATTGGTTTCTTCATTGAACCACGTCTTGAGCGTTTGTCGTATACAGAAAAGGGAAACTCTTATGATACTAAGGCAAATCTTTGGAGTGCTCGTATCGGTATGGAAATCAGACGTAGAAATGATGTTTGGGAAGATTTGAAACCACGCAGAAATCAGTTCCATCCATATTTCTTCGTAGGTGAGGATGTTGGTATGTCATGGAATGTTCAGAGATTCAACGGTTCAGACTTCTGGGATACTTCAGATTATACTATCGGTCTTGACTTTGGTAGAGTATTTACTCCATATAGCACTGCAAGAATCGGTTTCAACTATGAAGGTTTGAGAACAAATCAGTTGAAGGAAGGTATTCGTGCAGATAAGTCACCTGCTCTTACTGGTGCATTCTCTGTGTATGCAGATTATATGTTCCACATGACAAACTTCCTTATGGGATTTAATCCTGCTCGTCGTGGTGATTTGCAGGCATTCGCTGGTCCTGTTTGGCAGCATAATGGTTTGACTGGTTCTGCTTTTGGTGCTGAAGCTGGTTTGTATGCAAGCTATAAGGCATCAGGTAAGATTGACATGTATTTCCAGCCAAGATTGAGAGTGTTTGGTGCTGGATATAATATGAACGGTGAGCGTTCAATGCTTCAGACAAATCCATACCAGTTGGGTGCAACGTTGGGTATGACATACAACTTCAACCCTTGGGCTGACGATTTGTATGATGATGGTTTCATGGAGCAGTTCTTCATGCAGTTGAGTGCAGGTCCTTCATTCCTTGTTCGCGATCGTGAACTTGATTACGCAAAGAATAATGGAACAATCCCTGCTGACAACGGTACTGTAGGTCCTGAGGTTACATTCTCTGTTGGTAAGTGGTTCAACTTCTTGGGTATTAGACTTTCTGCTTTTGGACAGATAAACAGTGAGTATTGCCCTGCAACAACTTTGCCACAGAAGATTGCTTATGCCGGTGGTAGACTTGAGTATATGATTAATATCAACCGTTGTTTAAATAAGGAAGAGAATGGTGAGGATTTGTTTGAGTTCATTTGGACTGGTGGTCTTGAACTTGGTACAGTATTCCAGACAGGACTTAATGCTAAAGAGGGAACTCTTCCAGATATGGGAAAAACTCAGACAACAAGCAGCACTTCTGGTTTCCGTGGTTTGACAACTGGTTTCCAGGTTATGCTTAATGCAAACAAGGATTGGGCTGTATTCGTTGAGCCAAGATTCAGTTCTGTAAGATTCGAGCGTTCGTTCCCAGATGCAAAGACTGGTCTTTTGTATCAGAAGCGAGTAATGACAAATACATTTGCTGTAAATCTCGGTGCTCAGATTATGTGTCGTGATGCTCAGACAAGAAGAATGAACAAGGGTGATTACTATGAGCCATTCTGGTTTATTGGTTTCGACCTTGGTACAAACTGGCCAAGCCAGCATGCTTATGGTCCTAAATTGACAGATGTATTTGGTAATCAGTTTGGTATCAATATCGGACGTAAGATCGATGCTCTTCAGGGAGTTCGCTTAGGTTTTGATTATGATAACTACAAGGTTAGAAATAACAACAGAGTTTGTTTCACATACTCTCTCGATTATATGTTCAGTCTTACTCGTTTCTTCATGGGTACTGGTGTTGAGAGATTGTGTAATGTTGATGTTATTGCTGGTCCTGTGTTGTTGAAGTCAAACGACAACGTGTATGCAAACCACTTTGGTGGTGAGTTAGGCTTGAGAATCAATCACTTGCTTGGCAGATACACAGAGTTGTATGCTGAGCCAAAACTTAGAGGTTATTCAGAGCCAACAGAGGCACTTCCTGGTGTTCTTAGTGCTCAGGGCTTGACTTTGATTCCTACAATGAACCTTGGTGTTGCATTTAGATTCTAATTTATTATTGTAATATTAGTATGGAAAAAGTTGAAATGAACACAAATTCATTTCAACTTTTCCTATTTTTGATTTTAGTTGCCGTATCTAATGGTTATAAATAATATGATGATTAGTAGAGTTCCTGATTTAACCCAAATCGGTCATTAGAAATTTGGCATGTCTATTTTTCTAATGACCGCCATTAGAAAATATCGGTTGTATTAGGCTATCCTTCAATAATTTACTACCATTACCACGCAGAAAGACATAAGAAGATGATGCGTGATTATGATATAAAGTTCGTGAACAAGGAAATCACCCCGTTCGGAGGCCTTTCACTTTTTCTGAAAATGCTTGAGAAATGCCATTTTGAAGAGCAATTGGAGAAATGCTGTATTCCTGTCCAGGGTTCCAATAGAGGATATAAGCCGATACAGCTCATATTGGGCTTGTTCGCAGG
>FNBQ01000026.1:13561-53022 GCA_900102385.1 Bacteroidales bacterium KHT7 | reverse complement strand
GGCAGAGCCGACTCAGAGAACAGAATCAAGGAACTGAAATACGATTTTTCTATAGACGACTTCGTATCGCACAACTTCTGGGCGACAGAAGCCTGCGGCAATTTCATAATCATGGCATACAACTTCATGTCGCTGTTTCGCCATGCATTGATGAACTCCGACAAAAAGAAGTTCCTCAAGACAATCCGCTACGAACTGATATCAACACCCGCATATCTGGGAAGGACAAAGAACAAGCACATTCTGTACTTGGCCAGGTCGTTGAAAACACGACGATCCTTCCTCTCGATATGGGAAAAACTAAAGGATTTCTCTCTGCCATACAGCACCGAGAAATCCTAATGACCGATTTGGGATAAAGAATAATCCCGAACATGTAAGGGATTTGGTAAAGAGGCTGTCGGCCGAGAAAATAGACACTACGATGACTTTTCCCGAGAGAATTCTGGCATTCTATGGGCAGTCTTTCCTGACCGACGATGGCGAGGAGCTTGATGCAAGAGAGTCGATGAAGTTGCTGAGAGAAGAGAAATATAAGGATTGCATAAAGAGGGCAGACAAGGCTTTAGGCGTAAATCCGCTGAACTTGGATGCTCTTTGTGCCAAAGGCGTTGCCTTGAAGAGGCTGTCAAAAGATTCAAAATCGGGAGTAGCAGAAGACGAATGTATTCAGTATTTCAACAGAATGACTCGCATCTTCAACACGATAGCGATGACGGGCTATGGAGACAAGGAGCATCCTTTCTATGTTACGAAGGTGAGCGACGAGTATAGTTTTATGAACCATTATCTCGAACTCTACGACCGCGAACGTCAGGTTCTTGCCGGAAACTGCGACCTTATTTATTTGAAAAATGGCAGCAAATATTACGACGCAAAGGAAATATATTTCGAGATTACGCGAGTATTGGAGCTTGAGTCGATAAAGTTTGGCTTAATGAAACCTGATTATAAATAACAGAAAAACAGAGCATCCTAATCAAAGAAAGATGCTCTGTTTTTTTATGTTTTGTATGCGGCAGACTTGCAAAAGTGATTTTTTAGTCATATTTTTGTGCATAAGGAAGTTAGATGCCGTCATTCATCGGCTTCTGTAAAAAACTATAACCTTTTTTAAAAGCACATTTATATGGAACAGGACAAAAACATGCGCGTGGGAATTATCGGCGCAGGCTGGATAGCCACAAAGGCAGCCATCACGCTTTGCCATTTAACAAATGTTGAGGCTTATGCCATAGCGTCGCGCACGCTTGCCAGGGCGCAGGAGTTTGCCGCAAAATGGAACATTGCCAAGGCTTACGGCTCGTACAGCGAGCTGATTGCCGACCCCGATGTTGACCTTGTGTACGTTGCAACGCCCCACAGCCATCATTTCGGTGTTACGCGCGAGGCTATCCTTGCCGGAAAGCCTTGCCTTGTTGAGAAGGCTTTCATGGCAAATCATCGTGAGGCTGAGGAGATTGTTACGCTGGCGCGAGAAAAGCGCGTTTTCCTTGCCGAAGCCATCTGGACTCGCTATCAGCCGGCCGTGAAGATTGTGCGCAAACTCATATCCGACGGCAGGATAGGAGAGCCGCGCCTTGTTACGGCAACCCTTGGCTACAGCATGGGCGAGAAACCGCGCATAATGCAGCCCGATCTGTGCGGCGGCGCGCTGCTCGACCTTGGCGTGTATGCTATCAACTTTGTGAGAATGTTTTTCGACAGCAGGATTCTGAATATTGAGTCGCAATGTGTAAAGTCGAAAACGGGAATGGATTTGACAAACTCAATCTCGCTCGTTCTCGAAGATGGAATCCTTGCAAACCTTCAGTCGTCGGCTGCCTGCGTGGGCGATAATATCGGCGTAATTGCCGGAACGGAGGGCAACATCATCATCGACAACATAAACAATCCGCAACGGATTCGCCTGAACGGTCCCGACCGCGTGTTTGTAGAGGAGATTGAAGTGCCGCGGCAGATTACGGGCTACGAGTATCAGTTTTTGGAGTGTCGCGAGGCTATTGCCGACAACCTGCTTGAGCCGTACAGTATGCCGCTCAACGAAACGCTCTACATAATGCAGCTGATGGACGGTTTGCGCCGTAAGTGGGGCGTGCGCTATCCGATGGATGATTTCTGATGCATGTTATTTGAGAATTCACAATTCATAATTCACAATTCAAAATTCATAATTGGCGGTTGGTTTTCATTATTCATAAACTACCCTCCAAAAAACAACTGTAACAACTGTAACTGTAACTCGATTTGGAATTTTGAAAGTTGAAAAGTCTTGATTCTGAATGTGTTGGGAAAGAGATGGTGGGTAATTCATGTAAGCCAAATCATTGGTAATGCAAACAGGGTGAAGCCTTGCAATAGAAACAAGTTGGGCGGAAAGACGAAGAATCAGATTTTTTTTGTTTTTCCGCCTATGTTTTTCAAAATGCAGACAAAACAGACTTCAACAAAAAAATAGTTTGTATCTTTACTGCCGTAAAAAGATTATTTCCAGACATGAGTAATTTGTTGTATCATTTCGTAGCCTTTATTGTGGTGGCAATATGGGGCTCTACCTTCGTATTTACAAAACTGCTGCTAAACGGCGGACTGTCGCCTGCGCAGATATTCACGCTCAGGTTTATAATAGCCTATGTGCTGCTGCTTGCCACGTCGTTGTCGTACTATCCGCGCAAGATGGGCTGGACAAAGACCGGGCTGAAGAAGTTTCGCCTGTTTGCCGATTCTGTTAAGGACGAAATGCTGATGCTCGGACTTGGCATAAGCGGCGGCTCGCTCTATTTCCTTACCGAAAATTCGGCTATGAACTATACAACAACCACAAACACGTCGCTTATAGTTTGTCTCTGTCCGCTCTTTGCAACTGCGCTTATATCGCTGTTCTATAAGTCGGAAAGACTCAGTAAGATTCAGATTCTGGGCACTCTGATGGCTGCCCTTGGTGTTGTGGTGGTGGTTCTTAACGGTCATTTCGTGCTTCATCTCTCTCCGCTTGGCGATGCCCTGGCTTTTGCGGCGTGCCTTTGCTGGGCTGTCTACTCTCTGCTTATGATTCCGGCAAGCCTGAAGTACAACACAATCTTTGTGACCAGAAAAGTATTTTTCTACGGACTTGTGTCGATGCTTCCTTACTATTGGTTTGTGCCGGGATTTCCGTCGCTTGCCGACATCATGCGCCCCGAAGTGCTAAACAATCTTCTGTTTCTTGGCTGCGTGGCCTCGATGCTCTGCTTTCTTGTATGGAACTGGGTTATAAAGAAACTCGGCGCGGTGGCTGCCACAAACTACGTCTATTTCAATCCCGTTACAACCATCGTCTTTGCGTGGGTTGTGCTTAGCGAGGATATAACCGTGTACTTCATCATAGGCTCGGTATTGATTATTGCCGGAATGTTTTTGTCAAATAAGAAGTAAATTTGTCATTTTTTTATATCTTTGTCGTAATTTCCAACATTGGGAAGAAACATTTATCTTGTAGATATGAAAAATAAGGATACAGAAGATTATGAGGAGTTGGAAGACGGCTCGTATCTGTTCAATGGTAATCTTGACGATGATGACGACGATTTTGACTATGACGACGATGAAGACGATGACGATGAGTATGAAGACGATGACGATGAGTATGAAGACGATGACGATTGCTTTTACACAAATGCACAGGCAAGGCTGATTCTTGATGAGATAAAGAAACAGACTGCCGTAACAGCCGTAGAGATTGTTGCCGACATTGTTGATAAGAACAAGCCGCTGCTCTTGACAGACAGCAAGTTTGGCGGACTTCCTTACTGGCAGGATGGAATGGAATATCCTACGGCAAAAGACGACGGGACAAAACTCGTACTTCTGGCTCAGATAAACTTCGGGCAGATGCCGCATCTCGATGACTTTCCTGAGAGTGGAATCCTTCAGTTCTTCATAAAGCCCGACGATATTTACGGCTGCGATTTTGATAATAGAAATTACGACAGATGGCGTCCGGTATATCACGAGAACATCGGCGAGCCTATGAGCGAGGAGGCTCTCCGGGCAATGGGTGTAAAGACTGCCGAAGAGGTGAAGTCTTTCCCGCTGTCGCCCGAGTTTGCCCTTTCTTTCGAGAAACAGGAAAGTTTCCTGAATATGACTTGCGAGGATCTTTTTGAAAGAGAGGTGCGTAAGATAGCTCCAAAACTGAATCTGCCTGTTCCTGATGAGAATACGCCTTTCTACGATTTTTTCAGCGATGGCGTAAGAGATGATTTTAACGACGAGTGTGAATTCGGAGAACATTTAATTGGCGGATATCCGTCGTTTGCGCAATATGACCCTCGCCAGTCCGACGATGACAAGGATGTTCTTCTGTTGCAGATTAACAGCTGGGGCAATGGCGATGAAGGTGACGGCGAGATAATGTGGGGCGACTGCGGCATTGGCAATTTCTTCATCTCAAGAGACGACTTGAAAAAGCGCGACTTCTCTCGGGTTCTTTACAACTGGGACTGCTACTGATTGAATTATTTCAAAGAACGAATCTTATACCGAAACCGTTTCTGCTCCTTGCCGGCAGAGGCGGTTTTTGTTTGCTGATACGTTTCGGCCGCGGCAAAGTGTTGTGCAGCAGATGTGTTAAAAAAATATAAAATGCTCAGCAATAACATTCTTTTCACTACTTTTGCGGCGATTAAAAACAGGTATATGAACAAGATTAAGAAAACACTTTTGGCATTGTTCGTGGCAATGTCGTGCTCGGCAATGGCACAAAACGCACAGAACTATCTTAACATCAAAGCTCCAATCTCATTCGACGGAAAGGATTATAAGCTTGGCTGGAGCTCTCATCCTGCCGAATATTACTACTTGGAAGAGTTCTTTCCCGAAGGACAGAAACCTGAGCATTACGACGATATGTTTAGCGTTTCTGTGGTTGTTGCAGATGTCGAGGTTTCTGATTTGGTTATGGCCAAGGTGCGCGAACTCGACGAGCGCAAGAAAACTGACGGATGCTGCAATTATCAGGTTCTGGAGAGAAAGGGAGGCGAGGTTATCATCGACTTTATGGTTGCTGCCTACGAGAATGGCAAGACATCGTTTGTAGAGTCGGACATTCATCATTACAAGAAAATCAAGTTGAACGGAAAGCCAGCTGTACAGCTTAACTTCTACAGCCACAGAGCTTATGGCGACGATATTGTTCCTTACTTCGAAACTCTTTTGAAACAGAAGACCGACTGGATTATAAAAATGGGCGAGATGGATATTAAAGTCAGTCTTAAACAGTAGTCCGTTTAGGGCGAAAGGGGCGGTGGCGTATGGGTGATGCTTCTTCATTGTGCAATGGCTTTTTGTTCGGGATGTTTTCGGGTTTCGTTCGGGATGCGGGCTTGTAACTTGTTTGCGATGCAAAGATACGGACTCGAAAATTGCCACTTATGCGTTAGCGTACGTTTTTAGGAGTTCCGTACGATTATATGCGATTTTTTCTCTGTGGGAAAATTACGTTTGACTTCTTTCTCGCTTCATGGGTAATCCAACGAATATCATTGACCCTGAAAGCGGTCGTCCATTGCAACTAATGGGGCACTCTTTCAGAGTGCTTGTTGTTAATGGCTATTATACCGCAGGTCGTCCCGACCTACGGTTACTAAGCGGAGACGCTTTCAGCGTCTGTGAAATACAGAAAAGTGTTGTAATTTTCATAAAGCCAATGATTTAAGGAAATAGATGCGTCGAGAATAATCCAGAACTCGCGTAGCCTTTAGAGCGAGTTCGGGATTGCCATGCGTCTCTTTCGGTAGCAATCGAACGGACTTTGAACGGAAAATTCGGCTTTACGGGTGTCTGTAACGTAGCTTTTTCTTTCCGATAATGCCGAGGGCGTATCGTATAATGCTGATATAATGCCTTTTAGGAGAAAAATATATACGGGTGAGTTACAGTTACAGTGGTTACAGTTGTTTTTCGAGAGGGTTGTAGTTTAATTTATTCTCTCTCTCTTTTTTTTATTTTATATATTATATATATTATTATTTATTATATATATTATTATATTATATAATATATTAATTATTAGATATTTATATATATATTATAATAAGGAGTTTTATTAAGATTAATATATACCATGCCTCAAAAAAACGAACTGTAACTGTAACTGTAACGCTTTATTCAATTTTTCTTTATATGGCTCTTTGTAAAAAAATATCGAGAAACCCTTTGTTTAAAGGACTTCTCGATGTGTGCCTTGTGATCCCGATGGGATTCAAACCCATGACCTTCAGAACCGGAATCTGACGCTCTATTCAGCTAAGCTACGGGACCTTTGGTTTTTTCAAACTCGTGCAAAGATAATTCTTTTTATCCAATAATCCAAATTTTAGTACCAGTCGAGCGTTGACGACATGCTACTCTTTTTCTCGTATTTCAGGGCATCGGCAAGTTCCGAAGCGTTGGCGCGAAGCGAGATGTTGTATGATGTGTACGGACCAACCACAAAACTTCCGCTCATGTCGAAACAATGCATGCTTCTGCCAATAGAGCAGGTCGTTGCCGAAATGCGGTGGTTGTTGAAGTCGTAGCCCGAACTGAAACTGAAACTCCAGTTGCTTGAGATTCCAACGTTTCCGCTGAAGTTGAGCGTGTGGGTTAGTTTGTATGGATAGCGGTGCGTGCGCACGTTGAATTTGCTCTTTGTGTGGTCTTCGGCAAGCGATACACCATACGAGAAACTCAGCGACCACGGCAGTTTGAAAGCCATGTAGCCGTCTTTGTCGGTTGTATCTTCCTTGTGCTTATCCTTTCTTACAACATTTTTCTCTTCGCCGTCCTCGTTAGCATCGTCTGCTTTGTTTTCGGTAGATTCTTGTTCTTTGTCCTTCTTACCGAATCCGAACAATTTGGCGAGTTTCTCGTTGTTAAGGGTGTACGAAATGCTCTGGCTCATTCCCTGATAGCGGCCGAAGCGTCCGTAGCTCCATTCGGTGCGGTTGCTCAAGTCTCCGTTGTCGTCGTAAGCGTATGTGGCAAATACGGCTGTGGTGCTGAACGTGTAACTCTTAGACAGTTTCAGACGCAGGTTGACGGTCATGTCGCTCCATTTGCGTGTTGTGGCTGCAAAGTTGTAGCCCATGCTTACACCAAGGTTGTCGATAAGGCTAATCTTCTTGTAACCAGTCGAATCCTTGTCCGAGCGAATCTTCATCTCAACGTTGTTGCCTATCGAGAAGTTCATCGAGCTTGACAGACCGCTTCCCGGCGCGCCATAGAGTGCACCCTCGTAGTAGTTGTACTGCACATCGTTGCCGTTGGCATCCTTGTATGTTCCGTAAACTCCGAATCGCTTGTCGCTGAAATCGGGCGTATAACTGTACGAAACCTGAGGCGTTAGGACATGGCGTATTGCCACAACCTTGTCGCCGAAAAGTTTGCGGCTCGGAACATAGAAACCGTAGAGCGTAGTATTGGCAGAAATGCCGGTAGAATAGTCGTAAACTCGGTTGAATCCCGTAATTGTATCGCGTTCTACTACGCCCTTGTCCTTGTTGTATTTTTGCTCCACCTTGTAGGTGTACCAGCGTTCGTGATAGCTGACTTGCGGACTAACGTTAATGTATTTCAGAAGGCTGAAACTCATGTCGGTGCTGAGCTGATGGTTCATACCATTCTTCCAGTCTTTTGCAAAACTCGAGTGCAGCAGTTTGTCTTCCTTTGTGCTGATGCTGTTAGCCATCTGCATATTGTAGTTTATGCCGATTTTCTCGTACCAGCGTGCGCTTCCGGCCGCCTTCTTGCGCTTGAACGGATAGAACTTAGGAATTCTGAAGTCTACTCCCGGAAGAGACACCTGCATAGAACTGTCGCGAGTGTTCTGCGAGAGGGTAGAGGTGAGCGAGAGAGTTGCTCCCGTTCCCCACAAGTCGTTAAGGTTGAGCGAGATACTCGAAGCCTTTGTGTTTGATGAATATTCGGCCAGATTATATCTTGCCGAAAGGCTGTTGGCGTTATAACTGCTTGTGTTGAATCTGACACTTGCAGAGAAGCCTATCTTCGGGTTTGCCTTTGCATCCTGACGATGGCTCCAGTTTATCTGAAAGTCGGTCGACTCGGTCTGGTCTATGCCCTTGTCGCCGCTCTTTGTCTTCATGTAACTGGCGTTGAAACTGCCCGAGTAGCGGTATCTCTTAACGTAGTTAGACGATGCCTTCAAGCCCCACGACCCCTGCGTGTAGATGTCGCCGAGCAACTTCAGGTCCATGCGGTCGCTTATAGCAAAGTAATATCCTCCGTCGCGAAGATAGAATCCTCGCGTGCTCTCGTCGCCGTATGTTGGCATGATGAATCCGCTCGAATACTTGCTGCTGAACGGGAAGTAGAAGAACGGAACGGCAAGCGGCAGCGTAACATCCTCGACCACGAGCCATGCCGGGCCCGATACCACGTCCTTTCCCGGACGCACCTTGGCGCGGCTCAGAGCCAGATAGAAGTGCGGATGCTTTTCGTCGCAGGTTGTATATTTGGCGTGCTCAACATAAAGTTCGTCGTTCGAGCCTTTCTTGGCCCTCTCACTCGTCAGGAATCCGTCGCCCTGCTTTGTGTCGACGTTGGTTATGTATCCGCGCTTTGTCTTGAAGTTGTAGCTCATAGTCTCGGCGTTGTACGGCGTGTCGCCGTCGGTAAATACCGGCAGACCGTTCATCACTCCGAGCGAGTCGGGCATACCCTGTGCAAATACGGTGCTGCTGTCTATGTTCATCGAAATCTGGTCGGCCTCGAGAGTGATATTCTGATACGAAACCTTGCTTTTTCCATACAGATGGGCAAAACCCTTGCCAGCCTCGTACACAATTGAGTCGTTTGCTGTGTACTCGACAGGTGCTTCGAGCGGCTGATTTTTTCTGTTCACACCAACAGAGTCGTGCGACAGCGAATCGTTTGCAAGAGAATCTGAACGTATAGCATCTGGCTTTACGGAATCGCTCACCGAAAAATTGTGACGCTCAACCGCAAAACGGGCATTAGACCGTTGCGCCATGAGGAACAACAGTACGAATGATGCAAATATGAATGTTTTTTTCTTCAAAACGTCGGCAAAATTACAACATTTCCTTGTTACCTGCTAATCTTTTAATGATATTTTCTGTGTTACAGAAACATTTTACACCAATTTTCGAACCTCACAATTCCGTCGTCTCCGAATTTTCTGATGCTTTTCAGAGCCTGCTCCGGAGTCTTTACTTTTTCGAGGTTCGACTTGCTGTAAAACTTGTCGGCAAAGCAGATAAGTTGTTCTTCTAACGTTTCGGGAATCAAATCCTTGTGCGGAACCGGCAGATTTAGTTCAACAATCTGCTTGAGCGACAGCCCCGTGCCCGTGTGCCTTTCGCAAACCCTTGCGTGGCGCGGATATCCCTCGGCCTCCATTATTCGTGCGCCAATAGTGCCGTGGCAGATGTAAGGTTCTGTGCCAAAGCATTTTATTCCGGGAGCATCAGTCTCGAAAATGCCTATGTCGTGAAGCATTGCCGCCTCGAAAACAAAGTCTTTGTCTATATCAAATTCTGGATGTTTGTTTGCAATTTCTATAGCCATGTTGGCAACGCACCGGCTGTGGAAAAGCAGAATTTCTTTCAGTTCCGATTTCTCGGGGTAGTATTTGTTAATTATGTCCAGCGGATTCATTTTTTATCTGAGAAATAGAATATTGTGTTAAAACTATGCAGAACAATCTATTCTTTTTGCGGAAGCAAAAGTAACTAAATTATGTCAAAAAGCAGTATTAAAACGAAAAAATGTTATGCAGATTATTAGACTTTTACAAAAAAAATATTATTTTTGCGACATTATACTTTAAATGTTATGTGCAAAAAAATATTCTTATTAGCATTTCTAGCGTTGAATGTGGCATGGAATATGCCTTCATTCGGAGCATCTGCTCCTGCAAGTAAAAAGTTTATCGTAGTTATCGACCCGGGACATGGTGGTCATGACCCCGGTGCTATCGGTTCAACAACACGAGAGAAAGTTATCAATCTATCTATTGCTTTGGAAGTTGGACGCCTAATCGAGAAAAACTGTAGCGATGTAAAGGTCATCTACACTCGTAAGAAGGATGAGTTTGTTCCGCTTGACGAGCGTGCAAACATCGCAAACAAGAACAAGGCCGACTTGTTCATCTCTATACACACCAACTCTCTCCCAAGTGGAAAGATTGCCCGTGGTGCCGAGACTTATACGCTTGGTATGGCCAAGGCCGAGGCAAACCTTGAGGTTGCAAAGAAGGAGAACAATGTAATCCTTGTTGAGGATAACTACCGTGAAAAGTACGAGGGCTTCAACCCAAGTTCGTCAGAGAGTTACATCATGTTCGAGTACATGCAGGACAAGTACATGGAACAGAGTGTCGAGTTTGCTCGCCTTATCCAGAACAAGTTCGTGTCTACAGCAAACCGTGCCGACCGTGGTGTGCATCAGGCAGGTTTCCTTGTGCTGAGATGTACTTCTATGCCAAGCGTACTTATCGAGCTTGGTTATATCTCAACTCCTGATGAAGAGCAGTATCTTACATCAGACGAGGGTATCTCAAACATGTCAAAGAGTATCTACGAGGCATTCCTTAACTATCGTCATAACAACGACGGTCGTATCAAGACTGCTACAATATCAAGCAACGACGATGCAATCGTAGGTAGCGTTCCTACTGTTACAGCAACAGCGTCAGAGCCATCTGTTGCTCCTGCTGCTGCACCTGCTGCTCCAGCCGTTGTTGCTGCTCCGGTTAATCCAAATGCTCCGGGCGCACCGGCACCAGCCGCTCCAGCCGTAGTTGAGGTAGAGCCTGCTCCAGCCGCACCAGCCGTAGTTGAGACTCCTGTTGCTCCAGCTCCAGCCGCTCCTGCTGCTCCAGCACCTGCTAAGCCAGCCGCACCTGTTGCCGAGCCAGCTCCAACACCAGCACCAGCTCCTGCTGCACCTGCAACTCCAGAGCCTGCAGCTCCAGCACCTGCAAAACCTGCTGCACCAGCACCGGCTAAGCCAGCAACTCCTGCTCCAGCCGCAACACCTGCACCTGCTGCCAAGCCAGCCGCTGCCGCTCCTGCTGCAACTCCAGCTAAGCCAGCTGCCAAGCCAGCTGCACCTGCTGTTAAGCCAGCTGCTTCTGGTTCTAAGCCTGTATTCAAGGTTCAGCTTGGTGCTGTAAGCGCACCAATCAGCAATGCCGATGCTAAGTTCGGACTTACTGGTGTCTCTTATTATAAGGAAGGCGGTATGTATAAGTATACTTACGGTGAAACTTCAAACTTTGATGAAATCCAGAAGTTGAGAACTGAGGCAAATGCCAAGGTTCCGGGAGCATTTATCATTGCATTCCACAATGGTAAGAAGATTCCGGTTGCAGAGGCTAAGGCTCTTCTGAAATAATAAGGTATAAAAACGAAAATGAAATCATCTGCAAAAGAGGTAAAGATTGCTATCACAGCCATAGCTGCTGTTGTTATAATGTTCGTAGGAATAAATTTCCTGAAAGGCATAAACGTATTCAAGTCGAGCAACTTCTATTACGTTGCCTTTGAGAACATTCAGGGTTTAACTGCTTCGAGTCCGGTTTATGCCGACGGTTATAGCATAGGTATTGTCAGAAGTATCAACTATGACTACGAGCATCCCGGCAACGTGATTGTTGAGATTGAGGTAGACAAGGACATGCGAATTCCGAAGGGAACAACCGCCGAACTTGTAACCGAGATGTTGGGAACTGTAAAGATGAATCTGCTGCTCGCCACTAACCCTCGCGAAAAATGCGAGCCGGGCGACACTATCAAAGGTGGCGTAAATGCCGGCGCTCTTGGCGCGGCTGCCAACATGGTTCCCGAAATTCAGGCTCTGTTGCCTAAACTCGACTCGATACTGACATCTGTTAATACTCTGCTCGCTGATCCTGCGTTGGCCGGCACTTTGCACAATGCCGAAAGAATTACTGCCAACCTCGATGTTACAACTCAGCAGCTTAACAGACTTATGGCAGGCGATATTCCGCAGCTGACGAAAAAGTTAAACGTGATAGCAGGAAACTTTGAAGAGACAAGCGCAAAACTTAAGGAACTTGACGTTCAGAAGACTCTTGCAGGTGTAGACGCAACTCTTGCCAACGTTCAGACTATGACTGACGATTTGAACAAGAAGATGAACAGCAAGGACAACAATATCGGTCTGATGCTTAACGACAGATCGATTTACGACAATCTGAATGCAGCAACGGCAAATGCCGCAAGCCTGATGAAAGATTTGCAGGAGAATCCTAAGCGTTACGTTCACTTCTCTGTTTGGGGAAAGAGCGATAAGAAAAAAAAGTCGGAGTAAAACTTACTCGGCTTAAAGATAAAAATCCCGTGCTTCGATTGTAGAAGTGCGGGATTTTTTTTGTAGTTTTGCAAACTCGAACAAACTTGTAGATTAAAAAGTGCATTAACAGATGAGCAACTTTGATGTAAAACAAATGTGGGAACAATGTCTTGGCATTATCCGGAACAACACTCCTGAACGTGAGTTCACGACTTGGTTCGGAGCCATACAGCCCATAGAATATTCTAACGGCGAACTTATTCTTAGTGCGCCAAGTCACTTTGTAGTTGAACGTATCGAAGCTGATCATCTCGACCTGTTGCGCTTTGCCATCCAGAAGGTTTTTGGAAAGGGCACAAAACTTGAATACCGCGTACTTGCCGACAAGAAGAACAATCTTACTGTCGATGTGGAGGCTACTAAGCGTACTGTATTCAAGGAAGAACTTAAGAAGCCTGAGATTACGAATCCGAACGAGAAGCCTGTGCTCCGTCCGCTCGATCCTCGTCTTAATCCAAACTACAATTTCGAGAATTTCATCGTTGGAGGCTGTAACAAACTGCCTCGTTCGGCTGGCGAGGCTATTGCCGAGCGTCCTGCCGATACGGCGTTCAACCCGTTGTTCCTTTACGGTCCTCCGGGAGTGGGAAAGACGCATCTTGCCAATGCCATCGGTATAAAGATTAAGGAACGATATCCCGAGAAGCGCGTACTCTATGTTGCTGCGCACGAGTTTCAGGTGCAGTATACCGATTCTGTCAGAAACAATACTTTCAACAACTTCATAAACTTTTATCAGAGTATTGACGTGCTGATTCTTGATGATGTTCAGGAGTTTGCCTCTGCGTCGCTCGTGAAGACGCAGGACACGTTCTTCCACATCTTCAACTATCTGCATCAGAACAGAAAGCAGCTGATTCTTACTTGCGACCGTCCGCCGGTAAAATTGCAGGGAATGACTGACCGACTTCTGTCGCGTTTCAAGTGGGGATTGCTGGCTGAGATTTCGCGTCCCGACGTGGCTTTGCGAAAGGAAGTTATACACAGCAAGGTGCATCGCGACGGATTGCATTTCTCTGAAGAGGTAATAAATTATATCGCCGAGAATGTTGATGAGAGCGTGCGCGATTTGGAAGGCATCATAACATCGCTCATGGCGCGTGCAGCCGTGTTTAATCGCGACCCTGACTTGACGATGGCAGAGAACCTTGTGCATCAGATTGCAACTCTCTCGAACAAGCCGATTACCGTCGATGACATCATTACGAAAGTATGTTCGTATTACAACATCGAGCCGAAGGAGATTCAGACTCCAAGCCGAAAGCAAAAGGTGGTTCAGATTCGTCAGATTGCCATGTATCTTTCGCAGAAGTACACCGACACGTCGCTGTCGCGCATCGGTACGATGATTGGAAAGCGAAACCACGCAACCGTGCTTCATGCTACGAAGATAATCTCGGGCTTGCTTGAAAACGACAAGCAGTTGCAGAAGGATATGCAGGAAATAGAGGCTCTGGTGAAGCAGAGATAGATATAAAACGAAATCAACCGTTTCATTCATTCAGGAAGATGATGAAACGGTTGATTTTTTATTTCCGGGAGTTCTTTCAGAAACCTTGTTTCTTTACAAAGTCCCAAAGAGTTTTAGAGAGAGCCTCGTTGTCCTTGCGGGTGTATCGGCAATCGGTAAACACTTGCGCAAGGTTCTCTTTCTTGTTTATTCTTACAAACTCCTTGTTCTCTTCGAGAGCCTCTTTTGCCGAATAAATCTGGTCTATCTGCTCGGCTGAGTAGTCGTGATATGTCTCATTGTGCATGATGGCTTCGACAGGAAGACGGTCGCTCTTCTTTGCATCCTCGGCTGGATATCCAACGGTTATTGTTGCAACTGGCACGACGAACTTAGGCAGATTCAGCACCTTCGAGATGGTTTCGGGCATGTATACCGTTGTGCCGAGATAGCATGTGCCAAGTCCGGCAGCCTCGGCAAGCACGGTGACTGTCTGGGCAAACAGGAGAGTGTCCTGAACGGCATTCATGAACGACAGAAAGTTGTCGTATCCGGCATCGGCGTTGCGCTGTTCGCACCACTTTGTAAAGCGGTTGAAGTCGGCGCAGAATGTCAGAACTACAGGTGCGCCAGTAACCATTGGCTGGTTGAAGTGTGCTGGTGCCAACTGCTCTTTAATCTCCTTGCTTCGGCTCACCACAACGCTGTAGAGCTGCATATTTCCCATCGTTGGAGTCTGCATAGCCTCCGCGATAATCTCGTTCAGTAGAGAAGCCTCAATATCTTTGTCCGAATACTTGCGTATTGAACGTCTGTTTTTTATGCTATCCATAAATTGTTTTGATTGTTTAGAGCACAAAATTAGTACATTTTTTTGTAATTTTGCAGAACTCTAATCAAAAGAACTAAGATTGTGGCTAAAACACTTACATTTGACGAGGCTTTTGCTGCTGCCCTGAAATATTTCGGCGGAGACAATGTTGCATCCGAGGTCTGGGTGAAGAAGTACGCCCTGAAGGATTCGGACGGAAACGTGTGCGAACTTACGCCCGACGAGATGCACAGGCGCATGGCGAAGGAAATCGCCAGAGTTGAGGCTCGCTATCCTAATCCTGTTGATGAGAGCGAGATTTTCGGTCTGCTCGAACATTTCAGATATCTTATTCCTGAATCGCGGCTGATGTCGGGCATCGGCAATAACTATGTTGCCGAGTCGTTGTCGAGCTGCTTTGCCATAGGACTTAAAGGCTCGTCGGATTCGTACGGCGCAATTATGCACATCGACGAGGAACAGGTTCAGCTTCTGAAACGTCGCGGTGGAGTGGGGCACGACCTCAGCCAGCTGCGTCCTAAAGGCTATGCTGTCAAGACATCAAACTTGACTTCTATCGGACTTGTTCCGTTTATGGAGCGGTATTCAAATACGGCGCACGAGATAGCTCCCGAGGGTTCGCTTGTGCTTTCTCTCTCTGTCCGCCACCCTGAGGTCGAGGCGTTCATCGGCATGAAAAACGCCGCTACGAACGTGGCTGTGAAGATTGATGATGAGTTTATGAAGGCGGTAATCAATAATCGCCAGTATGCCCAGCAGTTTCCGCTCGATGCGCAGACTCCGGTCGTAAAGCAGCATATCGAGGCTACTGATTTGTGGCAGATAATGATGCACAATGTGATGAGGAGTGCCCAGCCCGAAATCCTTTTCTGGGACAGAATTACGCGCGAAAGCGTATCTGACTGCTACGACGAGTGCAGAAGCATTTGTACCAATCCGTCGGGCGAGATTCAGCTGAGCGCGTACGATTCGTGCCGGTTGCTCGTGATGAATCTGTATTCGTACGTTCAGAATCCGTTCTCGTCGTCGGCATCGTTCAACTACGAACTTTTCGACCGTCATGCTCGAATCGCCCAAAGAATAATGGACGACATAGTAGACCTTGAACTCGAAAAGATAGAGCATATTCTTGAGAAAATAGACGAAGACCCCGAGAGCGACGAGGTAAAATATACCGAAAAGCGACTTTGGGAGAAAATATACGAAAAGACGAAACTCATACGTCGCACGGGCATCGGATTGCTGGGCGAGGATGAGACTGTTGAGGCGATGAATCTTCGCAACGGTTCGCACGATGCTGCCGAATTTCTTTCTGGTGTTTACCGCAACCTTGCCTTGTCGGTTTATTCCTCATCGGTTCAACTTGCGAAAGAACGCGGAACTTTCGGCATTTACAACGGCGAGAAGGAGGCTGAAAATGCCTTCATAAACCGCATAAAAGATGCAGATGCTTGTTTGTTTGCCGAGATGCAGAAGTATGGCAGACGAAACATATCATGTTTGGCATCAGTCCGTTCCGAGAAGAAAAGTCTTGCGGCGTTGGCTCATCTGCCTGTCATTCAGGAGCGTGAGGGCAACGACGGTATTGCAAAACTAAAACTTTACGGAGAGTTGCAGAAATGGTCGGACCATGCCGTGGCTGTCGACATCATGCTTTCTGCAAAGGCTGACGAAAGTCTGGCAAGCAAACTTTATATCGAGGCTTGGCGCAACGGGTGCTGGGTTTGTAATGTGCGTTGCGAGAAAAATGAGGAAACAGAGCCGATGTCAAAGGATTCCGTGGTGTTCAAGCAGCCGATAATAACCGAGGTTCGTCCGCAGTCGCTCGAATGTGATGTTGTCCGTTTCCAGAACAATAAGGAGAAATGGGTGGCTTTCGTAGGATTGCTCGACGGATATCCTTACGAGATATTCACAGGTCTGCAAGATGATGAGGAAGGCATCGTTCTGCCAAAATCCGTTACCAAAGGAAAAATCATAAAGAACGTTCTGCCCGACGGCACAAAACGATACGATTTTCAGTTTCAGAACAAGCGCGGTTACAAGACAACCGTCGAGGGGCTGAGCGAGAAGTTCAACAAGGAATATTGGAACTACGCCAAACTTATCAGTGGCGTGCTCAGATACCGAATGCCTACGCATTATGTAATAAAGCTCGTAGGCTCTCTTCAGCTCGAAAGCGAGAGTATCAACACGTGGAAAAACGGTGTTAAGCAGGCTCTCAAGAAGTACGTCGTAAACGGAACGGAGGCGAAGGGCGTGATGTGTCCAAACTGCGGAAGCGAGTCGCTTGTTTATCAGGATGGAAATCTAATCTGTAAGGAATGTGGCGAAATAAGATAAACCAATGAAAATGAATACTTTTGTACATCTTAACAAGATAAAGATATTTGCCCGTCATGGGGTTTTGCCGCAAGAGCAGCTCACAGGCGCGTATTTCTACGTCAGCCTGAAAATAGGCTATGATTTCTCCAAGGCTATGCTGACCGACAATCTGGAAGGAACGATAAGTTATGCCGATATTTTCGAAATCGTAAGACTGGAGATGGCAGTTCCGTCAAAACTTCTTGAACATGTTGGCGGACGCATCGCAAACCGCATCAAGAACGAGTTTCCGCAGATAACGAGCATCGAACTTACTATCGACAAGGAAAATCCGCCGATGGGAGCCGAATGTTTGGCGGCTGGCATCGATATAAAGATTGAATACTAACTAAATATTAAGACATATGAAACTAAAGTTTATTGCACTAATGTGCGTTGTAGCGGCATTGTTTGTCTTTGTTTCGGCTACGAAAGATGATGTTGTGACAATCCATACCATCGGCGACTCTACGATGGCAAACAAACCGCTCGACAATGGTAATCAGGAGCGTGGATGGGGACAGGTTCTGGGTGAGTTCTTCAATCCCGACAAGGTGGTTGTAAAGAACTACGCGGTGAACGGCCGAAGCAGCAAGAGTTTCATCAACGAAGGCAGATGGGACGAGGTTCTGAAGAATATTAAGCCGGGCGATTACGTCTTTATTCAGTTTGGACACAACGACGAGAAACCGAAGGAAGACCGCCACACAGACCCGGGAACAACTTTCGATGCCAATCTTCGCAAGTTTGCAGTCGAGGCAAAGGAGAAAGGAGCGATTCCTGTTCTCTTCAACTCAATTGTCCGCCGAAATTTCGGACACAACAAGAACGCCGTTGCCAACGACGATTATCGCAAGGCTAAGGCTGATGATATAGTAGAGGGCGATACGCTCATCGATACTCACGGAGCATACCTCGACAGTCCGCGAAATGTGGCAAAAGAACTCGGTATCGTCTTCATCGACCACAACAAATTGACACACGATTTTGTTCAGTCGCTTGGTCGCGAAGGCTCGAAAAAAGTTTACATGTGGATTGAGCCAAATACTTGCGAGGCGTGCCCAAATGGTCGTCAGGACAACACACATCTTAATGTCTGGGGGGCTCACAAGGTGGCAAACCTTGCTGTTCAGGAAATAGCAAAGAAGATTCCTGCGCTGAAGAAGGCGGTAAACAAAAAAGTGTGCAAGCAGTATAACAAATAATAGCAATTATGGACGTAAAGATAGAGGATTCGTGGAAGCAGCATCTTGCCGCAGAGTTCGAGAAACCGTATTTTGGCGAGTTGGTAAACTTCGTTAGGCAGGAGTATGCGCAATACCGCATCTATCCGCCGGGAAACCTTATTTTCAACGCTTTCAACCTTTGTCCGTTCGACAAGGTGAAGGTTGTGATTCTTGGTCAGGACCCTTATCACGGACCGGGACAGGCTCACGGCTTGTGCTTTTCGGTTAACGATGGTGTTCCGTTTCCTCCATCTTTGCAGAATATCTTCAAGGAAGTAAGCAACGATACAGGCAAGCCTGTTCCGCAGTCGGGCAATCTAACCCGATGGGCACAGCAGGGTGTATTGCTTCTCAACACAACGCTTACAGTTCGCGAGCATCAGGCTTTCTCTCATGCCGGAAGAGGGTGGGAAACCTTTACCGATGCCGTAATCTCTCTTCTTAACTCGCAGAGACAGAATCTTGTGTTTATTTTCTGGGGCTCTCCGGCGCAGAGGAAAGGCGCATTTGTCGACCGCAATCGTCACTTGGTGCTGACATCTCCGCACCCGTCGCCGCTGTCTGCTTATCGCGGATTTTTCGGCAATTCTCACTTTTCGAAAGCAAATAGTTACCTTTTAGAGCACGGTGAAACACCTATTGAATGGTGATGATGTGATAAAATGTAATATCTATAATGTTATTTGTGTGAATTGTGAAAAATAATTAAAGAATTTGCATCATTTTGATAAATAATACTTATCTTTGCAACGCTAAAACGAAGAGCGACAAAAGAAATTTAAAATGAGTATTATTAAACCAGCTGACTATAAGTCACTGCTCGACATCAAACAAACAGAGCAGGGGATAAAGAAGATTAAGGACTTCTTTCAGATGAACCTTTCTACAGAGCTGCGCCTGCGTCGCGTCACAGCTCCTCTGTTTGTGCTAAAAGGACTAGGCATTAACGACGATCTTAACGGAGTTGAGAGAGCAGTTACTTTTCCTATCAAGGCACTTGGCGATGCCAAGGCCGAGGTGGTACATTCGCTTGCCAAGTGGAAAAGACTCACTCTGGCTGAATACGGAATCGAAACCGGATACGGACTATATACTGACATGAATGCCATTCGTGCCGACGAGGATTTGGATAATCTCCATTCTCTCTACGTCGACCAGTGGGATTGGGAGCGAGTAATCTCTAAGGAAGACAGAAACATCGATTTCCTTAAGAAGATTGTTCGCCGAATCTATTCTGCCATCGTCCGCACCGAGTATATGACGTGCGAGATGTATCCTCAGATTAAGCCTTTCTTGCCTGAAGATATCCACTTTATCCATGCTGAGGAGCTATTGCAGATGTATCCAAATCTCTCTCCACGCGAGCGTGAGGATGAAATCTGTAAGAAATACGGTGCTGTTTTCATTATTGGAATCGGTGAGAAACTGTCTGACGGAGAGCCACATGACGGCCGTGCTCCAGATTATGACGACTATTCAACTCCTAATTCCGAAGGATACAAGGGCTTGAATGGTGATATCCTCATCTGGTATCCTGTTCTTGGCAGAGCACTCGAACTTAGTTCTATGGGAATCCGTGTAGACAAGGATGCTCTTCTCCGACAGTTGAAAGAGAGCGGCAAGGAAGAACGCAAGGAGTTGTATTTCCACAAGATGCTTCTCAACGATAAACTTCCGCTTTCTATTGGCGGCGGAATTGGTCAGAGCCGTTTGTGCATGGTAATGTTGCACAAGGCACACATCGGCGAGACTCAGGCAAGTATCTGGCCTGATGAACAACGCGAGGAATGTGCAAAATACGGAATGCACCTTATATAATATAAAGAATAGGGCGGTACTTTTTTGAGTATCGCCCATTTTTTATGCTTTGAAGATTCTTTTAATTGTCGTTTTTATCTTTAATAATAGGTGCAGAGTCTGATTCAAACTACTCCACAAGACTTCGTTTACCGTTGCTTTGAAACCTAAGAAGTGACGGTATTGCGCAATTTCGTAGTTGATGTATGTTATTCCGCCATTACGCTTGATTGTCAGAATATTCTTGAGGTCGAAACATGTCGCAAGTATCTCTTCGCCAAGTAGTTGCTCTTCTTCCGATGGCAACATGTATGTTCCGTCTTCTTTTTTGAGATGCTCTTTGCTAAGTCCGAAATAATGTATTAAAATGGAGTTGAATGCGTTTGCGTATTTAATCACGAGCTCGTCTTTTGTTTCGAGGATATGCTGAATTCCGTATGTCGAAACATATTGATTCCAATCGCAAATCATGTGCATCTTCAGTCCGGTATGCGTGAGATGATAGATGTTATGCAGAATCGTGTACATGCAGTAGAATTTTGCCTTGTCGCCAACATGTTTTTTCAGATAATCATAGCGTTTTTTGCTACTTAGCGTAGGGTATCGCTGTACAATCTGCTTGTGCAGTTCTATCTCAACACCGTTGATTTTAGCATTGTCATGCTTTTCGATAAACGTGCCTACTTCAACCTTTATCCCGTTGGCTTTCAGTAACTTCATAGCCAATGGGTAGTCTTCGACATAGAAATCTATGTCGCCAAGTTTTCTGTGCGATGGAGTCTTGTACAATTGTGCTATGTCCGTTCCTTTTATGACATGCGAGCGCACGTTGCCACTTTGCATAATTTTTCTTAAAGCCAGTATTGTCTGCAAATGAATGGCATAAAGTTTCTCCGTCTTGTCTCTAAGATAGATGAACTTCAGTTTTGTGCGCAGAGGCGGTTGTATTCCGTTTTTTTCAATGCTGTCAAGAATTAGCGGTCCTACGCACTGTTCGTACGCTTGTTCGTAAAAGCTGTCCCAGAACTCCTGCGGATTGTCTGCAAAAAGTTTCTCGTCAGCTTTGTTGTCGTTTAAGATTGACCCTAACAGGTTGACTATAGCTAATTGTACTTTCTCCATATAGTTGTAATTCAAGAGTGCTAAGTTATCTATAATTTTTATTATGTGCAATACATAGCCGGCATATTTAATATTTTTTTAGATTTTGTAGCATACTGTCGTTGATGCGTAATTAGAGAATTTGATGTGAAGATGTATATGTGCTTTGTGTGTTGATACTTGTAGTGATATATGTAGTGCTTAATAAATATGTTAAATAACTTGTTTTTAGTATGATAATTGCGAATAAACTTTACAAATATGCAACTCTATGATTAAATTATTTTTTGCGAAAAAATGATAAAGTATGGTGTATGTTATAATTTTTTTGTATCTTTGCACAGATATTATAGAATCTATTAATTCGATTGATATATGAAGAATTTATTACTTTCGTTTATTTGCTTGATGCTTTGCACCACTCTGGGCGTTAAGGCACAGGTGAGTGTGTATAATTCTACACAACTGAAAAGCGCTTTTACAGAATATGGTAAAATTGCAGAATATCAGACTGCGTATGATGAAGCTAGTGCTGAAGCTGCTACAGCAAAGAAAAATAGAGATGAACAGTCTCGATATATAGCAAAAGAATCGTATGATTCACTGCTTGTAAAATGTCGTGATGTATATAAAAATTATAACAGCACGACTACTCCTTTGTTCTTTGCTACAAAAAAAACAGTTGTACTGAAAGATGCAGTTCTGGATGGTGACGAAGGAAATTTTTATGACTGGTATGATGCAAATTATGCAACTTTGGAGTCGTTGAGCGATGAAGAGGTATATGCTCTTTTTGCTGCAGTTCCGGGAAATGAAGGTTTTGTTGAGTCTAGCTCGGAGGAAATTCATGTATATCCTTTGGAACCTGCAAAGATGAAAATAAATGGTGTTGAGGCAAAAAACACTATCGTTGGAAATTTGTCTGCGTATAGAAATAAATATGCAAACTCCAATTTCGTGTTTCATTATTTAGGCTATGACGAGTATGAGTCTGGGGATAGCCGATATATAGATTGCTATAATGATGCTGCAGTCTATTCAAATCTGGCTAAATTTAAGAATAAAATATCAGAGATAGCTTCTTCTCAGGAGATTGTTGTGCAAAATGCTCCTCTTGTAATAGAATATACAGAGAATCCTCTTTGGACTCAGTATAATCTGGAGTATTTGACTGCTGCAGAAAAGGCTAATAATGCTTTGACATTACTTAATAGTGCTAAGGAATATAAAGATATTAGTATTAAAGGCTCATTTAATACAGATGCACATATCTCTAGCTATGGTGGTAATATAGCAGGTAACGGATATACACTTACTGTTTCAAATGCTAATGGTGCTCTGATTGGAACATCTACTGCATCAATAAGTGGTTTGTGTGTAAGTGGCGCTAAGATTGCAACAACTAATAACGGAAATTATAAGAATTGTGCCGTAATTTCTGGTGGTATTACTGGGTATGTTGGAAATACAGGAGTATCATACAGTTCATTGCCAGAGTTGGCAGCTGCAATGTCTGGTGTGTTTGGCGTTGATATGACAAGTTCAAATGTCGTGTTATTGCCTGTAACCCAAAATTATAAGGTGTATGAATACCTTTATTATGCAATAGATTCAAAGACTGTTGCATCTAAGGGATATTTGAATAGCCGAAATGGTGCTTTAGTTGGAATTGGTAAACCAACTCTTGGTAAGAATGAATTTATTATTCTACAGTCTGCTAATACAAATACTGCCATAACTGAGGATAATGTAATTGAAAAAACTTCAGATGGTTATGTATGTAATTCATGCCGTATAGTTGATGGTAATGAATTCTTTGCACCAGTAGGATTTGTTGCAAAAAAAATGAACTATTCTCGTTCGTTTACAGCAAATGTTTGGTCTTCGTTAGTGTTGCCATTTAGTGTTAGCTCATCTGTTCTTAGCAAGATTGGTGTTACACATGTGAATGTTTTTAGTTCGTTTGAAAATAAGGTAGCTACATTTGCTTCAGAAAGTAGTATGGAGGCATATACACCTTATATTATAAAAACAAGTTCAACTGGGGTAACATTTAGTAATCTTGTAAATGTTGTAGTTGGAAAATCTTCAAATAATGATTCTGAATTGCGAGCAATAGGAGGTAATGGCTATTTCTTTGGAAATCTAAGTACAAAGCAGTATGCAATTTCTCAATTGTCAAATAATAATGCATATCGTATATTTGGATTTAATTCAAATAACCAAATGGTTCGTGCAACAGGAAATTCAAGTTTCCCAACATTCCGTTGCTATTTGAAGGTTAAAGAGTCGGAGTTTGCTTCAAGTTCAGCAGATTCGAAGATTAGGGTTCAGTTTGTTGATGGGTTTGGCAAGTTAATTGACGAGGATGCTGCAACTGCTATAGATGAAGTGACATCAGAAAACTTCTCTGTATTTGGTGGCAATGGCGAGATAATTGTAAATACAGAAAAGGCTTCGAATGTATCGGTATACACAACAGGTGGTAAGTTGGTAAAGGTTGCTGAAGTTGTTGAGGGTGAGAATAGCATTGCTGTAGCTCCTGGCTTGTACATTGTAAATAACCATAAGGTAATTGTAAGGTAATAAATGAGAAAAATAGAATATCAGAAGCCAGTTATGTTTACTGTTGAGATGGAAGATTGTATTATGAATATAACTTCTAATTCTCAGACTGGCAGTGTTGAAGTTGATTTTGGAGGTGATGATGTTCCAGAATCAGGAGATATCGACTTTAATTCAAAAGCACGAAATGGGGGAATCTCTTGGTCTGCTATTGACGAAGATTGATTAACTATTAAATAAAAAGAGTATGTCTGATAAATATGTTAAACCTGAGGTTTATGTAATCGAGATGAAGGACGTTGTATTGGTCGGTGCTTCACAATTCGATTTGGACAATCCACCAGAATCTGGAGATATTGAGTTCAACTCAAAGTCTCGTAATAGTAATGGTGGTGGTATGTGGAAGTATATGGAAGATTAATCATTTAAATAATAAAGGACGGAAGTTTTGCTTTCGTCCTTTAATATTTTTTGTGAAATAATCAGTTGAACTCAATTATTTCATTGTCGTCATCACCAATAGGAATGCTTACTGTTTCCGATGAATTCAGAAGTTCGACTCTTTCGATTATCTCTTGAGTTTTAATTGTTGGTTTAATATATGTACTTTTCATAATTGTTTGGGTATAAATTATTAAACAATAGTGTATTTCTGCAAAAATACCTTTAACTTTGTATTATTGCAACATTTTGGATGCAAAATATTGTTGTTTTGGTCGCGTTATGTGACGTGACAAGTGTTTTAATAGTAAAAAGATTAGTAATGGAACAAATTCACGGACATGAAGTACTTCACATGATGGAAGGCAATGTGTATAGCGAAGCATCGCTTAGAAAGGCTATAATTGACAAATTTGGGGCAAACCAACTGTTTTATACATGCTCGGCATCGAACCTTACGGTAGACGGTTTTATCGAGTTTCTGAAAGAGCATGGCAAGTTTAAACCGATGAACGACGGATTTACGGTAGATGAAACCAGCGTTTGCAGTAATGAATAAAAAATGGCTGTTATCACGTGCAATGATAACAGCCATTTTTTGTGCTTTCCGAAGCCTTATAACTTGCGGTAAACGGCAGCCGTAACGGCGAATGTTACGAGGCAGAAAAGCATTACGATATTGAAGAACATTGGGTAGCCAACATTTGTGCTAATATAACCTGAAATCATGCCCGGATACATTACGCCGCCAAGATATTGCCCTGCTGTACAGATGCTGAAAACGGCTGTGCTTCGTTCGCCTCTTGAGAAAGTGACCAGATATAGCGTATAGGCGGCAAAGCCCAATCCGTAGCCAATTTGCTCGACGCAAAGACAACTGCCTATAACATACAGATTGTCGGTTGGAAAGTAACTTAGATATACATAAACGACATCTGGTAGCGTGATGCACAAAACAAGCGGCCACAGACATTTTTTCAGACTCCATTTAGATACAGCCCAACCGCCTATTATTCCGCCAAGAAGAAGGCCTATAACGCCCAGTGTTCCGCTTATAAAGCCGTAATCTACGTTAGACATGGCAAGTCCGCCTTCTTCGGTGCTGCGGGTAAGGAAGAGTGGAACGATTTTAGTAAGCAATCCTTCGGGAAGGCGGAAAAGAAGAATGAAGCACAATGCCGAGATGATGTTCGGTTTGGTGGCAAATACCTTAAGTGTTTCGACAAATTCCTTGACTTGAATGTGG
The DNA here is from genome assembly GCA_900102385.1 of Bacteroidales bacterium KHT7. Classification (GTDB taxonomy): domain Bacteria; phylum Bacteroidota; class Bacteroidia; order Bacteroidales; family Bacteroidaceae; genus Ga6A1. Next base: position 27,622 of record FNBQ01000026.1, on the reverse strand, counting down.
AAGTTGAACGACTCGTGCGTTGTTTTTTCGACATTTGGCAAAACGATAGTGTGATACAAGCCCAGCAAGCCCATCAAACCACCGAGGATGAGGAATATTGCCGACCATGACATCTGAACGCTGCTATCGCCCTCAAAAACGTCATTCTGAAGCCATCCGGCAAGCATAACCAATCCGCCCTGACCGATAATCATGCCGATGCGGTAAAACGTGTTGCGAAGTCCGACGTACAGTTCCTGTTCTTTGTCCTTGAGTCCGATGATGTAAAAACCGTCGGCGGAGATATCGTGTGTGGCACTTGCAAACGCAATAATCATGAAAATAGCCAGAGTTCCCTGAAGCCAGAACGATGTTGGAATGGTGAATGCCACCAGCGCAAGCGTAATGCCCATCAAAAACTGCATAGACAGAATCCACCAGCGTTTAGTCTTTATATTGTCGATAATCGGACTCCATATTGGCTTTATAACCCACGGTAAGCCCATCCATCCGGTGTAGAGCGTAATCTGCTCGTCAGAGAGTCCGAACTCCTTGAACATGATGACGCTAACAATCATTACGGCGGTAAAAGGCAGTGCCTCGCCGAGATATAGCGATGGTATCCATTCTAACGGTTTGTTGCTCATGATTTTGCGAGTATGATGTTAGTAAAGTTTCTTTATCTGAGCCTTGCGATAGTAGTGCATCAGAATCTCGTTGTATTTGTAGCCTTCTTCGCCCATCACCGCTGCGCCAATCTGGCAGAGGCCAACGCCGTGTCCCCAGCCTGCGCCGGTAAGCGTGAAACTCTGCGGAATGCCGTCGACGACTTCGCCCTTGTCTACAACGAAAGCCGAGCTGAACAGATGAGAATCGCTCAGAGTGCGACGGATTTCGAGTTCCTTTCCGATGATGTACGTCTTCTTTGTTCCGACGATTTTCAGTTTTGAAATTCTGCCGCTCTTTCCGCGTTCGATAGGAATGAGGTCGATGATTTCGCCGTAGTCCTCCTTCTGCTTTGTTCTGATGAGGTTGGCGATGCGTTCTTGCGAGAGAACCTCCTTCCAGCGATAGAAATTGGTAGTTTCTTGGTCGTATGAGTTGAGAACCTGCGACAAGATGGCAACGTTGTGAGTGTTGCAGAATGCTTTAGGCGCGCTGCGAATCCATTTCTCGGCATTCTCCTCGACTGTGAGGTCGGGAATTTCGCTGTTGTCGCTGTCGTCGCGGACAGGCTCAAGATAGTTCTTGTGCTCGTTCTGCCAGCAATATTCAAACTCCTCGCTTATGCCTCCGCAGCACTTGCTGAAACGTGCGTCGCAAATCTCCAGTCCTTCCTTCAGAATCTGCCCCTTTGTGGCTTCTACAGCCTCTACTACGGTTTGATTATTGGCTTTTGTGATGCCTTGATAGCGTTGGCAATGGTCATCGGCGCAGACATCAAAAATCGTGTGGTCTTCGCGGTCGTACCACTTGATGTATTCAGTTTCGGTCTTGGCAAACGAGAAGAATCCGCCGTCTTCCTTTTTCTTCTCATTCTGATTGCGCTTCTCGATTTGTGCAAGCAGCCAACTGCGCGAGATTACGGCGTGAGCCTTCAGAAATTCGAGAGCCGATGTTGCCTTCATTTCTGAGGAAATGACGCTGATGAGGTAGTCTTCGACTGGAAGAATGTTGATGGCGCAGATTTTTCCTTCGTGAACGACGAGTTTCAAAGTACCGCTGAAGATCTGCGTTTCCTTTCGCTCCCAGTGGAAGTTTATGCCGATGGTTACATCGTAGAGCGAGAACGACGCTTTCTTCTCCTGAGGCACGAATGTGAGTTCGCGGTAGAGGTTGTTGTTCCAAAGAATTCCGCCTTCGCTGAACGAGACGGACTGCTCGCCTGAGATAATTTCTCCTTTTGCCAAATATTTGTTGTTCAGCGCAAAACGGATTTCGTTTCCGCTGACTATGCCTACACTAACTTCTGGTTCTTTCATAACTTGTTGAAAATCTTGTTTCTATAAAGAAAACGAGATCTTTATATATTTATTTGTTTAGTTCGTTGATAACTTTTTTTATCTCTTCTTCTGAAAGCGAAACTTCCTTCAGAATTCCGTTTGCCTCATCAGCTGTCAGACCGTGGAAATCTTCCTGTCGTGGAGTGATGATGAGTCCGCCCATATCGATTGTTCCCGGACTTACGAGACGCTTTTTTTCGCCTGTGGCAGAATAACATTCCGGGCGATGCTTCTTGCGAGGGAAGACGATGATAATCTCATGACTTTCGTTTCGCCAAGCCATCACGTTTACGGCAGGTTCGGTCTGCCCCTCTGGCAGCGGAAGCGCGCTGTAAAGTTCTTCGAAAAGATAGAAACTTGTGCCCTTGCTTGCCTCGATGGCGAAGGCTGGGCAGGCAAAATCTGTTATCTGATAAAGGCAACTCGAGAACGTGCCCTTTATGAATTTTGCGTTGTGAATGTGGCGATACCAGTTCTTCTCGATTGGCACCGAGCCGCGCAGTCCGCCTTGGAAATGGGCATGGTCGGGAGCCGATGCGCCGCACAGCGGACCGTTGTAGAAGATGAAATAGTCGGGCGAGATGCTCCAGAGCAGCTGCGTAAACTGCGCGTAGTGGTCGAGAATCTGCTGTGGCTTGTGCTCGCAGAAACTGAATGTGAAGTGATTCTTCAGAATTGGGAACGGATTAACCAACGCGTTGAAATCCGTGCCTGTCTCGAACGAAATCTGCTCGGCTGGGCGGTTCTCGTCACAGAGGAAGCAAGGTCTGTCGGCGATGGCTTTCTTGTCAATCTTTGCGCCAGTCGAAACGATTCGGGCAGGATTGAACTGAACCGAGATGTTCTCATCGAGCGGCTTTATCATCACGTTGTCGAGTTCCGCCACGCGCTTCTTGAAATCGTCCCAACATTCGGTCTGGTTTATGAATTTTTCGGTCAGGTCGATTGGTTCAGCCTCTCGCACAAGCTCCTCGCCGTAGAGGTTGAACTCGCTGCACATAAGTTTTCGTGCGCATAGTTCGATGGTGCGGAGTTTGTCTTTGTAGGTGTTGTTCTTGTTCTGCTTCTCGATGCTCAGATTTGCATCTGAATTGCCGTCCCAGCGTCGGCAGAGATAGAGAACGTCGAATATTCGCCCGATGCGATAGTCTCTCGATAGCGTGATTCCCATGGCATAATCCTCGCCGTAACTTGTGTTTGGGAAAGGCGTGTTGCGTACGATGCTTGTTACGAAGGCGCGCGGTGCGCCAAGTCCGTTTATGCGCAAGGCATTGTTATGTCCGTTCTCGTCGGTCCATTCCTTGTGGTCAATCACGCCCGGAGGCAGAGTCTCGAGCTGGAAGTTGCACATGCGGTACGAACCTATTACCATTGCGCATTGCTCCTCGCGGAACTTGTTTACGATGCGCTGAAGCGTGCTGTTGTCGCTGTAAAGGTCGTCTGAATCGAGCTGGACGGCATAGCATCCACATCGTTCATCGTTGATGGCTCTGTTCCAGCATCCGCCGATGCCGAGGTCGTCGCGTTCGGGAATGATGTGAACCACTCGCTCGTCGCTGAAAGAGTCGATGGCTTCGGTCGTTCCGTCGTCCGACAGATTGTCGACAATGAGGATGTTGAATTTGAAGTCGCATTCCTGCGTGAGAACGCTGTTTATGGCATCTTTTATCGTCTTTACGCGATTCTTGACTGGTATTATGACGCTCGCCACCACCGGAAAATCATCTTCGCAAACCTCGGCATTGTCGGTGCGTGGAGGAAGATACGCATTTATGCTCTTCAGATAGTCGGTGCAGGCGATTTCCATCTCAATCTGTACGTCTCTGTTGCGCGGATTAACGTAGTCGAACTGCTTCTCGCCGCTCGTGCGCTTGTCTGTCTCATCTTCGGTGTATAGACATTCGTTCAGATGAAGAATTTTCGTGTACGGAATGGCAAGTCGGGTGGCATACCATCCGGCATATTTGAACGATGTATCTTTCAGAGCCTTCTGGGTAGCCTCGTAGAAATCGACGCTGTAGAAAATCAGCACCGAGCCGAAGTCGAAATCATCTCTCAGGCTTCCTTCCTGATAGTCGATTAGCGGATGCTGCTTCAGTCCATCGTCTGTACGCAGAAAATGGTCGGTGTAGAGCATAGAAAAATCGAGCGACATACATAAGTTTGCCACTCTGTCAATCATGCCGTCGCCAAGAACCACCTTGTCGGGGCGTGTAATAATCATTATGTAGTCATCGTCAAGGGCTTTTTCGGCCATCGTCATGAACGATTCCGACGAATAGAAATTATCGTTAACCAACTGAACCGAGCTTATCAGTTCGTTCTGTTCAAGTGCCTGCGCGAGTGCTTTGGTCTTGGCATCGCTGCTGTAGGGCATAAAACAACTAATCATACTTTATTTCTTTATTGATATGCGAAAATACGCCTTTCTTTGCGAATTGCAAAAGAATAGAATGCTTTTTTATTTTTTTTTATTACCTTTGCTCCGTTTTCGTGTATTAAAATAAAAAATGGATAGTCAGAAACAGCCGCTTTTAGGAATGACACTTGCCGAGTTGAAGCAAGTGGTTGCGTCGTTGGGCATGCCGTCTTTCACTGCAAAGCAGATAGCATCGTGGATGTACGATAAGCAAGTTGCGGAAATTGACGAGATGACCAACCTGTCGGTGAAGAACCGTCAGCTTCTGGCTGAACGCTACTGCATCGGAAACAGTGCGCCCGTAGATGGTCAGCACTCGGTTGACGGAACGGCGAAATATCTGTTCAGAACATCGGCAGGCGACTATGTCGAGACAGTTTACATTCCCGACGGCGACCGTGCAACGCTGTGCGTGTCGTCGCAGGTTGGATGCAAGATGAACTGTCGCTTCTGCATGACTGGAAAGCAGGGCTTTCAGGCGAGCCTTACGGCTACCGAAATCCTTAACCAGATATATTCCGTACCTGGACATGAGAACCTTACGAACATCGTGTTCATGGGACAGGGCGAGCCGATGGACAATCTCGATGAGGTGTTCCGCGCGCTCGAGATTCTCACGGCTGATTACGGGTACAAGTGGAGTCCGAAGCGTATAACCGTATCTACCGTCGGTCTGCGCAAGGGATTGAAACGCTTTCTCGACGAGAGCGAATGTCACTTGGCAATAAGCCTTCATGCACCGATTCCTGAGCTGCGACTCTCGATGATGCCGGCAGAGAAGGCTTTTCCAATCGAAGAAATCATCGAACTGTTGCGTCAGTACGACTTCAGTCACCAGCGCAGACTCTCGTTCGAATACATAATGTTTGGCGGACTGAACGATACACCAACGCATGCCAAGCAACTTGCCAGCCTGCTGAAAGGGCTTGACTGCCGCGTGAACCTAATCCGTTTCCACAAGATTCCGAACGTGGACATTCCGCCAACCGTCGAAGACCGCATGATGCCGTTCAGAGACTATCTCACAAACCACGGCATCTTCACGACCATTCGCGCATCGCGAGGCGAGGACATCTTTGCGGCTTGCGGACTGCTCAGCACAGCCAAGCAGGAGGGCGTTGAACTCAACTTCGGGTAAAAGAAAATTCGGGGTGGAGGTAAAGTAAAAGTAAAATGCAGAATTTGCGCTTGCGCATCTTTTTGTGCTACTTTTGCCGAAAAACTAACAGAATTTATTATGAAGAAAATATTTGCTTATTTGTTGTTTATTGCAGTTGTGATGAACATCGCAGGCTGCGATAAGGGTGGAGGATTTTTGCTTCCGGCATCGAGCGGAAGAATGTACGAGGTTCTTGTCGTAATGGACAAGGAACAGTGGGAACATTCGCCTGCCGGAAGAGCTTTGTTCGATGTGCTCGACACCGACGTGCCGGGACTTCCGCAGAGCGAACGCTCATTCCGTATAAATCAGGTAAACACCGTTGCCTTCAAGAGTACTTTCAGATTGTTCAGGAACATCATCATCGTGAACATCGACAAGAATCAGTACACTCAGACTAAAATGAAGTACGAGCGAAACGTGTTTTCCGACCCTCAGGTTATCCTGACTATCCAGTCGCCAAACCAGCTTGAGTGTGCCGAGTACATCAAGGAACACACGCAGGAGATTATCGACTTCTTCGTCAGAATTGAGTTCCAGCGTACCTTCAAGCAGTTGCGCGACCGCCACAACGAACGTCTGAGCAACACCGTGCGCGATAGTTTCGGCTGTGACTGGTGGATTCCTGTTGATATGCAGCGCATCAAGAAGGGCAAGGACTTCATTTGGATTTCTAACGAAATGAACGACCAGAATCTGGTTATCTATTCATATCCGTACACTTCGAAAAATACATTTACATACGATTACTTCGTGCACAAACGTGACTCTGTCATGCGCCTGAACATTCCGGGCACGCACGACTATCAGTACATGGCAACCGATACGATTTACGTCGTTACCCGACCAATCGTCGTAAAGCATCAGTATGCATACGAAGGTCGCGGATTGTGGGAGATGGAGAACGATGCCATGGGCGGTCCGTTCGTGTCACACTCGAGGGTTGATACAATAAACAACCGCATCATCGTTGTCGAAGGATTTGTGTACGACCCTGCGCACCTGAAGCGCGAGAAGATGCGTCGACTCGAAGCCATTCTGTACACGCTCCGTCTGCCAGCCGAACTCGAAAAGGACAAGGAGGGCAAGGACGATGATTTGGGCGCGAGCAGCAACTTCATCGAGGTTATTAAGAAGAAACTGAAAGGAAACGAAAAAAAGAAATAAATATTAACAGAAAATACAGAATATGATTCGTGTTGCTATTACACACGGTGACATAAATGGCATTGGATACGAGGTTATCTTCAAGACATTCGAAGACCCTACGATGCTCGAACTTTGTACACCAATAATATACGGTTCGCCAAAAATTGCCTCATATCATCGCAAGGTGCTCGACATTCAGACACCTTACGTCATCATCAACAACATAGATGATGTGCAGGAAGGCAAACTGAACATTTTTACATGCTTCGACGAGGAAGTAAAGGTAGAGTTCGGATCGGCAACTCCCGAGGCTGGCGAGTGCGCCATCAAGGCTCTCGACATGGCGATAGAGGACTATCAGAACGGCATGTTCGATGTACTTGTAACGCTTCCGCTCAACAGAAACCTTATCCAGGGCTTTGCCGGACAGATGGAATACATTGAGCAGAAGGTGGGCGAGGGACAGAAGTCTCTGCTCATGCTGATGAACGACCGTCTGAAGGTTGCTTCGGTAACCGACAACATGCCTCTGCGCAGCGTTGTCCAGAACATCACTAAAGAGAAAATCGAAGAGAAAATACAGATTCTGTTCAAGTCGCTGAAGCAGGATTTCACGATAAACAATCCGCGCATCGCCGTTCTCTCGCTCAATCCAAATCTTGCCGATGATGGCGAGATGGGCGTTGAGGAAAGCGAGATTATTGCTCCGGCAATCGACAGCATGGTTGGCAAGAACATCCAGTGCTTCGGTCCTTATCCGGCAGACGATTTCTTTGCAAATGGAATCTACACGCATTTCGACGCGGTGCTTGCAATGTACTACGATCAAGGTCTTGCTCCGTTCAAGGCTCTTGCAACCGACGATTGCTTTGAGTACACCGCCGGACTGCCAATCGTCCGTACAGCACCGTCTCACGGCGTTTGTTACGACATTGCTGGAAAGAATGTAGCCAACGAGCAGTCGCTCCGAATGGCAATCTATTCGGCTATAGATATCTGCCGAAATCGCATACGCGACGAGCATGCGCACGCGCATCCGCTCAGAAAACAATATTTCGAGAAGCGTGATGACAGCGACAAGTTGAAGTTGCAGCAAACAGATGACGAATAAGATGAAATTCGCTATAATTGCAGCCGGTGAAGGTTCTCGTCTGTCTCAGGAGGGAGCCGACAAGCCAAAGCCGCTCATAGAACTTAACGGCGAGGCGATGATTGACCGTTTGGTGCGTATCTTTGCAAAGAACGGTGCCGAGGAAATAGACATCATCGTTAATGAGATTCATCCGGAAACAAAAAAGCATGTTCTGGAACTGAAGGAAAGGCTGGACGTGCCTGTTCAGGTGGTTTGCAAGACCACTCCGAGTTCCATGCACAGTTTCTACGAACTCAGTCCGCTGCTGAAAGACAGCAAGAAATTCTGCCTTACAACCGTCGATACAATCTTCCGCGAAGATGAGTTTGGACGATACATCGAGGCGTTCAAGAATACGCAGTGCGACGGCATGATGGCGGTGACCGACTATATCGACGACGAGAAGCCGCTTTACGTCTCAACCGACACAGAAATGCAGATAACAGGCTTTCACGATTCGCTCGGAAACTTCGAGAAAAGCGGCGTAGCCGAAACATCGGAGTGCAAGTATATCTCAGGCGGAATATATTGTCTTAGTGCCGATGCCATCGGTGTTCTTGAGCAGTGCATCGAGTCGGGACAGGCACGAATGCGAAACTTCCAGCGCCAGCTCGTGGCATCGGGCTTGAAGTTGAAGGCTTGTGCGTTCTCGAAGATTCTCGATGTTGATCATATTTCGGATGTTGAAAAGGCCGAAGAATTCTTAAATAAGAGCGGAAAATGCTGTTAGGAGTTAGCCGAGGCAAGGAATTTTCGCCCAACCGGCAGGACAGCGACACGGCGATAATCAACGCCGTTGCCGACAATCTGTGCCAGATGGGGCACGAAGTCGTGATGTGCTCGGAAAATGAGTATCTGCACGGCGATTTCAGCGGTGCTGAACTTGTGTTCAATATGGCGCGCCATCAAGACACGGTGGCTAAATTGCAGAAAGCCGAGGATTGTGGCACAAAGGTCGTAAATTCGGGCTACGGCATAGCCAACTGCATCCGCCGTCCGCTCACCGAGAAGGTGATTGCTTCGGGGCTGCCATCGCCAAAGAGCGCGATTATCGTGCTCGATGGTGCTGAGATTGATGCCGATAGTTTGCGCGATGCCTCTTATCCATGCTGGATAAAGCGTGGCGACGGCTGTGCGCAGATAAAGGAAGATGTCAGTTTTGTTACGAGTACCGAGGAAGCCGTCGGCGTTCTGCATAGTTTCAAGTTGCGCGGCGTTGCGAGTGCCGTTCTTAACGAGCATCTTGCAGGCGACCTCGTTAAGTTCTATGGTGTTGAAGGAACGGATTTCTTCTATTGGTACTATCCGTCTCCGACAAAGAACAGCAAGTTTGGCTTGGAGGCTATAAACGGTGAGTCGCACGGCTTCGCGTTCAGCGTTGAGCGTATGAAGCAGATAAGCGACGATATGGCAAAACTCATCGATGTTCCTGTTTACGGCGGAGATGCCGTTGTGAGCAGTGAGGGCGACATCAGAATTATCGACTTTAACGACTGGCCGAGTTTTTCTGCTTGCCGCGACGATGCTGCCAAGGCAATAGCGGCAAGAATTCATCAGATGTTATAAATATTTGAAAATGAGTGAAAACAAAAAAATAAACGTTGAGAGTACATACAAATCGTTAGATACCGAAGAATGGTTCGACATCCACTTTAACCGTCCAATTGGTTTCTGGTGGGCTAAGTTCTTCAATAAGTTTGATGTACATCCAAATACGGTTACGATATTGTCAATCTTTATCGGAGCGATAGCCGGTGTGTGCTATTATTTCGACCCCGATGTAACTCCGCATTGGTTTGCCATCAACGTGCTGGGCTGTCTGCTGCTTACGCTGGCAAACTTCTACGATAGTGCCGACGGACAGTTGGCGAGAATGACGGGCAAAAAGTCGCGCCTTGGCAGAATCCTCGATGGATTGTCGGGCGATGTGTGGTTCTACGTCATCTACATTGCCGTGTGCCTCCGACTCATGGATAACGAGATTCCGTTCTGGGACGGTCACGTGTGGTCTTTCAGCATCTTCTTCGTTGCTGCATTCTCTGGAATGGTGTGCCATCGCTATCAGTGTTCGCTTGCCGACTATTACCGCAACATCCATCTTTTCTTTCTGAAGGGCGAGGATGGAAGCGAGTTCGATACAAGCGACGAGTGGCGCAGCAAGTACAAGAACCAGCCGTGGAGCGGTCATCTTCTCGAGAATCTCTTTGCTTGGGGATATGCCAACTACACTCAGCAGCAGGAGGGCGCAACAAAGAACTGGCAGGCTCTGTACAAAGCCATCTCGGAGAAGTGGATAAAGAAGGGCGTGAACATTCCTTCGGCTTTCGTAAACGATTTTCTTGAAGGCAGCCGTCCGCTCATGAAGTGGACTAACATACTAACTCACAACACGCGCGCTACGGTGCTCTACATTGCGTGTCTGGTAAATCTGCCTTGGCTGTATTTTGCGTTCGAGATGACGGTTCTCGTGGCAATTCTTCTTCACATGCGCCATCAGCACGAGAAGTTGTGCAAGCGTCTTCTTGAAAATATTGACAACTATGTCGAATAAGGCACGGAATATCTTCTTTGTCATTGGCATCGTTGCCATTGTGGTTATGCTGCTCACCTTCGATGTGAGTTTCAGCATGGTGTGGGAGAATCTGAGCATGGCTGGCTACTGGTTTCTGCTCGTCATGCTGTTGTGGGCATTTCTCTACGCAATGAACACATGCACATGGCTGTTGCTTCTGAAGTCGAGCGGCGAGTTTACTATGCCCTTCTGGAAGTTGTACAAGATAACGGTAACATCGTTTGCCCTTAACAGCGCCACGCCTTGCGGACTGATGGGCAGCGAGCCGTATAAGATAATGGAACTGAAATCGTGGGTGGGAGTGAACCGCGCCACATCGAGCGTCTTGCTCTTTGCCATGATGCACGTTTTCAGTCACTTCTGGTTCTGGCTCACGGCAGTGGTATTGTTTGCCGTGCTCGAGAGTTACGATGCCAGTTTTGCCGTTCTGCTTGCTGTTGTGGGAGCGTTCTGCGTGCTTGTAATCTACTTTTTCATAAAGGGATACAAGGTGGGCATCAGTTACAAGGCAATAAAGTTGCTGACACACGTTCCGTTCGTAAAGAACTGGGCGCGCCGCTTCATCGAGGAGAAAGAGGAGAACCTAAGGCAGATTGATGCGCAGATAGCGCAGTTGCACAGTCAGAGCCGAGGCACGTTCGTTGCAACGCTCGCGCTCGAGTATTTCGGCAGGATAATAGGCTGTTCTGAAGTGTTCTTCATCTTGCAGATATTTAATTCAGACATAAGTTACGTTCAGTGCATATATATCATGGCATTCACGTCGCTTTTTGCAAACATGCTGTTTTTTATTCCGATGCAGGTTGGCGGTCGCGAAGGCGGATTCGCCCTCTCTGCCAAAGGATTGGCAATTCCGGCAGGCTACGGCTTCTTTGTGGGGCTTATCTGCCGAGTAAGAGAGCTTATCTGGACCGTAATCGGAATGTCGTTGATGAAAGTTGGTAACCGTACTAAATAATACAAATATGGAAAATTTAAAAGGAATTATTTTTGACTATGGTGGTACAATCGATACCAATAGTCGTCATTGGGCAGAAGTGCTTTGGGAGAAGTATCAGGAAGCAGGCGTTCCTGTAACCAAAGAGCAGTTCAGAGAGGCTTATGTTCACGGAGAGCGTACATTGGCTAAGTTCCCTCTCATAAAGCCTTATTACAAGTTTATACAGGTGCTCCAGTCAAAGATTACGGTCGAGACCGAGTTCCTTGTACACAAAGAGTATTGGAACGTGTCGGACGCTGAACGACGCGAGTTTACTGATAAGATTGCCGGGTTGTGCAACGACTATGTGCTGAATGTTCTCGACACAACGAAGGCTGTCGTTGCCGAGGTGGCAGACAAGTATCCGGTGGTGCTTGTTTCGAACTTCTACGGAAACATCAACGCCATTCTCGATGATTTCGGTCTTGAGCCATATTTCAAGGCTGTTATCGAGTCGGCTATCGTTGGCGTTCGTAAGCCCGACCCAAAAATCTACGCTCTCGGTGTTGAGGCTCTCGGCCTGAAGCCAGAGGAGGTGCTTGTTGTGGGCGATTCGTTCAGCAAGGACATCGTACCGGCTAAGTCTATCGGCTGCAAGACGGCATGGCTCAAGGGCGAAGGCTGGGGCAACGAGGAGATTGACGAGTCGGTGCCAGACATCATCATCACTGACCTTGAACAACTCCCGTCAAAGTTGTAACTAATTATTTAACAATATATTCAAAAGATGGCAGATAACAAATATGTAGCGGTTTCTTACAAACTTTACACAAAGAATAGCGAAGGCGAGGTTGAACTTTTCGAGGAAACTCCGGCAGGACATCCTTTCCAGTTCATTTCGGGAATGGGATTCACGCTCGACAAGTTTGAGAGCGAGATTCTGGCTAAGCAGAAAGGCGACGACTTCGACTTTACTATCGCAAGCGAGGATGCTTACGGTGAATTCATGGAAGAGGCTGTTGTTGAGCTCGACAAGAAGATTTTCGAGATTGATGGCAAGTTCGACAGCGAGTATGTACGTCCCGGACAGGTTATTCCTTTGCAGAACGCCGAGGGACAGCGCATGAACGGTACCGTATCAGAAGTGAAGGCTGACAAGGTTGTTGTAGACCTCAATCACCCTCTGGCTGGTTTCGACCTTAACTTCAAGGGCAATATTTCCGAACTTCGCGATGCTTCGAACGAAGAAATTGCAAGTTTTGTTAATGCCATGAGCGGCGGTTGTGGAGGCTGCGGCGGATGTGGCGGCGGCGACTGCGAGGGTGGCTGCGAAGGCGGTTGCGGCGGTTGCAAGTAAAAACGGCACACAAAGCGAGTACACAACATAAGCAAACATAAAATGAGCAATACATTTGGTAATATTTTTAGAGTAACAACCTTTGGCGAGAGCCACGGTGCTGCCGTGGGCGGTGTTATCGACGGATTTCCGGCAGGCATAGAGGTCGATGAGGACTTTGTTCAGCACGAACTCGACCGCCGCAAGCCGGGACAGAGCAAGATAACCACCGACCGCAAGGAGGCAGACCGCGTTGAGTTTCTGAGCGGCATCTTCGAGGGCAAGAGCACAGGCTGTCCGATAGGGTTCATTGTGCGAAATACCAATCAGCACAGCAGCGACTACGAGAATCTGCGAGGACTGTTCCGTCCGTCTCATGCCGACTATACCTACTTCATGAAGTACGGAATACGCGACCATCGTGGCGGAGGACGTTCGTCGGCGCGCGAAACAATCTCGCGATGTGTTGGCGGTGCGTTGGCAAAACTCGCTCTCAGACAGTTGGGCGTAGAGGTGATTGCCTACACGTCGCAGGTTGGCGGCATAGCCCTTCAGCGCGATTACCATTTGTACGACCTTGCTCAGACCGAAAGTAACATTGTGCGTTGTCCGGATGTCGAAAAGGCTGCCCAGATGGAGACTCTTATTTCGGAAGTAAAGGCGCAGGGCGATACCATTGGCGGAACAATTACTTGTGTTATAAAGGGCTGCCCTGTAGGACTAGGCGAGCCTGCCTTCGGAAAACTTCATGCGGCTCTTGGCGGAGCAATGCTCAGCATAAACGCCGTTAAGGGCTTTGAGTATGGCGAGGGTTTCGACGGACTGGAGCAGCGCGGCAGCGAGCAGAACGACCGCTTCTTTAACGATGGCGGACACATAAATACCCGCACCAACCATAGCGGCGGCATTCAGGGTGGAATAAGCAACGGACAGGACATTTACTTCCGTGTTGCCTTCAAGCCGGTTGCAACGCTTTTGTTCGAGCAAGATACGGTAGACATCAACGGAAACGACACGATAGTAAAGGCTCGTGGTCGTCACGACCCATGCGTTCTTCCGCGTGCCGTGCCGGTGGTCGAGGCAATGGCTGCAATGACAATCCTCGACTATTATCTTATGAACAAGACAACGCACTTGTAAATATCAGAATTGAATATAAAAGCGAAGCGTACATTTTTTCGTTATGGAAAGTGTGCGCTTCGCTTTTTTGTAGTATTGTGAATACAAATGCTTTTGTAAAAGATGTTTTTCTTGATGAATTATTTGTGGAAAGTTGAGGATGTTAATGTTAAACCCAAATCGGTCATTAGAAATTTTGCCTTACATAATGTTCAGATAAGTATTCGGAGCCTATGAAAATATAAGCGAAAAGTGCTAATGATTGACTCTGAAT
>FNBQ01000026.1:0-13551 GCA_900102385.1 Bacteroidales bacterium KHT7 | reverse complement strand
AAACTTGCAGTCGTCAAAAATAGCTGTTGCGAGTTCTTCAGATTTAATAATAACTCTATTTTAGAACAAAGAAAAATGAGAAAACCTAATTATCAATCTGTTGCCTTCTTCTTGTTTGCTATGTGTATCTTTACTTGATGCACACGCAAGGGTAGTGGCAATATTGCAAACGAAACAAAAGCCGAAGACTCGGTATCTTTTGTTTCTGAAAGCGACAGTTGTAAGCAACCAACAGCGCAAGACTCCTTGAAAAAGCAGTTGTTGGGTGTTTGGGCTTTAGGTGAAGTTGCTTGGCAAAGGATAACCGAAGATAGTATCTATTTTATAGATGAGGAAGGCGAGCCGGCAGTTAAGTATTCTGTTCGTAGTGATACAATAATAATGTATTTTGACGGTCATGTAAAAAAAGATAAACCCAAATCGGTCATTAGAAATTTTGCCTTACATAATGTTCAAATAAGTATTCGGAGCCTATAAAAATATAAGCGAAAAGTGCTAATGATTGACTCTGAATAATTAAACCAACTTACATTTTGCTACTTATTTTTTCTAATGACCGTTTTGGGATAAATTCTGGATTACTGATGATACGCTGTTTGTCGAAAATAAGTCGGGCGATGGTGGTTGCGGACATTTTGAGCGTATAAGATAAATTAGCTCTCAGAATCTCTGTATCTATTGCAGTAATCCCCTAATCAAGAACAACATTGACAATTGTCTCTTGTTAATTATTCAAAAAACTATCTTCTGAAAACAATAAGGTTTATAGCCTCGTCTTGCCAGTCGAGTTTGCCGTGAGGCTGACCGTCGGGAGTGCGGTAGAACGTGTTTCCTGAGTTGCCGCCAGTAAGGTAGACGGCATCGGAAAAGCCATAGTCGGCAAGGGCTTGGGCAAAGTCGTATAGCGATTCCTTGTTTATGGTCTCGACATACCAGATGCCGCCGGAGCCCGATTTGCGGGCAAGGGCGCAGCGCGTAACCTTTCCTTTTAGTGCAAACTGCTTCTCGCATATCTGCCCGGCTGAGACAAGCGCAAACTGCCTGAACATTGAGCCGTTGTGCGCCTTTACATATTCTTTTACCGAGTCCTCGGTGCTAATTCCAATCTGCCACTTGTCGCCCACCACGGCAACAAAGCCAGCCTTGCGCGAGCCGCTTGCAAGTTCGTTTCCGTTGTCTATAAAGTCGCCTATGTATCGGTATTGCTTGTTGTCGTCCCAATAATAGTCCCATGCGTGGGCGGCAAGGCATATCGTTGTATCGCTGTCTGACGGTGCGGTGCGCGAAAAAGACGGCACAACGCCGCGAAGTTCGAACAGCCTCATGCCAACGCCGTAGAGCGAATCTTCCTTCATCGTTACGCCGTGAACCGAATCGCCCTGCATCGCCTCCAAATCGTTTATTATCTGTGCCGACGAGCGGCTCTGCGGATACTCGAACGATACGGTAAAGCGGTTAGCCTCGCGCCAGAAATATAATGTCGTTGCGGCAAGCACCACTATTGCGAGCGCAGCGACGGCTGTCCACCATCTGCGCGATGCCGGCTTCCGTGGGACTGATGTAGGACTGTTGCTGATGTCCTCTCCGCCCAAAAACTGTATTTCGTCGTCGTTGTAGTTCATCTTGCCATCTGTTTAATTCCTTCTTCGAGAAGCGAGAGAGCCTTGTGCGATATCTCGCCCAGAACCGTTTTCCGCGTCAAATCCTTGCGCCACAGCGTCAGTTGATTCTTCTTTGTGTCTATTCGGCTTATGTAATGAAGATTCAGCACATATTGCTTGCCAACTCGCACAAATACAACTTGTTGCTGACGCATCTGCTGGTCTATGAGGTCGGTTATCGCCTTCAGATTCATCCAAAGCTGAATCTCCTCGCCGTCAGAAAGCGTCATCACACAGTAATTGCCGTCCGACCTTATGTATAGAATCTCGTCGAACGCAAGGCGGATAAGCTCCGTGCCGCCATTCTGTATGGTCAACAGTTGTTTCAAAATCGTGTCTCGGTTATGGTGCAAAAATAGGCAAAAAAGTTGTATTCCGTTTTTTTCTATGTCAGAAATCTATGTTTTTTGTGTGCGATTATGTACACGCCCACATCAGAATCCGTTTCTTTTTTCCGTGCAGAGAGTAGATTGCCATCAGTTGTGCAAGGCTGCCGGCTGAAATGGTGAAGCAGCCGTGGCTTTCGTCGCCAAGTGGAATGTATTTCTGCCCTCCGTCAAAGCATGTCGTCTTGCGCGACGAGTGAATGAGCAGACCTCTTGTGCGAGCCATGCTGTTGGTGCGGTCGAGCCCCGTGACTCTGATGCAACTCTTCATGCTGTACGAGCCTATGCCTTTGAGGGCAAAAAGTCCCACGCTCGAGCAGTTGCTGCCCGGCTTGTTGCTGAAAACAGGCTTCTCGTCGGTAGAGCCGCCTCCGTTGCCGTGCATGCAATAGCTGCTCATTATGCGCCGGCGGCTGTTTAGGTTGTAAAGGTAGAACCGCTTCTTTCCCGAAGGCATCCCGAAGTCGCAGATGATGTAGTAGGTATCGTTGTAGCCAAACGTCTTGCAGTAGTTCTGTACCTGCCGCAAGTTCCACGGATTAACGTTGTTGTGCCAGAAGATTCTGGCTTTTGTGCTCTGGGGTAATGGAGCGGTGTCGGGGCTGTGATAAATCCACCACACAAATCCGCCCGTTGCCAATGCTGCCGTCAGAAGCAGAATGAAGAACCACCGAAATATCTTTTTAATCATAGATTGAAATCTTTTCTATTCGTAATGTAGATGTCGATAAAAATCTTCACCCTCGCCAGCTTCTCGCGAATGTGAGTAAGAAAGGTTCGCGTATTGCGAGCGTCTTTTGCGTTGTAGCCAATGGCGTGTATTCCCATCTTGTCGGCAAGATAGATTGAACGCTCGTTGTGCCATTTCTGCGAGATTATGATAACAGTATCTATATCGAAATCTTGTTGGATATTTTTCATGGATAGGAGAGTGCGGTGTCCGCTGCCGTCGGTGGCAATAACCTCTTTCGGGATGCCGAGTTTTACAAGGTCGTTCGTCATCGCTGCAGGCTCGTCGTAGCCCTGATGCTTGTCACCGCTGATAATCAGCCTCTTGAACTTGCCTTTGCGATACAGACTGGCAGTTGCCTCGATTCTTGCCTTGTAGAAGAAGTTCGGACTGTGGTCGTATCGGCTTACAGGATTTGTGCCCAGCAGAAGGGCTGTGTTCTGTGGCGGAATGTCGTCGGCATTGTCGAATGTTCTTCCGCAGGCGTTGGAGTTTACAACGATGTTACAAATGCCGACCAAGACAATAACAAAAAGTGTTAGGCCGATGGAAATGAGAAGGATTTTTCGTTTCATAAACAGTTTTTCTTTTGTTTTTTGATGCAAAGATAACCATGCCGAAACGAGAATCAGATATAGATTTTCTGACTCTGTACGAAATGTTGGCTTGCTTGTATGAAATGTGTTTTTGGCGGTATGAAATCAAGAGTGAGTTTTCGGTTATGTTCTCAGGAAAAATGATTAACTTTGCAAAGTTTTTATTTGTGTGTGAAAAACAGACAAACTGCATTAAGGTTTCAGAAAACGAGTGCAAAACAAAAAGATAGTGACAACCAAAAGGAAAGATTTTTTATATGAAGAATGTATTTAAGTTTATGTTTGCGGTACTGGCGATTCTTCTGTCGCTAAGTTCGTGCAGGATGTACAAACGTAAGGCTTTTGCTTGGGGAGTCGAAGAACTTAAGAAGCAGCTTCCAAAAGAAGTTGCAGGTAAGGATTTTGTTGTTTTTGATATAAATGTGAATGTAGATACCGTAGAAATGTCGTACAAAATGTCCGAAAAGATGTGGGCAGATTTTAAGCAATGGGAAGAAATTCAGAATCCCGACATTATAAAAGCAAAACTGCTTTCTACTGCCTCTAATGATGCTATCGGCATATTTGTAGATGATGGTATGGGACTTAAATATCTGATTTATTCTTCAGAAACAAATAAGAAGCTGATGGAGGTTTGCGTATCTCCAGATAAACTTAAAGAAATATACACTAAAAAGAAAAACGGCGAATATTCTGCACTTTTCTTTGTCAAAGAAGAATTAGCGAAGAAAAAACTGCCTGTTCAGATAGAAGAAGGCTGTTGTATTACAGAGGCTTACGTTAAAGGCGGAAAAATATATTATGTTGCTCAGATAGACAGCGAGATGGATCCGAAAGAAATAACTTCGGATTATCTCGAAATTTTGAAGGGTGTATGTGTGTATAGTTTGCGTGGAGAGAAAGTCTTAGTCTTGAACAAGCAAGAACTGATGGATGAAAATATCCATATCATTTATATTCTAAAGGATAGTAGAAATATAGAATATGCTCGCGTAGATATCGAACCGTCAGATCTCTTATTACTACAATAAAGTGATCATGCACCCATTCGTAAATCAGAAGACAATTAAGGATATTTATGTTTGTGTTATAATATCTTGATTGGTAAATTGTGTCATTTGTAAAGGAAAGGTTAATATCAAGAAAAATGAACAGAAAGGAACTCGAAGTATTGCTTCAAAAAGAGAAGATTCATCGCAGGTATTCATTGTATGGCGAATGGCAAGAAGATAGTTTGGTCTTATTCCACGATTATGTAGGTTGGAAAATCTATGACGTAAGTGACGGTAGGCGTTTTTTGTGTAAAACCGCATATTCGGAGGATGAGGCTTGTCATTTCTTTTATAATTTTATAACGTCTTTTCGTAGGGAAACTCAAAAGAAATTGTGGCCGTACGAAAAATCAGAATATGATTTTCCTAAAGAATTATGGTTGAAGTATGAAGTGTTTTTCTGGTTGAATAGTGTTGTTGATGAGGAATACATACCGAAGGATATTGTTGCAATATATTTCAGAATCACAAAGTATGATTTTTCTGAAAAATGTAATATTCATGTTGTTGGCACTAAAGAGTATTCTGATAACAATGATTTATGGTGTCAGGAAATATGGTATAAACCATGCGGTGATAATTTCTCTTTCAATTTGCAAGAAAATAAAGATGTCACTTTAAGTGTTATTTCTAATCTTTTGAGAGATTATCTTAAAAGTATTGCAAATACTGAATATGATATATTTAAGGATAAAATCATTACGGTTGGCTTTGATGGCGAATCTATGGTGAGAATACAATAATGTTTTATTCGTAAATCAGAAGAAATGAAGAAAGTTAGGCTACTCTTATTCGTTTGTCTTTCAATATTTTATTCTATCGCCTCTCCAGCAGCGGCAAAACCCAATGTGGGCATTGAAATCGGGACTTTCGACTCTATACCGTCGGAGATTGATGGCGGTTGCTGCGTATTCTATAAATATCAAAGCAAGGAGCGAGACAAAGGCTATGTAATGGTCAACGACCTTGCCGAAACTGCCTACATGATGATAAACCGCCGTCTCGAGAAGTTTGCTTTGTCGGACATGAAGAATGATGTGTTTCTGTACCGAAATGAGAAATACACGTTGAAACTGACGATTAAGGGCAAAGAGAGCAGCGGGCAGAGTGAGTCTTACAAAGTGAAGGGCGCCCTTGTTGTGGAAGACAACAACAAGAACAAGCAAGAACTTGCCTTCTGTGGCGATTGCGGATGGTAGAATATTGCCCGTTTTTTTAGTCGGAATCAAATAGAAGTTTATGGAATCAATCAGAAAACCAACATCTGATGAAATTAGAATCATCAGATATCTTGCAGAAAAGGCTAAATGTAAATTGGAAGCATCATGGGAAAGTAAACTCATGGTTAAGCCTATTACTGATATGAGAATTGGACCTGTCTATCTGTTGTTTCAATCAGAATTTGTAGAGCTGAAGAAAGAATATTTAGTTTCAAGTTGCAATTTTGTGATACAGACAATGTACCGGTAGTTTTGGATCTTTTAGTTGATGAAGACGGAATACCATGTGAACTGAATATGTGGAAGTGTGATGATACTCCTATAAACGCAATACCTTCGTGTGAGAATTTTTTTCATGTCCCATGTTCGTAATCTTTTGTTTGGAAGAGCTGTTGGATTAAGGAACATAAAAAAACGCGCCGTGGCACAATCGCTTGTATCACGGCGCTGTTATTATAAAAGTAAATATGTAAAGGTAAAAATATCATTTTTTAGAATGCAACTTGCATCTGAGCCTGAATGCAGTTGTATTTTTTGCCCGAGTTAGGACAGCATCGGGTGTACTGAAGCTGCGCGCGGCATTTCTTGTAGAACCAGTACTGCATGCCGGCGGTGTAGTTCGTCTGACTGATTTCGAGCGTTGTGTTAGGCTCAAAATAGTCGTAAGATGCTATAGCCTCAAGCTGCTTGTATATAGTCGCAGAGCCGGTGCAGTAGAATCCGCGGCTGCCAACCTCGCCGTCCTTTCCGGCAAGATATTCGGAGCGCAGGTTTATTGGCTTTGTCTGCAACTCGGCACCGAACGACACGCGGTCGCGGCGGTAGTCGTCGCCAATGTTTATGTCGGGGTTGTAGACCGATGTTGCCACGGCGTGTCCCTTTCCCTTCTGTCCCGAAGCCACTATGCGCAGCTCCTTTATCGGACGGAAATCAAGTTTCAGGATAACGTCCTTCTGCTTGTTGCCGTCCTTACGGTTTATGCCTTGGCCGTTCATCACCGCCAGCTCGTAGTACAGATGCTTGTTGAACAGGTTTCCATAGGCCATCAGACCGAGGTCGCGGCCGTACTGAATGCCGTAGAGAGGGTCGCTTCCGCAGCCTGTGAGATAGATTCCGGCTTGCGAATAGCACTCTATGAGTTCGAGTTTGGTAGGCGACAGCGGATTCTCGAGCGAATAACTGTTCTTAAACTGTCCGAACCTTACGCAGAAGGCATCGTGAACCTTGTAGTCGGTATAGAACTCCTGCACCACGCTCGAAAAGTCGTGCATGAACAGGAACGACCATCTGTCGGTTACCTTAGCCTTAGCCCAGAAAAGCACGCGCTTAACGTCGAACGTGTTAGTAGGGCTTCCCTCGCCTGCATCCTTGTATGTATAGCCGGCCTGAGCATATCCGTGCAGCTCTATACGGCTTGCCAAATCGTCGATAATCTGTTTGGCGTTGCCCTCGCCGTTCTGTGCCGAGATGGTATGGCTTACAAGCAGCATCGCTGCCAGAAGAAAGTTTCTTGTCATGTGTTATTTGTAGCAGTTAAACATTTCGTCAACATATTCTCTGTCTGGCTTTGGAGTGAAGAGGCTCACCGCTGGCACGACAACGAAGCCGCCCAGCATGGCAATTGCTCCGCAGTTGATAGGGTTTATCGGGTTGCCCATAAGCATGTTGATGACCGTTAATCCGACGCCCCATGCAAAGCAAGCCCACACCGATGCAGTTGTGATGCCCTTCATGTAAAGTCCCAGCATGAACGGGGCGAGGAATGCGCCAGCCAGCGCGCCCCAACTTATGCCCATAAGTTGTGCGATGAATGTTGGCGGATTGAGCGCAATCATAAGCGAGAGTGCGATGAAGAACACAATGAGCACGCGCATAACCACCACCTTTCGGCGTTCAATCTTCTCTGAAACGGTATCGTCAATCTCGCCGTCAACAACCTCGTCCTTAGCCGATTTCTTGTCGCGATAGATGAGGTCGAGCGTCATTGTCGAGCTTGATGTTAGCACGAGCGATGCCAGCGTAGACATAGATGCCGACAGCACCAGAAGCACCACGAGGGCTATGAGCGCGTCGGGCAGAGTCTCGAGCATCGAAGGGATGATAGAGTCGAAGTCCAGTCTGCCGTTTGGCAACGTCGGAGGCGTTCCGAACAGTCGGCCGAAGCCGCCGAGGAAGTAGCATCCGCCGGCAACCACAAGGGCAAAGAATGTTGATATTATCGTGCCTCGCTTAATCGCGCTCTCATCGGTTATAGAGTAGAATTTTCCCACCATCTGAGGCAGTCCCCATGTTCCGAGCGACGTAAGCACCACCACGCCCAGAAGGTTCCAAGGGTCGGGGCCGAAGATGTCGGCAAAACCGCCGTTGGCTGTCGAGCCGTCGGCAGGCAGTTCGGCCATCTTCTTTATTGATTCAGAAAGACCGCCCTGCGTGTTCAGTACCGCCATTATTATAACCACAATGCCAAACAGCATTATTATGCCCTGAATAAAGTCGTTTATCGCCGTAGCCTTGTATCCGCCCAGAATGACGTAGAGGGCTGTGAGCACCGCCATCATCACCACGCAATATTCGTAGGGAATGCCGAAACCCATCTCGAAGAGGGTAGAGATGCCCTTGTAAACTCCGGCGGTATAAGGAATCAGGAATACGAAGGCTATTATTGATGCCACCACTCTCAGGCTCTGGCTGTCGAAGCGAGTGCCGAAGAAATCGGGCATCGTGCGGCTGTTTATGTGCTGCGTGAAGAGTTTGGTGCGCTTGCCCAGAACGAGCCACGCCAAGAGGCTTCCGATAATGGCGTTGCCTATGCCTATCCATGTGCTAGAAAGACCGTATTTCCAGCCAAACTGACCGGCATAGCCCACAAATACCACCGCGCTGAAGTATGATGTTCCGTAGGCAAAGGCTGTGAGCCACGGACCCACTTCGCGTCCGCCAAGCACAAATCCGTCAACCGATTTTGCCTGCTGTCGCGAGTACAGTCCCACTCCAATCATCACGGCAAAGAAAATAATAACTAACAGAATTTTAATTAGCATTGTTATGGATTTTTGTGTAAAATGATTATAAATTAAAGGTTTGGGTCGTAAAATTATAACAATCTGTTAAATTAGCCAAGTTTTTTGTAACTAAATTGTGTAAAATCCTTTTTATTCTGTTTATTTCTGCACTTCATTTTATAAATATACCGAAAATATAAGCGTTTTAGGCAGAATCAATAAAAAAACGACGCTCTGCCATCTGCGCAGAGCGTCGGATAAGGTATGTTTAGTATCTTGGTCTGTCAACCTCGATATAATCGTGCTTGTCGCCCCATGAGGCGATATATTCAGCAAGCGAGCCTCGCGGAATGAAAACCTTTGCGCGTATGCCGTTGAAAGGATTGGCATTTGCGCTAAGTTGCTTGCCAAGGTAGAATCTTGCAGGTCTGAAGCACGCCTCGGCATGAATCTCCAGTCCGTTGCGGCAGTTCTTGAAGGCGTTGTGACCGATGGCGAGGAGTGTGCTTGGCAGCTTTATTATGTGCATGTTAGAGCAGTTGGTAAATGCATCGTCGCCAATAGTTCTTACTCCCTCGCACAGTTCAACCTTTCTTAGGTTGTAGCAGTTGTTGAACGCGCTGTTGCCTATGTGCTGAACGCTTCCGGGAATGAACATCTCAGACAGACTTCGGCATTGCTCAAAAAGCCTTGGGCTAATCTCGCGCAAGTCTCGTGGCAGACCGATGTACGACAAGTTGGTGCATCCGTTAAACACTCCCTCGCCAAGAGTAGAGCCGTCGGGAATGAAAATCTCGTTCAGACTCTTGCAGTTGCTGAAGGCAAACGCGCCGATGTTTGCTGGCTTCTGGAACGAAACCATCTTCAGGCTCTGGCAGTTCTCGAAGGCTTTCTCGCCGCAAGTGTTCAGATATTTTGGCAGAATAACCTCCGTAACGTTTGTGCAGTTGCTGAATGCTCCGCTGTCAATCCTTTTAACATTGTCGGGCAGAAAGATGCTTGTTAGTCCTGTGCAGCCCTCGAAGGCAGAGCCGCGAATTACCGATATGTTCTCGGGCAGGCTAATCTCCGTAAGACTCTGGCATCTGTAGAATGCGCCGTATCCGATTTCTGAAACAGAAGACGGAATAACGGTGTTCTTGCATCTGGCAACCAGGCGGTTCTCTTTTGTGTTGATGATGCCGTTGCAGTTGTCGCGACTGTCGAACACGGTGTTCTGTGCGTCAACGCTCATGCTTTCCAAGTCGTCGCAGCCGGCAAAGGCGAAATTCTCTATTTTGGTAACGCTTGCCGGAATATCGATGCTATACAAGCCTCTGCCTTCGAAGGCAAATGCCTTGATTTTAGCCACGGAGTTTGGAATAACGGTTGCCTTGCATCCCAGAGCCAGTTTGTTGTCCTTTTTCTCGATAATGGCGTTGCAGTTGTCGCGGCTGTCGTAAAGTGCGTTGTTTGGGGCAATTCTGATGATTTGCAGGTCGCGGCATCTTTCAAAAGCCGATGCGCTGAATTTCTCGAGCGTAGAAGGCAGTTCTATGCCCCTCAGACTGCTCTCGGCAAAAGCCTTGTCGTTAATCTTCTTCACGCCCTCAGAAATTGTAACCATGTCAAGTCCTTGATAGCCAAAGAACGCCTCGTCGCCAATCTTCTCTATGCCGCCGGGCACAACCGTGCCGTTGCAGCCAACAATCAGTTCCTTGTCTTTTGTGTCGATAATGGCGTTGCAGTTATCGCGGCTGTCAAACTTCTTGTTCTGCGGACTTACCGTTATGGTTGTCAGTCTGTTGCAGCCAACGAAAGGACGCGCCGATATGCTGGTAACGCTCGATGGAATCTCGATGCTTACAAGATTCTCGTAGCCTGCAAATTCTTCCTTTCTAATCTTCTTGATGCCCTCGGCTATTACGATTTTTTTGATGGCAAGTCTTTGTGCGTACCACGGATATTCGTTGGCCTTGTAGCCCGAATATTTGTCGATGGCTATTGTCAGAACGCTGTCCTCGCTCAGCGTCCATTGCCCTTTGTCCTTGGCAGAAAGGTTCGCCGCAGGTAGTGCAAGACAGCAAAGTATAAATAGTTTCTTGATTATCATGTTTTTGAAAAATAAAGATTATGGTTGCAAAAATATAAATTTATGCAGAATATGGTTGTAGATTGTCGTTTTTTTGTGTAAAAAATAATTTTGAAAAAAGAGAGGCAAGCCCTAAGACCTGCCTCTCGCACGAAATGCCTATATCTAAAAGCATTATTTCATAAGCTGACCAGCTGTGTTGAATTTCTTGCCGTCCTTTACAATAACCATGCGACCGTCCTCTACAATCTTTGCAGATTCTGTAGCCTGTGCTGCGCTTACTGCCTCAACGCCAGTTGTTGTGCCGTTGGTCAGCTCTTTGTATTTGGCATCGCTCATCTCAACGATGTTAGGGAACTTTTTCCATTCAGAAGCCGACTGATACTTGCTTTTTAGTCCTTTTTTCACATACAGAGTCTTGCCCTCGTAGTCGAAGGAATAGAAACGCAATGTAATCTTGGAAGGGTCATCGGCAAGAGAATAGAATGTTGTCAGTTTGTCGCAGTTGCCAAATGAACTGTCAGAGAGAGTGAATGTTGTGTTTGGCAGAATTACAGTTGTAAGCGACTTACATCCATTAAAAGCAAAATCGATATCCTTTATAGAGTTGGGAAGTCTTACTGTTGTAATGCTTGTGCCGTTGAAAGACCAACTGTCTATCTGTTCTACCGAGTTTGGAATGTTGATGGATTTTAATCCGCTGCAAGTCTCAAATGCATATTCGTGGATTCTCTTGATTGTATTAGGAAGGGTGATAGATGTTAGGTTCTTGCATTTACGGAATGCTTCGTATCCTATTTTGGTAACTGTGTACTTGTTGCCGTTAACTGTTATTGTTGCAGGAATCGTGTATGATGATTTCTGATAATTGTTAGCTAATACAGTTGCTTCGTTCTCATACGGTTTTGCACGATATTTCACTCCGTTGATTGTTACTTCATCATCTTGTGCAAATCCGGCGATGGAAATCATTGCGCTGGCTAAAAGAATGTAAAATTTCTTCATGTAAATAAAAAAATTATGCTGCCGTCCCCAAGGCAAGCGTTATTGTTAATTAGGTAAAGAACGTAGGAACCATGCAATAGTCAAACTTAAACTCAACAATCTTTTAAGGAAATGTACAAGTTTTCAGTAAAAAATGTGCAAACGCTCTGTTAATACTATAAGATAAAGCCTTTTTAATCTATGGTAGTAGTTGTCTACTATTTTTTTGCGCTGCAAAAGTATAAATAAAAATCGAAACCTTAATTATCTTTTTTTTAAATTTCTGTACGTTTTTATAACATATAGTTGGATTGCCTTTATTTTTTGCTTTAAATCAATTCTGTTTCCAATTTGTCTAATAGTGTGGCAATTTTGTGACAGACGAAAATATGAGACCGAAAGTATGTAAAATCATTCATCTTTTGATTATTTTTGCGCCTGTGATTTAATTCTATCGAAAATATGAAGATTTGTTTGATGCAAATGGATATTGTTTGGGCTGATGTAAATGCCAATCTGCAAACGGCCGAGCAACTTGTTGCCGGTGCCGAGAGGGCTGACGTCTACGTCCTTCCCGAGATGTTTACAACCGGATTCATTGGCAACCCTGAGGAGGTGGCAGGCGATGAGGCTGCCGCCCTTGACTGGATGAGGAGTACAGCCGCCCGGCTCGATGCCGCCGTGTGCGGAAGCATGGCTGTAAGGAATGGCGACAGATTCAGCAACCGCTTTTTCTTTGTAAAGCCCGACGGCGAGGTGGCACATTACGACAAAAGGCATCTGTTTGCCTACGGCGGAGAGCACAAGCACTACGAACGCGGAAGCGAGAGGGTGGTGGTTGAGTTCCGCGGCGTGCGAATGTTGTTGCAAGTGTGCTACGACCTGCGTTTTCCCGTGTTCTCGCGCAACCGCAAGGACTACGACGTGGCTCTTTACGTTGCCTCTTGGCCTGTTACCCGACTGGCGGTGTGGAACACTCTGCTGCACGCGCGCGCCATCGAAAACCAATGCTATGTTGTTGGCGTAAACCGTGTTGGAAGCGACCCTGCGTGCCAGTACAGCGGCGGCTCTATGCTTGTTGATGCCTACGGAAAAACGGTTGCCGAGTGCGAAAGCGGAAAGCAATGTGCGCTTACCGTGCAACTCGACCTCGAAAAACTTGCCTCTTTCAGAAAGAAATTCCCTGTTCTTGATGATGCCGACTGACGTTTTGGCAGACTGTAAAGGTTGCTCTGATGGGGATTTTTTTGTTGAGAAAGTAACAAACGTAAATTGAAATTATGTTAAGAAACGAGAAGAAAAAAATAATATTCAGGTGTTTAGACGCAAAATTGAAACCATTGGGATGGAAGGCATATAAGTCGGGATATAACCCAACTTATGTTCTTGATTCTGGTTTTTATAAGGTATCATTTTATATGGGATTTTCTGATTACGGATATGTATGGTTTGAAAACGTTGAAATTGCAATCAATGAAGTAGAATTATATATTTCTGAAAATGATAATCCGCAATATCCCCCAATGTATTATCTTTGCAATTGAAAAAATCATAGTCAAATGAAGTTGTTGGATTTTGCAAAACATTTCGACAGCGAGGAAGCTTGTGAGAAGTACCTCAAGGAAACTCGCGAAAAAGAAGGTATAAAGTGCAGCCGCTGTGGCTGCGAGAAACAGTACTGGAACCGTTGCCACAAACGCTGGATGTGTGCCAAGTGCGGACATGAGACTACCCTCAGGTCGGGCACGGTTATGCACGGCAGCAACCTTCCACTGCTGTACTGGTTCACAGCCATTCACTTGCTCACGTCAACAAAAAAGACGTTCTCAGCAGCCGAGATGCAGCGACA
>FNBQ01000027.1 GCA_900102385.1 Bacteroidales bacterium KHT7 | reverse complement strand
AGAAACTGTCTTGAATTGCTATTGTTTTTCTCGACCAATTTGCTTTCTTGTGCGGCTGCGCCGCAATCATCTGCAAACTTAGAGAAAGTTGAAAATTGAAAAATGCTGAATTGACAATGGACAGTTGACAATTCTGATTTGAGAGTGTAAAGTAAAAAAGAAATGATGATAATAAAAATTCTAAAAGCTTGCTACACAATAAAATGGTACATACTTTCAATCGTGTGCTTTTTTATACTTATTCGATTTGATGCCCATTATATTTCAGAAACATATACCTATGTGTTCCTTCTGAATATTCCGGCAATCCTAATTCCCTACCTCGTTTTATGGAAATTAGATGCACTACGTTATTATAATCGTGCACTTGCCATTTGCGTCTTTGGTGTCTGGTTCGGCTACTATTTCATAAACTATACAATTATCAAAGATGAAAAGGCATTTATGACTGATGATGTTGAAGTATACAAGTATATTCCAAGTGGAGGACGTAGTGGCATTAGATGCAGATATAGAGGAGATTTAGTGCGTTTTTCAACAAACAAAAAAACAGATAGACTTTACAAAATATATGGCGACTCCGTGATAAACCATATACATGTTCGTCTGTCCATTAAAAAGGCACTTCCACATGTGTATTATATTGATGATGCCTTTATTGAGTACGATGAGGATTGAAAATACTGAATTCACAATTCATAATTCACAATGGACAATTAATAGAATTGCCTTGATAAGCCGTATTTCATATCACGAACAGGAATAATTAGTTGAAAAATAACATCATAACAGAATTCCGAATGAAACGAATAGCAATATTTCTTTTGTCGGTAACAACTGCAATACTCGCCTTCTCGCAGAATATCAAAACCATTTCCAAACAAAGACCGCTCTATATGGACTTGGTAGGACTGGAGCGATGCGACGCAAAAAACGATCGAATATTTATCGAAGTCTTCCGCCGCAAGCATAGCAAGGCTGTCAACTACAACACAAGCATCCTCGCCCTTTTTCTCGACAAAAAAGGAAGGTGGCGCGGCGAGATTGTCAGATACTCATACAAGATTGCCGACTCCATACACATACAAAACGTAAGCAAACAGAAGATTGAAATCCCAGAAACATGGAACAAGACATGGAAAGAAATACGCAAGAAAAAATATCATAAGATGCCGTCTCTAACACCCTTCTTTTGCAACAACAAACAAATAAATGTGTTTATTGGTGACGGCGATTTTTATGCATGCGATTACTACGACAGATTCGGTCACCACAGCACAAGTTGTACCGAGCCGCAATTCTATCTGGATTTCTGTAACGAACGTGGTATTCCATGCGAACCAATTATAAAATTTCTCGAATATATAAAGCTCATGGATTCTGAGTTCTCGTTTGATATTCCCTAACAGAAAGTTGAAAAATCTTATTAGTTAACAGTTAACAATTCGGAATTCAAAAATCATAATTCATTACAGTGAGTGTATATAAAACAATTATAGTACAAATTGTCCTTCTGGTAAATACAAAATAGTGGCAAGGTACATCCAAGGTACGTTATGCAAAAAACAAGTTTTTTGCATAACGGGATTGGATTCAGAATTGACAATTATTGAAAATTGAAAAATATTATGCGAAACTGATGTAAATATTGAACAAAAACAACTAATTTTGTCATATCAAAAAAATGAATCTAATGAAGAAAACATTACTGATTCTCACCCTGCTGATGTCAGCCTTCTGCACGACAATGGCTAAAGGCGAGGACATTGTTGTAAAAGTTGACAAAAACGGAAAGGCTACGGGGTGCAAATCGTTCACAATAGAAAGCGCCAGTTGCTTTACCATTGACAACATAGTGTACGATATTAAAGACGATTATCTTATAGTATCTTGTTGGGACGAAGATGAACTTAAAGGCAACGTCCGTATTATTGCCGCGCTTGAATACAAGGGCAAGAGATATCCTGTAAAAGTCATAGATGAAGGGGGATTTGAGGAGTGCGAAGGCATCACATCCATCTATATTCCACAAGGGGTTACAACCATCGAAGAAGAAGCGTTTAAGGGATGCACAAAACTTGAATATGTACACTTGCCAAACACAATCGACTCCATTGGCAATGATGCCTTTACAGAGTGTACCAAACTTGCAAAGATTTGCTTTCCGAGAAACAAGCATGGCAAAACTCTGCGCATTGGCAACGGAGCATTTAGCCAATGCGAGAACCTGAAGTCGGTTGATATTCAAGCAAAAATGCCATATATAGCCCCATACGCATTTAGTTCATGCAAGAGTCTTGAGAGAATCACAATACCAAATGGTGTAACAGAAATAGGAACTGGAGCATTTTCTGGTTGCAAGGCTTTGAAAGAAATAATCTTACCAAAAAGCCTCAAGTCTATTTCGGAAATTGATGTTTTTGAAAATTGCGAAAGCATAGAGTCTATAAAGATTGACAAAGACAATCCGGTTTATGATTCGCGAAACAACTGCAATGCAATTATCCAGACTAAGGACAGTTTCCTTATCAAGGGATGCTGCAATACCGTTATTCCACACGATATAAAATACATCGGCTTTAGGGCATTTGCCTACTGCAAAGGACTCAAAAGCATAACAATACCAAACAACATTAAGAAAATAGGCGGCGGAACGTTTCACTTATGCAAGAATCTTACAGACATAACATTGTCCGACAGTTTGCAATTTGTGAGTGCAGGTATGTTTTGGGGATGCGAGAAACTCCGAAACATCAACATTCCAAACAGCGTTAAAATAATCTACAAGGGAGCATTTTGTTATTGTAATAGTCTCGAAAATATAAACATTCCGAACAACGTAAAGACAATCAAAGAAAACGCATTCACTGGTTGCGAGAATCTTAAAAGCGTAAACATATCTAACGGCATAGAAGAAATTAGTTCCTTTGCATTTTCAGGCTGCAAGAAACTCGAAAGCATAACAATTCCTGCCAGCGTAAAAAACATCAATGACAACATCACATCAGAGTGCGACAATCTTAAATCAATAAAAGTAGACAAAGACAACCCGGTTTACGACTCGCGAGACAACTGCAACGCAATTATCGAGACCAAGACAAACAAGATGATTGCCGGATGCAGCATCACGACCATTCCCAACAGTCTGGACAATATCGTTGACTTTGACAACATGGAAATCAACCACTTTATAAAGGAATTCACTGTTCCAGATAGCGTCCAGGAACTTAATATGTTTATATTTACATATTGCGAAAATTTAAAGAGCATAACCATTCCAGCAAGTGTAAGAAGAATTATCCCCGGCATTTTTGGATACAACAGAATAGACTCTGTGATTATTGACGAAAAAAATCCGGTTTACGACTCGCGAGGCAACTGCAACGCCATTATCGAAACTAAGACCAACACGCTTATATGCGGATTCAACAAAACCGTAATACCGCAAGGCATCGAAAAAATCGGCTGGGGAGCCTTTGGGGGGTGCGAAAACATCAAAAGTATCGAAATTCCAGAAGGCGTTACCGAAATTGAACCCTTCGCATTCTCTGACTGTATAAACCTCACCGATATAAAACTGCCAAACAGTCTGGTTTCTTTATGTTTGGGCTACTGCAAGAATCTGAAAAGTATAGATATTCCCGAAGGAGTAGAAAAAATCGGGGAAGAGGCGTTTAGCGGCTGCAGAAATCTTGAAAGCATAACAATTCCTAAAAGTGTGAAGACAATAGGAATTAAGGCATTCAGTTACTGTGAGAAACTGAAAAGCATAAATATCCCCGAAGGAGTAGAAAAAATCGGAGAAGAGACGTTTAGGGGGTGTTTAAATCTTGAAAGCATAGTTATTCCAAGCTCCGTAAAAGAAATAAAGAAAGAGGCGTTTAAGGATTGTAAAAAACTGAAAAGCGTAACTTTGCCAAGTACAATAACAGACATCGCCTCAGATATTTTTTGGAGTTGCAACAAGTTAAAAGCTATCTATATTCCAAAAGGCACGCTCGAGAAATTTAAAAAGATGTTAGATTATTGCGATTATCTTTTGGTTGAGAAATAATGTAGAATTAACAATGGATAATTCTGAATTCATAATTCAAAATTCACAATGGACAATTAATAATTGAGAGTCCAAAATTATAGAAAAAGTAGACTTTTTTGCCTTTTGGTAAATACAAAATAGTGGCAAGGTACGTCCAAGGTACATCCAAGATACGATGAAGCAACATTAAGGGTATGTTCAAGGAAGCCAGAAGGAAGTAGGTAGCAAGATAGTAGGAAGAAGGTAGCAAGAAGGTAGCAAGAAGGTAGCAAGAAGGTAGCAAGATAGTAGCAAGAGGATAGCAAGCCGAAAGTAAGAGTCGTAATTGGAAAAAAGAGTAAGGCATTGACAATTAAAAGTGGAGTATTTTGTCTTTTGGTATATACAAAATAGTGCCAAGGTATATGCAGGGTATATGGAAGCTATATGTTGAGTATATGTAAGCTATATGTTAGGTATATGTTAGGTATATGTAAGCTATATGTTAGGTATATGTAAGCTATATGTTAGGTATATGTTCCATATATGGAAGGTATAGGAAGATTATACGTAGAATAGGTGATGGTTATGTTAAAATTAAACTCTTTGTCGCCTTGCGACTATGGGAGTTACAAACTCCCGAATGCTGATGCAACCAAATTCGGCAGAACCAAGGGAAGGCAACGCTGCAGAATTCTTGCGTCCCTTTGGTAGCAAGCGAACATAGTTCGAGCACAGAAATTCGGCAGAACTTATGAAAGAAAAAGCGATAACAATCGCATTCTTTCAATTTTCAAAATTCTCCTTCTAACCTACAAGTCATAATCTCGAATCTCAATTTTGAATTGTCAACAGTCTATTGACAATTGTCCATTTACCCACATCTAAGTTATCAAATGTTAATATTTATTAAATAACCTACCGCAAATGTTAAGAAATGTAAAATCGTTTTGTAAGAATCTGTGGAATAGATACTTTTGCTGCTTAAAAATTCGAAAACAATCATGAATTATGGGTAATAAGATTACTTTATTTTCTTTGTTCATGCTTTCTGCGTTGAATTTGTCGGCGCAGGAAAGCACACTTAAACTGGGCATCCGTTTGGGCGGAGGCGTGTCGGTAAACAATGGTACGGGCAAGATTCTTGTGCCCGAGGACTATTATTCCAACTACAAGTTCTCGGAGAAGATGCAGGGCATTCCGTCGGGCGGTATATATGCGCACTGGCACAAGCCGGGCTCTCTGTTCGGCGCAGACGGCGGCATTGTGTACTATCAGAAGGCAGCAAAGCTGAGTTACTCCGACAATATGGAGCTTAACTACGACGTACGCACGCGCTACAGTCATCTGGGCGTTGAGGGTATGCTGCGCTGCTATCCGTGGCGAAAGGGCTTCAGCATCTCTGCTGGCGGACGTATTGCGGCGGTGCTCAACCCTAAAGGACTGAAGTACGACAGCAATCAGGAGGACGAGAAGTTTGCATCTTACGGTTACGGAACATCTGCCGAGACCGAACGCATAATGCGCGACAAACTTACCGGTCGCCCCGACGTGGCTGTTGGCGGCGGCTTCGGCTACGAACTGCCTCACTGGCTCTTCGACGCACGTTACTTCTACGGACTGACAAGCGGACTGAAGACCGAGGCGAACGACTTCAACTGGGTTGACAACAGCGTTCACAGCCATAACATCGAAATTAGTGTATCTTACCTCTTCAACCTTAGCCGATGACTAACAACAAGAAAAGCAACCGCCGCAAGCGCGCGGCAATAACGGCAATACTTCTGCTACTGGCTCTGCTCATAGGCTGGGACAGATGCACCGAAAAGGAAGAGCCGAAAAGCGATGCAGGCACAAGCGCAACGACAAACATCGCAGAAAAACATAACGACAAAGAGCCACACAAGCCTCAGCCTTCGGTAATACGCCAAAAGACTAAGCGCAACAGAAGGCAGAAGGTTACGGAAGAGCCTGTAATAATACAAAAGACCGTCGAGAAACAGCCCGAAGAGGAGATTGAGTGTATGCCATCCGAGCAGCCCGTCAATACCAAGCCTCAGCCTGAGCCAAAGAAAGACGAACAGCATGTTGTCGAAGCAGAAGAACCTGCCGAAGTCTTTGCACCGTCGAAGCATCGCTTTGCCATAGGCGTGAGGGCCGGCGTAGGCTACAGCAGTATTACATCGCTCGGCGGAATGACCGAGAGTTACAACGTGCGTCCTCAGTTCACGCTGAAGGAGAAAGGAAGCGTTGTGTTCCGCGGAGGCATCTACGGCACATGGCGATACGGTATGATTGGCGCGGAACTGGGCGTGGACTACCTTCGTCTGTCGGGCAGCACGGAGAAGCACACGGCCACGACAGACCTTACAGAGAAGATGTCGGTGGGCTGCGATGCCCTCGCGCCACAACTGATGTTCCGCTTCTATCCTTACGACGGATTCTATATGTCGGCAGGAGCGATGGTTGTTTTGCCGTTCCACACATCAGTAGGCTACGAGACAAGCCGCACCGGCACAATATACCGTCAGCAAGACGAGCTGGCAGCCAAGCACCTTAAAGAGACGGTGAGCAGCAACGTACAGTTTGCCCCTGCGCTGAAGATTGGCTATACCGACAAGAATACAGGACTCGAGGCCGCCGTTGAGTACGACTACGGCGCAACCGACCTTCTGCACACAAACAAAAACGAGTACGAATATACCGAGCGATGCAACAACTCGCACTACATAGGGGTGAACATCGGCTACACCATAGACTTAAACAAGAAAGTACAAAACAAGAAAGATTGACTATGACTAAACTTTACGACAAAAGACTTTACATACCACTCGCCGCAGTACTTGTAGCAATGCAGGCCGCGGCACAGACACCCGGCGGAGTACCATCGCCCTTGGCATGGTCTGCCACCAACCGCGCCGACAGCATAAAGATTGACGGCGGAAGCGGATTCACCTTCGTGGGCATTTCTAAAGCTGACAAGAACCGCGAGCGCACCATCTGGAGCATGACCGACGGCACGGCATCGGAACTGGTGCAGACTACATCGCGCACAGCCGACCTCAAAGGCGGCTCGTTTATGAACTGCAACACCGACAGCGCAGGACAGATGCGCCTATACAGCTATTCGGCCTCGCGCAACGTGGGCGGCAAGACTCTTCTGCTTGGCAAGTCGAGCAGCGGAAAGCTGCCGAGCGACGACATGACCGACGCACTTGTTGAGTATGCCGTGTACAACCGCAGTCTCTCGAACCGCGAGCGTGCTCAGGTCGAGAGTTTCATGGCTCTGAAGCACGGCATCACCCTTAAATCGAGCTACTACGACTCGCACGGCAGAGTAATCTGGAATGCCTACAAGAACAAGAAGTACCGCAACAGAATATCGGGCATAGCAGCCGACAGCGCGTCGGCACAGCATATACAGTCGGCAATGAGTGCCGAAGATGGCGCATTCGTGCGCATAAGCACAGACAAGATAAGCGACGGACAGAGCCTTCTGTTTGGCGACGACGGCGGCAACCTGTCGCTGGCTCGCAGCTCAGCCTTCGGAAAATGGATGGGCAGACGCTGGAAGGCTGCATCGGCAAGCATGGCAGAGACGGAAGTGAAACTTACCGCCAACGCATCGGACATACGCCAGATTGCGCCGCTTGCCGAGGGCGAGAGCTACTATCTTGCCATCGACACAACCGGAACGGGCACGTTCAGTCCCGAGGCCGTAATCTATCGCAAGGCCGATTTCAGCGGCGGCGACACAATTGCATTCTGTGGCGTGAAGGCATACGGCAACAGCGTCTTCACGCTCAGAGCCGAGAAAGACCTGTTCACCACCATCGATGTTGAGCAGCCAAGCAGACAAGGCGAAACAGGAACGCTCAGTCTGCTTGTAACCGGCGGTCTGCCTCCATTCAGCATGAAGCTTGAGAAGGACGACAAACCGACAGCACAGAAGAACGGCAGCGAGCCGAGAGCGCGTTTCGAGAATCTTGCCGAGGGCAGATACACCCTTACCACTACCGACCGCACAGGCAACACCGCCGTAAACGAGTTCAGGATAAGCAGCGACGGCATTACCGAGATTCTTCCGGAATTGGCTGGCGAAGGCGGCATAGTGCGCAACATCGTGGCATCGCCAAACCCTACAACCGACGGTAATGTGGGCGTTCAGATTGAACTGTCGTCGCCATCGGCCGTAAGTCTGTCGCTCTGCACAACCAAGGGCGCGGCAGTAAGCACGCTCAGCCTCGGCGCAGACACCTATTTCAGCAGACAGCTGTTCCTTCCTGAGAGAGGACACTATCTGCTAAACATCAAAATTGGAGACTACACAAAGACTGTAAAACTAATCAGAAAATAGACCATACGATGAAAATAGAGAAGCTGAAGGCAGCCACGCTATGCGCTGCCGTAGCACTTGCAGCCGCCCTTGCATCATGCAACGGCAATCATGGCAGCAACAGCCGAAACAACATCGGCGACATAAGCAAAGATACAGCCACAGCCCATGCCGTGGCTATTCAGGATAGCGCATCGCAGTCCGAGAAGGGCGCGGTGGCACAGAGACAATGCACGAGAATCGCAAGGCACAAGGCGGTGAGCCATTTCTTCAGCAATGCCAAGGGCGACAGCCTCACCGTTGGCGGCGCACGACTCGCCGTACCTGCCGGTGCTATGAGCCACGGAATGATTCTGAGCATCACTCCGCTTGAGAAGAACGAGCTGCCGCATCTGCCTGCCGGAATGGTAAACGTGACGGGCGGCGAGGCAATGCCGGGCGATACGGTTTCGGGCTACCGATTCCTTCCGCACGGAAACCATTTCTGCAATATACCTGCACGTATAACCGTGCCTTACGACAGCACGCTCATCCCTAAGGGATACACGGCTGCCGACATTCATACATACTACTACGACGAGATGCACGGCAAGTGGACGATGCTGAAGCATAAGTCTACCGACAAGCATCTTGCCACGGTGACGGCAGAGACCACGCACTTTACCGATGTGATAAACGGTATCATAAAAGTGCCTGAGAGTCCTGAGACATCGAACTACGTTCCGACAGGCATCAGCGACCTGAAGGCAGCCGACCCATCAGCCGGCATCCAGCAGATAGAGGCTCCGACAGCCAACCAGAACGGTACGGCTGCACTCGCCTATCAGTTTGCCGTGCCCGAGGGCAGAGCCGGAATATCTGCCGGCGCAGGACTGCAATACAGCAGCGACGGCGGAAGCGGCTTCGTGGGCTACGGATGGAGTCTGCCTGTGCAGAGCATAGACATTGAGACGCGATGGGGCGTTCCGCGCTTCGACAGCGAGAACGAGTCGGAGAGCTATCTTCTTGTCGGAAAGCAGCTTAGCGACCGCCATTACCGTAAGAACGGTGTTCAGAAGAGGGAGAAGGACAAGCGTTTCTACCCTATGGTTGAGGGCGGTTTCAGCAAGATTGTGCGTAAGGGAAGCACTCCGGAGGACTATTACTGGGAGGTTACGGACAAGAACGGAACGGTTTACAGCTACGGCGGTCATGACGGCAAGGTGAGCGACGAGTCGACCCTCAGCGATGGCAATCATCACCGCATACGCTGGGCTCTCGACAGGGTTACTGATGTTCACGGTAATTTTGCGGCGTTCCACTACATCAAGAGCGGAAACAACCTCTACCCTGCCAAGTACACATGGACTGGCTTCGGCAACGAGGAGGGTGTGTACAGCATTGAATTCGAGATAGATACAGAGAGCAGCGACCGCAACGACGTTGTACGCAACGGTCGTCTTGGCGTGATGCAGACCGACAAGGCTCTGCTCAGAAAGGTTGTTGTAAAGAACGATGGCAAGCAGCTGCGCGCCTACAAGCCAAACTACGAGGTCGGTCCGTTCGGCAAGACATTGCTCAAGAGCATCGACCAACTCGACAGCAAGGACGCCTTTGTTGCCAGCCAGTCGTTCGACTACTACAACGATGTGGAGAAGGGAATGTTTGGAAAACCTGAGAAATGGGAAGCTAAGGACAGCGGATTTGGTGCAGAGTCCCTACTTGACCATATTGTAACTGGTTGCGATGGTAAACTAAACCTTTTAGGCGGTGGTCACTCTAAAGGACATAAAGATGGCGGTGGTCTAATGGTTGGCTTTGGCTTTAACGCAGGATCAGTAAATGTTGGTGCAACATACTCTCACACAACAAATGAGAATAATGGTAAGGTTACTCTTATCGATTTTGATGGCGACGGAT
Source organism: Bacteroidales bacterium KHT7 (assembly GCA_900102385.1). GTDB lineage: Bacteria > Bacteroidota > Bacteroidia > Bacteroidales > Bacteroidaceae > Ga6A1. Next base: position 41,554 of record FNBQ01000027.1, on the reverse strand, counting down.
TACCAGATAAAGTATTCCAGCATAGAGGCAAACTTTATTATCAAAAGAATTTAAATGGAACAGATGGCAATCATACATTTGATAATCCTATTCAAATAAAAGGTATTAATTGTTTTTCTGCAAGTACCAGTACAATTAACGAATTAGGTACTGCTGTTGGTGCAGAATATACAATTTCTAGCATTGGTGTAGAGTATTGTAATTCTAAAGAACAAGACAAAACGAAAATATACCTTAACGATTTCAACGGCGACGGTCTTGTTGATATTGCAAACAACGGAACTGTATTCTTTAACCATTTAGGAGAAGATGGCATTCCCGTATTCAAACCTTCAAGCGAAGGAACAGCCAACCCTATTTGGGGATCAAATGCTAGCTTGTCAGATGCATTCACTCCAAACTACGAGGCAGAGAGAGACTCTCTCGAAGATGAATATCCGCTGAACGATGCGGTAAGAATGTGGCGCGCTCCGTTCGGCGGTCGCATACATATCAATAGCGTTGTAAAGAAACTGAAGTCAGAGGGCGATGGAGTTATATTCAGCATTCAGAACGAGAATAATCTTCTGTATGCCGACTCTCTGAAAGCAATAGGAAGCAAGACATACGACAAGAGTATTGACATTAAGGCCGGCAACCGTCTGTTTTTCAGACTGCAGTCTATTTATTCGGGCGTTGCCGACGAGGTAGAGTGGAATCCTACGATAAAGTACGAATCAGTCAAGATAGATACAACAAGATATCTGGGCAGAGACCTCACTGTTTACGACAGCCGTAAGGACTTTATCGAGGGCGAGTCGTCAGTGGCAACAGCCTATAAGTCTGGTCACTTCACCATCGAAGCACCATATTCGAAAGATAAGACTAACGACGACATTCTGCTTAAGGTAATACGCCAGACAGTCAAGGACAGCATCGTCTTGAAAGAGATTCTGCTGAAGTCAGACTCTGTACTGAGCGACAAGTTCACATATTCTTACGATGCCTTGGAGAGCGATTCAACAGTCTTCTCGTTCATGATGGAAACCCAGGCTCCGCTCGACTGGCACAAGGTTTCTTGGACTCCTGTGTGCAAATACGACGGCGAGGATAAGGTTCAGAGAATAGTGCCACAGCGCACCATGTTCAACAAGCCTATCTTGATAAGAAAGTCAGAAGCTTTCCCTGAAAAAATAACCAACAACATTACCAAAATCATTGAGTACACCGTTGGCGAAGGTGAGGAGAAGGAGAATAAGAAGGATACCGTAAAAGTATACAAGGACGGCTTCTATATCTCTACGGCTATGAGGGTAAAACGTACAGACAGAAAGAACGACCGCGACACAGCCGTAGTAAACATACTTGTAAACAACGAGGAAGGAGCGCTGGTGTACAAGCGGAAATGGAGACTTGAAGTACGGGACACCCTGAAAGCCGGAACAGTATTCGTCAATGACAGTATATTGGCAGAGAAACTGGCTACGGGCAAGCATAATGTTACATTCACCATCCAGAACGAGCTTGAAAGTGCAGATAGCGTGGCAAAGATTTCAATCACACGCGACAGCATCATATACAAGATTAAGGACGGTAATGTAGTAGAGGCATCTACAAAAAGAATAAAATTAGGCTCTATAAAAGCATCTGTATTCTCAGGCTACAACAGCGCAGACCTTGGTCTGCTCTACAACGGATGGGGACAGTTCGCATACAACGGAAACAAGGAGCATGGCGAGAAGGCTATCGACGTATCTGTGATTAATATTGACAAGGACAAGTACAAAAACATCGCAGATAAAGTAAAAGATGGCGGAAAGCCAGAAGACATAAAAGGAGACTTTGAACCTGTCAATAAGCAGCGTTTCCATGTTATGGGATATAACTCAGAAAGGGGAGCATTTGTTGGCATTTCTGACCGAGTTTTCATTTCGCCAGATACTGTTTCAAGTTCACGTCTTGGAGAAAGTGTCATCGTCGTTGACTCTGTAGACTATGCCAACGGAGACGGTATGTTGTCTGCACCAGTTTTGCTAACAGAAACAAAAACCAATAATTATAGTGTTGCTGGCGGTATATCATATTTAGGTTATAACGGAAGCGTTAGCAATTCCACATCTTATACAAAGGTTTCAGCAATGGATATAAACGGCGACGGTTATCCAGACTGGCTAAGAGATGACGATGGCAATGTACAAGCACAAATAACAAAACCTACAGGAATTCTCAGTGATGAAAAAATCACATCGAATGTGCCTTTAGCAAAGTCAGAAAGCGAATCCTCTACCTTAGATAATGGTTTGTTTAATTCGATAAAGAATCTGGCAAAGAATTTGAGTATAAAAAAAGCAAACGCAAATTCTGCGGAAGCTTATAGTGGAGAACCTAATTTTGACAATTCTTATCAAGGTATAAATGCTAAAAACGGAAATAATATCTCGCAAGGAGCACCAGGGGCAAGCGGTGAGTTCTTTGGAGGTAGAAGCCGTAATATTAATATTTGGAGCGACTTCAACGGCGACGGTCTGCCAGATATGCTCACAGGTAATACCATAAGGTATAATCTGGGTAATTCCTTTGAAGAAGAGCAACATAACTACATTTCTACAATAGAAGATTCTCATTTTGTTACATGGGGAGCAGGTCTGGGAACAAGGATTCCAGTTCTAGGAAAAGCTGAAATTTCATTCGGTGTTAATGGAACTATAACAACATCAAATGCAGATGTAATGTTTATAGACATTAACGGTGACGGCTTGCCAGACAGACTAAGCAAAGATGACGACATTACGATTGAAATAAATACAGGAAATGGGTTCTATAATAAAACACTAATTGAAGGAGAGAATTTAAATAAAACACTCGCAACATCTGTTGCATTATACGGCAACATTGCAGTACAAATTCAGATCCATATCCCATTTTTGAAGTTTGTAATAACTCCTTCTTATAAACATTCTGAAATGTCTGGTGTCAGCACGGTACAAAGTGCCATTCAAGACATTGACGGAGATGGTCTGCCAGATATGCTTGAAGCTGATGGCGACAAAATCTATGTCCGCCGCAACCTTACAGGTCGCACAAATATGCTGAAGGCGGTTACCCTGCCGTTTGGCGGACGCATAAGCATAGGCTACGAGCAGACCACCCCAAGCTACGACCATCCGGGACGCAAGTGGGTTATGTCGTCGGTAGAGACTACTGGCGGATATGAGGAGAACGGAGCAACATCGGGCAAGAACACGTTCGAGTATTCGGGCGGATACCGCGACCGACAGGAGCGCGACTTCTTCGGATTCCGCACCGTGCGCACCAACCAACTCGACACCGAGCACGACGACCGTCTGTTCCGCTACAGCGTGCAGACTTACGGCAACAACCGCGACTACTATACTCACGACCTCGTTACCGCCGAGGCTCTCTACGATGCCGAGGGACGTATGCTGCAAGGCTCTACCTACGAGTACGACCTGCGCAAGGTGAGCGACGAGGTGCGCTTCCCTGCCCTTGCAAGCGTGGTGCAAACTACCTTCGACGAAACTTCGGGCGCGAGCATGAACACCAAGGTGATGAACGACTACGACGCGCTGGGCAACCTTACCGTGTGCAACGAGACGGCGGCAGGCTACGAGCTCGACGCTGCCATCGAATACCACAACAAGGGCGACAGATACATCGTGGGCGTGCCTAAGCACATTAAGGTGGGCAGCAAGGGCGTTACGCTTCGCGAGCGCAGCACGGAGATTGACAATCTGGGCAACATCACAAAGATTGAGATGAGCGCGGGCGACAAGCCTTCGGTCTACAATATCGACTACGACGACTACGGAAACATACTCAAGCTAACAAAGCCTGAGAACTACCGCGGTCAGCGCATGTGGCACAGCTACACCTACGACGACCGTCTGCACAGCCTCGTAACAAAGGTCGAGGATGCCTACGGATATTCGTCTTCTACCGAATACGACGAACTCTGGAACGCTCCTAAGACGACGACCGACCTCAACGGCGAGCGCATGGAGTATGAGTACGACGACCTCGGACGCCCGACCGTAATACGCGCGCCATACGAGATTGAGGGCGGACAGCCGTTCACTATCAAGTACGAGTACGAGCCTGCTTATATGCGTGCGCATACAATACACTTCTCGCCAGACGGCAACATCGACACATACACGTTTGCCGACTCTCTGGGTCGTGCCGTGCAGACCAAGCGCACAGGCTCTGTCTGGAACGCATCGGCAAAGAGGGCGGAGAAGATGAGCATCGTGAGCGGACGAGTTGTTACCGATGCCTTCGGACGCAAGATTGCAACATACTATCCTGTTGCAGAGAGCTTTGCAGATATCGACAAGTACAACAGAAGTCTCGGCTCGCTTCAGGCACGGACGGAGTACGACAGCCGCGACCGCGCACTCAGCGTTACTCTTGCCGACGGCGCGAAGACTACTAGCGACTACACAATCGTATCTCACGACGGCGAGCAGATGCTGCTCACGCGCGTTACCGATGCGCTGGGCAGAACATCAGAGAGCTACACCGACGAGAAGGGTCGCAACCGCCAGACCGTCCAGCACGGCGAGAGCGAGGATGTGGTTGTGCGCTACGACTACGACCCTGTGGGACAGGTAGTTGCCGTACATCATCCTAACGGAACTCAGACTACATACAAGTACGACCTGCTTGGCCGCAAGCTGAGCGTTAGGCATCCTGATGCAGGCGAGGTTGTCTGCACATACGATGCCGCCGGAAACCTTCTTACTAAATTGACGGCTGAATTAAAGCGCAACATCTCCGACAAGGCACCGATAACATACACATACGACTACGAGCGTCTTAGCGAGGTGCTCTACCCAGAGAACCTCTTCAACCGCGTAACATACACCTACGGCGAGGCTGGAGACGACCACGGCCGTGCCGGTCGTCTGGCTCTGGTTGAGGATGCCAGCGGCGGCGAGGCTTACTACTACGGCAAGATGGGCGAGGTTGTAAAGACCGTGCGCACCGTCATGGCGAGCGTGGCTGACATTCGCACATACGTCTACGGAGCGGAGTACGACAGCTGGAACCGCGTGCGCAAGATGACATACCCTGACGGCGAGATGGTTACATACCACTACGACGAGGCAGGACAGGTTTATTCGCTCACAAGCAATAAAAACGGCAGCGAGAGCGTTATAGTAGACAGGATTGGCTACGACAAGGACGGACACACCGTCTACACTAAGCTGGGCAACGGCACGGAGACGGAGTACACTTACGACGACGCGCGCCAGCGTTTGCAGGAGATGAAGCTCGCCTTCGACGGCAGCGACATAATGCACAACAAGTACAGCTACGATGCCGTGGACAACATACTCGGCATCGCCAACACGGTCAATCCGCAGGAGCTCTCTAACAATAGTGCAAAACTGGGCGGCGAAAGTTCGCACAGCTATCAGTATGATAATTTGAATCGCTTGATAAGCGCAAGCGGAAAGGCTAAGGATGCAAGCTATACTCTTGATATGGCTTACAACGTGATGAGTATGCCTGTTTCGAAGGCTCAGACCGTGGAGAATTCGAAGAAGGCGAACTCTTACAATTTGGAATACAAGTACGAGGATGCCGACCACCCTACCGCGCCGAGCCAGATTGGTCACGAGCATTACACCTACGATGCCAACGGAAACCCTGTGCGCGTTGAGAACGACTCTACCGACGCAACACGCGAGATGTATTGGGACGAGGACAACCGTCTGATGGTGCTCTCTGACAACGGCAAGACAAGCCGCTACACCTACAACCACGCAGGCGAGCGCGTAGTTAAGAGCCACGGCTCTATGGAGGGCGTGTATATCAACGGTGCGCCTCAGGGCATCACGTTCCACGAAACAGACGAGTACACACTCTATCCTGCTTCGATTCTGTCTGTAACGAAGAACCGCTTTACAAAGCATTACTTTATCGGCAGCAAGCGCGTGGCTTCACGCATCGGCTCTGGCTCGTTCAACAACATGTACGGCGTAAACGGCAGTCATGTAACAGCAGGACAGCAGGATTATGCCGAGCGTCTCAGCCAAATCGAGTCTCAGAAGGAGGACTATTACAAGAAGCTGGGCATCGCTCCGGGCATACCAACGATGAAGGGAAGCTATGCCGACCCAGAGAATACGGGCATCGGCTACAACACCATCATCAAGGAGCTAGGCGACCACTCAGTACCAGCCGAATGGGCGCAGTACATTAAGAAGAACGAGCAGGAAGGAACAGCTCCGGGCGCACCTATCGCATGGGACGACCCTTCAGACCCTGACGAGGCACAGCCGGGTTATGGATTCGTGGCAGACTCTTCTTCTGAAGAGGAAACATATTTCTTCCACAGCGACCACCTAGGAAGCACCAGCTACATCACCGACAAGGACGGCAACATAACCCAGTATGATGCCTACCTGCCATACGGCGAACTCTTGATTGACGAGCACTCTTCTTCAGAAGAAATGCCGTACAAGTTCAACGGCAAGGAGTTCGACGAGGAGACTGGCTTGTACTACTATGGTGCGCGTTATATGCAACCTGTAGCAAGCATTTGGTATGGAGTGGATCCGCTTGCGGAGAAGTATAGTGAGATTTCTGGCTATGTTTATTGTCATGCAAATCCAATTAAACTGATTGACCCAGATGGAATGGATGACAATTATAATACAAAAGGTAAATTTATAAAAAGGGTTAATAATGGAACTAATTTCGTTATTGTAAATAAACAAAAGTTATTTCTAAAAGGTAAGCCCGTTACAACTGATGAATTTAAAATGATGGCTAGTACTGTATACGGTGAAAGTTCTGTATCTTATGGCATAACGAGCAAAGAGGAAATGTTCGCAATTGCTAGTGTACACATCAATAATCGTAAGGCTAAAGCTTTCGGCGACACATCACCAGCTGCAATAAAATTTAGAAGTCGGGATTTAGAAAAACAAGATGAAGGAATGCAGATGGCAAATGCTGCAATAATAAATGCTCTAACAGGTGGATTTGACTATAGTAGAGGCGCAAATCAATGGGATGGCGCAGAACAGGCAATGATACCTCAGAAATATGCAAATGCAGCATCTAATGGAAAATTTATGTATAAGATAAATACCATGGGATGGTCAATGTCAGATGCAGATTATAAATCATGGAAAGATGCTGTTAATAATAAATTTGGAGCAGGGAAATTCACTGTTCCACAAAAAAAAGCAGCAACCCAAAATTATAAGGGGATGTTCAATAAAGGGAAAATAAGACTTTTTTCAACAGCACAATATGGTTTAACTATTTTTTGGAAAGAGAGATGATGAAACAACTTTTGATAATTCTTTTATCGGCATTTACTTGTTGTGCATGTTCAAAAAGCACCATTTATCAGGTAAAATGTGATGACCGGTTAATAGAAAAAAGAAACTATCAGAATGGTAAATTACAAAGTATTGTTGCATACAACTGTACGGATACCAAAGATTCCATAATCTTCAAAGACGAAGTGGTGTGGTTTCACTATGGTGATAATGGATTTTCATTGGAAAAGGATGTCCCTTTCCAGAAATTCTATTACCCGTGTTTTGATAAGAGTTTAGGTGATAGAGCCATATATAGAATGGTTAAATCACAAATTCTCTTAGAAGATGTTTTGTGGTCATTGGCTGCTATTGACGATGAACTAAATTCAGGCCACATGCTATTGTCTGATAATAAAAGGATTGTAGCAATGAATGATGTCTGTAACATTGAATACACAAACATTGATTCAAATATAATGCTGTATGGTTTGTTTGAATTATATAATACAGAAATACTTCATTCATTAAAAATTTTGATAAAAGAAGGGCTGTTGTATAAGTTGATATTTACAGGGGAAAAAACGCGTCAAGTTGTTGATTTCGAGTATGAAAATTCTATCTTAGCAAAAGAAAAAATATATTTCTACGATATTAGAACTGGTAGATGTTCATTCACGCAGGATTATTCTTTCGAATCAGCGAGACAGGTAATTAATTCCCCGTAGACTTAGGGTATAGGGAATTTGCAAATATAGCATCAAGTATTATGCTTCATATAGGAGGAATGTATGTTAAAGAAGGGCAAACTCATTATGCAGCTTCAGAAGGTTGTGAAGGCATAGCAGAAAATTCCACTTCTGCATCAAACGACTATGTGGATAAAGTCATGACTACATTGTATAACCAATCAGAAAAAAGCAAGATTGCTAAAGGTAGAATCGACGTCATTATAGAAAAACGCCAAAAAACTGATATTCCACAAAATGTTAATCACAAAATAGAGTAATGATAATGAATGATTATAAAAAACGGCTTCGCATCTTATTGATGCTAACCGTTATCTTGGTAATATTTCAAAGTTTCAAAAGGGCTTCCTTTGAATTCAATTGCCAGCGTATGGAAAACGAGTGCCCCTCTGTTCATAAAGCATCTGCGTTAAGTTTCGACACTATTGTTTATGGTTTTAGTAGAGAAACCCGAATTTCAAAACATATATCATCTGATGAAAAAATTCAGTATCAAATCAATGAAAAGGAATTAATAAAAATAGCTGATTCTATCTGTCAAAAATCAGTTCCGTTCTTTGATACTCTCGTATATGGATGCCATCAGACAAACGTAAGACTATATCCTAACGGCTCTCTCTACATAAGACATGACAAAACCACATCAAAGGTAATTAAACCAATTTTTCGATGTGGTCGGCTGTGCGGAGTTCGCATCTATATCGATTCTTTCGATATGTTCGATATGGATGATTTCATTAAACAGCGTAATCTTGTTTATGAAAAAATAGGAATGAGTCCGTTTCGGCTAAATGAAAATCTATTCAGAGGAAATAAGGAAGATTCAATTACGTTTCATTCAAAATGGAACGATTCTGAAATAACCGAAATGGTGATTGCCAATAAATCTTCTTGCTTTAGCAAAATATGTATAGAATCCTCATTATTGAAACCATACTCCCGGGAGATTTCCATGGCTTATGGAATTAATAAGAAATAAAGAATAAAAAATGACGATAAGCATAAAAATTAAGAAGGGCATTGTATGGACAAGTAAGATTATTGGAATTATTTTGTCTGTATCATTTGTGGCGTGTTGTACATTATGGTGCGCTTGCATGATATGGTTTTACCGCGATGTTATATCAGAGATATCGGATTACAGCATAATAAAAGAAATTATTCCTCTTAGCGCAATATTCTTGATATTATCACATTTATTTGTGTTAGATCTCATCATACGGAATAAACACGCATATAGAAATGTGTGTTATTTTGTACTACATTATAAATATTTTAATTACATAATGATTTTTTTCACTCTCGGAATATATAGCACTCTCTTGCTAAAAATATTATTGGGACCAAAAATTTTATCTACAAAAACAGAATGGTGGTATGGTAATGGTCCTTCTATTCAGTCAATGATACCATTGTTGAACATTTATTTGTACAGAATAGTATTGCGTCGGCATGATTTAGACTTGAAGGGCAAGTCAGCTGTATGGCTGTATCTAACAGGTCGTTTGGCATATACACTTATTGTTTGTATGAATGAGTCTGGCAGAAAGTATCTGAAATGGGACTAATAATTCATAGCTTGCACATCAAAACAAATTGGGAGAAAAATAGAGCAACTGGATAAATGGTGGAACGCATATATAGAATCGGAAAAATGAAAAAAAACAATACATACTGTTTTTATGTTCGTAGTATTGTATTCTTTCATGGCATGTACAACAGACCACTCGTTCATGTTGGACGAGAAACGACAGATTATAGTTGTACATAACTTGCTAATTTTAGAAATTGAATCTGACAGTACTCAAATAGATGATGGACATTTATTCTTTATTACGAAGAAAGATCCGTATGAAACAAGAATAACTGATACAATAAGGTTACAAGGAACGACCACAGAAATATCTGTTAAAGAAATAATGACAGGTACTGGCTATAAGAGAAAAGAAAGAGTAAAATTACGTCCTAATAGTAAATATACTATTACACATTTGGGTATGGGTGGACGTGTATTTATTCAAGAGTTCTTTTGGACGGATTCAAACGCAATATTAAGGGTTGATTCTACAAAGAAAAGAATAAGCCGCCCCCCGTACTAAGGGATGTGCAACAGATATGCTTGTGGGGAATTTGCAATCCCCACACATTCACACAATTAAAACAGAACAGGGGTTTATAATCCCTCCTCTTTAAATACAACAAAACGTTCATTGACATCGCTGCACACAAAGTCAAGGCTCGACAGGAAGAGCGACTATAAAACGTATGACGGGAAAACATTCAGCTTCGGCATTCCCGTACGCCTATGCGCGTTGAGAACAACACAAAAGATGTCGCCATCCAATTTATTATTAGAATATAGAAAAATAGAAAAATATGAGAATCTTTACAATATTGCTATTATCCGTACTTGTGATCTCATGCGACGCGAATAAGGAACGTCATTATATAGGCATGGATTACCGCAATTTTAATGGAACGATAGCAGAAAAATTAGCTAAAGCCGTAATACGCGAAGATGTAGAAGACATCAGAGAAGAGCTAACAACTAACAACATCCCTGTAGATTACAAAGAGCCTAATTATGGTCATACGTTGCTTCATATAGCAGTTATGAACGAGAAAGAAAAATCGGTAGAGACATTACTGGATTTAGGTGCAGACCCCAATGTACATTGTGATTCAATAAAACAAGACGGTAGTAATGCTGTAACCTTGGCGTGTGACTTTTGCGATAAACGCATTCACATATTAGAACTGCTTTTGAAATACGGTGGTAATCCAAATAGCAGATGTACAGGAGTAACGAAGGATGGATTCGGGAAATATGTACCATACAGGAACAGTGCCTTGGAACTTGCAATAAGTTGTACCAACTTTGATCAAAACTTAAAGAAAGTGAAATTGCTATTGAAGTATGGGGCGAATTTAAATGATAGCGCAGCTCTATCTAACACACTTATTTTTGATGATATGGAGACAACTTTATTCCTTTTGGAGCACGGATGCGACTTTAGGTATGATTGGTCTAGCGAATACGATAAAAAGGATAATATCAAAGATGACATTCTGTATCGCCTAAGGTGTGTTACCCCCGAATTAGGCTCTAAAGAGCATAAATTCAAATATAAAGTGATTAATTATCTGAAGAAACATGGTCTGGACTATTCTTCGTCAAAGATACCAGAGCATATAAAGAATTATGCCCAAAGAGAATATCCATCAAATTGGCAAGATTACTTAAAGAAATATTAGGGCATTATATTCAGCTCGACAATTTTGCAAAAACACCTTACTTCGGCATTCCCGTACGCCCAAACCCGAAGGCATCCCGAACGAATCCCGAAGCCCTCCCAACGTTTTGCCGAATTTACGCCCTCGAACTCTTTTCGCATACTATCGAAGAGAGTTCGAGGGGCTAATAGTGACATTATATCGCGTTTCCCATTTTAATCCAGAAAAGGTGTTGTTTTCTCAGAATTTATTTGTAAATTTGTAATTAGGATTTTTGGTTCCTAATTTTTCCATTCCTCAATTTTTTAAAGACTATGGCAAAGACGATGCTGCGACTACCAATAGGCATACAAGACTTTGAGAGCCTCCGTATAGATGGCTATACATACATTGATAAGACGGAATATGTATATCGACTTGTCAATGAAGGACGCTATTACTTTCTTTCGCGCCCACGACGCTTCGGCAAGTCATTGCTGCTGTCTACCATCAAGGCGCTGTTTCAGGGCAAGCGCGACCTGTTCAAAGGCTTGGCTATCGACCAGAAAGAGGACATAGACTGGGCTGAATACCCTATATTGCATCTTGACTTGAATACCGAGAAGTATGATGCGAAAGAGAAGTTGGAGAATGTACTCAATGACTTTTTAACTAAAGCAGAGAACAGCTATGGGAAAATGGAATCGGAAACAAGTCCAGGTCTTCGTTTTCAAGGTGTAATAAAACGTGCCTACGAAAAGACTGGTCGGCGTGTAGTCATACTCGTAGATGAGTATGACAAACCTATGCTGCAAGCCATAGGCAACAAAGAACTGCAAGACGAATACCGCGCAACACTCAAAGGCTTCTATGGAGCATTGAAGTCGATGGACGGCTGCATCAAGTTCGCCATGCTGACGGGAGTTACTAAGTTTGGAAAAGTCAGCGTATTCAGCGACCTTAACAATCTAATGGATATCTCTATGCTGAGGAAATACCACAACATCTGCGGTATTACAGAAGAGGAACTGCTTGCAACTTTTGACAAAAAGATAGACGAACTGGCAGCGGACAACAATATAACTCGCGATGAGTGCATAGCCAAGCTAAAGAATATGTATGACGGCTATCACTTTAACGAATATGCCAAGGAAGGAATATACAATCCGTTCAGCGTGCTCAACACATTAAACAACGGAGATTTCCGCAGCTACTGGTTCGAGACTGGCACACCGTCGTACCTCGTAGAACTGCTGCGCCGACATCACTACAATCTGGAGCAGATGTCAAAGGCTGAGGTAACAAGCGACGTGCTTAACTGCATCGACGCAGAGTCTAACGACCCAATACCCGTAATATACCAGAGCGGCTACCTCACCATCAAGGATTACGACCCTGAATACGAAATATATACGCTTGGATTCCCCAACGAAGAAGTGGAGAAGGGATTCGCCTTACTATCTCAATGGCGAGTAAACTTCTCTAATGCCACCCGTACAATAGAAAAATACGTCATCGAAGAGGCTTGACACAAAGAAGCCGATATTCATCAAGGAACAGGGCAACCACTCCGTACCTGCCGAATGGGCGCAGAATGTAAAGGAAGATGAAAAGTACCGAATTGAATAAGATTATGAGAAAACTCTCCTTCCCGTCTTATACAAAGAAGGGAAGATTGGCATATTCTGTCATTGAACACGAAAGTGGGGCTAAATTATTGAAGGGATTTTATCTTGATTCCTCTATAAATGAGGATTGCTTCTTTATTCAGTATTTTGTCCAATCCTTGTTCGATCCTTTTCCACATCTCAACTTTAGTCTGGGAAACAGATTAGGCGGGCATCTTAATCCTTCAGAAATCGACAAAATCAACAATATGCTAAATTCGTTCAAGGAATTTGAACGTCTGACCTGTTTTTCAGACTATATTCCATTTCTAAATGCCCATCCTTATTATGGATCGGACGTTAGTAGACTCAAATGTTATGCATTTCATTATTATCTGCAATCTGATTTTGAGAACTCAAGAATTTATTTTAATAAGATTTTAGATTTTGAAACGCATCCAAATTCTGATTGGTTTGAGGACGACATAAATATAGCCCGAGAATTTGTAGGTTTTCTTGATTCTTATTCTTACGACAAAGGTCAAGAGAGATTACTACAATGGCAAAAAGAAACTATAAGAAATTTAAAATTAGACATTTAACCAGCTATCTGAGCCCGGTAACAGATATTTTGGTAATACAACACATAGGCACAATGAAATATTTGTATATTGTTATAATCGCATTAGTGTTAGGATGTTCTTCTAAACAAAGAAGTTGTACTATTCCTTATGCCGATAATCAATGGCAACGTATTGACACTACATACTATCTTAAAAACGGATATCTGCTACATGAATTTACATCGGATGATTCTCTCTTGATATTTAGTTTGGAGAAAAATGATTTTCAAAAGACAATAGTTGAACAAGGGCGATTTATGGATGATTCGGTATTTGACGTCAGATATGATGATAACTATACAGAATTGGATTTCGAGAAATACTTTGTGATAAGTCATAAACTGGCTTTAACAGAGGTGTCTTATTATATCTTCGAAAAGAGTACGGGCAAAAACGTCTTCGACGGATACGATTGTTTTATCTCAAACATAGATGAGTTAACCGAAAATAACGACAGCCTGCTGTTGTGTGTATGTCTTCCAGAGAAAGATTATTTTGATTATAAACTGTTTCTTTGCGATTTGTCGAAAGATATATTTCAAGAGCTTAACATAGATGATTTTTTCTCAGAAACAAGCGATATGCCGCCATTTATTGCAGATTGTTTCAGACTACAAAAAACAGACAACGATTCTGTAGTCATAACATATAATAATGATAACCAATGCGTTAAACAGAAAATTGCGTTAAAATATACCAGATAATGAATTTGTTATGATGAAAAAAACAACGCACATTGTTGCATTTGCAACACTAATAGGTATGCTCTTGGGTTGCTCTCACAAAAAAGTGGAAATAGGAGAAGTATATTCAGATGTTGACCTAATAAATGAGTTTGGCAATCCTACAACTGTCGACACAATCGTTCTAAAGAAAGGAGTTTCGCTATACGAATTCCAAGGAGGATTAGATAAGTATATCCCACAAAAAGATAGTCTGTGCATTATTCAATATATATTTAATAGCGGAACAACTACAACCGCCATCTGGGCAATTGGAACCGAAAAAAACAAAAGAATTATAGACTTCTTAAAATGGGATAAGAAGGAAAGAAATTACTAATGATTTGCAAACCACCTCCGACGAGGGCAAATAAAATTCATGATGAAACACTTTATTATATTTTTCACACTTTGCATCATTACGAGACATACCGTTCTTGCACAAAAAGATGCAACAACGAAATCAATTAACGGACATGAGTTTGTTGATTTGAGTCTGCCGAGCGGCAATCTGTGGGCAACAACGAATATTGGAGCACGTTCAGAATTCGAGCCGGGCAACCTGTTTGCTTGGGGCGAAACTTGTCCTAAGTCTGCATATAGTTGGAACAATTACAAATATGCAAAAGGGAATTCAAGCAAGTTAACAAAGTATTGCTACGATAGCGCAAGATTTGGAAACAACGGATACGCCGACACACTAAACATTTTAGAGCCGAAAGACGATGCAGCAACGGCAAACTGGGGACTTCCTTGGCACATGCCTACGCAAGAAGATTTTCGGGAATTGGCAGAATGTTGTGATTGGATATGGACAAACAGCTATAAGAACTCAGGAACAGAAGGCTTCATAGTTTCATCTACCAACGGTAACGCCATATTCCTACCTTCTGCCTGCAAATATAATCCCGATGACCCTTCTTCGGGCAAATATGGCGGATATTGGTCTTGTGTGCTTAGCCAAGAAAAATACCCGAGCCATGCATACGAACTGAACTTCGAAGAGTGTCCTGATGTTGATGCACGTTTAGGCAGATGCTGCGGAAACAGCATCCGTGCCGTTTTCTCTCCAAACAATTCTACCCCAAGATTCAAGAAAAAGACAAAAAAGGAATTGACTGACAAACAGATTGCCGAGATAAACAAATCTGACAAATCCACCCCCATTGAAATATTGGGCTTGAAGCCGAAACTGTGGGGAAACATCGACGGATTTTGCCATAAAATGACCGAGCAAGGATTTGTCCGCGACATCTACATGGAAGAATCCGACAATCGAAGATTCTTCTACGGAACTTACTTTGGCGATTCTTGTCACATCGTTGTCGAGTACGACATAAACACAACCTTTGTTTTTTGCGTGGAAATCAGCCTCAGCATCAAAGGAAAAGAAGATGGGCTCAGAGTTCTCGAAAAATTACGCAGAATCATGGAGAAAAAGTATGGAGTGTTTGAGAGCGAGGATATTTCCCTTGCCAGAAGACATATTGAAGGTGGGCTTATTGTATCAAAATATGAATATAATCATTACGATAGTCAATCCATTATTGAACTGTCATTTATTAATAAAGACAATATTCCAACCGAAGATTTAGAGCTATTCAAAAAAGTTTACGGACTATAAGGTTAGCGCCACATAACATACAGATTAAATGGAAAAGTTTAAAATCGATTTATTTGAGAAAGAAACGGGGAATCCTTTTCCTTCGTTTCAAGAATTGAGCAAAACAAATTGTAATATATGTTATCATCATTTCCAAGAAAAGACGCAAGTATATGATTCCCAAGTATCTGTTTTTGATAATTTTCAATCAAATGCTTTATTTATAGAGAAGTATAACGCTCTTGACGAGAACTTTGATATATTAGACGTGTTTAAAGAATTGAAATTATCAAGTGATATAATATATATTGATTGGGATGAATTTCAAACAATAGATAAACTTCAAACACATGATTTCTCAAAATATTTTAGCGATATTTGGTTTCCTTACTCAGATAATATAATTATCTTTCCCCAAGATATGACTATTTTAATTATGATTAGACATGATGGTGCAATATTCTATCTTGAAAACTAAAATGAAATCTGTAAGAAGTCTGGAGTTGAAGAAAACAATTAAGATGGCAGATTTAAATATCGACGATTACTTATATTAGTTATATCATGGGAAAAAGTTTATTAGAAAGAGTAAAGCATATTAAGAATTTATTAAAATCTCCATTATACAAATGCCTATACACTCTATTCCTTTGTGGAGTAGGTCTTGTAATTGTGGAGATTGCAACCATACTGTTTATTGTTGTGTGCCAACTAACCGATACAGATATCGTGTTTCTGCATGACGACGATATATACATAGTTTTTGGGATACTTCTGTTTTTAACAAATCACATTATGCACGCAATACTTAACTTTATATTGTATGAGCCTGAGTATGAAAATAAATTTATACATTGGGGTAAAACGCACAAAGGGTATACATGCACAATCCTTACAATGGGCTTATATAATACATATCTATTGGCGGTGTATTACAGAATACATGAATATTCCAAAGATTACCTTTGCTATAGTATTCATAGTGATGATCTTGGTCTGGCGATTGAGCAAATTCCTATATTAAACATCTTCACTTATATAAAGATAATGAAGCGTTTAAGAAAAGCATATCCAGTTCTGACATGGAAGTTTATGTGGAAACTATATTTCCAAGCCCGTTTAACATCTTATCTGATTAAGAACGACTATCCATATCCACAAGATGAACAGCGATGGTAAATCATTTGCGTCCTTTCAGAAACAAGCAAACGGAAATAGAGCGCGAAAATTCGGCGAAACAAAGCGACGAATATAAACTCGAATAATAAAATTAAAGACAGATGAAAAGACAAAAAGAGACAATAGGATCTATATTAGAGATTAATATAGAAAATAAGTATTTCACTTATGCACAAATACTTAATGGAGTATGTGTTTTCTTTGATTATCGCAGTGGAGAGCATCTAAAGGACTTCACTATTTTAGAGAATGCACCTATACTATTTTTCTTATGTGTATATAAACAAGTAATTACACAGGGAGACTGGTTAAAAGTTGGCAAGATGCCTATACGTGAAGATTGCAAGGTTATACCTAATCAATTCATTCAAGACCATTTTAATCCTGATAATATTGAAATGTATATCACCGAAACAGGGGAAATAGTTCCTTCTACAAGAGAAGAATGCATGGGATTAGAACGTTGTGCCGTGTGGGACTCAAATCACGTAGAAGACAGAATACGTGACCATTACTTGGGCGTTCCATGTATCTGGGTAGAACCGATGAAGTGATAGTACATAATGAATGGCATCAGCCTTACCGAATTCCTACGTCCCTTCGGAAACAAACAAACAAAGCTCGAGCGCGAAAATTCAGCAACAAGTAAAAAAAGGGAGTTTGCAACTATCTAACGTAAACAAGAAAAAAAGATGAAACAGCCATATCGCCTCATCTGTCTTCTCTTGTGCTGGAGCGTGAACCTTCTGGCACAGGCACAAGGCAAAGACATCTCAGGAGAATACATTCACAAAAAATACGGGACTAAGATTGAAATTGACGGTCATAATTTCAGACTAATAGAACCGCACGTTTATCCAGCAGTCTGGCATAACGACACATTGGCAATATGCACATTTAAGTGGGCTGACAAACACTTTATCGAGATTAACTCAAAATCGCCAGTCACAACAGCCCTTTCTGAAATGAGCATCACAGAATCGGCAGACAGCAGTCTGAACGACAGTATCACAATTAAGTTCAACATTCCACACCAAGGGATGCTTCTGATTGATGTGAGCGACAATAATTTCAAGAATCACAGATTTAAATATTCGCTCAATAAACAGACCGCCATCAAACTGCCAAAAGGGATTAAAAAGTTTGGCTTCTCTGTCGGACCAGAGGAGATACACCCACATACCCCCGATGGCAGCTTTTGGGGTGTAACATGTTTTTGCCCCATCCTCGATTTTGACATCGAAAAGGGCACGAATCTCATAGAGATAAATCTTCCAACCATTAACGATTCTTTTTTCGAGCAATACTATGTCGTCGACGAATACGTGAGAGTTGAAAACAATAAGTTATATTGGAAGGGAGAAGTTTACATAAAACGATAGCAACTATCTCTCGGGGATATAAATCCCATTTACCAAAATCGCCAAATTCTTGCGTCCCTTCGGAAACAAGCAAACAAAGCTCGAGCGCGAAAATTCAGCGAAACAAAAGAATATTAAGCCCATGCATTTTATAACAATGAACAAATATATTTACGCAATTCTCGTCTTATTGTGTTTTGGATGCCAACATCCAGAAAAACAACGAGTTGACAACGTCATGCCTTTGACAATAAAAAATAACAAACGCTCCTTCAAAGACTTCTTAATAAAATTCAGTTCAGATTCTGCCTATCAAATAAATCATGTTTCTATTCCAATAGAACTGCGATGCAACGGATATGATTTTGAAGGAGAAGATACAACCTATATCATAGGCAATAAAGACTGGGACAATATCAATCTGTTTGATACTATAATAGACGGACAAAAGGTATCTACTATTATTGACGAGAGCAAGAATATGGCTACCATGAGAGGAGAAGAATGTGGAATCTTAGTACACTATATGTTCAAGAAAAGCAATGGCACTTGGATTCTGCATAAAATAATAGATTCTACAAATTAGAAAGCTTGTGTAGATTTGCAATCCCCACACATTCACGCAACTAAACAGGACAAGGGGTTGCAACCCCAGTTCTTCAACGTTGCACAAAACATTCAAGGTTCTACAAAACTACATTAACCAATACAAAACTACTATGCATGGAAAAAGAAATCAAAGCAAGCCTTGTAAAGAATAACTTAGATTTTACAAGTCATGCGTTACAGTTGTTACAGTTACAGTTCGTTTTTTGAGGTACTGTTATGTTTCTTTCAAAGTACCCTTATATACTATATATAACTAATTAATAATAAATAATATATAAATAATAATATTATAACATAAGAATTAGAAAGAAGAAAATATATACCCTTCGGAATTTAACTGTAACAACTGTAACTCTGAAACGCTTTTACACTAAAGCTTTTATTATCAACCATTTGCAATGTTTCGCCAAGACTAGTAACACAAAAATCCGGTACAAAATACCCCAAATTTCACCCTCAAAGGCATCAAAAGACAAGCAAAAAGCCTTTGTCACGATGCTTTTTCCTGTACTTGGCGCAAAATATGTGCAACGCCGAATTTTTAGGTTCATCCCGGAACTGCATTGGTCTTATGCCGGATTTGAGGTTTGCACACCCCAAAACACCTGTAGGTATTAGCAAAACGCTTCCTCAAAAAAAAACAACTGAGATAACTGAGATTGAGACAGCCAAAGCATTCCCCCCGTTGCCACAACCCGACAGACGCTCATAGCACTCTTATTCAGAAGCCCGTGCAAGCCTTGTAGCGAAAGACCAAAGGGTACAGGCAAGAACAATTAGCAAAACCACATTCAAAAAAAAAGTCCTAAAAAAGTACGCAACTCCTACAAACGTACGCTAACGCATAACAGCCAAAAAAACTTGCCGTATCTTTGCATCGTGACCAAGAGACAGGCGCGCGTCCCGAACGAATCCCGAAGGCTTACAAGATTCCGATGGTTACAACAAGCCAAATTGCTCCTTGACATTCTGCAACAACCCCAGCACTATTGTTGAAACAACAACCAGCAAAGAGTTTATTGACATCGCAGCACACACCACGGTAAGTTAAGTTTTTTTAACAGGATAAAGCCTGTGGTTTTATTTTATTTGCCTTATATTTGCAACATAAACTATTACAAATAATCAAAAATTAAATAGAGGTATGAAGAATTTTATTTTAATATTACTTACCGCACTATTGGTATGTACTCCACTCAGTACACAGGCAAAAAACAACGAAGAGAAGTGCGTTATTACACTTTTGGACGGAAACAAAATCTCCGGAAAAGTCGTTAAGACCAACAACAAGAAATATGGCCCTAACAACGTAAGCAATCTGTATTCTGTTAAAGTAAAAGAAGACAATGGCAACGAGAGAGAAATAAGCGCCGACGAAGCCAACAGTCTTGTTATAACCTACGATGATGGTACAGAAATAGAATTTATGTCGCTCTACGCAGTCAAAAACTTCACCTTGGCAAAAAACATGAATAAATCGGGACACAGATATTTCTGGCTCGTAATTCAAAAAGGCAAAAACCTTATTGGCTTTGCATCTACATCGAGCATAACAACAGTTACAGGTGTAGGATTTATGAACAGTATTCGTTCTAACAGTCTTGCATACAGTTATTGCAAGAAAGGCGATGAGATAGCTGTTACATACTATGTTCCAAGCGTCAATGCTACAGGAGGACTTACAGCCGACATCAGGCGCGCATTCGACCGCTTTCCAAAAATGGCAAACTACATAGAAAGCGATGATTTTAAACTGAAGGATTTCAAAAAGAATCCTTTCGGACTTCTTGACACTTTGGACAATTTACAATAACGGAACACAAAAAAGGCAGCCTCATCAGACTGCCTTTTTTGTTTATTTCAATATGCAAATGAGAACAATTTACAAAAAGGTGAAGTACATATTTCGGGGCAATACAGCAACGGTTTATTCTCGTCTGTAAAAGTGCATAACTACCGAACATATACTTTGCACAATTAACATATCCCTCCTCTGCTCTCGGAATTTAAATCAGCAAAAAAATGGAAGAAAGCATTAACTATATGAGTGATAACGAATTACTCGCGATATTAGCATTTATTTGCATCTTGCTAATGATTGCAATTAAGTTTATTAACGGAACAAAAGTCTTTTTGATACACCTCGTCGTCTTCGGGTTATATTCATTATTTATGTTGTACGGACTGACTTTCGAGGGCAAAGATGGCACAAGTATCGTCTGGTTTAGTATTTTTGCAGTTTCGTATGTTGCTTACATCGCTTTGACGACAGTCTACATAATCTTTAAATTAATTTTCTAAATCAAGCTTAAAATGAAAAGAAGTCTATTTTTATTAGTTAGTTTGCTATGTTCCTTTCTCCTTAGAACGGAAACTTTGGCTCAATCTAAATTTAGCGATTATTGCCTATACAAAGATACTATGGACGTAGATTTGTATTGCATAAACGTCTTTTCTTTGGAAGAATACAAAGAACAAGAGCGTAATTGTGGATATAAAACCAATTCTCCAGCTCGCGGAGAATAATAATCATACCTCACAAAAAAATGAAATTTTACTTTATAATAGCATCTTTCTTTCTGGTCTGTTCATGCCAAGAAAAATCCGCACAGAAATGGATGAAAGAAGCGCATTGTACAGACTCAATAAGCATAGTTTCTCCAGATAAAATCGCAAACATAAATGAGTTGAAACTGAAGGGATTGACTCTGGAACAAGTGGAATCTCTTTATGGACATTATCATGAAGTTGCCTTTGAAAACAGACAAATAATATCTCCTATGGATTTACAAAAAATATCTGATGGAGAGTTTGCCAGACTATTTACAAATGAGGATTATCCAATGTACATATCTGCATACTTCTGGTTTAGAAATCCTACGACGAAATACCTATTTGAGCATACAGAAAACGCACAAATGTGGAAACTTGCAAAACGCGTAGGAGACTTAGGGCTATGCATGGAAGTATATTTTATAAAATACAACAATAAGTTAATTGTATTTGATGCATATCAAGGAGATTGTTGGGGTATGTTTTTTGCTGAATAAATTCTCGGCAGATGGAGCACTCCTTCAGAGTGCATGTGGTGGCGATGATACCGTTCTCCGCAGGTCACTCCGACCTACGGTTACAAAGCGGAGACACCAGCTCGCGGAGATATGTAACAAAGGATTTCAACACCCGAATAGGAAAATTTCCAAGTACAAAACGTCATTATATTTTCTCAAAATAAATTCTTATGGATTACTCTCTATTTGATGATGCTAAGTGCATCTCTATGATTTACAAAGAAAAAATGCCAGATTTACAAAATGTAGAAATTGTAAAAATGGAAATAGAACCAGGTGAAGATGCGGTAATTTACATGAGTGTAGACACTACGGAATTGCCACAGAACATGCCATCTAAATGGTTGATGCGAAAGGTTAATACAGTTCAATTTTTGATTGCATTTATTGGTATTGAATTTATTGAATTCAGTCTGACAAATGGCATGAATTGCAATATAGCCATTTCTGATAATAATGGCAGAAAACGCGTTTGCATTACAAACAGTACAGATGGAAAAAGAATCTGCTTTGATGCAAAATGGATATTTGCAAATGAAATATCTGCACATATTAATAACACTTCAGGACAAAATTAATGATCTTAGGCTCTGTCTCAAGGATAAAAATAAATTCTTATGGATTACTCTCTATTTGTTGATGCAAAGTGCATCTCTAAGATATACAAAGAAAAGATGCCAGATTTGCAGAATGTAGAAATTGAAAAGATGGTAATAATTCCGGGAAAAGATGCAGAAATTCGTATATGCGTAGATACCACGGAATTACCACAGGAAATGCCATCTGAATGGTTGATACAAAAGGCTACTAACGTTCAAATATGGATTGCTTTTATTAGTATTGAATTTATTGAATTCAATATAACAAACGGTATGAATTGCTGTATGACTATTTCAGATAATAATGGTAAAAAACGCGTTTGCATTACAAACAGTACAGACGGAAAAAGAATCTGCTTTGATGCAAAATGGATATTCGCAAAAAAAATATCAGCATGCGCTGTATGGGATTAGAATCTCCGTAGTCATGCCAAATTCGAAAAATAGGCGAGACCAAAGAAAACAAAAACGTTACTATAATGCCCCCGACGAAATAAAAAGAATAATGAAACAATGTTTAATAATATTTAGCGTCTTACTTTCTGTCTGTTCGTGCGCAGACAAGAACAAGGCAAACAAAAATATGCGCAAATTTACATCATTTCTCTTAATCTGTTTGGCTCTCAGCACCTTAGCATCGTGCAGCGAGGGCGGAAACAACATAACAATAGAGAATTTCGAACTGTACAAATATGATTTAGACAGTTTGGTGAATCTCTTTAAGAGTTCAATACCTTCGGAGATAAGAGAAGAGAAAAAAGTATTTTTCTGTCTTGGCAGAGAAGACGAATCTATTTCAATTGCCATAGACGGATACACAAACGGAAAGAGAAACATTCGCGGTGGCTATTCAATTAAAAAAGGCGGAAAGGAATATAAGGAGGCATTGGCTTATTTAGGCTGGACAGAGACAAAGGTCGATTCGATACAAAGCCTTTTGAAAAAAGTAAAATGCACAACGATAAGTACTGGAATATACAAATATTTCGACGTAGAGCTTTGCAATTTCTACGACTTAGACTACAAGCCTTATTCGTATTCTTACCTGCATGCAAAACCGAATGTCAGCTTAGATACAACCGATATAAAACCAATTTTGATTTCTCCTTGTGGAGATCAGTTCACAATTAGATAAGGCAAGGCTAACGACAAGACGACTTTCATCTTTAAACAATAGATTTTTACCTCATAAAAAATGAAAAAACTACTACTGTTTGTCTTTTGTTTTGTGTTCTGTCGCTCTATGGGTACAGAAACGCAGCCAAAACTATTCGGCGGAAAATACAACTATATTTCGATAGTTGTCGTTCCGGGCGAACATAGCTGGCCGATATACTTCAATGTTGCAACATTAAGCGACACGATTTTCGCCAACACCGAGTGTGTAGATTCTTTTGTAAAAAGCATCTGCAAAGGCAATCTGTACATTTCAGCAGCACACGACGAGGCATTCGAACTTGTATATAAAGACAAAAAAGATTACGAAGTTTCAAAAAACAGCGTCGACTGTATTGGCGATTTCTATTTCGACCTATATAATGATAAGAAAGGAACGAAGTTTCTGACTCTAAAAACGGGAGCAAAAGTCAGCTATAATTCAGCATCTGTCCATTGCATATTTACAGAATTAGACAAACGGAAATACTGGAAAATATCAAACACTTCGGAAAATCTGCAAGACGCCGACTCTTGTCTGGTTGAAAGAATTGCCGTCCCCGTTGCAGTTGCAAAATACAACATTAAAAATAGTTTTGTTATAAAGCCAGCACCCGAAGATATGTAGTCGGGAGAAGGTTTATTTTTTCTTAAAATTATGAATAAGCAAAGTATCTTTATTTTATTTATCTTGATGCTCGTTGGATGTAAGCATCCTAACGGAAACGGCGAAAAAACAGCCACAACTACAAGAGTTAACAAGCTGGAAGAACCCAGCTTTGAGGAGTTTGTAAAGAATTTCTGTTCAGACTCATGTTTCCAAATAAACCACATCTCGTTTCCTCTTGAGGTGATATTGCGCGGAGATGACATAGACGAAGAAGAAGATTCTGTATCCTATATAGAAAAGAACATGTGGAAATATTTCGACCTCTTCAATCCCAGCTGCGAAGAAAAAGTCTGTACAAGTATTGACGCAGACAATAATAATGTCGTAACAATTGGCTATGACTGCGGCATCCATATTACATACATGTTTAAACGCACTAACGGAACATGGACATTATACAAAATTGACGACGGTTCTATGTAACCGAATAGCCCCCAAAATCCTAAAGAGATGAAGAAAATATTATATCTGCTTTTGACTTTATGTATATGCGCATGCTCCGACTTTCCTGCCAAGAAGTGATTACAAGGTACATACAACATTCTATTGGAAGAGACATACATAAACAGAAGCACAGAGTTCAAGCCGTTAAGTTTTACTCTTACATTCGAAAATTCTGACGTGGAATTACCAACCATACGCTCGGCGAATGATAATGCTGCAAGGAATTATGAAGGGATAAAAGAACTCTCGGAAAATGCCAAAGGAAAGTGGAAAGTAATTGGAGAGAAAGAGGATTCTATCTTGATTGACGCTCCAAAGAATATACTAAATGGAAAGTATGCCGTCTGCCTACAAAAGGTGGAGTATTTTCACGACAATATTTACATCCTTTGGTTAGAAAACGACTCTACCCGCCTCTGCTATTCAAAGGCTGTTTCGCCCAAAGCCGAAATAGAGTGGGAATGAAACTATCCGCAACAAAACATTTCTTCTTTCGGCAGAAATTCGTAATTTTGGCAAGACAAAGCCAACTTCTTAAACAGAACAATAATGAAAAAATACATCGTAATCTTACTATGCATATTGGTTTCATGCTGCAAGCGCGAACCTTCCGTTGGCACGCATCAGGGCGATAATGCCACGGTCAGTCCTTCAAAAACAAAGGGCATCGACGGATATGTCGGGAAATGGCATTATATGGTATGGATAAACGATAGCGCATACCAAAACAAATCATTCTGGCTGGAACTCAGAAAAACCGGGAAAATATATGTAAAAGGAGTGTTCGCTTCCATCTGGGACAATGGATATAGATTAGACGGCTGGAACGCCGATACTGATGTCGAAACCAACGTTTGGGGTCGTTTCGTCAACGACTCGCTATATGTCCGTATAAAAGGAAGTTACAGAGAAAACTCATCGGCAAAGGCTGTTTTGTATTTAGTAAACGATTCAACTCTGCTATGGAAACTTACAGAAGAAAATGGCGAAATATACCTCCCCGACAAAGTGTGGCTGGAAAAAGATAATCAGTAACAACTCAAAAACAGAACTTACATGAACAGATTTCTAAGATTATACATTTTGCTGGCAATTTCATTCTGCTGTAAATCAACCGGTTTGTGCAATTACAGCACACACAAGAGTCGGCAGAATACTCTTACAGAAGAAAAGAAGTACATTCTTCCCGATTCCTTCTTTGCCAAAGTTGCTGTAGCTGACATCGGAACCATCGACACAACAAACGTAAAATACAGGAAACGAGACATGGAACTTTCTGGATATGCTTACTCTCCAGTTATTGGGTATGAGAATATAGCAGACAAAAAACCAAAATATGCTGTATTTATACAAGACAACTTTACCATCAAAAAGAATTATAGTAAAAATGACGAAACAGCAATAGACTCTATTGGTATCTATTTCATTTTGATAAAGAAGTATTTCGACACTGGAGAAAAAGTACAAATCATCCACATGCAATACAAAAACAAGTTGGAAAAATTTAAAGAAAGTGATTTTGATTACAGTATTCTCGCAGACATCCGAAAAAACTTTCTTCTTCGCATGAAATATACAAAATTCTATCTAAGAAAGGAAGGCAGGCTTCCCATGCTAACGGAAGTATACCCAATCTATTAGCATTATTCCGCCCAAATTCCTAAACTCGGCAGAACAAAGAGAAATCTTTTGAAAATTGGTTTTATGAAAACAAAATCAGTTGCTCCTCTATACTATAAGTTATTGAGAAAGTCGAACTTAATAATATGCATATACACATCCGTATATCCCGATTTAAATCCTAATTATGTCGGTTTTTACCGACGAGTTTTTCTTAAAAAAAATAATTGAAAGATGAATAAAATAACATTTATTATTGCTTTGGCGTTGTTTACATCATGCATGCATAATAACACTAAATCAGATACAAACAATTCGCTATCTGATAAATCAACAATTAAGCCCAGCCATGAGGCAAGAAAAATGATTCCCGACTATCTCATTGATGTTTGGGGAACACCACATTGTGCAAACATCAACATTACCTTAAATCAGAATGGCGAATTTGTATTCAACGATTATGACAAAAATGGCAATTATATTGCTAAGGAAGGAACTTTTGATTTTAAAGATAACAAGGTAATTCTGCACTACAAAGATGGGGATTCCTTAATCCTAAAGCTAAAGCTCCTTGAATACGAAGAGTTTAACGACTATTATCTTTATACTGACGACAAAAGCCGCTATTTGGTAAAGGGGCTGAGAGTTCCCTCTCCCGAAGAATTAGATTCCCTTACATCTCTGATATATTGTGAGGATAAGTAATACCCCTGTTCTCAGGAATATGCAGTAGATATATTAGTATTATTTGTCAATAACTGACGAACGTTTTTTCTGTAAACTCAGATACTTAACCATATTTAAAGAATGAATAAAGCTATATTTTCAATTTTACTGCTATTTACAGCATGTACCCAGCCCGAGAAATCTGTCAAGAAGTGGGTGGAAGAGGCTAAGTGCGTTGATTCTGTAAAGATTGTTGGTCAGAACAGATATGCAGATATCAACGATTTCCAAGTCAAGGGGTTAACATTACAAGATATCGAAAAACTTTACGGGCATTATAACTATGCACCACTTGAACATGTAAAATTCGACAAACCCCTCGATGTGGAGGAAGATGACTTGCTTCTTTTTTTGGATCATCATTTTAAAGAATCAGACTATCCTGTTGTTATATCTGTTTACGATTGGTTTCGACATCCCAAAATAA
This sequence comes from Bacteroidales bacterium KHT7, assembly GCA_900102385.1. Classification (GTDB taxonomy): domain Bacteria; phylum Bacteroidota; class Bacteroidia; order Bacteroidales; family Bacteroidaceae; genus Ga6A1. The sequence goes on along the minus strand of FNBQ01000027.1, from coordinate 13,899 downwards.
ACAAAATGTACCCAAAGGTTAACAACATTTGGGATCTTTCTAACTACGATGGCTATTTGGGAATGTGCATGAGAGTCTATTTCGTTGAATATGAGGGTAAACTAATAGCATTTGACGCTTTCCAAAATGATTGCGGTAGATTATACTTTTTAGAATAAACATTCGGATATATCAGAAACAAAAGAGGGTGTGTCAAAATAGAGTCTCATTAGTGAGTGTAAAGAATTCATCAATTTTCATCGTTGTAAATATCCAATTCGTCGGATTAAAGCAGCCAAAATTGAATCGTTTGGAATTCTTTTTCTCTTGAAACAACATTTTGACACACCCTCTCTGTTTATTTCAAAATCAGTTGTTTTGCAAACTCCCATATCACGATGCCAGCCGTTACGCTCACATTCGTAGATAGAGTCAAATTTGCCCAAAACGAATATTATTCCGCCAAAAGCGGTGACTTTCTCAGATTTTTTTGCTTACCTTTGCCATGGCCATTGATAATTTCAGTTGCTTTATATTGCAGCACCAAGGTAAGTGAAATTTCTGATATGGTCAACCCCTCGGCAACATTCTGTTGCTCAGGATATTATAAAGAATGTTAAACTAAAGTGCTGCGGAATTTTTAAAGTTTCTATAATTATAACTTGAAAATTACGGAACTCACAATCTTAAAAAACTAAAGCAATGAAAAGTTTATTGATTAAAGACACAACATTAGAGGAGCGTAAGCAAATTGTACAGGAATCGCTGAATTATAGTTCGGGCGACTGTGACGGACAGGACTTGTCTGACATTTACGACGACTACATTCTCGGGCTTCGTGAACTTGCCGACATTAACCGTGAGTTCAGCGAGAAACATGCCGGAGAAATTGTAGGAGAAGACACTAACCGCTAATGTTCCATTACCTTAATAATGACACACCTACAAGAAAGACTCTTCAAACTTCAGGACAAGGACTATGCTGCATTTCTGGCAAAACTGACACCCGTTGTTCCCAAAGACATTTTTGATAGGAGTACAAGTACCAGCTCTTCGTGCCTTTGCCAAGCAATGGGATGCCACCCCGCCATACATTGAGCAAAAGGTGCTTGCACCATTGACACACAATAGGCTTGTGAAAGTTTCCGAGCAACGGATAAGCACAAGCCGATTCTGAAAGCATTGAAGGTAAACAACTGAACGCTAAAACAGATTATATTCGTATGACAAAGACTGCACACTATCCGTTCATAGACAAACTTTGGCTGTTCTCCACCATCTATATCGTGTGGTTTCACACGCCGCCACGTTTCGAGGCAGGCACCGACAACATCATCTGGTATATAGGCGTAGCGCTGTTCTTCTTCATCTCAGGAAGCCTGTTCCATTCCGACAGGCTTGCGGCAAAGGATTTCGTAGCAAGGCAGTTTCACAGGCTCACATTGCCATCGCTCGTTTGCTATATGGCCTTCTACCTGCTATGGGTGTTCTTCGGTCGCTATCATGCCAGCGTCGAAGACCTTGAGGCACAATGGTACGACCCTCTGACAGAACTTGTAACGGGACAGCCAAACTTAGTGGCAGCACCACTATGGTTCATCGTTACGTTGCTCGTCATACAAGGCACCACCTACATCATTCGCAAAAAGTTGCCTCTCTCGGTTCTCTTGTTGATAAGCATATGTATCACAGCCTTTTCCTCATTCATAGACATCAATTACTTTAACATCCACTTTGCATCCGTATTCTTTATTTGGCACACCTTGGGAATATGCTTCCAGCACTATCTTCTCCCACATGTGCTGACACCAGGAACACCCGTCAAGTGGATAACCCGTATAAAGGCAGCAGGAGTACCAATCCTTGCTTTCCAAAACTACGTCATCGGATGCGTCAAGATACTCCTCTCCGCCTTATGTGCCTACGACCTCACGACAGCACCACTCTACGCCAAATTCGTCGTAGCAGCCATCGCCTTCGTCATCACCACGGTAACGGCACTTGTTGCCAACGAGGCAATAAAGAAAATCCCATACCAGCCAATAATACAAAAGAAAAACTGAATGATTTCAAAAAGAATCCTTTCGGACTTCTTGACACTTTGGACAATTTACTATAACGCACACACAAAAGGCAGCCTCATCAGACTGCCTTTCTGTTTATTTCAAAATCAGTTGTTTTGCAAACTCCCAAATCACAATGCCAGCCGTAACGCTCACATTCATAGAATGTTTTGTTCCAAACTGCGGAATCTCGAGGCAAGCGTCCGAACTGTCTACAACACATTGCTGAACGCCCTTAACCTCGTTGCCCATTATAACGGCATATTTCTCGCCGGCATCAAGTTTTATAGTCTCGAGCGACGTGCTGTGCTCTACCTGCTCAACGCTGAACACTTTGTAGCCCTGCGCCTTCAGGGCAGCAACGGCATCGGGCGTGTCGCTGAAGTATTCCCACTCAACCGAATCCTCGGCACCGAGAGCCGTCTTGTGAATCTCGGGATGCGGCGGCGTGGCGGTAATGCCGCAAAGCATTATCTTTTCAATTCTGAAGGCATCGCCCGTGCGGAATACCGAGCCTACGTTGTAGAGGCTTCTTACATGGTCGAGAACCACCACCAGAGGCATCTTCCGGCTTTGCTTAAACTCGTCGGTACTGATGCGGTTCATCTCCGTAACCTTCAGTTTTCTCATCGATTCTTTCATCGTCTGTACGCCCCGTTTTTAGTGTTTCGACTTCTTCTTTCCACCCTTCTTGCCTGCGCTCTTCGAGTGTCCTTTCTTGTCTTTCTTAGCCTTCTTGTGGTTGGCAATCTTCTCCTTCGGAGTAAGGCTTGTCTTCTTGCCCGTATAGAAAGGCGTTGTGCGAACCTCCTCGCCCTCGTAGTGAACAATTTCAAAGTCGAGCTGCTTGCGCTCCAAATTTGCCTTTGCAACCTTTATGCGCACAGGGTCGCCCAGCGTGTATATGCGATGTGTGCGACGGCCGCGTATGCAGTAGTTGCGCTCGTCAAACTCGTAGTAGTCGTCGTCAAGTTCGCGCATCGGAATCATGCCCTCGCACTTGTTCTCGTTACATTCAACATAGAGTCCCCACTCGGTAACGCCACTAATCGTTCCATCAAACTCCTGTCCCATTCGCTCGCCCATAAACTCAACCTGCTTGTACTTAATGCTGGCGCGCTCGGCACTTGCCGCAAGTTGCTCCATAGCCGAACTATGCTCGCACAAATCCTCGTACTTGGTCTGCGAAACCGAACGCTCGCCGTTGGCATACTTTGTTAGCAGGCGGTGAACCATCGTGTCGGGATAACGGCGTATTGGCGATGTAAAGTGCGTGTAATAGTCGAACGCCAGGCCGTAGTGTCCGCAGTTGTGGGTTGAATAGCGCGCCTTCTGCATGGTGCGGAGGGCTACAATCTCAACAACGCCTTGCTCGCGCTTGCCCTTAACCTCGCTAAGAAGCTTGTTTATGTTCTTGGCAACATCGGTCTTGCTGCCTGTTGTCTTCAGTTTATAGTTGAACTGACCAACAAACTGGCAGAGATTGTCGAGTTTGTCGGGGTCTGGAAGGTCGTGAATACGATAAGGGAACACCTTGGCAGTCTTGCCCTTTGGCACGCGGCCTATGTGCTCGGCAACCGTACGGTTTGCCAGAAGCATAAACTCCTCAACAAGTTTGTTGGCATCCTTGGCATACTTAAAGTAAACGCTCACCGGCTTGCCCTTCTCGTCGATGTCGAAGCGCACTTCGCAACGGTCAAAGTCTATCGCGCCGTTGCTGAAACGCTTCTCGCGGAAAATCTTGGCCAGTCGGTTAAGAGTAACCAGTTCGAGCGCATATTCGCCCTTCAGACCGTCTTTCTCGGTCCAGTCAATTTTCATGTCGGGCTTGATGGCAGAACCGCCAATCTTCAAGTCTTCTGGATTTGCCGAGCCGTTTGCCTCAAGGATAGCCTGAGCCTCCTCGTAAGTAAAGCGGCGGTTGCTCTTTATAACCGTGTGGACAATTCTGTAATCCTTTACGTCGCCCTTGTCGGTTATGGTAAAGATGCACGAATATGCCAGTTTCTCCTCGTCGGGACGGAGAGAGCAGATGAAGTTACAGAGTCGTTCTGGAAGCATAGGGATGGTGCGGTCTACAAGGTAGATGCTCGTTGCGCGCTCAACAGCCTCGCGGTCTATTATGTCGCCTTCCTTAACGTAGTGCGAAACATCGGCAATATGCACGCCCACCTCCCAAAGTCCGTCGCCGATGCTGCGGATTGAGAGCGCATCGTCGAAGTCCTTGGCATCGTGAGGGTCGATGGTAAACGTAGTAACATCGCGGAAGTCCTCGCGCTCGGCATAGTCTTCGGCTGTAATTTCTGCCGAAATCTTGTCAGCCGCAGCCTCAACAGCCTCCGGATATTTGTACGGCAATCCGTATTCGGCAAGGATGGCGTGCATCTCGGTGTTGTTGTCGCCAGCCTCGCCAAGGATGTCAATCACCTCACCTATCGGGTTCTTTGCCTCCGTAGGCCACTCAACCACGCGCACAAGTGCCTTGTCGCCGTTCTTTCCGCCGGCAAGTTTATCCATCGGAATAAAAATATCGTTGGCAAGGTTTGCCGATTCGGTAAGCAGAAAGGCGTATTGCTTGTTTACCTGCAACTTTCCTACGAATGTATCCTTGGCACGCTTTACTATCTCGATTACCGCGCCCTCTTTGGTGTGTCCCTTGCGGAATGCCGACAACGAAACCTTTACGGTATCGCCGTTCATGGCATGGAGCGAATTGCGCTCTGCCACAAAGACAGGCTCGCTGCCATCGTCGGGGATGACGGAGTTCTTGCCGTTAGACTTGCGCACAAACTGACCTTCGAACACCAGAGATGTGCTGTTAAAGCGGAAACTACCGTAAGGCTGCTCTATCAGAAAGCCTTCCTGAGTCATATCATTAAGAATATCTGCACAAAGCATTTTCAAAGGATGCGTTGTGAGATTCAGTTCACGGGAAATATCTTTCAACGAATAGACCGTTCCCACATTGGCAAGGAACATCGCCGTAAGGCGGTCTACCAACTCTTTCTTAGTCAGGCGTTTGCCTGCTTTCTTACCACTTTTTCCCATATTGTCATAAATTTTAGTTTCTACAAAGAAAAGTATTATTTTCCAAACGTCATACTTTTTTCAAATTTTTATTTGGCATACATCTTGTAAAGACGAGCCGTGAGCGCGTAAACCAGCACCGCACTTATCCATCCGCCAATAACATCTATAAGATAGTGTGCCTGAATGTAGACGGTGGCACAGCATAGCAGAACATAGAACGGCAGCAGAATGAAGACCATCTTGTACTGCTTGTCGCGCAGGCAGATGAGCATCAGTATTGTAGATATTCCGACGTGCGAACTCGGGAACGCCGCTGTTGGTCGTTCGCCTGCATTCTGCGAGCCAAGGACGAGGTTATAGAACAGTCCGTCGCTATCGCCCGGCGCGGTGAGCATCTCGGTATGCGATGCGAAATAGTTGCCCACATCAACAAAGTTAGCCTGCGCCACGCTGTCGAGCCCTATGGCACAATAGTAATACTGAGGTCCCGCCACAGGCACGAAGATGAACACAACGTAATAGATAAAGAACGATGCCATGACAACAAAGGCGGCGCGCTCGAACTTGTGCGTACGGCCAAAGAGATAGTACAGCTCGGTTGCCATTATCATGGGGAAGTAGGCTACATATCCAAGATTGAAAGCCTCGCTCCAGAAACTGCCCGTAAACACTTGGCTGAACACATAGGCCGGCTGACATCCGAAGATGCTCTGCTCTGCCGATGCCATGATGTGGTCGAGGTTGGGCAAAAGGCAGTTGAAGTCGTATGTATTCGAATACCAATAAGGCAGCAGCGTGAACTGCGCAATGGAGCGCGCATATCTGGTAACCTTGCAAGGAAACTTGCGGTACAAGAACCACAGTCCCACGGTCATTGCCAGAATCAAGCCCCGGTTTGCCACCTGCATCAGCGGAGCATTTATACTATTCCAAAAAACAATTACAAGAACGAGCGTGAAAGCCAGATAGGCAAGCATCGCCTTCTCAATCAAAAGCAATCCTTCGCGAGGATTCTCTTCTCTGTCAACAAATGTCTTTATAGCCATCCTTCTTTTTTATACCATTCAACAGTTTCCTTAACGCCTTCGTCCAAGATGTAGTCGGGCGCATATCCAAGTTCATCAACAAGCGGCTTTATGTCGCATTGCCAGTTTCTCTGCTTCAGAATCTTGTATTTGTCGAGATTCAGAGTGGTTGTAGTGCCTCTCAGCCTTGCCATGAATGTGGAGACGAGCGACACAATCCACAGAAACCACACGGGCGCACAGATGTGCAGAACAAAGCGGTTGCCAATCTCGTGCTGAAGCAGGTCGCTGAACGTGCGGCTTGTGTACACTCTTCCGTCTGATACGAAATACTCGCGGCGCACAACCTGCTTGTCTATGGCAAGGAAGATAGCCTTTACCAAATCCTTAACATACACGAATGTGATGTCTTGCCTTGAATATCCGACGGAGAAATCGATATGCTGCTTTATGCTCTTTGCCATGATGAAATAGTCCTTCTCTCGCGGACCGTACACTCCCGTAGGGCGCATGATGACGTACGGCACGTCGGCAATGCTCTTGATGTACTGCTCGCTCTGCAACTTGCTTGCGCCGTATGCCGTATTTGGATTAGGCACATCATCGGCAGAGATAGGAGCATAATCCTTCTCGTGTATCGCGCCGAAGACGCTGAGCGTGCTGATGTAGATGAACTGCTTAGGCATCATGCCAAGCGACTTGAGGGCATCGACAAAATGCTTTGTTCCGTAATAGTTTACCGCATAGAAATCGCGCTTGAACCTGCACTTTGTCGCGCCGGCAGCGTGAACTATGTAGTCCCACGTTCCGTGCTCCTCCTTAAAGTTCTGTAATTGTTGACGAAGTACAACCTTATCGGCAAAGTTCAGTTCCACAAAATTTATGTCGGCATCCTTCAGATACTCTCTGCTGCTGGTGCCTCGCACTCCAGCCCAAGTATCAAACCCTTTCCTTAGTGCCTCTTCTACCAAAAAACTTCCAATAAAACCGCTGGCACCTGTAATCAAAATCTTCATAAGCCAATGTTGTTTTTGCAAATATAACATAAAAAAATCTGTAACGTGCTTATTTTTTCTTTTTTGCTTTCGGAGTGCGCCAAAAATTGTAAAGCCTAGTTTCATTTTTACAGATGCCGTCAGCAAAAAGAATGTCAACAACGAAATGTGAATAAAAGTTAAAAATGCAGTGTTTAAACAAAATAAGGAAAAAAGATGTTGCAAGGCATAATAAAAACTTTTGTATTTGAATATAAACACGTTATATTTGCAACCGTTATCCTAGGACAATCTTTTTGCCTTTAACACTGGTACAGAATAAAAAGGAAGTCGCCGTGAGGTCACTTCCTTTTCTGTTTTATCCAGCACCCCTATATTTGAACTCTGTAAATTTGCAGCAAAGATGTTTTTTACTTACTTTTGCATATATAAAGGATTTGTTATTCGGATAAGATTTCCAAATTTTTTTTCGAAATTCAACTTTAAACAAAAACATTTTACTAACAATGAAAGATATAAGATGGTCAAATATGGAACTATGTCGCATTTTTGCAATTATATGCGTAATGCTTCTTCATTCTACATTTTCTTCCCTTGGCTATGATGTATCTTTTGGTGTATATCTTCTTGCCGGATTTTCTATTATCGGTGTAAATACATTTGTAATGCTAACAGGATATTTTTCTGCTACTCCGAAAAAATCTTCTCTTATAAGCATTGCATTTATGTGTCTATTCTGGACAATTATCAAAGTTATTTTTCACTATTCTTTTAATGAAGAACTTAATTATAAAGACTTCTTCTTCATTACAAAATCAAATTGGTTCATACCATCATATATTTTTCTATTGTTTTTCTCTCCCATACTCAATGTTTTTTGTGATTCAGTTAATAAAAAAACATTATTACATTTAATAATATCATTATTGATAATTATCACTTGGTTCGATTGGCTTCCCCCCTATCCAGATATTAGTCTTGGTTCGATTTCAGCCTTATTTTTCTTAATCATCTATTTATTAGCCCGTTACATACGTTTATACGGGCTCCCAGCATGGTTTAAAAACGCTAGCCCTATTATCTATATAGTGTGCTCTCTTTTTCTTGGAATTTTGGGATATTCTGTAAAAGAAAATCATAGCTTTGTTGCATTGATTATATATAATGGTGACCCTATTGTCATTATCTCGTCAGTAGCATTCTTGACAACATTTTCACAACTTAATTTTCATTCTAAAATCATTAATCACTTAGCAAAATCAGTTCTTGCATGTCTACTTGGTCACGTTGGGATATATTTCTTATATACTAAACATTTTAAACACCTCTACTATAACTATTCGAATTTTAAAGTGATTTTTTATTGGATATTTACAATTGCAATATTATTTATAACAAGTGTTCTTATTGATCAAATAAGAATTTATCTATGGACTCACATAAAAATACATTTAAAGACTTTTATAAAAAATGATAAAATCTTCGAATTGCCAAACACCTTAAAATAACATTTCTGTCAATGATAAATACAAAACGCATGAAAAATAAAAAAATATATAATTATATACTACTTGGAGTACTCTTTGTTCTATTACTCATATTACCTTTTTGCGTAAACATCTTCTTTTCGCAATCAGATGATCAAAGATCACTTTTTATCTCTTCTGGAGCATACAATGGTACTCCATGTCCCTACCTTGTTTTCGAAGGATACATATATGGCGCGATAATCTCTACACTATACAAAATCAATAACAACATTGAATGGTACAGCGTGGTGTCGTGGACTTTGTATCTGATATCATTTCTAACCATTGGATTTTCTATTGTCAGACTGAAAATAAATGAAATGCTAAAGGGATTACTATTGCTTACATTCTCTTTTATACATTTCTACATGTGTATACATCCGCAATTTACAATTCTGGCTTCTGAATTGGCATTTGCATCGTTTGTACTACTGATACAAGCAAAGAATAAGAAGTATTATGCAACAGCTTTTGTTTTGTTTTTTATATCAACACAGATAAGAACATCGGCAGCCCTTTTGCCTTATATGATTCTATTCCCGATATTCTTTTTAAGCAATAACTACAAAAAGGCTATCGGAAGTTTATCTTGCCTATGCATTATCGGGATTGCAAGTTTTGCCACAGACAACATAATGTATAATCATTCAGACGAATGGAAACACTTCAATACTTATAATGATGCAAGAGGACTGATCGCAGACAATCCACAATCAGCCAAACTGCTTTCCACAATAGAAAATCCAAATCAGAAGAAAGAGTATGAACTACTCGTTAAGTACAGATTTTTTGACACTAATATTCTGACTGAAAAGGAAATTGTAGACTACGCAAATACTCTAAAGCAACAACGCTTAGAAACAATAAGAATAAACATACATAACTACTATCAGATGTATAAATCCTTAGGTGGAATAACTCTGATTATAACAATATTATGGCTGTTATTTGTCTCTTTAAAGAAAAGACATTACAGTACTGTTTTCTTTATAATTTCGTGCCTTATAATGTTTATTATCGCAAACATAACGATTATGAGCATGAGTTTTCCAAAAGAAAGAGTTCTGATTACACTAATCGCCGCCTTGCTATTATCATGCCTTTACATTGGATACACAAAAAAGATTGCATACTTGAACACATTTTTATGCATTAACGCTATTATTCTGATGTTTTATTTCGGCAGAACAAATTACCAAACTGCCAAAAGCATCAATGAGCCCTTGAAACTGAAAAACGAAGTTGAAGGAATGCTGAATAAGAGCAAGAGCGAAAAAGTGTTGATGCTGGTTCCAAGTTGCTTGGATGTTGAAATATTCAGCGCATCAAAAAGTCCGATAGCATACAAAACGATATTTCAAGGTTGGATGTACCATTGGCCTCTTGCTCCAAAAGGCTATGGAAACTTCAAGACCTTAGTCGATGGAATCCCTATGCTCGTAAACAAATCGGCTGTTGAGCAACTCGACATCATCGAAGACATGATTCGGCAGAATTACAAGATTAGCGTGGATAGACATGCAATAGCAGAATCTGAAAACTATTATCTTATTCAATTTACAAGCAAATGAAAAAATACATCTTCTATGCCATATTCACGGCAAGCATTATAGTTAATATTGTCTTCTTTCTATCCGACGGAATTCTATATCTGAGAGTTAGATGGAACAGACATATAGAGAATAATTATTCGGAAAAATGCAAGGATATAAAAGACTTCCGAGACAATATATACAAAGCCGGACTCGATATCGTAAAAAACGGAGAATCAGTTGTAGTTCCAGCAAGAGTCGGATTATTTACTGATAATCTGGAAGATAATATCAGTCTTAAAAAGGAAGATGCAGCCAGCAAATACCAGTGGGCAGAGATGAACTTTCTGATTCTATATTCGCTCGAATATGCAATTAAAAGCGATGATACAGAATCTCAGAAGGAAATCATAGACATCTTCGACAAATACATAATAGATAAAGATTTTACGCAAATAGACCAATGTGTTGCCGGATGCGTTGCCATTGAGCTGTACAAACTCACAAAAAATAAGAAATACAAAGAATATGCCGACAAAGAGTACAACTGGCTGAAGCAACAGAACACAACCGATTTTGGCATCAAATATATGGACTGGCCGGGAAACGCAGTCGATGGATTAGGAATGCATAACCCGTTTCTTATTCTGTATTCAAAAACATTTAATAAAAGAGAGGCTTATCTGCTGGCTGTAGAACAAGTAGAAAAATGGAACAAATACGGAATAGACAAGGACACAGGGTTGCCTGCCTATTTCTACCGATACAAATACCCTAATGTAAAAATGGGCAATATTAACTGGGGAAGAGGAAACTCGTGGTATGTGCTGGGACTATGTGATATCGACATAAACGATTACAGCGTACAAACCGCTGAAAATGTTAGAAAATTCATCCAGACAACAAAGGAACTTTACAACCAGAACAAATGCTTTCATCAATACATCGGACAAGTCGACAAAATTGATTTATCAGCAACACTTCCTATAATCTATTATCTGCAAAAGATTGGAGAAATAAAGTTGAGCGACAACGACTTGCTCGAATACAGCATATACATGCACAACGGATTGCTTTACAACAGCAGCGGCAGTCAGAGCCAGATGAATAGCGGATGCCCATTTTCTGGTCCTAACAGAATATCGCAGGCATTTATGCTGAAACTGCTTATCGACAGATAGAATATTCTGTCAAAATAGCCACTTTACGCATCAAAAACTAAGCAATGCCAACAGATAGGGATATTGATTTTTTTATTATTTTTGCCGCACTAAGTTTTCATAACCTACGAAACTATAATGAAAAAATTAATTTATCTTCTAACTGCGCTATTATTTCCGGCTGCAATTACGGCAAGCGAAGGCAGTAAAACAACAGGCAAAATAAACAGAGTGGCACTATTGCAACGCAACTCGCCTATAGTAACAAAAAACGACAGTCTTTCATCGCTTTCTGTTGGCAACGGAGGATTCGCCTTCACCGTTGATGCCACCGGATTGCAGACTTTTCCAGAGAAATTCAGCAACGGCGTTCCGCTCGGAACTATGAGCGACTGGGGCTGGCATAGTTTTGAGAACACGGGCGATTACAAACTCGACGATGTTCTGAAAGAATTCAACTTTCACGGACATAAGGAGTTGTATGCCTGTCAGTTTAAAGAAGGCGGACGGCAGCAAGACGCGTGCAACTATCTCCGCGTAAATCCTCATCGTCTGCACCTCGGAACATTAGGTTTCGACATTTCTGAAATGAAAGGTGCGATGCCCGAGAACATCAAACAAAGACTCGACCTATACTCGGGCACGATAAAGAGCGAATATAAGTGGAACGGTCAGAAATACAGCGTAGCCACGGCGTGTCACCCCGATGATGACATGGTTGCTGCACAGATTTCAAACAAGGCTCACACCCCGCTGTGCCTGCGTTTTCCTTACGCAACAGGCGGTCATTGCGACGATGCCAGCAACTGGAATGCCGACGACAAGCACAACACCGAAATCATTGAGCAGAAGTCGAACTATGCCGTTTTTGAGCGCAGCATCGATGCCACAAAATACTTCGTCACTCTGAAGTGGACAGGAAATGCTGAACTCTCAAGAAAAGACCGAAACAAGTTCATTCTTTCTCCAAAAGATGATTCTTTCAGTATAACATGCGAATTTTCAGAGAAGAAGCCCGATGCAAAATCTGACGACGCAAAGCAGACTTTCGCAAAGTCTGCCGAATATTGGAAAGATTACTGGCAGAAGGGAGCAATCGTAGATTTCTCGAAATGTACCGACCCTCGCGCAAAGGAACTTGAACGTCGCGTCGTCTTGAGTCAGTATCTGCTGGCGATAAACTGCGCTGGCGATACTCCACCACAGGAAACAGGACTGACATATAACTCGTGGTACGGCAAATTCCACCTCGAAATGATTTGGTGGCATCAGGCGCAATTCGCTCTCTGGAATCACCCAGAGAAACTGGCACACTCGCTTCATTGGTATCACAAAGTTGCGCCGATAGCAACCGAGATTGCCCGTCGTCAAGGCTTTGACGGACTGAGATGGATGAAGATGACCGACCCCGACGGTCTCGAGGCTCCAAGCAACGTTGGAAGTTTCCTTATCTGGCAACAGCCGCACCTTATCTATCTTGCCGAACTGCTCTACCGCAACAGCAAGGACAAGGCAATCAAGGACGAATATTACAATCTTGTTCAAGAAACAGCAAAATTCATGTATTCGTTTGCCGATTACGACAAGGCTCACGACCGCTACGTTCTGAGAGGCTGCATCCCGGCACAAGAAACACTAAAGGCTGCCGTAACAGTAAATCCGCCTTTCGAACTGTCTTACTGGCACTACGCAATGCAGGTTGCCAACCGCTGGAGAGAAGAGAACGGCGAGCCTCGCGTAAAAGAATGGGACAATCTCGTAGAAAAACTCTCGCCTCTGGCATTCAATAGCGACAGCCTCTATCTCGCAGCCGAAAGCGCAACAGAAACTTATTCAGACATCAGATGCACATCCGACCACCCTGCCCTGCTCGGCGCTGTTGGAATATTGCCAATGAACAATCTGATAAACAAAAATTGCATGCTGAAAACGCTCGACTGGGTTATTGCCAACTGGAACTGGAACAAAACTTGGGGATGGGATTATCCGATGGTTGCCATGAACGCAACACGATTGGGAGAGCCAGAGAAAGCCATCGAGGCAATTCTTCTCGACAACCGTACAAACACCTATCTCGTAAGCGGACATAACTATCAGGACGAACGTCTGAGAATCTACCTTCCGGGAAATGGCGGACTCCTTACCACCGTCGCGCTGATGTGCGCTGGCTGGGACGGCTGCAACACCGAAAATCCGGGATTCCCGAAGAACGGAAAATGGAACGTAATGTGGGAGGGCTTGAAACCTATGCCATAAGAAATAAAAACGCTGAGTCGCAAATTTACGACTCAGCGTTTATTTCCTGACTTCATCACTTTTTTGTGCCATTACATAGCGCAGATTGAAAATCAGGTAGTTACGTCTAAATAATGGGTGACTTTGGGTGACGCAAACAGGAAAATGCGTACCTTTGCGCCATGTTTATACGCAGGAAGAAAAACCGCTCAGGCTCTATAAGCGTGGTAGCCGTAAGTAAGGCTAATGGAAAGTTTCGTGAGATAAGGCATTTTGGAACGGCAAAGTCTGAGGACGAAGCGGACATCTTGTATTCGGAGGCTCAACGCTGGCTTCGTAATCATGACGGGC
>FNBQ01000057.1 GCA_900102385.1 Bacteroidales bacterium KHT7 | reverse complement strand
CAAGCGCAAGGCAAGGGAGCGTCTGACATCAGAGAGAGGACTGATGCACAGGTCAAAGCGTCCGATAGAACCGGAAGCCGTCTTCGGACAGATGAAATACAACATGCAGTACAAGCGCTTCCGTCACTTCGGCAAGGGCAAGGTCACCATGGACTTTGCCTTCTTCGCCATTGCCTTTGACATCAAGAAAATGGCTGCCGTGATGAGAAAACAGGCACAGAACGGTCTCTCAAAGGCTGTTTTTATACCAATATACCGACTATATAACGCAAAATGCGGCTTCGTGGGTGCTTGTGACAGATTTTACATCAAAAAAGCGGCATAGAAAGAATCTTTCCACGCCGTGCCTGTAAAAAAAACAAATAAGAGGATGTGCCTATTTTGACACACCCTCTTTTGTACTAATAAATAAAATAAACAAACTTATGTAATAAACGACTTAATCTAAACTATGGCTAATCTTTATGGCAGTTGCACTTCTTTCCGCAAGAACTGCAGTTGCATTTTCCCTTACCACTTGCCGTCTTCCAGAAGTGGTATGCTGCGTAACAAACTGTTGCAGCAACGATAGCGTAAACTAATATATCTTGAAACATGTTCTGTATCTTATTTACATTTGCAAAGATAGAGGTTTTTAATGTTGCCGGCAATACCTAAAATTAGTGATTTAAGTATTCCGAAGTCATTATTTATAGTGATAAAAAAACAGCGCATTGCTGTGATGCGCTGTTTCTGAGTTGGTTACACGAGTTTGTTCTTTATGAGCCTTGCGTCATTTTCTTCGAAAAAAATTACGTCAGTAACCGGCGAATATTTAAGCGAAACATATCTGAAAAGTTGCAGTGCTGCAAAATTTCCGTCGCGCGACGTGCACAGTTCAAGCAGGTAGTTTCCGTTAACCGTTGTAACGGGACGGAAATTCTCGAGCGTGCTCACAAGTTTGTCGTGCGGCATATTCAGAATGGTGTTGAGCCTGCCGCCAATTTCTGGCGAATATTCGAGCGTCTTGGCGTCAATCTTGCTGTTTGTCGGCATGAAAATAGCCTTGCAGCATAGTCCGAAGAATGATTCGGTAATCTTAATTCTCATATCGTTGCAGACGGTTTCTGCCATCTGCAAATTCTTGATTTTTGTCATAAATGTTTCTTTAAATTCTTTGTTAATAATCTTGTTTTCTCGGATGATGAGAGCCAAACTAACAAAGAATCCGTCTCAACGCAATAATGTAGTAATGGCGAGGAGACGCGCCACCTGTTTGCCGAACGCAGTTTTTTCGGCACAAGTGGAGAAACTTAATGTTTTTGAGTGAATATTGATGTTTGCCTGAAAAATGTCCCGAGCCATTGTTTGGTCCGAAGCCGTGCGTCGGAATCAGACGCGGATTGCGGTTGCTACTGTAGCGTTGTGCTCCTTCATCTGTATCAAAAACAACGCTCAGCGGCTGATTGCGCTCTTCTGCAAGACTGTTAATCAGATTGTCGTATCGGCTTATCTGCGCATTATTTTGCGGCTGCCGGCCGATGTTTTCGGCTTGCACACCACCATAATGGCTGATGCCGATGAACAACATCGCAATTACAAGTCTGATATGTCGAGCAATCTTTCCCATTTTTCTGAGTGCAAAAATAAGAAAAATACCGAATAAACAATGTTTTACAACGAAAAAGGTAGCGTTGCAAGTCATTCTTTCTAAACTTGGATGAATGTGCACGCTACCTTATTATATTGTCGTTTTGATATTCAGATATTTATTTGTCAATCAGCTGGTTCTTTTCAATCTTCCAGTCCTTGCGCTGCGACAGTCCGCATTTCTCGCCCTTGAACATCTTGGCGGCCTCTTGGTCGCCCTTCAGTTGCCAGTTGAGCCATGCAACGGCAGGGAATCTGAATTCGCCGCCGTGAGGCTGACGGTATGTTCCGCCGTGACCAACAGGATAGTTGGCTGCAAATGCAGGAACATCTTTTATACGGTGAAAATCGTCCATTCCGTTGTTGTAGGCAATGTCAGTCTCACCGCCCAGAATGTAGATGATAGGCGCATGAACGCTCTTCAACTGGTCTTTTCCCGGCATCGGCATGTTTGGCATTGCTATTGACGGGTCGATAAACAATCCGCTGTTGCAAATCATGTATGTCGAAATTCGCTTGTCGGCGCAGTTGTAAAGCGTTTGCAGACCGCCGCACGACATTCCAGATGCGCAGATTGCCTTTGTGTTGATTTTTCCGTAGAGAGGGCTGAGTTTGTTGCTGTTCTGTGCAATTGCCCAGTCAATCGACTCAATCTGCTGTTCTGGCTTTGACATTTCGCCGTTGTAAGGCTTCTCTTCCTTTGGAAAATATCCGGTTGCGATTACCAGATATCCGTGCGACGCAATCTCGTTCAGGAACTTGAAATGCTCCCAAGGTGAGTTTGTGCATGCTCCGTTGCCCCAAACCAGCACAGGCAGAGGATTCTGCTCGTTGAATTGCGACAAATCCTTCGGCATGAATACTGTGTGTGCTTCAAGGCCGCTTATTTCTTGCATCACGGCTGGATATTTGCCTGTTCCGCCGTCCTCAACAACCTTTTCGAGGGTTGCGTAGTTGGCTGGGATGCCAGTCATCTTCCACCAGTCAAGATTGAACAGATTCTTGCCCTTTGCGCCTCTGAACACGATGTAAAGGTCGTGAACTCCGCCAACGGCAGCTATGCTTGTCTGGAATTCCTTGTATTTGTCATCGCCGCCAGTACTTTTTATTGTGGCTGTACCGATAATCTTTCCCTTCACGCCATCGATGTGGAATTCTGCCTTTCCGCCAACTGTCGATGCCGCGCTTACGATGAGTTTGTGAGCCATCTTGTTGCCGAAATCAACATTTTTCAGCAATATGTATTCACCGTCGTTTACATCGGTAACGATGATATCTTCGATGCCTCTCTTCACGGTTTTCAGACCGTAGCCCCAAGCCATTGTCTCAGCCTCGACTTTGCGGAAAGGATTGAATGTTCCGATAGGCTCGACCTTAACATCTTGGAAGTAAGGCGATTCTACGATTGTTCCGTCGGCATTATATGAAAGTGGAAATGCACCTACGTTTCTGCGCTCCTTGTGTTCTTTTATGCTTATGTTCTTAAGGTCGTAGTTTAGACCGAATCCGAACGATTTGCCTCTGTAGTCGATGATTCCCGGATGGTTGCCTCGCGTGCGCGGAGTCGGTGCCATTACATATCCCTTGAAAGTCCAAGGGCCGAGGGCGTTGTCGCTCATTGCGTAGCCAAGTCCCTCAGGGCAGCAGGTCGATGCGTATGCCAGATAGTATTTTCCGTTGCGCTTGTAGAACCAAGGACCTTCCTGATAGTGCTCTGGCACGTCGTGAAGTTGCATGGCATCGCTCTTCAGCGAAATCATGTCCTCGTTCAGAAGGGCGCAATATAGTTTCGGATTTCCCCAGTACATATAAGCCTGTCCGTCATCGTCGATGAAAACCG
Source organism: Bacteroidales bacterium KHT7 (assembly GCA_900102385.1). Taxonomy (GTDB): domain Bacteria; phylum Bacteroidota; class Bacteroidia; order Bacteroidales; family Bacteroidaceae; genus Ga6A1. The sequence continues at coordinate 1,718 of FNBQ01000057.1, read as the reverse complement.
AAGGGTCGATGTCGTTCCAGTGCTCTTTTTGCCATACGAGCGGCTTTCCGATTGGGTCTTTGAACGGTCCATAAGGCGAGTCTGCCACCAGAACGCCAATTCCGTGTCCGTGGATAGGGCAGTACATGTACCATTTTCCGTTGCGCTCAACCACGCACTCGGCCCATGCGCCGTTCTTTCCGTCGTACCACTTAAAATCGTCGAGCGAAGCCACGGCTCCGTGGTCTTGCCAGTTCACCATGTCGGTAGATGTGTACAAAAGCCAGTCGTACATCTTAAAGTTCTCGGCGTCGTCTTCGTCGTGGGTTGTGTAGAGATAGATGGTGTCTCCATGTACATAGGGCGCAGGGTCGGCGGTGTATTTTGTCGAGATTGTGGGTTGTTGTGCCCACGAAAATCCCGCAAGTCCCAAAGCCAGACCTGCCAAAATGTTTCTTTTCATTGGATTAAATTAAATAGTATTTGTTTGTTAATTGTTTGTAATAATGCAGCAAAGGTATGAATAAAGAATCGAAATTTCGGTCGTTTTGTGTTTCCAAACGCTACCCATAATGTTACATTCGTCAGAAAAAAGGCAGGCGTGCCGATATCTGCATCGGCACGCCATTATTTCTTTGTATATAAGGTTATAATGTTATATCGTTAGTCTTCGAGCAATTTCTTCAAGAAATCGTTCAGCTCGTTGTCAAGACCTTTCAGAAGTTCCTTGTTAAGGATTTCGGTATCTCCGTCTACGAAAAGAAGTTCGGAAATCGTTTCCTTGTCATCGTCAACAAGATCTATTGAATATGGCTGCATTATGCCAAGTTTCTCCAGATTTTTCTTCTTTGAGTGAATTCTCGAACCAAGGAAATGCTTCACTTCGTCAATGAAATGATCGGAATTGGAGTTTGCCCATTCCTCAATAATAACTTGTGCCAGCATCTCGTCATCATCGTTGAAAGCCATCAGTTCGCCAGTGTCCTGATGAGGCTGAAGGTGAATGTCTGTAACAATTGTTGACTCATCTGTTTCTGGGTATTTTGCAGCAATCTCGTCGAGTAACTGGTCTACCAAAACGTTCGATTTAATACTGAATTTCATTGTCGAAGTGTTATTTTGAAGTCAAAAGTATACAATTTTTTTAACATAAGAGGATTTTTGGATTAAAAAAAATAAAAAATATTCGTACATCTATACGCAAGTTCGATTCAAGATAGAGTCAAGCAATATTGGGGTAAGCCGACAGTAAGCCGACAGTAAGGGGATGGTAAGGGAATAACAAGCCGAAAGTAAGCCGAAGGGTATGGAGAAGGAACGGGGTAGCTACGGGGTAGCAACGGGGTAGGTTCGGGCAAGGTACGTTCAAGATACGTTCAAGGTTCGTTCAACCTTCGTTCAAGCTACGAGGAAGATTCGGGCAGGCAAGCCGATAATAATTCACAATGGACAATTGACAATGGACAAATTTTTTGCTTTCTATGTTAAAATCCAAATATTTCGACCATTTTTTTTGTTTATGCTGATATTTTATAATCTTTGTCAAAAAGCTGCTTGTTTCTGACCATGGCAGTCACAATGTGTACAAGTTTGTTCTTGACATTGTTGAGGACAATCTGCCTCTTTTTTCCCTTTGCTATTAGCCTTGAATAATATGAGGCTATGACGGGATTGAATCTGGCGGCAGAAAGTGCAGCCTGAGACAGCATTGCCTTAATCTGCCTGTTTGCCATGTAGTG
>FNBQ01000024.1 GCA_900102385.1 Bacteroidales bacterium KHT7 | reverse complement strand
CGTGGGCGCATGAGATTTGCGTGGCTCTGACACTAGTACGAGAGGACCGTGTTGGACCGACCTCTGGTCTGCCGGTTGTGCCGCCAGGTGCACCGCCGGGTATCTAAGTCGGGATCGGATAAGCGCTGAAAGCATCTAAGTGCGAAGCCGGCCACAAGATTAGATCTCTCAGGGTCGTTGCAGACGACAACGTTGATAGGGTGCAGGTGTAAAGGTGGCGACACCAAAGCCGAGCACTACTAATTGCCCGTCAGCTTTCTTACAGGGATATGTGCTTTGAGTTGTAGGACTGTGGGTTCTGCTGTATTGCTTCAATATGTTGAAAGAACTGAATGCTGACAGAAAATAAAAAAGAAGGTCAGAAAAAGATATTCAGGTGGTTATAGCAGTGAGGTTCCACCTCTTCCCATTCCGAACAGAGAAGTTAAGCTCACTCACGCCGATGGTACTGCGATACAATGTGGGAGAGTAGGTAGCCGCCGTTTTTTTAGGAAGTCCTCCGCAGGCAAACGCTTGCGGAGGACTTTTTTGTTTGTATATGCACAAGCCTCAAACAATAAGTTCCTCCAGAAATAATCCGGAGGAACTTTTGTGTTTATGTAAAACATACAGAAATGAGAATTTGCTATATTTTGCCTTGGATATCTGATTGCGTTTTATGAAAAATGCTTAATTTTGCATGAAAAACAATAAAAGAAATATGGCATTAAATATAAATCCAATAATAAGTGAATGTACTTGTTATGCGGTATGCGGTAGAGAGATTGTTGTTCGTTTGGACAATAAAAATCTGACATTTGACGATCTTTTGAAACTAAAGGAACTGTGCGGAGTATTATCTTTTGTAGAGGAAAAGGATAATGATTTGTGCGTGTTGGCAATTTCAGATAAAGATAAACTCCCATCAGAATATAGCTTGGTTTCGCTGCGCAGTAAGTTCTTTGTTTCTGATTCTGAAAGTATTTACAGAATGTCTCGTGCTAAGGCTTTGGCTTCATGGCTTGCAGATACTAAATTCTGTGCTAAGTGCGGTGCTCCGCTTGTTGCCCGTGAAAGTGAGTCTGCACTGGAGTGTAAGGAATGTGGCTCTATCGTTTATCCGAGAATAAATCCGTGCATTATTGTACTTGTGCATAAAGGCGATAAAATTCTTCTTGCCCGACATGCACAAAGAAATCAGGATATTTATGCTTGTCTTGCAGGCTTTATTGAGTGTGGCGAATCTGCCGAACATGCAGTAGAGCGCGAAATTATGGAGGAGACAGGATTGAAGGTGAAAAACATTAAATATTTCGGCAGTCAGAGCTGGCCATTTCCTTCGCAGTTGATGTTTGGTTTTACGGCTGAGTGGGAGAGTGGTGAGATTTCAAAACAAGACGATGAAATTGCCGATGCGCAATGGTTTTCGCCAGATGACTGTCCTGCCACACCTTCGCCGGGTTCGATTGCATATTTGCTTATTGAAGACGCAAAAAAGAAACAAAAGTCCGTTTAATTTGTGTACATAAGAATAATTCGTTATATTTGCGCAATACAGTTATCTAAAATTCGTAAATTATGACAAATTATTTGCAGAAAAACGGAAAGTTTGAGTTAATACAGTTGCCTTATAATGCTGATGCTTTGGCTCCTGTGATTAGTGCGGAAACTATAGGTTTCCATTATGGTAAGCATCTTCAGGCTTATGTGAACAACCTTAACAATCTTTTGCCGGGTTCAGGTTTTGAAGGTTTATCGCTTGAAGAGATTGTGGCAAAGAGTGAAGGAGGAATCTTCAACAACGCAGGACAGATTCTGAATCATAATTTGTATTTCACTCAGTTTAAAGCGCCTGCAAAGGAAAATGTTCCGACAGGAAAGATTGCCGATGCGATAAATGCACAGTTCGGGTCTTTCGACGCTTTCAAGGCTGAATTTGAAAAGAAAGGTGCGACTTTGTTCGGTAGCGGATGGGTTTGGCTATCTTCTGACAAAGATGGAAAACTCGTCATTACACAAGAGACGAATGCAGGAAATCCTTTGACAAAAGGTTTGAATCCGCTACTCACTTTCGATGTTTGGGAGCATGCGTATTATATTGATTTTCAGAATCGTCGTCCTGACTATCTGACATCTTTGTGGCAGATTATAAATTGGAACGAAATCAATAACCGATTGTAATAAAAATCAAAAGAGACTATTTCTGTTATTTTCAGAAAGTAGTCTCTTTTATTATGAATATGGATAAGACCACACAAATATTACTATCGCTTTTGCGGATTTACATCGGCAATGAGAAATCTGTTGCAATTCAGAAACAGACTCAGCAACAATGGATTGATGTAATGCATCTTGCAGAGCGTCAGGGCGTTTCAGCAATTGCTTTTCAGTCTGTAAAGATGCTTTCTGAAGAAGTAAAACCGGATATTCGCGTTATGATGACGTGGATTAAGGATGAGCAGGAAGGTGAACTCTTCTGGCGTCGAACGCTAGCTTTGCGAGAAAAATTACAGCAAATGCTTGACGAATCTTCAGAAGATTGTGTGCTTTTGATAATGAAAGGAGCGGATATTGCACAGAAATATTATCCGTCGCCGTGGCTTAGATACAGCACGGATGTGGATCTTGTGTCATATCTGGATGAAGTTTTGCAGAATAACGGATTTTTCCCTGATGAAGGAGGAAACGACAAGCACGAAGTATATCATATTGACGGAATAACAGTTGAGAATCATAATAGTTTGTTGGACGAATGTCTTGGTGAAACCACAGATGAAGAGGCATTGCTTAACTCGATTTTGAAAAGGACAAGAAAGATTGATGCTGAGTTCTATTATAACTATCTGCCATTGCACACCATTACTCATTATATTAGTAAAGGCTTGTCTTTAAGACATATGCTTGATTGGTATCTATTCAGAAAAAATGATGGAGCATTGTTTTCTGGAGGATATTATGCAATGGCGATGGACGAAGTATGCAAGGTCGTCTTTGAAAATGAAGATGAGAAATCGTTGAGTGGGTTGGCTAAGGATTTGTTTCTTTTCGTGACATTTCAGAAACGATACATTTTGCGTCCGAAGGGAAAAGACGTGCTTAGACATCCGATGAAATTTTTGCAATATGTTAATCAGCAGATTGTTAAGTATAAAAACGTTGATAGCAGACAACGCACTTATATGTGGCATTCTCTGCTATCAAAATTTCTGAAAGGTCGTTGATTCTGCTATTTCAGAACATCGAACTTGTAGATTGTATGGCTTTTGTAAGGCTTGCCAGGACGGACAACTGTGCTTGGAAATGACGGAATATTCGGACTGTTTTGGAAGTGGCAGGTTTCGAAACAGATTCCGCTTCGGCTTTGATATCTGATGTTGTTCTTGCCTGTGTCGCTACCGTTCAAGCCGTTGCCTGAGTAGATTTGCAAGCCCGGCTCTGTGGTGAAGACGCTCATCATTCTGCCAGATGTGATGTCGTAGATGTAAGCGATTTTATTCTTTATTTCTCCCCATTTTGTAATCGTCCAGCAATGGTCGTAACCGTTTGTTATTGCGAGTTGTGGATGATTCTGATTGATTTTTTCACCAATCAGATGCGGATGGGTAAAGTCGAACGCTGTGTTTTTGACCTCGATTTTGTTGCCAGTAACGCGCTTGTCTTTGTCGTATTCGATGATGCTGTCGCCCTTAACCCAAAGAGTCTGACCCTCGACGGAACGTTGCATGTTTCCGCTGATGTTGAAGAACGAATGATGGGTAAGGTTTACGACTGTTGGCTTGTCGGTTGTAGCTTTGTATTCGATGTCGAGTTCGTTGTCATCGGTAAGTTTATAGGTTACGAAAACCTTCAGATTGCCTGGAAAACCGTTCTCGCCGTCGGGCGAAAGATATGAAAAAGTTATGCTTTGCTTTCCTACTTTTTCGGTATTCCACATCTTCTGAGCAAAATTGTTGTCGCCGCCGTGAGCGCAATCACCAAATTTGTTGTTTGCCGAGAGAGTCACCTTCTGACCATCTAAAGTATATGTTGCATTCAGAATTCTTCCGACGAATCTGCCAACGTTTGCACCGAAATTCTGCGGACGCTTGAGGTAGTCTATGGCATTTTTGTAGCCCAGAACCACATCTTCGAACTTTCCGTTGCGGTCGGGAGCCATAAGACTAACTACGCGTGCGCCGAAGTTCATCACGCAAAGTTCCATTCCGTTTTTGTTTGTGATTGTGTATAGATGATTCTGTTTTCCTGCTATTTGTAAATCAAAGCCTTGCACGTCGAGACCCGATTTTGTTGTTTGTGCGCGGGAATTGCCAAGTGCTAAGAGCAGAATTGCAGTTAAGATAAATTTTTTCATTGATTTGGTTTGATTTTTGTTGCTGCAAATATACTCAAAAATAATTCATCAGGTTGAAAAAATGTTCAAAAGATAGCAAAAAACGAGAATCGCTATAAAAACAGAAGTTTTACGTTCATTTTCGTTGACTAAAAAATTGTAAATGTCGTATTTAATAACGACATTTGCATACCTTAATTAAGAAGGTGATTTTTTGTTTATTTTCACAGATATTTTTGATTCTTATGATAAACCTTTTTAAGAAGATTTCACTATTCGCATTTATTGCAGCATCGATGGCTGCGCCTTTGAGTGCCAAGAACGATGTTGTCTCGCATTCGTTTGAAGTTGGAAAAGGAACATTTCTGATGGACGGCAAGCCGTTTGTTATCAAAGCAGCCGAAGTTCATTATCCGCGAATTCCACGACCATATTGGGAACACAGAATAAAAATGTGCAAGGCTTTGGGAATGAATACTCTGTGCTTATATGTATTCTGGAATATTCACGAACAGCAGGAAGGTGAATTCGATTTTTCGGGCCAGAACGATGTTGCCGAATTCTGTCGTTTGGCTCAGAAAAACGGAATGTTCGTAATTGTCCGTCCCGGTCCGTATGTCTGTGCCGAGTGGGAGATGGGCGGACTTCCTTGGTGGCTTCTGAAGAAGAAAGATATCAAACTCCGCGAGCAAGACCCTTATTTTCTTGAGCGAGTGCGAATTTTCGAGAAGAAAGTGGGCGAGCAACTCGCTCCGCTGACGGTTGAAAACGGCGGACCGATTATAATGGTTCAGGTTGAGAACGAATACGGCTCATTCGGAAAGAACAAGCCTTATGTTTCGGCTGTGCGCGATATTCTGCGCGAATCGGGCTTTGACAAAGTGCAGCTTTTTCAGTGCGACTGGTCGAGCAATTTTACAGACAATGCTCTCGACGACCTTCTTTGGACTATGAATTTCGGAACCAATGCGAATGTCCTGAAGCAGTTTGAGAAAGTAAAGAAGATGCGTCCCGATGCACCGCTGATGTGCTCGGAATATTGGAGCGGATGGTTCGACGGATGGGGCTCGGCTCACCAGACACGACCTGCCGACGCCATGGTCAATGGCATCAAGACGATGCTCGACAATAACATCTCGTTCTCGCTTTACATGACCCACGGCGGAACATCTTTCGCCCATTGGGCAGGTGCGAACAACAAAGGATATGCGCCCGACTGCACATCTTACGACTATGATGCTCCGATAAACGAACAAGGCGCACCTACCGATAAATACTTTCAACTCAGGGAGTTGCTTCAGAAATATTCTGACACAAAACTTCCTCCTGTTCCAAAGTCGATTCCGGTGATTTCGTTCCCTGAAATCGAATTCCGCGAGATGGCTCCGCTTCTGCGTGCAGGAAATGTGCCAACAACGATTGAAAGCCGCGACATAAAGCCGATGGAACAGTTCGACATGGGCTACGGAAGTATAATGTACACAACCGAAATGCCCGAACTGAAGGCAGGTGCGTTGTTGCAGATTAATGACTTGCACGATTATGCCATCGTTATGATTGACGGCGAAATCATTGGCAGACTCTATCGCGGAAGCAAGTACGAAAATACGCTCAGACTGAAGAAAAATGTGCGTGCCGGCGCAGAACTCAGCATTTTTGTAGAGGCTATGGGACGCATAAATTACAGCAAACTGATAAACGACCCGAAAGGCATTACCAACAGCGTTTGTGCCATTACTACTGACGGAAAGAATGACGTTACTTACAATCTGAAAGATTGGAAAGTGAACCTCTTTCCCGTAACCGGAACGCCTTACGAAGATAAAAGTTATATCCCTGTATCTGAAGGCGAGAAATCTCCGGCTTACTTTCGGGCTTCGTTCAAGTTGAAGACGGTGGGCGACACTTATCTTGACATGAGCACATGGGGCAAAGGCTTGGTGTGGATTAACGGACATTGCATCGGCAGATTCTGGGAAGTTGGTCCTCAGCAGACGCTTTATGTTCCGGGATGCTGGCTGAAAAAGGGTGCGAACGACATCGTTGTGCTCGACATCGCCGGTCCGCGAAAGGCAAGTGTGAAAGGCGTAAGCAAGCCGATAGTAGATGAATTGCATCGCGAATTTCTTCCGAAGGACGGATTCGTTACAAAAGGAGCGTCTGTTTCTGCCGTCGATACGAAATCTTTTGTCGGAAACGATGCTGCTCCGGGTGCAAAATAATAAAACTAGAGTATGAAATTCTTTATTATTTCGGTCGTAATTCTGGGCATTCTGTTCGCCCTCGTTCCGCATATAATTTATCTGCTGGCGAAAGTCGTCGGACTCATCGCACACTTTAAGGTGACTTATAAATACTTTGGATTCACGGCGTTAGGCTTGTTTGTACTGATTTCCGTTCTGATGACTTACGGCTATGCTTTCGGCAGATTCCGAAGCGAAGTCACGACATTTGATTTTGAGTCGGAAAGCGTTCCCGGAGCCTTCGACGGCTACAAAATTGTGCAGATTTCCGACCTTCATCTCGACGGATGGAAAGGTAATTCCGAACATCTGAAGAAAAGAATCGACGAGATTAACGCCATCAATCCCGACCTTGTCTGTTTTACCGGCGACCTCGTTTCGCTTTCTCCGTCGGAAATTGACGGTTTCAAGCTGATTCTGAAAGAACTGAAGGCTAAGGACGGCGTGATTTCGATTCTCGGCAACCACGATTATCTGCCTTATGCCCGCCATCTTTCCGATTCTGCCCGATGGCAGCAAGTTAATAAGGTGATTGATGCCGAAAGAAATGACCTTGGCTGGAATCTTCTGCTAAACGAGAATACCATTATTCGCCATGGAGCCGACAGCATCGCCATTCTCGGCTGCGAGAACCAAAGCGTTGGCGCGCATCCCGTTATTCAGCGCGGCGACTTGGCTAAGACGTGCGAGGGAACGGAGGGAATCTTCCGTATTCTTCTTACGCACGACCCGAGCCAATGGCGCAAGGAGGTGGTTGGCAAAACCGATATTCCGCTTACATTGTCGGGACACACGCATGCCATGCAGTTCAGAGTGTTGGGCTTCACTCCATCGAAATGGATTTATCCCGATTGTGACGGCTTATACATCGTTGGAAATCAGAAACTTTATGTAAATATTGGTCTTGGCGGAACTATGCCGATGCGCATCGGGGCAACTCCCGAGATAACCCTCATAACTTTGAGAAAAGTAAAATGATGGTCTGGCGCAATCCTTTTTATGGGAAGAGTTGCGACGTTGAAGTAAAAAAAATGAAAAAAATATTATTTCCTCATGCAAGGTTTTAAATATTGCTGCATTATATAAGCAGAACAACAAAAAAACTGACATGAAAAAATACCTTATCATTCTTTACAGCCTTATGGCTATGGGCGCGATTACTTCGTGCAACAGTCATATCATAGATATCGACGAGCCTAATCCCGAGGTGGTTGTCTGCCCGGTTTCAAACACGGGTATAGTTTACAAGCGTTCTTCAAATATGGCGTTCGACCTTTTCGAGAAGGTAAACAGCACGGCGAAGAAGGACGAAAACTTTATGATTTCGCCAATCAGCCTTTCCGAGGTGCTCGGCATGATTTCTACTGGAGCCGAAGGCGAGACTCGCAACGAGTTGAACAAGTTCTTGGGCTTTGGCGATGTAAGTCAGGCCGAAATGTGCGTCGCATTCAAGGATCTGAACTCATGGCTGCCATCTGCCGACGAGATGACAACCCTGAATCTTGCCAACTCTATGTGGATTGACGATGATTTCTCTGTTCTCGACACATACAAAAGTACAAACCAAAATTATTTCGATGCCGAGACGAGAGTGGCAGATTTGGCTGCAGAAAAGACGAAGGACGAGATAAACTCGTGGTGCGACAAGCAGACAAAGGGCTGCATCAAGAAGATTCTCGACAAACCGCTGGATGGTAGTGCGATGGCTCTGATAAACGCCCTCTATTTTAAGGGTGAGTGGACAAAAAGATTCAAAACATCAGAAACAACCAAGAAACCGTTTACATCGGCAAACGGCAATGTAAGCGAGGTTGACATGATGCATAAATATGATGATCTTAAATACATTTGGAGAGAAAAGTTCAGAATGGTTGAGCTACCTTATGGAAACGGCAACTTCTGTATGTATGTTATTCTGCCAAACGAGGGAGTGAAGCTCGAAGAGTGCGTAGCAAATCTGAAAAACGAAGACATGGGAAATCTTTTTAAAAGAATGTCATTCACACCCATCGACTTGAGTATGCCAAAGATGAAACTCGAATACAACATCGAGTTGAACGACATTCTGAAAGATTTGGGAGTAAAGAGAATCTTTTCTCCGTTTGATGCCGAACTTCACGGAATATCGCCTGCCGATATTTATGTTTCGCTCGTAAAGCAGTTCTCTTATATAAACGTAGACGAGGCTGGAAGCGAGGCGGGAGTCGTAACATATGCTAAAGTTGATGTTGCCGCCTTTGAGGGTGAAACAACTAGTTATGTGGAGATTAATATGAATCGTCCGTTTGTTTACATTATACGCGATACCCAAACAGGAGCGATACTCTTTATGGGTAGAGTGATGACTTTATGATAGACTACCGTCTGATAATCGATCAGGTAAAAAGTGGAAATCGTAGGGCTATGCAGCAATTGTATAGTCTTACGATTCGCTATTTGACTGCCGTTTGTCAGCGATACATCGTTGGCGAAGACGATGTGAAAGACGTTCTGCAAGAGAGTTACGTCAAGATTTTTATGAACATCGGCACGTTTCAGCAACGCGAAGAGGCAACCGTGCTCTCGTGGATGACTCGCATTGTTGTAAACGAATCGCTCATGTTCATCAGACAGAAAGAACATTACGCCTTTATTGATATAAATGATGAATTGCCCGATTGTGAGGAGGAACTTGAGGTCGAGGAGTTTTCGGCCGACGACATTCTGAAGGCTATAATGCAACTGCCCACGGGCTACCGAACGGTGTTCAACCTCTATGTCTTTGAGGATAAGTCGCACCGCGAGATAGCGCAGATTCTTGGCATAGGCGAAAGTTCGTCGGCATCGCAGCTGAACAGAGCCAAGAAAATGATTAGAAGCATCTTATACAACAATAAAATCAGTTACGCCGATGGCAGAGAAATGGAAAGAAAACTTGCGGAGTAAGTTCGACGGATATGAGTCTGCCGACATTCCCGACGGACTTTGGATTGGCATCGAGAGCCGTCTTGATGCTGCCGAGCCTGTAGCTCAAAGCACAAAGCCGAAGCGTGCCTTCAGCCTTGTGTGGAGCCGTAGTGCCGTTGCCGTCATCTTGCTGATGGTGGCTCTTAACTGCGGGATGATGCGTTGCTTCTACACATATTTCGAGGGTGAAACCGATGCCAAAAACGTTTCGCTCGCCAGCGATAATCTGCTGAATGTAGAGGTTCGTCGTGCCTCTCGTGCCAGAGTCGCAGAAATCGGCAGGGCTGAAATTATCAGCAATACTGCCGAAGATGAGGATTCGGTTTCCGCCGAAAAAACAGAAGTGAAATCCGTGACGGTTTCTTCTGCTCCTTCTCAGGAAAAGAAAGATTCTGTGGTTGAAAATAATGTCCGAAGCGAAAAGAAAAAAGTTTGGTATGTCTCTAAGAATTCTGCAAATATCAGCAAAACTAAAAAAGCAAAACAAAAGCCATCGGTTTCGATGTTCGTTTCTGGAATAACGGTAGATACGGATTTTTTAGATAGTGGTGATTATTATGCTACAGCTCCTTGTAATTCAAATCCTGATATTCCAGACAAACCAAATCCTGATATTCCAAAGCCTGATAATCCTATTCCTGATATTCCAAATCCAGATGATGGTTCCGGATATCCCGGCGGTTGGGTTGATTTATTCGACGGTGGGGAGGATGATCCGCCTTCTGATGATGGTGATTCAGAAAATTCTGATACGAGGTCGGCGAGAACACCGATTCCAGGGAAACCGAAGATTGATGGTAGTGGTTACGGAAATACTGTCGAAAAGGAATATGAGGAACATAGCCGCCCGATTTACTTTGGTTTGGAGGTCGCATTTCCGCTTGATGATAAATGGAGTTTTCAGACAGGACTTGTGTATTCTGAACTGTGTAGCACGTTCGACAAAGGCGCGGTGCATACTGACCAGACTATTAGTTATCTTAACGTTCCGCTGAAGGTGGGCGTTAATCTTGCCGGCGGAAAGAAATGGGACATCTACGCATCGGGCGGCATGATGTTGGGCGTTGGCGTCAGCGGAAAGGCTGAGATTCAGAAAAGACTGCCAAATTACAGCTTTGAACGGACGACTCAACGACTCGATGGCATTCCGGTTGCGGCATCGCTTGTGGCATCTCCGGGATTCGAGTTCAGGCTGTTCCGCAGTCTTAACGCCTATGTCGAGCCATCGCTTATGTACAATATTCCGACAGGCAGAAAGTACCGCACATTCAATACCGAAAATCCGTTCGTGCTTAATTTCGGTCTTGGTCTGAGATACAAGATTGGCAAGTAGCACATCTTGCTGAAACAAAGCCTTTGTTGGAAAAAATCTCTAAATAATAGGGAAAAATCCTTTGTCCGGAGTTTTTCCCTATTTATATTTGCATTGGTTTTATCAAACAGCAAACTTAATATTTAAAAGTATGGACAAATCATCAGCATTACTGCCTTCTGCCGTTATTGCACTTGGTATCGTTATTCTCGGTTTCACGGTGCGTTCTGGTATCGTAACTTTCAAAGACCGCGACAGAATCGTCTCGGTAAAGGGCTTGTCGGAGCGCGAGGTAAAAGCGGACAAGGTTATCTGGCCGCTCGTGTATAAGGATTTGGGCAACGACCCAGCCGAGATGTACCGACAGTTAGAGAAGAAGAATCAGAAGATTGTTACTTTTCTGAAGAGCGGCGGACTTACCGACTCTGAAATATCTGTCAATCCGCCAACTATTGTAGACCGTCAGGCCGATAACTATGGCAACGAGATTATGAACTTCCGCTACAAGGCAACGAGCGTTATTACCGTTACTTCGCCAAACGTAGACAAGGTTCGTGCGCTGATGAACCGTCAGGCAGAGTTGATGAAGCAGGATATTGCCATTGTAGGCGAGGAGTACGGCGGTAGCAACAGTCCTTCTTACGAGTTTACGGGTCTTAACAAGATAAAGCCCGAGATGGTTGAGGAGGCAACCAAGAACGCTCGCATCACAGCCGAGAAGTTTGCATCGGACAGCGGCAGCGAACTTGGCGACATCCGTTCGGCATCGCAAGGACAGTTCTCTATCGAGAGCCGCGATGCAAGCACACCTTTCATGAAGAAAGTCCGCGTTGTGACAACGCTTGAATATACACTCAAATAAGTATTGTTAATATTAAGATTTTTAAGAACGTCTGCGTGGTGATTTTTGTCATCGCGCAGATTTTTTTAGCAAAAAATGAAAATATTCTTTCTGAAAGTGTTGCTGGTTCAAAAAAAAGTACTATCTTTGCATCGCATTTGAAAAAATGACTGTCTGGTGCGTTAGTTCAGCTGGTTAGAATACATGCCTGTCACGCATGGGGTCACGGGTTCGAGTCCCGTACGCACCGCTGGAAAGAGTTCTTCAAACTAAGATTGAGGAACTCTTTTTTTAATTGACAATTAGGCAGTTGACAATTGACAATGTTTAATTATGAATTGTCAATTATGAATTGTGAATTGTCAAATCATTACCATTCTTATGTTATAAATGTAGCAAATCAAGGCTATTGGGCTTGTTGCAGAAAGTTGATAATTTTGCAGACAGTTTTTATCGATTTAGCTACATTTATGAACAAAACATCAAACATTATAAAGGGTGATAGCCGAGGCTACGGAAAAGTCACGCTTGTTGGCTTTGGACCGGGCGACCCCGACCTTATTACGGTCAAAGGTCTGAAAGCCTTGGAGAATGCCGATGCCATATTCTACGACGACCTTACCAACGAGGAGTTTCTTCGTCGGTTCGAGGCAGAGAAAGTGTATGTTGGCAAGCGTTCGGGAAAGCATAGCGCCGAGCAGGACGAGCTGAACCAACGTTTGTACGAAAGGGCGGCGAAGGGCGATAATGTCGTCCGCCTGAAGGGAGGCGACCCGATGCTCTTTGCCCATGGACGCGAGGAGATTGACTTTCTGAAATCGCGTTCGGTAGAAGTAGAGGTAGTGCCGGGAGTGAGTAGCGGATTCGCCCTTGCATCGTTGTTGCAGATTCCGCTGACGCACAGAGGCTTGGCGCGCAGCGTGGCATTCGTGCTTGGTCACGGGCAGAAGATTCAGACGCCGAATGCCGACACGCTTCTTTACTACATGGGCGGCGCATACGTCAGCAGCATAGCCAAGGCACTTCTTGAAAGCGGCAGAAGCGCAGACACTCCGGCGGCATTGGTAACGAATGTCTCGTTGCCGTCGCAAAATGCTGTTTATACTACTGTAGGCGACCTTAGGTATGCCGTTTTCAGGGACACTCCGGTTCTGATAATTGTTGGCGAGGTGGTTGGCTTCGAGGCCGAACCACATGCGGGAAAAACGCTTCTCTTTGTCGATGAAAAAGTCGATTTGAGCGAGGTGGACAAGATTCGTTTCTCATCGCCGTCGTCGGTCGAGACGTTCAGACATATTTATTCTGATGATGTTCCGAAACGGCTGCTTCTGCTGGCATCAGACCAAGAGACTTTCGACGCTATTAGTAAAATCTGAAAATCACAACACGCACATGACATTTCTACCAATAGGACTGAACGTTACGGGCAAGCGCATCCTCATAATAGGCGGAGGAAAGGTTGGACTTCACAAGGCAACGATTCTGCATCGTTTTGTAAGCGAAGCCGTGGTTATCTCGCCAAAATTCAATGAAGGGTTTGACGAATTGCCATTCGCGCGCATACAGAAAGAGTACGAACCAGCCGACCTCGACGGTGCGTTTCTGGTCTACATCTGTACTGAGAACGAGGCTCTTAACCGCCAGATAAAGCACGATGCCGAGGCTCGTAACATTCTGGCAAGCGTCTGCGACAATCCCGAAATCTGCGATTTCATCTCGCCGGCAATATACAAGGAAGGGAATCTCACCGTTTCGGTTCTGAGCAATGCCACCGATGTAAGGCAGAGCATAGCCATCAGAAACAATATCCGCGACAATATCGACCTCTTGAAAAACCGAAAATAACAAACATGAGTGATATGATTACCAACTGAAGGCGATTGCAGGTATTGCCGAACTGGTGTAATTTTGCATCAGTAATTAACACAAACAAAACACAATGGCAGAACAGAAGATTACAGACGAGAATTACGAAGAAATCATAGCCGCCAACAAGGTGGTGCTGATTGATTTCTGGGCTACTTGGTGTGCTCCGTGTCGCCGTCTTGCGCCCATCGTTGCGCAGATTGCCGACGAGTATGAGGGTAAGGCAGCGGTAGGAAAGTACAACGTTGAGAACAACGATGTTCTGACCGAGCGGCTGGGCATACGCAACATTCCAACCCTTATTGTAATAAAGGACGGCGAGGTTGCGGAATCGCTTACCGGAGCGGTTAACAAACAGAAAATTTCGGAAACAATAAACAAATACATTTAAAACAACAAGGAAATATGGCAAAAATAGTAGTAAACGGAGAAAATCAGGATGTACAGCTTCCTCTTACGGTGGCTGGTTTGATAAAGTTGAACAACGTTCTTCAGCCAGAAATGGTGAGCGTTCAGGTAAACGAGGAGTTTGTTGACAGAGCCGAGTTCGACACACTTCAGTTAAAAGAGAACGACTCGGTTGATTTCTTGTACTTTATGGGAGGAGGTTGCTAATGTACGATTTTTCAGAAGAAGAACTGCTGCGATACAGCCGCCACATCTTGCTGCAAGATGTAGGCGTTGAAGGGCAGGAAAAGATAAATAATGCGAAGGTTCTCGTCGTAGGTGCTGGCGGACTTGGTGCGCCCGTGTCGCTCTATCTGGCAGCGGCAGGCGTTGGTACCATCGGAATCATCGACGGCGATGTGGTTGACCTCAGCAATTTGCAGCGACAGGTAATTCATTTCACAAAAGATGTCGATACGCCGAAGGTTCTTTCGGCAAAGGAGAAGATGCTTGCCATCAATCCGAACATCAAGGTTAATGCCATTCAGGATTTGCTGATGGCAGACAATGCCCTCGACATAATAAAGGAGTACGACTTCATTGTTGACGGAACAGACAACTTTCCGGTTAAGTTCTTGATAAATGATGCCTGCGTTATGGCAGGAAAGCCGTTCAGCCACGGCGGAATCCTTCGGTTCGAGGGACAGACGTTCACTCACGTTCCCGGCTCGGCTTGCTACCGATGTCTGTTTGGCGCGCCACCGCCACCAAATGCCGTTCCAACCTGTTCGCAGGCCGGCGTTTTGGGCGCGATTGCCGGAATGTTAGGCACAATTCAGGCGGCAGAGACCTTGAAATATATTACCGGAGTGGGCGAGTTGCTCACTAACAAGTTGCTCACTTTCAACGCAAAGACTATGGATTTCCGTAAGATAAACACTCGCCACAGCAGCCATTGCAAGCTGTGCGGCGATAATCCTACGATAACAGAACTTATTGATTACGAGCAGGCTACATGCGATTTAAAAAATCATTAAGAAAATGACAGAAGCAGAAAAGAAATACGGTTGGGAAGAGGGCGGAAAGATAGTACGCATAACCCGCGAGGCTTACGACTCCATTCTGTCTCAGGCTCGCGAAGATGCGCCCATCGAGAGTTGCGGATATGTGCTCGGCACGATAGACGAGGCGGAGAATATTCAGATAACGCACAACTATCGGCTCACTAACACCGACCATTCAGAAGAGCATTTCAGCCTCGACCCTAAAGAACAGTTTGCTGCCATAAAGTACGCACGCACCAACGGGCTGAAGGTCATCGGCAACTGGCATAGTCATCCGGCATCGCCAAGCCGTCCGTCAGACGAGGACAAGCGTCTGGCATTCGACCCCAACATTCTCTACCTCATTCTGTCGCTCTCGCCCGACATTTCGGGACAGCCTTATGTTGCCGAGGGCGAGCCGGTTCTGAATGCGTTTCGTATTGTAAATGGAAAGGTAACGCGCTTTCCTGTAGTTGTTTAAATTCATAGCCCAGCAGCAGCGGAAATGGGTTGTTGGGCTTTTGTTCTCTTTGTGAGAACAGGATATTCTTGCTCAGAATATCCGCAGTTAACTTAAAAAATATAACGGAATAATGAAGAAAAAAATTTTAACTCTGTTTGCGGCGGCTGCGGTTCTGGCAGCCCCGATACTTGTCTCGTCGTGCGGAAGCAAGAGCAAGGCAAGTGCCAACGGCGACGAGCTCGAAGGCAGAATATCGCTTTCGGGCGCGTTTGCACTCTATCCTCTGGCTGTAAAGTGGGCCGAGGAATTCAAGAAACTGCATCCAAACGTAAGCATCGAGGTCGATGGTGGTGGAGCAGGCAAGGGCATGACCGACGTGCTTGCCGAGCAGGTAGACTTTGGAATGGTGAGCCGCGAGGTGAGCGACAAGGAGATTGAGAAGGGCGCGGTAGGCTTTCCGGTTGCGAAGGATGCCGTTGTGCCAACAATCAACGAGAAGAATCCGCTTTATGCCGAGTTGGTTAAGCATGGCATTACTGCCGAGCAAGCCTCAAAGATATGGATTGAAGGCTCGGTTAAGTCGTGGGGAAGCATTCTGGGCACAAGCGATGCCACTCCGGTAACGGTATTTACCCGAAGCGATGCCTGCGGAGCAGCCGAGACTTTTGCACAATGGTTCGGCAAGCATCAGGAAGACCTTGGCGGCGAGGGCGTGAACGGTGACCCTGGCGTTGCCACAGCCGTACAGAAGAATGTGAGAGCCATCGGATTCAACAACATAGGCTATGCCTACGACAATGTTACAAAGAAACCGCTCGATGGCATAAGGGTTCTGCCAATAGATGTAAACGGAAACGGAAAGATTGACGAGGACGAGGATTTCTATTCTTCAAAAGATTTGCTTACAAAGGCTATTGCCGACGGCAGGTTTCCTTCGCCTCCAGCGCGCGACCTTTATCTCGTAACCAAGGGCGTTCCAACCAATCCGGTTGTGGTGGCTTTCCTGAAGTATGTCTTGACCGAGGGGCAGAAGGAGAACGACGGCGTTGGATATGTTGGTATTTCACAAGACAAACTTGATGCAGCGTTGAAGAAGTTGAACAAATAGTTGGTTTCAAAATTGTTACTACAAAAAAGGAAGATTCTCATGTCGTTGAGGTCTTCCTTTTTTTTGCTTTTGTAATTTCACATTTCTCCGTTGTAAGGACCATGGACTTATAAGGAACATTTATAACACGAAATATTCTTTTTGTAAATGCAAAATGGTGGGTAGGAAGAAGGTAGGAAGAAGGTAGAAAGAAGGTAGGAAGAAGGAAGATAGAAGGAAGGTAGATTCAAGGTACGTCCAAGGAAGCTGGAAGGAATATGGAAGCAATTCAAAGTGGTGCTCAAAAGTTCGATGGTGGTTAAACTTGAATCGGGACTAATAAGTGACAATTTATGGTCGATTTATTCTTTTTGTAGATGCAAAATAGTGGCAAGGTAAAGGTATATGCAGGGTATATGTAAGATATATGCAAGGTATATGTAGGGTAGTGGATGGGTAGGTTATGGGGAACGGTGGGAGGATATTCCTTCGGGATGCCTTCGGGTTTCGTTCGGGTTGATTTAGAAAAAATCGAGCAGAAAATTGGGGATTTTTTTTGCCCGATTTTTTTCATTTCTGAAAGATTTGCAGTACTTTTACTCGCTGAATTTAAAACTATGTTGGGAAATGATTTTAAAAGAAGTTTTTCAGAAGAAGGTTGATGGTGTTGTAATGTTCGTCAGTAATGGATATGCTTACTGTTATGACAAGACTCTAACCATCATTAGAAAACTGCGACTTGATGATTTTAAGGTCGTAGGTGAAATACGTCATGGTAGTGGAGATTTTGGTTATGAAACTAATGGCGATTATTTTTTATTACACGATAATGCCAGTGCTACACTCTATTATTTGCCGGATTTAAAAGTAGTTCATAGCTTTTCTTATCAGTCTCGTGAAAATAGACCAGCAGAGATTTATGGCTATGAGGACTATTTGTTTATTCTAAGTGAAAAAGGCATATACCGATTTGATAAAGAAAATTGGAATAGCATTAAAGTGGCAGACTTAGATGGTTGGACTAAATTTTGTGTAAGAAAAGACAATATTTTTGTGTGTAAGGATTTTTATAATCTTTATATATACAAAATGAATGAGGACAGGATGAATGTCATTCTGCACATAAAAATGGATGACATTTTCCCTGAAGACGAAGTCCGAAAATTCATACCAGACTACAGAAATAAAGAGATGCCCGGTTTCTCAGAAGATATGAGATTGTGTTACGTTTTACCTTACAAGAATGATTTGATTGCAGTAACAAATGTCGGTATTTTCCGAATGTCGATGGATGGAAAAATTGTTTGGAGAACGATTCGCTATGTAAAAGACAATATCGAGATTATAGGACAATATGGTTATGTAACGTATAGTGGGGTGTTTTATCGTGTCGACTTGGAAAATGGCGATTTGGAACTTTATGGTAATGATGGGAAATTGCCAGAACTCGTTTACAATGGTCGAAATTTGTGGCTTTCAGGTATGCATTTTGTCTATCGCAATGGATACATTTGGCGCATGGTATATGCTGATGGAATGGTACTTCTTGCCGTAATTGAACCAGAAACTGGTAAGTTCGTCTATTTCTACAAATTAAATGGAGCATCGGGTAATGCATGTGGATTTTGTTTTGTCAATAGTAAAGTTTATGTTTATGATTTATGGACAAATGAATTTCATGTCCTCGAAGAGGTGGAAGGCGAGCCGGAAAAGACATTCTGCGGAGTTCCGATGTCTGAAACCGAGTTGGAGCTGGTTGATACAACCAAGAAGGTAAACAACAAGAAGCCAGCCCCAACCTACGAAGATAGCGATATTCCGTTGTTCGAAGAAATAAAGCAAGTGGCGCACATAGAGCACGCCTGCGTCCTCGATGCCGAGTGCATCGACAACATTGGCGACTATAGCGATGTTATAACCAGCTTGCTCTCGCTTGCCGATGTCCGCAAGTTTACGATTATAGAGCACTCTTTGAGCGGCAGCATCAGTCTTAAGAAAGGCAGAAAGGAAGTCGAGTTCACTCCCGACGGCAGCGACTACATAGACAGCGATGCAATGTTGAAGGCTCTCAACGAGTTCTTGCCAATCTGCGGTGCAAAAGGCAAAATCTTCTCGCTCTGGACACCAGATATGCTCCAAGCCCAGATGTTCTTCTATACCGAAGACACCGAAGCCGTAGAAAAATATTCAGCCGAAAATCTCCAAACCGACGAAAGCACAGACTTCGAGGATATGAAGGGAGAGATAAAATGGTAGTTTGTCTTTGCTTAGCCAAATTGTAGTTTGGGGCACTTCCTTGGTTCTGCGGAATTTGCCGCTCGACCTATGGTCGCTTGCTACCGAAGGGACGCAAGAATTCTGCAGCATCAAAAACCGCGAGTTTGCAACTCGCCTTGTCGCTGTGCGACAAGATGTTACGCGTGAAAGTTGTACGTTTTGCTTTACGGATTTTTTAGCGGTGGGAATTGTAAATTCCCGACTTTTTTCACAGCCAAATTGCAAATTCGGCTGAACATTGAGACAATTTCGGCTTGATATTCAGTTTAATAAATCGGCTAAAAAAGGAGGGAATTCGCTTTGCCAACAAACTCCCTCCGAACGGGCTAACGTAAGCGCTTTTATAGCGGATATTCGTCGTAGGCAAAGAGCGTTGTTGACAGGTAACGCTCGCCTGTGTCGGGAAAGAGCGTGACGATGTTCTTTCCGTTGTTCTCGGACTTTTGCGCTATTATCTGTGCGGCTCGCGCCACCGCTCCCGAACTTATGCCCAGCAACAGCCCCTCTTTTGTGGCAAGTTCGCGGCTGGCAATGATGGCTTCGTCGTTGTCTATGTCGAGCACATCGTCTATAAAATTCTCGTTGTACGTCTTTGGAATGAAGCCTGCGCCAATGCCCTGAATCTTGTGCGGACCGCTTGGCTTGCCGTTAAGTACCGCCGATGTGCTCGGCTCAACGGCATATACCTTTATCTTTGAGTTCTGCGATTTCAGGAATCGGGCTATGCCGCTAACTGTTCCGCCTGTTCCGACGCCGGCAATGAAGATGTCTATGTTGCCGCCCGTCTGCTGCCACAGTTCAGGACCTGTTGTCTCGAAGTGGCAGTTTGGGTTTGCCTTGTTCTCGAACTGTTGCAGAATGATGGAATTGGGAATGGCATCGTGCAGCCTCTTCGCCGCCTTTATCGAGCCAACCATTCCGTCCTTGCCGTCGGTAAGAACAACTTCTGCGCCGTAGGCCTTTACGATGTTGCGGCGTTCTATCGACATTGTTTCGGGCATCGTGAGTATAAGGTGATAGCCTTTTACGGCACATACAAGCGCGAGACCTATTCCGGTGTTGCCCGATGTTGGCTCTATTATCGTGTCGCCGGCGTTTAGCACGCCCTTCTTCTCGGCATCTTCAATCATGGCAAGGGCTATGCGGTCTTTCACGCTCCTGCCCGGGTTGAACGATTCGATCTTTGCCACAATCGGGTTTACTATTCCTCTTTCGGCCGAGAATCTGTTGAGCCTAAGGAGTGGCGTTCTGCCAATTATTTCGGTAAGAGAATTTGCTATGCTCATGGTTCTTTCTGATTAGATTTTTTTAAGAGAATGCTCCGTTAAGGTATCGCTTTGTAAGTTCTTTCTGCGGATTGTTGAAGACCTCTTGCGCCGTGCCCTGTTCAATAACCTCGCCAAGATACATGAAGATTACGTTGTCGGCAATTCGCTGCGCCTGCTGAAGCGTGTGCGTAACGATTACGATGGTGTAGTCGCGTTTTAGGTCGACGAAAAGTTGCTCTACCTTTTTTGATGAAATAGGGTCGAGAGCCGATGTACTCTCGTCTGCCAGCAGAACCGACGGCTCTACGGCGAGCGAGCGCGCCAGACACAGACGTTGCTGCTGTCCGCCCGACAGACGCGATGCCGGCGTGTGCAGGCGTTCCTTAACCTCGTCCCACAGGCCTATGTTGCGCAGATAATGCTCAACAATGGCATTCAGTTTCTCCTTGTTCCTTATTCCGTGGATGCGGCATCCGTAGGCTATGTTGTCGAATATCGACATAGGCAGAGGGCACGGACGCTGCGGAACAAGACCGATGTGGCGGCGAAGCTCTATCAGCTTGCTGCCGTGCGACTTTACGATGTTGTAGTTGCCAAAGAGCACGTCGCCGTCAATCTTCACGCCCTCGGTTGTGTCGATGATGCGGTTGAAGGTTCGCAGAAGCGTACTCTTTCCGCAGCCCGACGGGCCGATGATGCACGTTATCTTGTTCTTTGGAATAGTTACGTTCACATCTTTAAGTATATGAACATCGCCGATGTGGATGTTCAGGTTTCTGACCTCCAGACCGTTGTGCTCGATTTTGTCGAATTTTTGTGTTGGGTTAAAATCTTTCATTGTCGTTTTATTATGTTTTTTCGGTGCAAAAATAGGCATAAAAAACATTGCTGTCAATAACATAAATATGCTATGCTTATGGCTATTCATGGCGATTGTATGTGTGTTGCCGTATGTCTACCTTTGCAACCAAAATCAGTAATAAAGAAAGATAATGATTAGTATTATTTTAACATTACACAATCAGGAAAAGAGCATTATCTCGGCACTCCAGTCGCTTGTGGCGCAAACCGTGCAGCAATGGGAGTGCATCATAATTGATAATGCCTCGACGGATGCGAGCGAGTTTCAGGTGCGGTCGTATCTGTTCGACAGACGGATGAGATATGTCCGTCTTGATGCCGAGGTTCCGTTGTGGAGTGCCCGGCACAAGGGGCTTGAGTTGACATCGGGCGAGTGGATAGTCTACATGGACGGAGCCGATTATCTGAAATCGAACGCCCTTCAGGCTCTCTATCTCGCAGTAAAGAAGTACGGAACGCTGTGCGGCGCAAGCAACTACGCCGTGATGCGTGGTGGCGAACCTGTTCCGAATAGTTATCGCAGCGAGGGCAAGATTCAGGCGCGCGATGTGTTGAGAGGTGAGATAAGCGTGGTTACGGGCAGCAGCATCTTCAGTCGCAGCATTGCGCATCTGCCCGACTCGTGGAAGACGCTCGACTTTGCCTACACAGACCATCTGGTGGCAATATACGGCGAGGGCGGCGCACCTCTGATTAAAGTTGAACGTAAACCTTGGTGGAGGAGATGGCTATGAACTATAGAATTGCAAAAGACAAGGTTGCCGGCGGACTGATGACCGGCTTTACGCTTTTTTCGATGCTCATGGTTATTGCCATGGCTGTCGGGCTTTGGCTGAAATCATCCGACATCATTCACGAGCATACGCTTTCCGACCTCCTCACCACATCCGAGTGGAGGCCTATGAACAACAAGTTCGGATTCTTGGCATTCATCGTGGGCACGTTCTACGTTACGGGCGTTGCCATAGCCATAGCCCTGCCCATCTCGCTCCTTATGGCTGTTCTGCTTACCGAATACAGTAGGAGTGTTGTGCGCAGGTACATCTATCCGCTGCTCGACATTCTGGCTTCGCTGCCGTCGGTAATCTACGGCGTGTGGGGAACGCTCGTCATCGTGCCGATAGTGAGCGATATTGTCGGTCCTGCCGTAGGTACGGTTACGTCGGGCTACACGCTGCTGTCGGGTGCGGTAGTGTTGAGCGTTATGGTTCTGCCGCTGCTCATCAGCCTTTTTGTCGAGATTTTCGGCAACGTGAGCCGCGAACTTCGCGAGGCTTCTCTTGCTTTGGGCGCAACACGTTGGCAGACAACAAAGCACATCGTTCTGCGCAAGGGACTGCCGGGCATCGTGGCATCGGTGGTGCTTGCCGTGAGCCGTGCCCTTGGCGAGACGATAGCCGTGCTGATGGTGTGCGGAAACCTCATCATCATTCCAAATTCGCTGCTCGATGCCTGCTATCCAATTCCGGCACTTATAGCCAACAACTACGGCGAGATGCTTTCTCTGCCGCTTTACGAGTCGGCTTTGATGTTTGCCGCCTTCATCTTGTTTTTCGTCGTGCTGCTGTTTAACTTGGTGGCGCGCCTGTATCTTAAAAGCATAAAAGTAGAATGAAATACATAGAAGAATATATTTTCAGAACGCTGATGTATCTGTCGCTGCTCATCGTCTTCGGCTTTGTGGCAAGCGTTTTGTGGAGCATCTTTTCCGAAGGATTGCCGGTGCTTACTTGGGACATGGTTACGTCTCTGCCCGGCTCGGGCTTTTACATAGGCAAGGAAGGCGGCTTTCTGAACGCCATCGTGGGCTCGCTCTACATCGTTCTCGGGGCAACCGCCATCGCGCTTGTTATAAGCATTCCGGTGGTTTTCTACCTTAACGTGTATCTGAAGTCGAATTCGCGCTTTGCATACGTTGCCCGGCTGGCGTTCGATGTCCTTTTCGGAATTCCGAGCATCGTCTATGGCGCATTTGCCTTTACCATAATGATTGCCGTCGGGATAAGGGCGTCGCTCCTTGGCGGAATCATCGTAGAGACGCTGCTTATAATCCCAATCCTTATCAGGAGCATGGACGAGGTGGCGCGCAACATTCCGAAGGATTTGCTCGAGGCTGCCTATTCGCTTGGCGCAACTCGAATAGAGACCATCTGGGTTGTTGTTAGGCAGATTGCTCCGGCAATAGCCACAGCCACGCTCTTATCGGTAGGCAGGGCGATGGGCGATGCCGCCGGAGTGATGTTTACCGCCGGATTTACCGACAACATTCCCGAATCGCTTACCGACAAGGCAGCAACGCTTCCGCTCTCAATCTTCTTCCAACTGTCCGTGCCTCAGGTCGAGGTCAGGAACAGGGCATACGCGGCGGCTGTTCTTCTTACGGCTATCATCTTGGTACTCAGTCTTTCGGGACGATTCATCATGCGCCATTTCTCGAAGAACAAAATTTGAATCATAACATATTTATGTTACATAAATGCCCTCCGAAGGCTATTTCGGGAGTGGCGATTGGAATGTAATTTTGCATCGTTGAAAGTTTGAGACTGAATGAAGGAAAAGACGGATGTTTCAGACTTAGAAACTTAATGATAAAAACAGTAAAAAGATGTCAGAAAAAATCACACATTTAAAAGAATTAGAGTCCGAGGCGATATTCGTAATCCGCGAGGTTGCAGCTCAGTTCGAGAAGCCGGTATTGCTGTTTTCGGGAGGTAAGGATTCGATTGTTATGGCTCACCTTGCATACAAGGCGTTCTATCCTGCACCCATACCTTTCCCGTTTCTGCACATAGACACCGGTCATAATTTTGTAGAGACTATCGAGTTCAGAGACGAGTTGGTTAAACGCCTTGGCGTTAAACTGATTGTCGGCTCGGTGCAGCAGAGTATAGACGAGGGCAGAGTGGTTGAGGAGAAAGGCTACAACGCATCGCGAAACAAGTTGCAGACCGTTACGCTGCTCGACACCCTCGAAAAGTATAAGTTCGATGCCGCTCTTGGAGGTGCGCGCCGCGACGAGGAAAAGGCTCGCGCAAAGGAACGCTTCTTCAGCCATCGCGACGAGTTTGGACAATGGAATCCGAAGAACCAGCGTCCCGAGTTGTGGAACATCTTCAACGGAAAGAAGAATCTCGATGAGCATTTCCGCGTGTTCCCAATATCAAACTGGACTGAAATTGATGTTTGGCAGTACATTCTGCAAGAGAAAATAGCCCTTCCGTCGCTATACTACACTCACGAACGCGATGTGTTTGAGCGCGACGGCGTTTGGCTGGCTCACTATCCGTTTATGCAACTGAAGCCTAACGAGACGGTTGTGCGCAAGCGCGTTAGATGCCGCACCATCGGCGACATAACATGTACCGGTCTAACGGTTTCAGAGGCCAACAGCCTCGAAGAGATTATCGATGAGATTGCGACAAGCCGAGTAACCGAGCGCGGCGGAAGAGCTGACGACAAACGCTCCGAAACGGCAATGGAAGACCGAAAGAAATCGGGCTATTTCTAATCAGTAACAAACAAAAAATAAGACATTACAAATGAGCGAAATAAAGAATAAGAAAAGCGGCAACGGATATCTCGACATGGAACTGTTGCGCTTTACCACCGCCGGAAGCGTGGACGACGGAAAATCCACCTTGATTGGCCGATTGCTATACGATTCAAAATCAATCTTCGAAGACCAGTTGCAGGCCGTAGAGGCGGCTTCAGAACGTCTTGGCAACGCCGAGGTTAATCTGGCTCTGCTAACCGACGGACTCCGTGCCGAGCGCGAGCAGGGAATCACGATAGATGTTGCCTACCGCTATTTTGCAACTCCTAAGCGAAAATTCATCATAGCCGACACTCCGGGACACATAGAGTACACCCGAAACATGGTTACTGGAGCGTCAACCGCCGATGCTGCCATCATCTTGGTAGATGCGCGCAACGGCATAATTGAGCAGACAAAACGCCATTCTTACATCGCATCTCTGCTGAAGATTGACTATGTTGTGGTGGCGATAAACAAGATGGATCTCGTAGACTTCTCGAAGGAAGTGTACGATAATATCCGTGCCGAATATGCCAAGATTGCCGATGTGCTTGGTCTGAAGAACGTCTTCTTCATCCCAATTTCAGCCCTGAAGGGCGACAACGTCGTCAATCCGTCGGAGAATACGCCGTGGTATCAGGGCGAGACGCTCCTTCATCTGCTCGAGAACATTCCGCTAAAGCAAGGTGCCGACGAGGCACAGTTCCGCTTTCCGGTTCAGTACGTTATCCGCCCTCAAACAGCCGAGTGGCCCGATTATCGCGCCTATGCCGGCAGAATATCTGGCGGAAGGATAAAGGTTGGCGACAAGGTTACGATTCTTCCGTCGCAGACCGAATCGGTCGTGTCGCGGATAGATGAGGGTACGAATCAGGTTGATGAGGCTCGCTCGTCGCAGAGCGTAAGCATCTCGCTTGCCGACGATGTTGATGTGAGCCGCGGCAGTCTGATTGTAAAGACTAACGAACTTCCAACGGTTTCAAACCAGATTGAACTGCTTGTGTGCTGGCTCAACCATCGTCCGTTGCAGTTGCGCCAGAAGTACATCATCCGCCACACATCCGACGAACTTCAGGGCGTTGTGGGCGAGGTTGAATACAAGGTAAACATCAACACACTTGAAAATAATTTCGATGATAAAGAGGTGAAGATGAACGATATAGCAAAGATAAAGTTGAAACTGTCAAAGCCTTTGGCGTTCGATTTGTATGCCGAAAACCGCACAACAGGCTCGCTCGTGTTCATAGATGAAGGCACGAACGAAACCGTAGGCGCAGGCATGATAGTTGGATAAAACTGTTGTAGAATCTATGACAAACGAAGAAATAGTTTCACAATTAAACGAACGCTTTGCTGAAAGTACTCCCGAGGAGATTCTGGCGTACTTTCTTCCGCAATACGGCAACCGCATCGCGCTGGCATCGAGCCTCGGACTCGAAGACCAAGTGCTAACGGCAATCATCTCGAAGGTGGCAAAGAAGGTTCTGCCGCATCCCGAAGAGGTGAGAGTCTTTACAATAGACACGGGGCGGCTTTTCCCAGAGTGCTATCAGTTGATTGACAAGACAAACGACAAATACGACATAAAAATAGAAGTCTACTCGCCAAACCACGAGGGCGTTGAGCAGTATGTCCGCGAGAACGGAGTGAATGCTTTTTACCAGAGCGTAGAACTTCGCAAGGCTTGCTGCCGATGCCGAAAGATTGAGCCGCTTCTGCGCGCTCTCTCAACCCTCGACGTGTGGATTTGCGGTCTGCGTGCGTCTCAGTCGGTAACCCGAAGCAACATCGACGTGGTTGAGTGGGATGCCAACAACGGTCTGATAAAGGTCAATCCGCTGGCACGATGGAGCGAGGACGATGTGTGGAAGTACATTCGTGAGAACCGTGTGCCGTACAATAAACTGCACGACCAAGGCTATCCGTCGATAGGCTGCCAGCCTTGTACGCGCGCCATAAGCGAGGGCGAGGACATTCGCGCCGGCCGATGGTGGTGGGAGAATCCAGAACACAAGGAGTGTGGACTTCATAAACGATAAGATTATGTATAAAATTCCAGATACATTAACACAAGATATTGACAAGTTCGGCCGCTTGTCGGGCGGCTATCGTAAAGGCGATGTTTCGCCAGTCGAGTTCAAGGCTTTCAGAGTGCCGCTTGGAGTCTATGAGCAGCGCAAGAACGAAGTCTATATGGCTCGCGTGCGCGCCACAGGCGGAGTAATCACTCCAAAGCAACTCTTGAAGGTTATCGACATAGCCAAATCCAACGGCTCTAACCTTCTGCACATCACCACTCGCGCCGAGGTTCAGATTCTCAACCTTCAGCTCGATAGCGTTCAGACGGTTCTTCAGCAGCTTCAGTCTGTTGGACTGGCAACCAAGGGCGGCGGCGGAAATACCGTCCGCAACATTCTGGTTAGCGAGTTCTCGGGCATCAGCAACGACGAGGTGTTCGACACAACGCCATACGCCATGGCTCTTACTGATGCCGTTGTGCCCGAAAGCGACTCGTACACCATGCCGCGAAAGATGAAAATCGCCTTCTCTTCTGACGATAAATTCATAGACTATGCCGGAATAAACGACGTGGGACTGGTGGCGCAGATTAAGGACGGCCGCCGCGGATTCAAGGTTTATGTGGGTGGCGGAGCAGGAAGCAAGCCGAGCGTTGGCTGGCTCTACAAGGATTTCCTTCCGGCAGAGGATTTGTATGCTCTTGTAAAAGGCTTGAAGACTTTCTTCAACGAAAACGGAAACCGAAAGGATAAGTACAAGGCTCGCATCCGTTTCATTTTCTATAAGTTAGGCAAGGAAGAAACGTTCCGCCTTATCGACAAGTATGTAGAGGAGGCTAAGAAATCGGGCAAGACGCTCGATGTCCGCCCCGACGATTTTCCACATAGCAAGGAGGGCGACAGAACCGTCGTTTTGCCATTCAAACTGGGTAATATTTGGCTCGACGATGAGGCTGCGCTCGGCAAGTTTAAGGCGATTCTTGAGTTTGCCGACAGATTCGGAAATCACACCGTACGCTTTACAACAAGGCAGAATATCCGTTTCCGCAACATTCCAGATTCGGCTTTTGCCGAGTTCGAGAAACTTCTCGTCGATTTTTCTGCGGATTACCGAAAACCTCTGGTACTCAATAACATCGTTTCGTGTACCGGAGCCGATACCTGCCGACTTGGCATCTGCCTTTCAAAAGGACTTGCCAACGCCATTTACAAGTCGCTCGAAGATAGCGGCTTGTCTCTCGACCATCTCGACGATGCCCGCATAAACATCTCGGGATGTCCAAACCTTTGCGGACAGCCTTTGTGGGCAGACCTCGGCTTTGTTGGAAAGGTTCTGCATACCGACCATGTCTATCCGGCTTATCAGGTCTATGTCGGAGCAAATTACGTCGATTCTCCTGCGCTTGCCGAGAGCATCGGAAACATCGCGGCATATAATGTTCCGCGCTTTGTTGCCGACCTCGTAGCCAAGTTCAACGAGATAGCCGACCTTGCCGAAAACATTGGCGTAGAGATTAACTTCGGAAAATGGATTCGCTCGTCGGCAGGACGCAAGACGGTTGCGAAGATTGTTGCAAAATATCAGAATGTGCCGCTCTTCAGCGAGGATAAAAACTATTATTTCGACTTCGAGAGCGATGAGGTGTTCAGCGTTACAAAGCGCGGAAAACCAGAGTGTTCTGCTGGAATATACGATATGATTACCGTAGACCAGCAATACATCAAGGAAGCACAGGGCAAGGACGATTATGCCGTAATCTTCCATGCCAGCCGAATGTTGTTGGTTACTCGCGGACTCGACCCTCAGCAGCCGTCCGAGGTGTTCGATGCTTTCATCGAGCATTTTATCGATGCCGGATATATAGATGCGTCGTTCAAACCGCTCGTACTCAAGGCAAAGGCAGATGGCAAGGGCGGAACATACGACTCGGCGCAGGCAAATGCCTTGGCAGATGCCGTCAACGCCCTCTATCTCAGCATGGACGATGCGCTCCAATTCAAGAAGCCAGACGACAAACCTTCTGCCGCTCCTCAGCCTAAAGCCGAGCCGGAGGCGAAATCAGAATACACTCGCTCGAAGGATTTGCGTGGTGTTCTATGTCCAATGAATTTCGTCCGCACCAAACTCGAACTTGCTACCCTCAAAACGGGCGACACTCTCGAAATCCTTCTCGACGACGGCAAGCCTATCGAGAACGTTCCGGGTTCGGTAAAGCTCGAAGGACACACAGTTCTGTCGCAGACTCAGACGAGTGAGGGCTATTGGCAAGTGGTAATCAAAAAGAAATAGACATCCGTTTTATTACTGTTTTTTATTCCTAAATTTTCTCCGCGATGCTTCTTCGGTAAGTGTCGCGGAGATTTTTGCTTGTTGGTAAGTTTTGTTTATTCGACTGATTTTCGAATAGGAAAGAACAAAAGTTTATTAACGAAAAAAGCGTAATTGGATATTATAACATAATCCAATTACGCTTTTTTAATTAGTAAGATTACAAATCCTCACCATTTGAATGGTTGTATTCGTTATCATAGAACATTGTTATGTAGTATCTTCCATATGTTTCACTTATTATAAACCATACGGATTTTTTTGACATTCTTTCCATGAGCAATTCAAATGTCTCTTTCTGAATAATATCATTTATGTTGTTTGATATTTCTTCTTGTGTATATTTTTGTTCTATCTTTTCTTGGATTATACCAAGTAAATTTGACGAATTCATTAAAGACGTATCTGGGGCTTGATAGTAATTAGCCTCATAGCGCTTGTTATTAACGGACATTTCGTAAGAAATATCTTCATTGTCTGGGATTACAAAACCTTTTCCATCACCGTTTAAAGGAAAATATTTTTTTTCATTTTTTGCGAATTGCCAACATAGATTATTAAATCGAATTTTAATGTCTGTTTCATTGCAGTAATTGGCATCACACACCATTATTCGCCATACCTTGTTGTTGTTGGTTCCAATGAAAATTGTAACATCACGACCGTTGAATTCGCCCTTGAAGTTGTCGTTTCTAGCATCGTATGTAAATCCTTTGTTTATAAGTTTTTGTTTCATTTCAGACTTATAACCATCTACAGGAATGCCAAGAAATTTTGTTACATCTTTTTTCTGTGCCATTGTGGTCAAAGAAAGAGTAAAGAAAACTAGTAATGATAATATTCTTCTCATAATTTTTATTTTTGTAATATTTGATTTTATTGATTAGAATATGATTCTGCAAATGTAGTAGGATTATTTGAATAAATGAAGAAAAAATGTTTTTTTTGTTATAATTAAATCGCTTGCACATTCTCACGAGTGTACAAGCGATATTGGTTATTATGAAGCAAGTATTATTTGATAATTATTATCTTTCCGTTTTTGATTACGATTGTGCCCGGTTGCGGATTTTTGCAGACTGTTCCGTCGAGATTGTACATACTGTCGTCGCCGAGAGTGCAGTCGTAAGTTTCGTCTGCATCGGCAGCGATAGGCGACACGATGCCGTCGGTAGCGAGCAGACTGAGCATCTTTTCGGCATAACGCTTGCCAAGCTCGCGATAGCCGGCAGAAGTGAAATGGAAAGAGTCGTTTCCCGGCAAATCTTTGGCAGAAATGATGTATGCGTTTGGCAGAACCTCTGGCAACTTTGGCAAGGCCGCTATGTTGTGCCATGAACATGCTCCGCCGCTTTCTGAATAGAGAGTCTCGCCGGCAAGCAGCGGAACGTCGTTAGGGTCGAGACCGAGTTTCCAGCAAAGACGTTTGTAAACTTTCGCAACCTTTTCAGTCCAGTCGGACTGACCGCAGTTGCTCTCGCCCTGATGCAGCAGAATGCCCTTTATCACGCCCGATTTCTGTGCTTCCTTGCCCAGTTCAACAAGTCTGCCGAACGGGTCGTTGTTGTACTGCTTGCAATAATTCTTAAACCATTCAGCTTCGTTCTTTATATATTCGTCCTTGAACTCCTCCATGAAAAGCTCTATTTTTGCGCCGCCAACAGCCACGTTTATCACGCCAACGCTTATGTCCGACGGAAGATTCTCTACGAGCGTGCGACCGAAATAGTCGGCTGGTGTAAGACCCGTATTCTCGCGGCACAAAGGCGGAACGGCCGTGTACCATTTGCCCATCTCGCGCTTTGGCGAGTTGTAGTTTACGGCTGCCATCATCTTGAATCGTTCCGGAACGTTTGTCTTGTCAACAGGCTCTATTGCCGCGTTGCCTTCCATGTTCGACTGACCGAAGCATAAGTAAATGTGGAAGTTTGGGGCGCCTTGTTCGGCAAGAGGATAGTTGTCCGGAACAATCGGCTCTTCGGGAGTGATGACAACTGGCTTACCGTTTCCGGCATCAACAATCTCAAACTTAACTGAAGAGTAGCCTACCGTCTGCCATCCGTCGGTCTCGGGCTTTGCAAAATCGCCGTTTATAATGTAGTTTACGCCTATGTTGTCGTCCTTCAGGGTAACATCATCGAAGTAGAGATAACCCTCGTTTCCGCCAAACATAAAGTCCAGTTCGTCCAGCGGAAAATCGGCCTTGAACTTCCATGTGTACACATCCCATTGGGTTGTTATGCTTTTCTGGTCAAGATACTGAACATCGGCGCTGTTGCCCCATTCGTTGCGGTTTGCGCTCTTTGTGTCGATTGGCCAGAAGCAGATATTCATGTTGCCAGAAGCCTTAATCTTCATTGTTAAGGTATAGTTGTTACCCTTTGTAAGAGGCTGGCTTAGTACATATTGGGCTTGCGATTCCCAGATGTTAGCCTGTTTTTTCGGTTCGTAAAATCTGATGCAATAATCGGCCTGCGCCATTACCGAAACAATGGTGCAGACAAATGCAAATAAGAAAGTGTAAAATCTTTTCATCCTGTTTTTCTATGGTTTTCTGATTAAAGTCTTAATTTTTCGGGAGACAAAAATAGCGATAAAAACATGGATTTCGGCGTTGTTCTGTTACAATATATGTGTTTGTTTGTTTCAAAATAGGGTAGTGCCGATGCTTTAAGTTGGTTGTGATGTTCAATATTAGCAAAAACGATTTCTGTCAGTTCTAAAATAAAAAAGGCTGAAGAATTGAAATCTCCAGCCTTCTGCTTTTATTTAAGTTCAAAATGTTACTTGCTCAACTGCTCGTGCATGTTGGCTGCGGCTCTACGGCCGTCGCCCATGGCAAGGATAACTGTTGCGCCACCGCGAACAATATCGCCACCGGCATACAAACCAGCGTGGCTGCTCTGCATCTGCTCGTTTACGGCGATGGTGTTCTTTCTGCCAAGTTCCAAGCCTGCGATAGATGTAGGAACGATTGGGTTTGGCGATACACCAACGGCAACGATAGCCATGTCGATGTCGAGAGTAACAGTCTTGCCCTCAACCGGAACAGGTGAACGGCGGCCAGAAGCATCAGGCTCGCCAAGTTCCATAACCTGAAGGACAACCTGCTTAACTGCGCCCTTCTCATCGGCAATATATTCGATAGGGTTGTGAAGAGTCATGAACTCGATGCCCTCTTCCTTAGCGTGCTTAACCTCCTCAAGACGTGCCGGCATCTCCTGCTCAGAACGACGGTATACGATGAATACCTTTTCTGCGCCCAGACGCTTTGCTGTACGGCAAGAGTCCATTGCTGTGTTACCGCCACCTACAATCATCACGCTCTTAGCCTTGTTGATTGGAGTATCTGTTGCTGAGTTTGAGGCATCCATCAGGTTCACGCGAGTAAGATACTCGTTA
This sequence comes from Bacteroidales bacterium KHT7, assembly GCA_900102385.1. Classification (GTDB taxonomy): domain Bacteria; phylum Bacteroidota; class Bacteroidia; order Bacteroidales; family Bacteroidaceae; genus Ga6A1. Next base: position 27,433 of record FNBQ01000024.1, on the reverse strand, counting down.
GATGACATGATGTTGATGCTGTTCTCGCCCGGAATGTTCATGAAGTTAGGCAGACCTGCGCCCGATGCAACGAAGATTCCGTCGAAGCCCTCCTTCTCAAGGTCGTCAACGCTTATAGTCTTTCCGATGACGCAGTCCTTAACAAACTTAACGCCCATCTTCTGCAGGTTCTCAATCTCAACGTCTACAATCTTGTTTGGCAGACGGAATTCAGGAATACCATATTTAAGCACACCGCCAATCTCGTGAAGTGCCTCGTAAACAGTTACGTCGTAACCGAACTTAGCCATATCGCCAGCAAATGCCAGACCAGCAGGACCTGAACCTACAACGGCAACCTTCTTTCCGTTAGATGCAGCAATCTCAGGAAGGGCAATCTTACCGCTCTCGCGCTCAAAGTCGGCAACGAAACGCTCAAGGTTACCGATGGCAACAGCCTGATGACCCATCTTAAGGTGCATACACTTGCTCTCGCATTGCTTTTCCTGCGGACAAACACGACCGCAAACGGCAGGAAGGGCAGAAGTGGCCTTGATAACCTTTGCAGCCTCGAGGAACTCGCCGCGTTCTACATTCTTTATGAACGAAGGAATGTTGATGCTTACAGGGCAGCCTTCCATACAAGTAGGGTTAGCGCAGTCGAGACAACGCTTAGCCTCGGTAAGAGCCTGCTCCTCGGTAAGACCGATGTTCACCTCCTCAACGCGTGTTGTTGCACGATAAACCGGGTCGAGTTCGCCCATAACGCAACGCTCGATGGCTGTGCGGTCTTTTGGCTTCATGCTCTTGCGCAGTTCGTTGCGCCACTCGGCGTTACGGTCGGTAAGTTCGCTAAGCGGAGTGTCCTGCTTCATCTTCTCAGCCTTGGCTGCAAGTTCTGGCTTAACCATTGATGCGGCAACCGATGCGCCGGCAGCATTAACCGATGCCTCGAGTTTCTTCATCTCCTCCTTCTCGATGTCCTTGAATGCGCCCATACGCTTGAACATCTCGTCGAAATCAACCTGATGACCGTCGAACTCTGGTCCGTCTACGCATACGAACTTAGTCTTTCCGCCCACGGTGATACGGCATGCACCACACATACCCGTACCGTCAACCATGATAGTGTTGAGCGATACGTCGGTAGGAATCTCATATTTCTTTGTAAGAAGACAGCAGAACTTCATCATGATTGCAGGGCCGATGGCGAAACACTTGTCAACCTTCTCGCGCTTGATAACGCTCTCGATACCTTCGGTTACAAGTCCCTTTGTTCCGTATGAGCCATCGTCGGTCATGATGATTACTTCGTCTGAACTCTTGCGAACCTCATCTTCAAGAATGATGAGTTCCTTGCTACGTCCAGCAAGAACTGCAATCACCTTGTTTCCGGCAGCCTTGAGTGCCTGAATGATAGGAAGCATAGGAGCAACGCCCACGCCACCGCCGGCACAAACAACTGTGCCGAAGTTCTCGATGTGAGTTGCCTGACCAAGAGGACCTACAACATCCTCGATGTAGTCGCCAGCGTTCAGTTTGCAAAGTTTAGAAGACGAAAGACCCACAGTCTGGATAACGAGTGTGATTGTGCCTTTCTCCACGTCTGAGCCGGCAATGGTGAGAGGCATACGCTCTCCGTTCTTGTCAACGCGGACGATTACGAAATGACCGGCCTTTCTTGACTTTGCAATGAGTGGAGCCTCAACTTCAAGTTTGAAGACTTTCTCTGAAAACTGTACTTTGCTTACAATTTTGTTCATAAGTTTGTTTGTTAATATATCTTTTGTTTGTTGGTTGTCTTTTTGTTATCCTATATTATGAAAAAGCGGTCACGAACAGGCACAACCTCGTGTTAATTCGCGACCGCTTATGTTTTTTCGTTTCTTTTAGTCGAAATTCTTGTCGTCGAGCATCTCGAAGCCGCAGTAAGGAACAAGAACCTTCGGAACTCTGATGCCCTCTGGAGTCTGGTTGTTCTCCATTATAGATGCAACGATTCTTGGCAATGCCAGAGCCGAGCCGTTAAGAGTGTGGCAGAGTTCTGTCTTCTTGTCCTCGGCACGACGGTAGCGGCATTTCAGACGGTTAGCCTGATAACTCTCGAAGTTAGATGTTGAACTAACCTCAAGCCAACGCTTCTGTGCTGCTGAATAAACCTCGAAGTCGTAGCATATTGCGCTTGTAAACGACATGTCGCCGCCGCAAAGACGAAGAATACGGTATGGCAACTCGAGTTTTACAAGAAGGCTCTCAACGTGGTTCAGCATCTCCTTGAGGCTCTCGTAAGAGTGCTCCGGAGTATCGATGCGTACAATCTCAACCTTGTCGAACTGGTGCAGACGGTTAAGACCGCGAACGTCCTTACCGTACGAACCTGCCTCGCGACGGAAACAGCCTGAGTAAGCACAACGCTTGATAGGAAGGTCCTTCTCGTCGAGAATAACATCGCGGAAGATGTTTGTTACAGGAACTTCGGCTGTTGGGATAAGATACAAGTCGTCGAGGTTTGCGTGATACATCTGACCTTCCTTGTCTGGAAGCTGACCAGTACCGTAGCCTGATGCCTGGTTTACAACGTAAGGAGGCTGAACCTCAAGATAACCATTCTTGCGAGCCTCGTCGAGGAAGAAAGCCTCGAGTGCGCGCTGAAGGCGAGCCATCTTTCCGATGTAGAATGGGAAGCCTGCGCCTGTTACCTTAACGCCAAGTTCAAAGTCTATGAGGTTGTATTTCTTTGCCAAGTCCCAGTGGCAGAGAGCATCGTCGCCAAGTTCTGGCACTTTGCCGCCAGTCTTTACAACAACATTGTCCTCTGCGCCTGCGCCTTCTGGCACGTCGTCGTTAGGAATGTTAGGAATTGTACAAAGCAACGCAGTAAGTTCCTGCTCGCTTGCTGTAAGTTCGTTCTGCAATTTCTCAGTATCCTGCTTCAGTTCTGCAACCTTTGCCTTTGCAGCCTCTGCATCATCCTTCTTGCCTTCCTTCATGAAGGCACCGATTGTCTTTGAAAGCTTGTTTGCTTCTGCTTTATTGTCGTCGAGTTTCTTCTGAACCTCGCGGCGCTTCTTGTCAACTGCAAGCACATTGTCGATAGCCTCTTTTGCTCCGGCGAAATGCTTCTTTTCCAAACCTTTGATAACCTTTTCGGTTTCTTCGGTTATAACATTTAATGTAAGCATATTTTAATGTTTTATTACTTTTCGCTATAATAGGAATGAAAAACGAAGCAAAATTAGTGAAAATCAAAAATATGGCAAAATAAAATGCCACAAAAAAAGGATGATTCGCAAGAACCATCCTTTAGTTTTGTATTTTTGATGCTAATTAAGCCTCTGGAATAACAGAAACGATGCTTCTGTTAAGGCGGCCCTTCTTGAATGTTACAGTACCGTCAACCAAAGCGAACAAAGTATCATCCTTACCGATACCTACGTTCTCACCTGGGTTGTGCTTTGTACCACGCTGGCGAACGATGATGTTACCAGCCACTACCTTCTGACCACCGAAGATCTTAACACCTAATCTTTGAGCTGCTGACTCACGGCCGTTCTTAGAACTACCTACACCTTTTTTATGTGCCATCTTACTTCTATTTTAAATGATTAAGCGATTACTGACTTGATTAAAATCTCTGAGAACTGCTGACGGTGACCGTTCAACTTGCGGTAACCTTTTCTTCTCTTCTTGTGGAAAACAAGAACCTTGTCGCCCTTTACAAGTGGTGAAACTACCTCAGCAACTACCTTTGCTCCTTCTACAGCTGGAGCACCTACTGTTACAGTACCGTTGTTGTCTACCAACAATACCTTGTCAAATTCAACAGTTGCGTTAGCCTCTGCATCAACGATGTGATGAACGAACAATTTCTTGCCCTCTTCAGCCTTGAACTGCTGACCGTTAATCTCTACGATTGCGTACATTTTATAAAATTTAAACGGGTTTTCTCCGCAAGGCGAACCGATTCGTTCGGTTACTTCTTAGCCTCCACGGACTAAATCGGCGGCAAAAATACATAACTTTTTTGAATTGGCAAAGTGTTTTGTTTGATAAAATGATGTGATTCTGCATTTTTGCCGGATGTTCTTGTGCCGAATGTGATAAACTTCGGTGGAAGTGATGCTTTTCGGTTTTCTTTTTGTATGTTTGCAGCAGTTGTCATTTAAATTCTGAATGTTATGGATGATATCAAGAAATATGAAATAGAGAAATACAAGAAGGATTTCTCGGAAGGCGGTTTGATGAACAAGCTTGCGAAGTATGCCAAGACGGCAGGCCGTGAACTTGTTGAGAATGTCCTGGTTCTATGGTATGCTTTCCCCGAGGCTTCGGCTGCCGACAAGGCGATAATAATGGGCGCGATAGGGTACTTCATTTCGCCCTTGGATGTGATTCCCGACCTCATTCCGGGCTTGGGCTATACCGATGATTTTGGTGTGGTGGCATGGGCGGTTGCCCGCATCAGACTAAACGCTTCGGATTCTGCCATCGAGAAAGCCAAAAGAAAAGCAGATGAGTTCTTTTCGTGAAGGCTTTTTAGTTGTGTAAAAAAGACTCGCAATCGCAAAATATCTTCATGCGGTTGCGAGCCCTTTTTTGTTCGTTTGTTCGGGATTCCTTCGGGATTCGTTCGGGACGAATGCTCGGCTTTTCTGACTTTACTTTTCCGTGTATTCCGAATGTATTGCGGTTATTACGGTGGCCGATGCACCCGTGCTGCCCGTATGCTGGATGTGTATTCCTCCAAATTTGTTTGGCGACTGCATTACGGCTGAAAGTTCCTGCAATTTGTCGCCGTTCTTTATTGTTGCTGTCAGTTTGTCGCCCGTGGCTTTGAGCGTCAGTTGGCAGCCTTTCTTGAATAGCGTGCATTTCTCGGCCTTGCAGATGGCTGTTACTTTCGAATCCTTGTATTCTACAAGGTAAACGTCTACGGCTCTGTCGTGTTGCGGAGTTCTGACGAATCGTACTCCGTAGCCGGTCAAGGTTTTTGTGTCGAATTTTATGCAGATGTCCAAGTACTGTCCTGTTGCGCTTCCGAATCCTTGTCCTGCCGATTTGCATGGAGCCAAATCGATGTTCAGAATCTGACCCTTATAATCTTCGTTGCTCTTGGCGGTGAACATCATTCTTGCGCCTTTCACGTTCTGAATCATGCCGTAGCAGCCCTCTGCTCCGTCTATGCCCTCGCCGTAGCACCAAGGCGATTTGCTATTGTCTATGCTCCAGTTGAAATCGGCTGTATCTTCGGGCTTGTAGGCATCTAAAGTCCATGCACCTTCGATTATTTCTGGCTGCGCCTGAAGTGCAAGAGTGGGGTGCTTTATAGGGCGCGGAATGTTTGGTGTTGGCGGAAGGTTGAACGGCTTCCCGTTTAGTGTGTTGCCTTGCATTATGCAAAGATGCTTGGGATTAGGGTCTTTGCACCATTTTATGTCGAGATTCGGGTCGTCGCTCGTCCATTCGCAGTCAATCATTTTTACAGGACCGCTCACTTTTGTCAGATATTGCGTTCCGCTTACTTTGGTGTGAATCTTGCATCTGTTAAACGTCGCGCCTTGTGCCGATGTGGTGTAGAACGGCTTTGACGAAAAGAACGTGAGCGAACAGTCGTTGTACGTTCCGGTTCCGCAAAGTGCGTCGTCGGTACATTCGAAATAACAGTTGTTGAATGTTGCGTGCCTTGCTCCGGCAAAAGGGCAGAGGTTAAGGCGCGAGATGAATCTGCAATTCTCGGCCTTGTAGTTGTCGCCGTTGCAGATGGCAAGTTGTGCCTGAACAATGGCGTCGTTGCGCTTCTTTCTGTTCAGTTTCGGGTTGAGAGGGTAGGTGAGGTCAACGTTACAATAGTTTCCTAATGTGATATTCTGGATTGAGATATTGTCTCCGCTGAAATGAAACATCGTGAAGTTTCCGACCGCTCCCTGTGTCTGACCGCGGTTGCATGCAAGAATCACATCTTCCGGGTTCTTCGAAAGTCCGATGATTTTCAGATTCGAGATTTTTGCTTTCATTCCAAAAGGCTCGTTCTCGCCGTTTAGCGGTTTGCGGATGCCGTCGTCATCAGGATTGTCAATCCAATATACAGATGGTTCTATGTAGATTGTTGTCGAATCGGCGGCGTTCTTCTCAGCAAAAGCCAAAGCCTCGTTCATGCTATTGAACGTGAATTTCTTCGCATTCGTTTTTGCCTTGCTGCTTACATAGATGTTATTTCTTGATGATGTGAGAGATTTTCCTTCGAATGAAAATTTCGTTTGTGCGTGGCAGATTGCCGTTGCGCACAAAATGATTAGTGTAGGAAATATTCGCATTTTTGTATTAAGTATTTTGTTTGTGCGATTGCAAAGATAAGTTTTTTCGGTATAAAAAGAAAAAGGATTTCAAAAAAAAACTTGAAATCCTTTTGAGTGGGCGTTGACGGATTCGAACCGCCGACCCTCTGCTTGTAAGGCAGATGCTCTAAACCAGCTGAGCTAAACGCCCTTTCTTTCGAAAAGCGATGCAAAGATACGGCGATTTTTTCAAACTGCAAAATTTTTAAGCAACTTTTTTTATTGCATGGGCAAAAAAACGAAAAAAAAGTATATCTTTGCACCTTGTAAAGAAATAAGAATATAAATACAATTTTAAATACAAACATGGAAACAGTTGTTAGTGGAATACGCCCAACAGGAAATTTGCATCTTGGAAACTACTATGGTGCGGTGAGAAGCTTTGTGAAAATGCAGGATGAGTTTAACTGTCTCTTCTTTATTGCCGATTGGCATTCTCTTACTACAAGCCCTAAACCTGAGGATATTAAGCGCAGCGCGCGAACCATCATGGCTGAATACCTTGCATGCGGACTCGACCCTGAAAAGGCGACGATATATTTGCAGAGCGACGTAAAGGAAGTTCTCGAGCTTTACCTGTTCTTCAATATGAACACATACCTCGGCGAACTTGAGCGTGTAACTACGTTCAAGGACAAGGCTCGTCAGCAGCCCGACAACGTAAATGCCGGATTGCTTACTTATCCAACCCTTATGGCAGCCGACATCTTGCAGCATCGTGCGGTAAAAGTTCCGGTAGGAAAAGATCAGGAGCAGAACATGGAGATGGCACGCAAGTGCGCACGCCGTTTCAACAACATCTACGGAGTTGAATATTTTCCAGAGCCACAGAACTACTATTTCGGAGCACAGGCACTTAAAGTCCCGGGACTCGACGGCTCTGGAAAGATGGGCAAGAGCGACGGAAACTGCATCTATCTCATCGACGACGAGAAGACAATACGCAAGAAAGTGATGAAGGCTGTTACCGATGCAGGCCCTCAGAGCATGAACAGCGAGAAGCCAGAGGTAATCAAGAACCTCTTCACAATGATGAGCATAGTATCAAGCAAGGAGACTCTCGACTATTTCGACGAGAAGTGGAACGACTGCACACTCCGCTACGGAGACATGAAAAAACAACTTGCCGAGGATATGGTGAACGCCATCAGTCCAATCCGCGAGCGTATCTTGGAATTTTCGGCTAAGCCAGAGATGCTCGATGAGATTCTGGCGGCAGGTGGCGACAAGGCTCGAAAGAGTGCCCAGCAGACGCTGAAAGATGTCCGCGAAATTATAGGATTTAAGAGCTTCTGATAAATAATTCAGCGAAAAAGTTGTATTTTTGATAAAAATAATTATTTTTGCCAAATAATTTGTAGCATTCACATATAGTTTATATTTATTTTTTATAATGGAACTGGATTTATTAACTGCCATCTCGCCTATTGATGGCCGCTATAGAGGAAAAACAGATGCATTGGCTGCATATTTTTCTGAATTTGCGCTTATAAAGTATAGAGTAAGAGTAGAGATTGAATATTTTATCACCCTTTGTGAATTACCGTTGCCTCAGTTGAAGGCATTCGACAACGCGCTGTTTCCTAAACTACGCGCCATATATCAGAACTTTACTGAAAACGATGCACAGCGCATCAAGGACATCGAGAAGGTCACTAACCACGATGTAAAAGCTGTAGAATATTTTATAAAGGAGGAGTTCGACAAAATTGGTAACCTCGATGCATTCAAGGAATTCATACATTTCGGTCTCACTTCGCAGGATATAAACAATACTTCTATACCTCTCTCTATTAAAGAGGCTCTCGAAGAGGTTTACTATCCTTCGATTGAAGAGGTTATTGCTCAGTTGAAAGAGTATGCCGAGGAATGGAAGAACATTCCGATGCTGGCTAAGACACACGGACAGCCTGCATCTCCTACACGTCTTGGAAAAGAAGTAATGGTTTATGTGTACCGCTTGGAACGCCAGCTTGCACAACTGAAGGCGTGCCCAATAACTGCCAAGTTCGGCGGCGCAACAGGTAACTACAACGCGCATCATGTTGCTTATCCGCAGTACGACTGGAAGTCGTTCGGAACAAAGTTTGTGGCTGAGAAACTTGGACTTGAAAGAGAGGAGTATACAACACAAATTTCAAATTACGACAATCTGAGTGCAATATTCGACGCGATGAAACGTATAAATACTATAATCATCGATCTTGATCGTGATTTCTGGATGTATGTTTCGATGGAATATTTCAAGCAGAAGATTAAGGCTGGTGAGGTTGGTTCGAGCGCAATGCCTCACAAGGTTAACCCTATCGACTTCGAGAATTCAGAAGGAAATCTTGGCGTTGCCAATGCCGTGCTTCAGCACTTGGCTGCAAAACTCCCTGTAAGCCGTTTGCAGCGCGACCTTACCGATTCTACGGTTCTCAGAAACATCGGCGTTCCGATGGGACACATGCTCATCGCCAATGCAAGCACTCTGAAGGGCTTGAGAAAGCTTCTGCTTAACGAGGCTGCCATAAATGCCGACCTTGACAACTGCTGGGCTGTTTGTGCCGAGGCTATTCAGACAATTCTGCGCCGCGAGGCATATCCTCATCCATATGAGGCTCTGAAGGCTCTTACACGAACAAATTCAGCCATTACAGAAAGTAGCATAAAGAACTTTATTGAGGAACTTGAGGTGAGTGAGAGCGTGAAAGAAGAACTGCGTGCTATTACACCACATTCATACACTGGTTTATAACAAACAACAAATAAAAAAAAGAGTTTATTAATTTTATTACTAACAATTGAATTTCTGGGTACACATTTAGGAGGTAGTGATATCTTCGAATAACGTTAACGAGAAATGATTAATTTATTAGGACTATGAGCATTGAAAACGAAAACTGGAAGGAAGAGAGCCATGGAGCTCCAGCCAGCGACAACAATCAAAGTGAGTCTTCACAGTATCGTGGAAGCTACAGCACAGACGGCGGTTCTTATTCTTCTGACCGTCAGTCATATCGCCCACGCTACGGTGGTTACAACAATAATGGCGGCGGTCGTCCACAGCGTCCGCGCTACAACAATGGCGGACAGCGTCCTTATGGCAACGACGGCGGCGAGCGCAGCTATCGTCCATCTTCTTATCAGAAGGATAGCGATGGCGCTGCATATCGTCCATCAGGTTATCAGTCACGCACTCGCTACAATAACGACGGCGGTTATCAGCCTCGTCAGCAGGGCGGCTACAATGGCGGTGGTTACCAGCGTCAGCAGGGCGGCTACAACGGTGGCGGTGGTTACCAGCGTCAGCAGGGCGGTTACAACGGAGGTGGCTATCAGTCACGTCAGCAGGGCGGTTACGGTCGTCCTCAGCAGGGTGGCTACGGTCGTCGTCCTCAGCAGGGTGGTTACGGTCGTCCTCAGCAGGGCGGTTATGGTCGTCCTCAGCAGGGTGGTTATGGTCGCCGTCCTCAGCAGCAGGCAGTTCCTTCTTACAAGCAGCCTGTTGAATATAAGGAAATTGCATACGATCCAGATGAGTTGGTACGTTTGAACAAGTTCCTTGCCAATGCAGGTGTATGCTCACGCCGTGAGGCAGATGAGTTCATCCAGGCAGGCGTCGTTTCTGTAAACGGCGAGGTTGTTACTGAACTTGGTACAAAGGTTAAGCGTTCTGACGAGATTAAGTTCCACGATCAGCCTGTAAACGTAGAGAAGAAGGTTTACGTTCTTCTTAACAAGCCAAAGGATTACGTTACTACAAGCGACGACCCACAGGCACGCAAGACTGTTATGGACCTTGTTAAGGGTGCTTGCAAGGAGAGAATCTATCCTGTAGGTCGTCTCGACCGCAACACAACAGGTGTTCTTCTTCTTACAAACGATGGTGACTTGGCTTCAAAACTTACTCATCCTAAGTTCTTGAAAAAGAAGGTTTACCACGTTTATTGCGACAAGAATGTAACAAGTCACGACTTGGAGCAGATTGCAGCCGGCATCACTCTCGACGATGGCGAGATTCACGCAGATGCAATCAGTTATGCTTCAGAGACTGACAAGAAGCAGGTTGGTATCGAGATTCACAGCGGTAAGAACCGTATCGTTCGCCGTATCTTCGAGAGCCTTGGCTATCGCGTAACTAAGCTCGACCGAGTATTGTTCGCTGGTCTTACAAAGAAGAACCTTCGCCGCGGCGACTGGAGATTCCTTACAGAGCAGGAAGTGAACATGCTTCGTATGGGTGCTTTCGAGTAATCAAAGAAAAAAGTAAATATATAAGGGTGGCTTTTGGGTCGCCCTTTTTATAGTAAATATAATCAGATGGAAAAAATACGTAGAACAAAGATTGTTGATGTGCTTCAGAGTACAGATTACAATTCAACAGTTAATGTTAAAGGATGGGTTCGTACCCGTCGTGGCAGCAAAAACGTAAATTTTATTGCGCTTAATGACGGTTCTACAATAAAGAACGTTCAGATTGTTGCTGATGCAGATAAGTTTGATGAGGAACTGATAAAGAAAATTACTACAGGTGCTTGCCTTAGCGTAAACGGTACTTTGGTAGAGAGTCAGGGTGTTGGTCAGAGCGTTGAGATTCAGGCTACAGGGATTGAACTTCTTGGTGCGTGTGGCGATGATTATCCTATGCAGAAGAAGGGGCAGAGTTTTGAGTACATGCGTCAGCATGCTCATATGCGTCTGCGTACAAATACATTCGGTGCTGTGATGCGCATTCGCCACAACATGGCAATTGCAATTCACACATTCTTCCATAACAAAGGATTCTTCTACTTCCACACTCCGCTAATCACAGCGAGCGATTGCGAGGGCGCAGGCCAGATGTTTCAGGTTACGACAAAGAACCTCTACGATTTGAAGAAGGACGAGAACGGTTCTATTATCTACGACGATGACTTCTTCGGAAAGCAGACTTCGCTTACTGTGAGCGGTCAGCTCGAAGGTGAACTTGGTGCAACTGCATTAGGTCAGATTTACACTTTCGGTCCTACATTCCGCGCTGAGAACTCAAACACTCCTCGCCACTTGGCTGAGTTCTGGATGGTAGAGCCAGAGGTTTGCTTCATCGATATGGACGACCTCATGGACCTTGAGGAAGAGTTCATTAAATATTGTGTTCAGTGGGCTCTCGACAACTGTAAAGACGACCTCGAATTCTTGAACAAGATGATAGACAAGACACTTCTTGAACGTCTTCAGGGTGTTGTTAATATCGAGTTCGTTAGATTGCCTTACACAAAGGGTATCGAAATCCTTCAGGAGGCTATCAAGAATGGCAAGAAGTTTGAGTTCCCTTGCAACTGGGGAGACGACTTGGCTTCAGAGCACGAGCGTTACCTTGTTGAGGAGCACTTCAAGAAGCCTGTCATCATGACAAACTATCCAAAGGCTATCAAGGCATTCTACATGAAGATTGACGAGAAGAAGCCTGTTTACGATGGCAAGGAGATGGAGGAGACAGTTCAGGGTACCGACGTATTGTTCCCACAGATTGGCGAGATTATCGGCGGTTCTGTCCGCGAGGAGAACTACGACAAGCTCGTTGGCGAAATCGAAAGCCGCAACATCCCGATGAAGGATATGTGGTGGTATCTCGATACTCGTCGCTTCGGCTCATGTCCTCACGGTGGTTTCGGACTCGGTTTCGAGCGTCTGATTCTGTTCGTAACAGGTATGCAGAACATCCGCGACGTGATTCCATTCCCACGTACTCCAAAGACAGCAGAATTCTAAAGATAAGATTGTATATATTTAAGGTGAGGGCTTTGCATCTGTTTGCATCGCCCTCGCTTTTTGTTTTGTTGAAAACTTCAGAAAATTGTTGAAAAACTTTGTCGGTTCGTCAAAAATTAGTACTTTTGCAAGCCGATTATTATCAAGACAGGCGTAAAGGCTTGTCAAATAGCGTGTTAATAGCTTTGCTTTTGGCCGGGCGAGTGGTTAGTGAATCGCTATAAAGAAAAATTAGTAGTAAACAAATTAAAAAATTAAAGAAAGTGAACACTTTAAGTTACAAGACCATTTCCGTTAACAAGGAAAATGCCAAGAAAGAGTGGGTTGTTGTAGATGCAACAGATCAGGTACTCGGTCGTCTTGGTTCAAAAGTCGCTAAGTTGCTTCGTGGTAAGTATAAGCCATGCTTTACTCCAAACTCTGACTGTGGCGACAACGTAATCATCATCAACGCAAGCAAGATTAAGCTTTCAGGTAAGAAGATGACTGATAAGGAGTATATCAATTATTCAGGTTATCCTGGTGGTCAGAAGATTTTGACTCCAGCATCTATTCTTGCTCGTCCAAATGGTGAGGAAAAATTGATCAAGAGAGTAGTAAAGGGTATGTTGCCAAAGAACCGTCTTGGTGCAAAGCAGTTGGGCAATCTTTATGTCTTCGCTGGCGAGGAGCACGACAAGGCAGCACAGCAGCCAAAAACAATTGATATTAACTTGTATAAATAATTGAAATGGAAGTAGTAAATGCATTAGGTCGTCGCAAGAGCGCGATTGCTCGTGTCTACGTAACAGAGGGCACTGGAAAGATTACAATTAACAAGAGAGATCTTACAGAGTACTTCCCATCAACTATTCTACAGTACGTTGTAAAGCAGCCTTTGCTTACACTTGATGTAGTTGAGAAGTATGATATCAAGGTGAACCTTCAGGGCGGTGGTTTCACTGGTCAGTCTCAGGCACTTCGTCTTGCTATTGCTCGCGCATTGGTTAAGATCAACGCTGATGACAAGAAGGCTCTTCGTGCAGAAGGCTTCATGACACGTGATGCTCGTGAGGTTGAGCGTAAGAAACCAGGTCAGCCAAAGGCACGTCGCAGATTCCAGTTCAGTAAGCGTTAATCTTTCGGAACTGACTGCAAACAAATGTTTAGTATCTAAACCGCTGGGACTTTCTATTAATCGGGGGGACTACCCAGAGGTTGGTTTCAAAACAACTAAAAAGAAAGTAAACAATTTAAATTTTAGAAAATGTCAAGAACTAATTTTGATACATTATTGGAGGCAGGTTGCCACTTTGGTCACCTTAAGAAAAAGTGGAACCCAGCAATGGCTCCTTATATCTTCATGGAGCGCAATGGTATTCATATCATTGACCTTCACAAGACTGTTGCTCTTGTTGACGAGGCTGCAGAGCAGTTGAAGCAGATCGCAAAGAGCGGCAAGAAGATTCTATTTGTTGCTACTAAGAAACAGGCTAAGCAGACTGTAGCAGAGAAGGCTGCATCTGTAAACATGCCTTATGTTATCGAGCGTTGGCCAGGTGGTATGCTTACTAACTTCCCTACAATCCGTAAGGCAGTTAAGAAGATGACTACTATCGACAAGCTTACTGCTGATGGAACATACTCAAACCTTTCAAAGCGCGAGATGCTTCAGATCAGCCGTCAGCGTGCTAAGTTGGAGAAGAACCTTGGTTCTATTGTAGACCTTACTCGTCTTCCAGCAGCTCTCTTCATTGTTGACGTTTTGAAGGAGAACATCGCTGTACGTGAGGCTCAGCGTCTTGGTATCCCTGTTTTCGCTATTGTTGATACAAACTCAAATCCTAACGGAGTTGATTACATTATCCCAGCAAACGATGACGCTACTAAGTCAATCGACGTAATCCTTGATGCTTGCTGCGGTGCTATCGCAGAGGGTCTTGAGGAGCGTAAGGCTGAGAAGGTTGATGCAGAGGCTGCAGGCGAGGGCAAGAAGGGTGGCAAGAAGTCATCTAAGGCTCGTAAGGACGAGGAAGAGGCTAAGGCTTAATTCTTCGGGCTTATAAAATATTACATGCCCAATGCTCAAACAGTTTTTTGTAGCATTGGGCATCTTTTACTTTTCAACGAATACTAATTTTTAAAGCATAATAAAATGGCTGTTACATTAACAGAAATCAATAAACTCCGTCAGGCCACTCAGGCTGGTCTTATGGATTGTAAGAAGGCCCTTACTGAGGCTAATGGTGATATGGAAGCTGCAATCGCTATCCTTCGCAAGAAGGGTCAGGCTGTTGCTGCAAAGCGTTCTGATCGTGAGGCTGCTGAGGGTTGCGTTCTTTCTCGCGTAGACGGTAACTATGCAATGATCGTTGCCTTGAAGTGCGAGACTGACTTCGTTGCAAAGAATGCTGACTTCGTTGCTCTTGCAAATCAGATTGCTGATGCTGCTGTTGCTGCAAAAGCTAAGTCTCTTGAGGAGGTTCTTGCTCTTACTGTAAATGGCATGTCTGTTGCTGACGCTGTTACTGAGCGTTCAGGTGTTACAGGCGAGAAGATGGAACTCGATGGTTTCAACTATGTTGAGGGTGAGCACGTTGTTGCATACAACCACATGAACGGTAACTTCCTTTGCACACTCGTTGCTTTGAACAAGAAGGCTGACGACGAGGTTGCTAAGAACGTTGCTCTTCAGGTTGCTGCTATGAACCCAATTGCTCTTGATGAGAATGCAGTTCCACAGGCAACTAAGGATTCTGAGCTTGCAACTTCTATCGAGAAGGCTAAGCAGAACCAGATTGACAAGGCTGTTGAGGCTGCTCTTAAGAAGGCTGGCATCAACCCAGCACACGTCGATTCTGAGGAGCACATGGAGTCAAACATGGGCAAGGGCTGGATCACTGCTGAAGATGTAGCTAAGGCTAAGGAGATTAAGAAGACTGTAGCTGAGGAGAAGGCTGCATCTCTTAACGAGGATATGATTAAGAAGATTGCTGAGGGTATGGTTAACAAGTACTACAAGGAGAACTGCTTGTTGAATCAGGCTTTCATCGATGACGCTAAGATCAGTGTTGCTGACTACTTGAAGAAGTCAGACAAGGATCTTACTGTTGTTGATTTCAAGCGTTTCACTTTGCGCGCTGAGTAATTTTCTTGTTAAAGAAAAATATAAGGAGATCTGAATTTCAGACCTCCTTTTTTTGTGTCAAGAAATCGTCTGAACGTAAAGGAAGTTGTAGTTCGGACGATTTCTTTTTAATACTCCCAGCGGAATTTCCATACGGTTGATTTGCGCAGACTGTCTGCCAAGGCGTGTATTGTTTGCAGGATTGTTTGTATGTAGGAGACTTCAAATCGGTTAGGACAGAAGGCGTATTGCTCTTTTGCTAAATTCAGGCTCTGGGCATCGTTTACTGGTCGTGGAACGGTCATCCAGAGCATGTTGTGCCCAATGAATGCTGGGACTGCTCCATACTGCTCGAACCAATATTTGCCTACGTTTGCAAGTGCCTTATTGTCTGGGCAATCGTTATAGTAACTAAATGGAAACCATGCAAGCAATTGCCATGGCTCACTGACAGGTACTTCAGCTAAAAGTACATATTTCTCCTCAAGGGCTAATTTTTGAATTTCATATCCCTTATCTGAAGGTATACCCAGAATCTTCTGATAATGTTCTGAATCTTCTTGATATTCTTTCAGCGTTTCATCCAACCATCTTTTTCCTTCGTATGACGAAGCGTTGTCTATCAGTTCTTTTCGCATTGTACGTATCTTTTCTATGTATTTATGGTTGAATTCAATATCCATCAGCAAGGCGTCGTTAACATCGATGATAATTGGAATAAAGCCTTCTATTTTTCCACGTTCAAGAGATTCGTTGTAATCTTTCAAAAGTTTGTCTGAAGAAACAGTATCGTAGTATCGGTATGGACAGTCTATTACTTTTTTGAATTTCTCGACATCCCCTTTTCTTGATTCTTCGACCAAACTTTCCTCTTCCTCTGATATTGTATTATTTTTAAATGCTTTAACGACAAAAGTGATTACAACAATTGGAATACCAATTACATATGCAATTAAAATCACTATAAAGATACCTGCTACTACACCACGACTAACTCCAAGTCCTTCAAGTCCATAGCCGATTCTGAGTAGTACAGCCGAGAGAATAAGAATACAACTAATGCATCCGCATCCGTTTATGGGATTTTCTGATGGATTTTTGTTACTTTTGGTCATAATTTATTTTTAATTTCTAATCCCACCAGAAATGCCATACGGTTGATGTTCGCAGACTGTCTGCTAAGGCATGTATTGTTTGCAGACCGGTCTGTTCAACTTGGTCAAGACAGTAAGCATATTGCTCTTTGGCTAAATAAAGGCTTTGGGCATCGCTTACCGGTTGTGGAACGGTCATTTCGAGGGTGTCGTGCGTAATGAATGCTGGGACTGCTCCATGCTGCTCGAACCAGTATCTGCCTACGTTCACAAGAGCCTTTTTGTCTGGGCAACCGTTCCAATTGCCGAACGGGAACCAAGCGAATATTTGCCATGGCGCGCTGACTGGAACTTCTGCCAAAAGTGCAGGATACTCTTCGTTTGAACTTTCAAGGTATAATTCTGGTATTTCATATCCTTCGTCTGAAGGGCTGCCCAAAATCTCCTGATAATGTTCTGAATCATCCTGATATTCTTTCAGGGTTTGGTCAAGCCATCTTTTGCCTTCGTATGACGATGCATTGGCTATCAGTTCTTTGCGCATTGTTCGAATTTTTTCGATATCAATCTCGTCATCACATTCATGGTTGAATTCGAACATTATATCCATTAGCAAATCGTCGTCTACAAAAATAATGAATGGAATAAATCCTTCTCTTTTTCCACGTTCAAGAGATTCATTGTAATCTTTCAAAAGTTCATCTGAAGAGTCTGTACCGTAGAATCGGCATGGGCAGTCGATGAGTTTTTTGAATTTCTCGACCAACTCTTTGTCTTCGCACTCTTCATCATCATATTCTTCTTTATCTTCTGTAGATGATGTGGGCGTTTCGTTGTTTACAACTTCGTTTAATCCGTAGGTAGTAGTATTGCCTTCTTGTTTTGTGTTGCTTTCTTCAATGCTGTTCTGAATTTCTTGCATTTTCCGTTTTGCTTTTTCTCGCTTCTCTCGTGCAGCATAGCCCGTTGGGTCGTCATCATCGTCTGAATTTGTTTCCTCTTTTGATGCTTCGATGGCAAAAAAGATTATCGCAATTGCAATAGCAACAACGATACCAATTATTGCACCAGATCCGCCTCCAAGTTTTGAAAAGCTAATGACGATTTTGGCTAGTCCTGCGATGAGAGCAATAATACTAAAAATGCATCCGCATCCTGATTGATTTTCGTTACTTTCGCTCATTTTTGTTTGATTATTAATTTGGGAATTCTAATTCTACCGAAAATGTCAGACTATCAAGTTTCTTAGGTAGTCTGTCAAATCGTTTATGGTGTTGATTTTTTATACTGATTTAATGTCATGCTGCAAAGGTAATAAAATTGTTGTTTTTGTCGATTGTTTTTGATTGCAATTAATAAAATAAAGTCAAAAAAATAAGGACTGTTCTTTAAAAACAGCCCTTATTATTATTTTCTGTAAATCGGGTTACTCGAAAGTTACAAATACTACGCGGTTCCAATCGTTCTCATTCTCGTATGGCTGAACTGTATCACCCTTACTTTCTGTGATTATACGATCTTCTTTAATCTTGTATCCCTTAACAAGCATCTTCTTTACATAGTCGGCACGACGCTGTGCTATGTATAGGTTGTAAACCGGAACACCAGTCTTTACGTCTGCGTATCCTACGATGTTGGCTTTTGCATCAGGATGTTCCTTCAAGTATTCGGCAATAAGTGCTACCTGACTTGCCTGTGTCTTGTCAACCTTGTAGTCGTTGATAAGATAATTGATTCGGATATCATCGTCAACAGTGTTGCTGTAGACATTCTCGTCCTTTATGATTATCTTAGAAGCCTCTTCGAGTTCGTTGCGCTTTCTGTTTATCTCGTCGTTTAGATCTGCAACTTTGTTGGCATCAGTATAGTAATCATATTTCATTCGTCTGTCGCCATATCTGTCTTTGAAGTGATAACTGATACCAGCCAATACGCGAGCATAATAATCATATTCTCTCTGGTAGTAAACAGCGTTTGAAAAATCGTCTGTACTTGACAACGTTCCTTCGATGTTTAAGTCTACAGCTTCACTTAACTTTATTGCGAATTGCATTCCCAGACGTATTGCAAGGAAATGGTGTCCAGTAGTTCTGTATGGATAATTCTGATTTCCGTAAACTTGCTTGTCTAGTTCGTTATCATATCCCCAAAAGTAGTTGTAGCCAACACCTAGTAATCCGTTGACATTTACCTTTGTTGATTCTTTGTATTTACAGAACAGACTGTTGAAGTTGAGAATTCCATCGACAAATGTATTTAAACTATTAAAGTGATAATTGCCGTTGTCCAAATTACTATTTGCTCCCCAATAGCTATCGTAACCACCTGTAAATCTGATACCCAGTGTTGGGTTGAAGAATTTACCGGCATGTATTTGTGCTGAATATCCAATATATTTGCCCATCGTCTTAAAACGTACATCTTCTATACCAGGATAGTTGATGCCGCCCTGTGCTCCAATAAACCAATTGTCGGAGCCGTTATAGTAACGAAGAGCGTGTATAGTATCAGGAGTTAACTCTTGTGCGAATACCGAGCCAGACATTAAAACGCCGGCGCAGAGTAAACTAAAAAATCTTTTCTTCATATCGCCAAAGTTTTAATCGTTAATAAATACGTATGAAATATTCTTAGAATTTGAGTTGTCCTTTTCGATGTTATCGGCATTATCCTCGATAACGATCTTGCTTTCTGCAACGTTCCAGTTGTCGATAAGCTCTTTCTTTACGGCTTCTGCGCGAGATTTGAACAACTCAACATTTCCAGTTGTCTTCTTTCGGCTGATATACACGATGTCGTTGTCATGAACGTTTGCATTCTTCGCAATGTTGTACATTGTAGGCTTTTGACTGAACTCGATCGTGTTGTTCTTTGCAGGGAAGGCAACAGTTGTGTATAGAGTCTTAACATCTACGTTGATTTTGTTAATCTGGATGTTAGGATTCTTCTTCTTCTCGTCTATTTGTGCCTTTAGCCTGTTGATTTCATCGTTAATGTTGTCGTATTTACTCTGATCCAATCCTTTGCTATAGGTAAAGTTACGACTGCCGTCACTATTCTTGAAATGATAAGTGAAGCCTACCATTAGGTTTGCATGACCAGCCATAGCTGTTCTCTTTGGAGTATTTAGGTGGGCAGCTCCGTCGAATGTAGAAGGGTAAAATGAGTTCGTCAGTTCAGCATTCAGATGATACTTGTCGTTTTTCAGAGCATAGTCGAGTCTCAAACCGACTTTAGCGAAGAGAAAATACTTGTGTGTCAGAAGGGGATATTCTGAGCGGTTTGTGTATGGTCTTCCCCAAATATCAGAACCTCCAATACCCAGAACTCCGCTGAATGTACATCTTCTGTCCTCCTTATAACCATAGAAAATGTTTGTAAAGTTTGGAAGCCAGTCGAGAGAGAGGCTTATTTCGTTAAAGCCGTATGACTTCTTCAAAGGAATATAGTAACCTTTGTTGTATCCATAAAGAGCCTGCAGACGCACTTCGCCTGCTGTACTGACCTTCTTACCTAATTGTAATCCGCCAGTTGCTCCGAAACGGTCGAGAAAATCGGCTTTTGTGAGCGCATTTCCCCATGCAAATAGTCCTCCTCCGTTGACTCCGAAGTACCAGTTGTCGCTGAATTTGGTATTGTTCAGGTGTTTCCCATCATTTAACTCAACGCTGTGTATGCTTTGAGCCATTGTGTGTGTGTAACCTAAACATGCCAAGAATAACATGATAAGTAATTTTTTCATTTGTCTTATGTTTAAAGTCTTTTCATTAATAATAAGATTCTATGTTATGTTCTTTTCCGACAATATTTTATTGCCGATGATAAAACCGTATATACGATGCAAAAGTAATGTTTTATATATAACTGACAAAAAACAAAGACGTTTTTTTTATTTTTTTTAATGTTTTTTTGTAATTTTGCATGTAAATATAACATAATTAGGGTATTTATGAAAATTATAGCAGTAGGCATGAACTATGCCGAACACAATAAAGAGCTTGATGGAACGTTAGTTAGTGTACCAGAGAATCCTGTTATTTTTATGAAGCCAGACTCAGCCTTGCTGAAGGATGGAAAACCTTTTTTCATTCCTGATTGGGCTGAACAGTTTGATTATGAAACAGAATTGGTTGTTCGTATAAACAGGCTTGGAAAGTGCATCGCGCCGAGATTCGCACATCGCTACTACGATGCCTTTACGGTGGGAATAGACTTTACGGCACGAGATTTGCAGAGAAAATTCCGCGAGAAAGGTTATCCGTGGGAACTGTGCAAAGGCTTTGATAATTCTGCCGTTCTTGGAACATTTGTTCCGAAGGAGAATTTTGCAGATGTGCAGAACTTGAATTTCAGTCTGAACATCGATGGCAAACAGGTGCAGAAGGGGTGTACTGCCGATATGATTCATAAGGTTGACGATATAATTGCTTATGTTAGTCAGTTCTGTACATTAAAAATAGGTGATTTCCTATTTACAGGAACGCCAGTTGGCGTAGGTCCAGTGTCTGTAGGACAGCATCTCGAAGGTTTTCTGGAAGGCGAAAAAGTTCTTGACTTTAATATTAGATAAAAAGGTTTGATGAGATTTGTTGGTAAACTTTTGTTTTTTCTCTTCGGCATGTGCGGCGTTTTGGCGGTACATGCGTCGGGCTATGTCGCCAATTCCGTTCTCTCGCAAGGAAAATGGGTTAAAATCAGTGTTCCTGCCGAGGGCGTTTATCAGTTGACACCCGATTTGCTGAAAAAATGGGGATTTACCAATCCTGATAAGGTCAGATTGTATGGCTATGGCGGAGAGGTCCTTTCGGAAAATATTTCTCGGTGGCCAGGTGATGATTTGAAGGAATTGCCTTTATGGCGCGGACGAGGCGACAAATCGCTGTTGTTCTATGCCAAGGGCGTTGTAAAATGGAATCATTCTTATGGTCTGAAATTCTCTCGTGAAATAAATCCTTATTCTACCGTTTCGTGCTATTTTCTTACGGCTTCGGATGATGTAGAGCCGATGGCCTTTCCGCAGGAACAAGAGGATGGTGATGGTGATGAAACAAATACGTTTCCCGAGCATGTTTTGTACGAAGTTGATGCTGTGAGTTGGATGCCTGGTGGTCGTCATCTTTACGATTCTTTTAGTTTTTCGAATGGCGTTTCGAAGAAATACTCGTTAAGTATTCCTGGAACTAACGGTAGTGAGGCTCTGCTGGACGTCGTTTTCTCGGCTGATGCAGAATCGAGAGCTGAAATCTCGGTAAACGATGCAATGACGGGCGAACTCTCTATTCCGTCGCTTGCACAATATAATAGTGCCTCGGTTGTTTCTAACAGTTTTGAATTTATGCCTTCTGGCGATGTCGTTTCGATAGAAGTAACCCACAAATGTCAGTCTTCATCTGTTAAAGGTAGATTGGATTATCTGATGGTGTGTTATGAACGAATGTTGCAGATGACGTCGGGCTGTCTTAATTTCCGTCCTTATGAAAGTGGCGTCAAAAAGTTCTGCATTTCGGGAGCCGATGCCAATACCGTTATATGGAATGTGACGGATTCTGAAAATTATTCGGTGTTGAATGGCTCTCTTTCTAACGGAGAATACAACGTGACGGTCAAGACCTCGAAAGGAGATGAATTTGTTGCCGTAAATACAGCCTCAAATTTTGCAGCCCCTACATTTGTTGAGAATGTGAAGAATCAGAATCTTCATTCTTTGGAAGCGATAGATATGGTAATCATCGTTCCTGCCAGCGGCGCTTTGACCAGTCAGGCAGAGCGGCTTGCTGATGCTCATCGTGAGCAGGGGCTGAATGTTGAGGTCGTTCCGGCAGATTTGATTTATAACGAATTTTCTTCAGGAACTCCCGATGCAACCGCATATCGCCGTTTCATGAAGATGCTTTACGATAAAGCCGCAACCGAGGACGAAAGACCTAAATATCTGCTCCTTTTCGGCGATTGTGCCTACGACAACCGAATGCTTACCAGCGATTTCTCGGCATATTCACAGAATGACTTTTTGCTTTGCTATGAATCGGAAAATTCATTGAGCGATACAAAAAGTTTCTGTGCTGAGGATTATTTCGGAATGTTCGAGGAAAAGAGCAATTTTGATATCTGCACGAGCACCGTACAACTTGGCATTGGCAGAATCCCGGCACGAACGGTGGCTCAGGCAAAAAATGTTGTTGATAAGACAATCGCCTATATGAAGAACGAGAATGCTGGCAAATGGCAGAATTTCTTCACGGCGATGGCTGATGATGATGAAACTCCTACGCATCAGAATGCCGAGGAAAAATTGGCTGCCGATGTCGAGGCGAATCACCCCGATATGATTGTGAACCGCATCTATTGGGATGCATACAGTCGCGAATCTACCGATGTTGGAGTGCGTTATCCCGCGGTAACAAAGGCAATAAAGAGTCAGATTAAGAATGGAAGTCTCGTTATGAACTATGCCGGTCATGGCGGCGAGACTACACTTTCGGACGAATATGCCATGACGCTTGCCGATTTCGAAGAAATCACTTCTCCTTATCTGCCGATGTGGGTTTTTGCATCGTGCAATGTTATGCCTTTCGATGCTAATGTTTCGAATATCGGAGAGTCGCTCATCCTAAAGGAAAAGGCTGGCGCGATAGCCGTCATGGCATCAGCCCGAACGGTTTATTCAAACTATAACAGCGCGCTCAACATGCTTCTTACAAAGTATCTGCTGGCAACTGATAAGAACGGCAGACGATTCACTATCGGCGATGCTGTTCGTTTTGCAAAATCGTCTCTCGTAACGGGCGAAGATGGTTATTCCGACCCTACGGAGAACAAACTTGCATACGCTCTTTTGGGCGACCCGGCAGTTACTCTTGCATTGCCAACAAATCAGGTCGTTGTGAGCAGTTGCCGAGGGAAATCTGGCGTAAATAATAATAAGGTGAAAGCGAGCGCAGGAGATGTGATGACTGTCGATGGTGAAATTCGTGACGCAACTGGAAATATTATCGATGATTTCGACGGAATTGTAGATTTGACAGTCTTTGATAATAAGGAAACTGTCACGACGAAAGGAAATATCGGCGAGAAGCAGATTCTTGACTACGATTCTTATGAAAAGAAGATTTATATCGGTTCTGACTCTGTCCGCAACGGTCGATTCTCTATTTCGTTCCCGGTTCCGCTCGATATAAATTATTCCGACGATTACGGACTGATGAATTTCTATGCGTTGAACGACAAAGGTGTTTCGGCCCTTGGATATTACAACGATTTTATAGTTGGTGGAACGGTTGATAACGCGGCATCGGATAATGAAGGTCCGCTGATTGCTGCATATCTTAATTCGCCTACATTCAGCGATGGGGCGAGGGTGAACACGACGCCGTTCTTCGTTGCCCAGCTCGATGATGAAAGCGGAATAAACACGACTGGAAACGGAATCGGTCACGACATTGTTCTGATTGTTGATAACGACATAAATCAGACTTACATTCTAAACGATTATTATCAGTCTGAGGCTGGAAGCTATCAGAAGGGTAGTGTCGGTTTCTCTATTCCTGAACTCAGCATCGGAAAACATACGTTGCTTTTCAGAGCGTGGGACGTGAACAACAACTCGTCTGTTTACGAAACGTCTTTCGAGGTCAGCGAGAATGTTGCGCCTATGCTTAGTAGCGTTACTTGTTCGCCAAATCCGGCAAAAGAGCAGACCGTATTCACAATCGTAACCGACAGACCTGGCTCGACAGTTAAAGTAACCTTGCAGATTTTCGACTTTACAGGTCGAATGTTACATTCAGTTTCTGAAAGCGGAACGGCTACGACCGGAATGTTCCAGTATGTTTGGGATTTGACCACCGGCGGAGCACGTCTGCAACGCGGAATGTACATCTACCGAATAATGGTTTCGACAGATAATGTGACATCAAATATGCAATCTGGCAAGATAATGATACAATAAAAAAGCATTTTTTGAGTTTATAGAAACAAGATGAAAAAAATATATTTATTAGCCATTGCACTTATTTCCACCTTGTGTGCCGAGGCGCAGAAAGAGAATTTCAACCCTATTTACACGGGCGTTAACTCTCTCGACATTGCTCCAGATGCACGCGGAGGTGCTCTTGGAGATGTAGGTGTGGCAACCGACCCCGATGTTCATTCGCAGTACTGGAATCCGGCAAAATATCCGTTTTGTATCAGCCGCTGCGGAGTGGCTTTGAACTATACTCCTTGGCTCAGACAGTTGGTAAGCGATATCGACCTTGCCTATGTTGATGGATATTATCGAATAGGCGATTATTCAGCCTTGAGTGCTTCATTGCGTTTTTTCTCGCTTGGCGAAGTGAATGTAAGTGAAGTTGGAGAAACTATTAATCCTCGTGAGTGGGCGGTAGACTTCGGCTATTCCCGAATGCTTTCCGAAACATTCTCGGCAGCCGTTGCTCTCCGATACATCTATTCGGATATGTCTTACAAAGCCGATGATGAGTCAACTCCGGGTTCAGCCTTTGCTGCCGACATCGCGTTCTACTATCAGAACTATGTAATGCTTGCCAACCGCGAATGTCAGCTGGGTATTGGTCTTAATGCCAGCAACATAGGTAGCAAGATTTCGTATGATGGCGGAAACATAAACCAGTTTCTTCCGACTAATCTCCGACTCGGTGCATCGCTCATGGTTCCTATCGACGATTACAACACCTTCAGTTTCAGTGCCGATGCAAACAAACTGATGGTTCCTACACGTCCAACGATGGAGCAATATGTGGCAGAGACCAATAGTGCAACCGATGATTATTCGGGCTACAACGAGTGGCTGCTAGACCAAGGTTATTACAATGTTTCTCCAATCGCCGGAATCTTCAAGAGCTTCCACGATGCTCCCGGTGGTTTTAAGGAAGAACTTGAGGAGATAAACTGGGGACTTGGTGCAGAATATTGCTATCACAATCAGTTTTCGCTCCGTGCCGGATATCATCACGAGAGTGCGAGCAAGGGTAATAGAAAATATTATTCAGTAGGAGCGGGCTTCAAAATGAATGTTTTCTCGCTCGATGCTTCTTACATTATTTCTACGGCACAGACAAATCCGCTCGATCAGACTTTGCGATTCTCGCTCACGTTCGATATGGATGGTCTAAAAGATATGTTCAGCAGATAAAAAATATGAAAATACGTGTTGGATTTGGTTTTGACGTTCACAAACTTGTTGTGGACCGTGAACTTTGGATTGGTGGAATAAAACTTGAGCACGAGAAAGGACTTCTTGGCCACAGCGATGCCGATGTTCTTCTGCATGCAATATGCGATGCCTTGCTTGGCGCGGCTCACATGCGCGACATAGGCTATCATTTTCCCGATACAGCATCGGAATACGAAATGATTGACAGCAAGATTCTTCTGAAAAAGACAGTAGACTTGATTGCAACGAAGGGCTACACCGTAGGAAATATCGATGCAACGATATGTGCCGAGCGTCCGAAGATGAAGAATCACATCCCGGCTATGCAGAAATGTATTGCCGATGTAATTGGAATCGACGAAGAAGACGTGTCGGTTAAGGCCACAACAACCGAGAAACTCGGCTTTACCGGTCGTCAGGAAGGAATAAGCGCATACGCAACAGTGCTAATTCAGAAAGACTGATGTTCGACGGCGAATCATACAAGTGGGAAGTCGAGATGTGTCTGAAACTGCTTCGTGCGGCTCTGACAGACGTTGCTCCCGACGAAGAACTTTTTGCCTCGCTTACCGACGAGCAATGGCGAAAAATCTACTTCGCCTCGGTGGCGCACGGCGTTGCGACTTTGGTTCGCGACGGCTGGCTTATGCTCGACGAGGAACACTTTCCGCCTTCGCAAGTCCGTGTAACGTGGGCTTTCGATGCTCAGAAAACCGAGCGCAAGTATGCCGAGAAGTGGAAGGCTTTCATGTCGCTCCATTCGTTTCTGAGGTCGAACGGCATCGATTACATCCTTCTTAAGGGATTCACCACGGCGGCATTTTATCCTATTCCGCATCACCGCGACTGCGGAGACATCGACATTTTCAGTTTTCAGCACGATGAGATTGATGAGTTGATGATGCAGAAAGGCATCGCTTTCGAGGAATCGGGTTGTGACGAAAAACATACGCTTTTTTTCTGGGAAAAAGTGCCTGTTGAGAACCATATTTTGATTTCTTACGAGAAAAGATTGAAATCTCGCGAAAAAGTTACAGATAAATATACAAATATTCTTGCAACAACCAAAAGAAAGCAGTATATTTGCGGTCCGAAAGGAGAACAAGTCGAAGTTGGCGCTGTTCCGGCAAGTATTCTGTTCCCGTATAATGCCTATCACATCGTAGGGCATTACACTTGGCAGACTGTAACGATGCGGCATCTCACCGATTGGTATGTGATGCGCAAGCACGTTTCGGAAGAGGGGGCTGAGTATCCTGAGTCGGTAGCCTTGTATGTCGGGGTGATGGACGAACTCACGGAGCACTATTTCGAAGGCTCGACAAAACCGCTCGGAACGTTGGCTCAGAAGTATGTGCAGAGCGTTTATAGCGTTCAGTGCGTGCCCGAGAAGGTCGATTTAAAGTTCTACTTCAACCTCCCTAAGCGTTGGAGGCATTTCAAACAGCGCTATCAGAAATATTCGTCGCTTGCGCCCGAAGATAGGGCAACGGTTTGGGATATTGTGGGAGACTTGTGGCACAGATATGTGCTACAGCGTAAAGATTGATAAGGAAATGCCGACGTGGCTCAGTTGGTAGAGCATTTCATTCGTAATGAAAGGGTCACGGGTTCGAGTCCCGTCGTCGGCTCATTTTATGGAACGTTCCGAAAATAAGAGAGGGTGTGTCAAAATAGGCACATCCTCTTATTTGTTTTTTTTACAGGCACGGCATGGAAAGATTCTTTCTATGCCGCTTTTTTGATGTAAAATCTGTCACAAGCACCCACGAAGCCGCATTTTGCGTTATATAGTCGGTATATTGGTATAAAAACAGCCTTTGAGAGACCGTTCTGTGCCTGTTTTCTCATCACGGCAGCCATTTTCTTGATGTCAAAGGCAATGGCGAAGAAGGCAAAGTCCATGGTGACCTTGCCCTTGCCGAAGTGACGGAAGCGCTTGTACTGCATGTTGTATTTCATCTGTCCGAAGACGGCTTCCGGTTCTATCGGACGCTTTGACCTGTGCATC
>FNBQ01000016.1:20773-98150 GCA_900102385.1 Bacteroidales bacterium KHT7 | reverse complement strand
AAAAGAATTGGTCAATAGTTGTATGGACTAACACTCTAACGAGGCTCTATGCCGATAACTTTCTATCTTGTCTTTGCAACTATGTCGGGGAGGTCCTAAACAATTTATAGACTCCGTTCTGGAGAGTTGACTGGTTTACCTCTTCGACAGACCGATTCTTCCTTACAACGACAAAGGTAAGAAACTGTCTTGAATTGCTATTGTTTTTCTCGACCAATTTGCTTTCTTATGCGGCTGCGCCGCAATCATCTGCAAACTTAGAGAAAGCTGAGAGCTGAAAGTTGAAAAAATCTTTTGGATTCGTTCGAGATGGACAGGCTTAAAATTATACTGAATTGTTGTTTCTATACTGCCCGTCAGTTTGTCTTGATGTGTCTACCCCCGATTTTCTAAATTTGCCCCCTAATTCTATATTGATGTTATTGTATTTTATGGGCGAATTTTCATAATTTTAAAGTTTGTAGGAAAGTACCATGTACGAAATACAATAAGCCGAATTGCAAATTATTCAGTAATAATGCTTTCTGAAGAGTTTTCGAGAAAATAAAACTGTCGATAATTATCCGTGTTCAATATTTATAAAATGTCAAACAATACTCATAAAATAACATTTTTTAACATTTTGATATAAGTCAAGAAATACGAGTTTTTTTGTGCTTATTTGATATATTTTGTTTGTTGTTTGTTATATTTTTATTCTCTTTGCGGTCGAAAGTAGAAGACTATTGAAAATGATGCTACTGAGATGCTGAAAATATAGGTCTAAGACCATGCTGAAAAACGAGTGTTGATTTTAAATTACTAATAAAAGTTTAGGTAAACTGTAAATTTCATGAAAAAAATTAAAAACTTGGGTTCTGCTGATTTTAATAACAGCGGCAGTAAGAGGTATATCAAGCCGTCATCGGTTGCCATCGAGCTGCTGTGCAGTGGCAATATTGCCGATTTCTACATCTCTGGCGATATCCCGGTAGAGGATGGCAGGGCTAAAGAGCGTAGGCAAGAGATGAACGACCCTACAAAGGTTTTTTATTAAACTACCGTTCCCTAAATAGATTATGAAATAAAAACAATAAGATTATATTTTCTGAATTTATGAATTTTTTGGCTTTTAAGAATTTTCCGAGACTTATTTTCGCTACATCTATCTTTGTAGTGTGTTCGTGCGCTGACGAGAATCTGTTTACAGATAACACGTCGGAAAAAACAAAAAAAGGTGAGGAGTACACTGTACTTATGTCACAAGGCAAAAACACCAGATTGGATATGGTTGCAAAAAACGGTTGGTCTGAATTGCAGATGAACTGGAGCACCAACGATAAGTTGGCAGTTTATACAACTACTTGCTGTGTGGTTAACAACGTTGCTGCAAGTTACGATTGCGTGCGAAACGGCATATTCAGTGTAGATGTAAACAGCGAAAACGGCAGTTTTACCCCGAGTGCAAATGCAATGTTCAAGGGTTCTGTAACAGGTACACCGGTGGCGGGTTCTTATATGTATGCCATTTATCCTTGGAACGAACGATATACCGAGATTATTGCCAATGTAGACGGAAAGTGTAATTTTACTTTTGGCGAACTCGATTTCATGAGTCAGACACAGCAGGTTGCAACCTTGTCTGACATCTCAATGTCTGATGTGTCAAACCTCTGTGTACTTGGCGGTTCGGGCATTGTTAATCAGGAAAATATAGATACGAAGACGCTTCCAAATGTCAAGATGGACATGCTTGTTCCTATGTTCCGTATTCAGGTTAAGGTTCCGGCAGAGAAGCGTGCCGACGGCAAGTTCTCTCATCCTACAAGAGCTCAGTTCAGCGGTCAGGATGCTTGCTTCTTCTCAAAAGGACGTATCGAATGTGAAAATCACTTCCTTAGAGTTGAGGGCGCAGGCGAGAAGACATCATACTTCGAACTGACTCTAGGCAACGGCGATACAGGCGAGTACAGTACAAGTGGACTTAACAATCCTATTGTTTACGAAGTTCCATTCGCAAGCCTTTCTAACAATCAGAAGAAGGCTGAAGATGGCAAGTACGACTATGTTATCACAAAAGAGGAGGACGGCTACTATATGCACCTCGACCTTTACATTGCAATGCCTCCGGTAGCAGTAGACAGACATATAACTGCTCCTGACGGATTGACTGTAAGTTACGAGGAACTCAGAAGAAGACTTTCGGTTATCGTCTTCACTCGTGTTGACGATGGCGTTTCTACAACATCTAACGATGTTCTTCCTACAAACTTTGACGAGTTTGTTTATTCAATGAAGATGGTTGGCGAAGGTGCAAAGGAATATGTAGCAGGAAAGTGCTTCAGTCTTAACTATACAGAGCAGCCAGACGACAAGAGTATTCTTCTTAACGGTAACTGGCAGGGCGAAATGCTCGACACAAACCGCGGTCGTGCTTACTGGGGACAGGGTTACGCAGGCGAGAACCTCAATAGCGTAGATTTCTACGGATTGAGAGACTATATGAAGATGAACTTTGAGGCTTGCAAGCCACAGGGCATCAACCTGAAGTTGTTCTACAGTAAAAACGGCAATTATGAGCGTATCGACGTAAACGACAATGACTTGCAGGAGACAACCAAGGCAATGTTCGTAAACGAGGTTCAGGAGCACCTTGTAAGCGATATGTCTCAGCATTACAACGGAAACAACTATTATGTTGCCGAAGGTATTGAGAATTTGGTATTCTTTGCATACACAAACGGCAAATACGAGGTTTATACAGGCGAGACAACATACGATGCTGCGTCTAAGAACTATTACGGAACGGTAAACGGAAGCAGACAGCAACTTTACTTCCATCTGATAGAGAGTCCTGACAAGAGCGAGTTGAACAAGGATAATTCAGACTTCTGCATAAACGACAACGGTACGTACTCTTACAAGAAATGTAAGTATGTAATGCCAATCGACGATATGCTGAGCATCAACTTCTCATTGTTCGTAACAAACTCTCAGCAGACAAATTACAATGGTAAGAAGGGCGTTATCTGCAACGGTATAATAGACCGCGGAACAGAAGTTACATACGACTATGTTAAGAATCCGGGCGATTTGTGGTATGAGTCTAACGGTAATACAGGCAATGCTAACACTGGTAATTGGGCTGGTAACCTTTACACCGAATCTGTTGGAAAATCGTTCTATTCAACTCTTGGCAATTACAGCCTTGCTTACGATGCCTATGCAAAGAACGACGGCACTTCAATGTTCTTCCGTAATGGAGGAAACTTGAGTTACAAGGATATTGATTTCAAGAATCTTTGTATTGTAAAGAGTAACTTCAACTATGTTACTTACAACACTCCAAAGGCACGTTATGGTAATTTCAAAATTTATCTGGGCGAGAGTTTCGACCTGTTCGATGGTAACAGAAATCTTGGCGATGTTGAGTCACAGCGCAGATTCTCAAAGGTATACGGAATCTATCACTACGATGGTGGAGCAACATTCCCATTGGGACGTTTGGCTTACAACATGGTTCCTGCTAATTTCGAAGATTATAATATTATATATGTAGATGCAACACATTTAAGATTATCCGCACTCGATCCAAAGACAAAAGTTGATTCATCTAATAAGGTAAATTACACTTGTCGGGCAACCAATTGGCTGTTCAAGAAGCAGTAAGTAGAATTTATGAAGCAATTATATGTAAAACCAGTGGCTATTGTACACGAGATTATAGAGCGTGTATCGATATTAGAATCAAGTGACAATGCTTCTGAAGAATGGCATTTTGGCGGATATACAAGATAATCTTATAAGAAAACGGCGGGGCAGTGATGTTCTGCCGTTTTTTTATATACGAAAAAAGCGAAAGAGTCTTTTGGTAAAAAAGACAATTCCGCTTAGAAATATTTTTTCGGTGTGAAAAATACGACTGTGAATTCGGTTACTTAAGTTAAATGCAAATGACTTAGACTATTTCATGCGAAGAATGTTGTCGACTGCATTGTTCGTAAATCTAAATCTCCTCAACAGGAATGTCGCCGAGTGAGAATCCTTTCTCGTCGTCCTCGTCCGACGGAGTTGTAGGTTCTTCTGTTTCGGGAACAGGCTCTTCCGGAATATCATCATCTTTGTGGCAAGCCGACATCGTTGCCAAGCAAAGCGCCAATATGATTGTTGCTTTTCTGTTCATAAGTCTATAATTAAGAATTTTATGCAAAAATATACAAAAATGTTTGAAAAAATAGCGTTTGTTTAACATTTTTTTATTTATTTTGCGCGTTCGAGAAGATTATAATGTGTAAAATGAAATATTTTAAGATTTTCATCATTTCTGTGCTGCTGGCAGTTGTCTGTAACGCGGCAGATGCGCAGAAAAAGTATAACTATCAGACTGTTGACGGCGATCCGTTGAAGGCTCGCATTTATACACTCGACAATGGCCTGAAAGTATATCTCACTGTAAATAAGGTAGAACCGCGTATCCAGACTTATATTGCCGTGAGAGTTGGAGGTAAGAACGACCCGCACGAAACAACAGGTCTGGCGCATTATCTTGAGCATTTGATGTTCAAGGGAACTACATCGTATGGTACAACCGACTATAAACGTGAGAAGCCTTTGCTCGACAGCATCGAGGCTCGCTACGAGGTTTATCGCCACACTCGCGATGAGGCTAAGCGCAAGGCTATCTATCATAAAATAGACTCGCTCAGTTACTTGGCATCAACCATCGCCGTTGCTAACGAGTACGATAAGCTGATGGCTCAGATTGGTTCGGTTGGAAGCAACGCCTACACAAGCGAGGATGTTACTTGCTACATCGAGGATATTCCAAGCAATGAGGTTGATAATTGGGCCAAGATTCAGTCTGATAGATTCAAAGATTTGGTTATCAGAGGATTCCATACTGAACTCGAAGCCGTTTATGAGGAGTACAACATCTATCTTACACGTGATTTTGACAAGATTTTTGAGCAGACAAACAAGATTCTGTTCCCAAATCATCCTTACGGAATGCAGACTGTTATCGGAACTCAGGACCATCTTAAGAATCCTTCGATAACAAACATCAAGAACCACTTTAAATATTGGTATGTGCCTAATAATGTGGCAATCTGTATGAGTGGTGATTTCGATTTCGATGAGGTTATGGCTACAATTGACAAGTATTTTGGCGACTGGAAGCCAAATCCACAACTCAAATATCTCGACATTCCTGCCGTTAAGCCGCTAACTGCTCCTGTATATAAAGATGTGTACGGACGCGAGGCTGATATGGTAACTGTGTCATGGCCTTTTCCGGGAAGTAGCAGCAAAGAGGCTGATTATCTGAATCTTATCGAGAAACTTTTGACAAACGGAACTGCAGGGTTGTTCGATTTGAATCTTAACCAGCAGCAGAAAGTTCTTCAGGCTGAGGCATATAACAACTCGATGAGCGATTATTCTGTGCTCTACACAATAGCCGTTCCAAAAGAAGGTCAGACGCTTGAACAGGCTCGCGACTTGCTCGTTGCCGAAGTTAAGAAGATTGCCGAGGGCGATTTCAGCGAGGAACTTCTGAAGGCGGTTATCAATAATCTTCGTCTTTCAAAGATGAAGGCACTCGAGAAGAACAGCAGTCGTGCAAGCATGTTTGTGAGCGCATTTGTCGATGGTGTTGACTGGAAATATCGTGTTGAGGAAATCGACCGCCTTTCTAAAATTACAAAGGCTGATCTTGTTGCATTTGCAAAGCGTACGCTTACAGATGGTTACGCTTGTATCTACAAGCATAAGGGCGATGATCCTAACGAGAAGAAGATTGAGAAGCCAGCCATCTCGCCAATAGAGATGAATCGAAACAAGTGCAGCGACTTCGTAAAGAATGTTGCAGAAACAAAGGTTGAGAAGATTGAACCAAAGTTCATCGACTTCAAGAAAGATTTGATCGTTTCTGATTTCAAGAACGGAAACAAACTTTTTTATAAGCAGAATTCAGACAACAGTCGTTTCAAACTTTCGTACATTGTTGAGCACGGAAGCAAGAACGACCGCGAGTTGAGCGTTGCATCAGACTTGATGAATTACGCAGGAACATCGAAGTTGAGTGCCGAGCAGATTCAGCGAAAACTCTACGAACTTGCTTGCGAAATTTCTGTCACTGTTTCGCCAAAGCGCACAACGGTTGTCATCAGCGGTTTGTCTGAAAATATGAAACCTGCGATGGAACTTTGCGAAAAGTGGCTTGCCGAGGCAAACGTCAGCAAAGAGGTTTACGCAGATTTCGTTGCAAACACAATCGAATCTCGAAGAGTTAGCAAACTCGATCAGCGAAGCAACTTCTCGCATCTTCAGACTTGGGGAATGTTTGGAGACAAGAATAGCATGACAAATATTCTTTCGCAGAAGGAACTTGAAAGTGCTGACCCAAAGACTCTGCTCGCACAACTTGGCAAACTGAAGGATTATAAGCAGACAGTTTTGTATTATGGTCCGCTTTCAATGACAGAGGTTGCTAAAATGGTCGATAAGTTGCATAAGACTGCAAAACAACCAAAACCAGCCGAGGTTGATAATGATTTTGTAAAGCAGGAAGTTGCAAAGACTGAGGTGTTTATCGCTCCTTATGAGGCGAAAAATATATACATGCAGATGTATTCTAACGATGGTCAGAAGTATAATACAGCCATTGTTCCAGAGATTGAGTTGTTCAACAACTACTTCGGACAGGACATGAGTTGCGTTGTTTTCCAAGAATTGCGCGAGGCTCGCGGATTGGCTTACTCGGCATCTGCACGATATGTGAACGGAGCAGGCAAGGATAAGACAAATTCGTTCTACACATACATCATTACTCAGAACGACAAGATGAAGGATTGTGTGAGTGTGTTCAAGGATATTATCGAGAATATGCCGAAGAGCGAGACTTCGTTTGCAATGGCTAAAGAGGCTTTGCTGAAACGACTTGCAACTGTCCGGACATCGCGCGAGTGGGTTCTGAACTCATATTTCAATGCTCAGGATATGGGACACGACCACGACATCGATGCCGATGTATATAATAAGGTACAGGATATGACGCTCGACGATCTTGTTGATTTCCAGAAGGAAAACGTGAAGGGACGTACATATCGATACCTCATTCTCGGCGATTCGAAGGAACTCGACATGGACTTCTTGAAGAGTCTTGGCGAGGTTCACGAAGTGTCTACCGAAACCATCTTCGGCTACTAAAACCGTAACAGACATTTACAAAATATAGGGTTGTTTCTCAACGAAATATTGGGAAACAACCTTTGTGTGTCTGTATGCTAAAGTCTCTATTTTGTAGATGAAAACGTACTAAAATAGTGTAAATTGGAAAAGAATATGGATTTTATTCGCATAATTGTGCGAAATATTATTATCTTTATCCCCAGATAAATACAAACAAGTACTAACCAAAAATAAACAAACTATTATGGCAAAAAAGTATGTATGCACAGTGTGCGGTTATGTTCATGAGGGCGATTCTGCACCTGAAAAATGTCCAAAGTGCAAAGTTCCTGCAAACAAGTTTAAAGAGGTTACAGACGAGCCAAAGAGCCTGAAGGGAACTCAGACAGAGAAGAACCTTCACGAGGCATTTGCTGGCGAGTCTATGGCTCGAAACAAGTACACATATTTCGCTTCTAAGGCAAAGAAGGAGGGTTTTGAGCAGTTGGCAGAGATTTTCTTGAAGACTGCCGACAACGAGAAGGAACACGCCAAACTTTGGTTCAAGGAACTGAACGGCATCGGTACAACAGCCGAGAATCTTTTGGCTGCTGCTGAGGGCGAAAACTACGAGTGGACTGACATGTACGAGGGCTTTGCAAAAACAGCCGAGGAAGAGGGCTTTACAGCCCTTGCAGCTAAGTTCCGCATGGTGGCTGCCATCGAGAAGCGTCACGAGGAGCGTTACCGTGCTCTTCTGAAGAATATTGAGATGCAGGAAGTATTTGCAAAGAGCGAAGTTAAGGTTTGGGAGTGCCGCAACTGCGGTCATATTGTAGTGGGCGAGAAGGCTCCAGAGGAGTGCCCAGTCTGCAATCATCCACAGGCATTCTTCGAAATCCACGTTGATAACTTTTGATTTTTGAAAAAATTGCGTTTGTAAAACGTATAATATCAGTTTTTTGAAAAGAGACGAGAGACTGCATTTTTATGGATGCAGCCTCTTTTTTTTGTTAAAAATGCTTAAAAATAGCGTAATTCTGAAATGTTTTAATAAAATAAATTGCTCTAAATGATAATCTGTTTAGAAATAATACTATCTTTGCCAGCGCGAGGAAAAGTCGATTTTCCGTTCGTAACTTTTAAAGATAATACCAAATAGTCATTGATTTCGCATTTTCTTCCTTATTTTGGGAGATGCTATGAAAGCGGAGTTAGGCGTGAACTAAAATAATATAAATATAATACAATCATTTCTATGAAAAAAATTATCCTAATAGCATCTGTTATAGTGATTTTTTCATTCTTCGGATGTGGACAAAGTGGCATTGAGGATACCTATTGGCGAAACGAAAAGACTGGCGAATGGTTCGTTGGCTTTGTCGACAATCAGGTTATTTACGACAGTAAGTGTTGGGACGTCGTCTCGCGCAGCGATGACAAGGATTGCTATGTTTTGCGTGCTTCAAACAATGGCGATACGCTGCAAGTAAGCGTTGGAGCAGCCGAATCGGGCATTCGCACGATTTCTGTTGGCGCAGATAAGGCCGAATGTAGCCTTATAAAATCGTCGACCATGCCCGACTATCCTGATAAGGACAATCGTACAGAAATTGTCGATAACAACTATTGTAAAGTCGACAGCGTAACAATTTCGGGCTTGATAAGAAACGTGCCAGAAGGGGTGCGTGAATTTAGATTGAAAAAAGACGGCGGGTGTATTGACTCGGATGATGATATAGTTGTGCCGCTCGATTCTGTAGGCAGATTTTGCTTGCGTATGCCTGTGCTGAATACTACGTTTTATTGTTTGAGGTGCGGTGGCTTTGAATTTTCTGTATATAATATTGCAGAGCCTAATAAATCGTACTTTCTTTTGTATGATGTAAAGGAGGATAAACAGTTGTTTATGGGCAAGGATGTTCGTCTGCAAAACGAAATAGCATCCTACGGATTTTCCGGTTTGGTTGCCGATCCATTTGTAGATTTGAAGGATTTTCACCTGGACGATATCTTCGAGAAGGTGAAGAATGAGACTGATAAGGAAATTCAGAAAATGGCAGAATTATTTTCCAAGCATCCGAACTTATCTGGCAGATACAAGACTCTTAGAGAGAATGATATATATGTGTCGGCAGCACGTTTCTTAATGAAGAGTAAAGATGTGGCAAATGGCGATTTTTCTGACAAGTATCTGAAAATAGTAGAGAAACAGTATCTTGAAAAAGTCCGATTGCCTTACTCTGCAACTTGGTGCGGCAGGGGTTTGATAAGCGATTATTGCTCAATATTGTATTCTTGGGTTCTGGAGAAAGATACAATGACGCTAAAAGAACATCTTGTGATGGCAGAGAAAAACGGCGTTCTGAAACTATCGGCAAACGACTGGGAGGCTGCAGAGAAATATGAAGCCGCTTATCGCGCGTTGCAGAAGAAGCAACAAAATGCGTCTGACAGTCTGAAGAAAAAGTTGGAAGGAG
Organism: Bacteroidales bacterium KHT7; assembly: GCA_900102385.1. Classification (GTDB taxonomy): domain Bacteria; phylum Bacteroidota; class Bacteroidia; order Bacteroidales; family Bacteroidaceae; genus Ga6A1. The sequence goes on along the minus strand of FNBQ01000016.1, from coordinate 88,521 downwards.
AATTCAACGCAAACGACTTTGTTCAGAAGATTAACGAGCTGCTCGACGACAATTACTGGGAGTTCATTCAAAGAAGAGATATAAAGGCTTTTTCGGAGGAGATGATATGCCGCGGAGTGAGTAAGTCGGTGCACGACGTTATTCTTTCGGATTATTTGTGCAAATGGGTGTTTGGAGGGCAAAGAAAGTCATTGCAGAAAGAAACCCTTGCTCTTGTCGATTCGCTTATTTCGGCAGACGGCTACCGCGAATATATTCATGCTATGAACGATAAGTTAGAATGTCTCGACAATATGGCTTTCGACTCAGACTGTCTGAAATCGTCGGACGCAGTTAAGGGCATGACCGACGGCGCAAAGATTCTGAATACGCTTACAAAGCCTTATAGGGGCAAGATAATTCTTATTGATGTGTGGGGTATATGGTGCGGTCCTTGCAAGTTGAAGCTTTCAAAGTCGCAGGAAGAATACAAGCGCCTGAAGCCGTACGATATGGTGTTTATGTATTTTGCCAGTAATTCGAACGAAAAGGGCTGGAAGAATGTAATAAAAGAGTACAATGTTACGGGTGCAAACGTGGCGCATTATAATTTGCCCGACGCACAGCAAAAATTGCTCGAAAAATATGTCGGTGTACAAGGCTATCCAACATATCGGCTTATTGACCAGAACGGAAATCTGGTTAAAGTGGAATCAAGGCTATGGGAGCTCGATGAAGTTGAGAATGAAGTAAAGAAATTGTCGCGAAGATAATAATATTTTAAAGGTTTTTAGATTTTTTAGAAGTTCACAGTCGCATATTTACGGGCGACTGTGAACTCGTTTTTTTAGGAGAGGGTTATTTATTCTGGAACATAGATAATCTCGCCGTTTTCGAGTTGGTAGGCAACTCCTACGCGCTTTCCCTTGTTGCCGTCTTTCGAAGACTGGTCGTCAGACGGAGTGTATTTGTTTATCTGTTTTCCTTCCTTGGTTATAATCTCCATGTTTTCCTTTCCCGGATTCTTTACCATTGTAAAGTCCTCGCTGCTGAACATCTCGGTCATGTTAAACCGCGTAACCAAGGCAACCATCAGCGCGACGGCAAAAACCATTGCAACATCGAACAGGTTTGACACCGTAGACATCGGGTCGTCTTCCTCGTTATTCTTTAATAGTCTGTGGCGCATATTTTTACTTTTTTAGGATGTCTGAAAGATATTCAAGATTAGTCATGTCTTGCAGATACCAGCGTTGCTTTACTTGCTGAGTAACGTAGCCGATGGCAGCCGCAACCAGTCCCGTAACTGTTGTTGCAAAGGCAACCTGCATGTTGCGCGCCATAGACTCGATGTCGCCCGATGCAAGCCCTGCAAGAGCTGGTCCCATTGGGATGAGAGTTCCCATAAGTCCGAGCATCGGACCGAGCTTAGAGAGCATCTTGCACGTTGCGAGGTCTTTGTCGGCTGCAATCTCGAACTCGGCAAGCAAGCGTTTAACCTCGGCGTAGTTGTCTTTGTTTTCAATCATCTTCTTTACGAATGAAACGACAAGCATGTCGCTCTTTTTGGGCAGATTTGTCGTAACGCTGTCGATGTTTTCAGAAGTGATGCCCGTAAGAGCCTTTCTTATCTGTGCAGCCGACTTGCGTATTGCCAGATACTGTCCGAAGAAACTGCCGATAAGGAGCAGCGAACGCAGAAAAAGAAGGATAAGTGCAACGATTACAGGAACAAACAGCCCTGTGCTTATCCAGTAGAGAATATCTGAAATTATTTCCATAATGATGTTTATTGTTTATTAGTTTGATTTTCGGATTTTATATTGTCTGATGCAGAAGCCGACAGTTCCGCACACAAGGGCGATAAGCGCGAATGTGCCCAAGGCCGCCCATTCTATCGGGTCGGAACCCTTGAATGTAGTAGAGCCATTGACCGTGGCAATGATGCCGAGAATAAGAATCATCGAAGCGCAGAGAAACAGAATCTCGAGCCTCAATGGCTTTTCGGGCAGCAGAAAGCGCATGGCGTATGCTCCGGCAGGCATCAGAAGAAAGACAAATGCCGCCATTGCCCATGCAACGAGCGAGAAACTAACCCCGGTAAAGGCATATACGGCCTGAATTAGCGCATAAAACAGTACGGGCAGTATAAGTACACCCGGAAAGAATCTGAGCACACGATAAGCGAAAATTGTGCGTCTGCCAACCTTCTCGCCGTAGAGTAGTTTTCCCGACAGAAGGCAGAAGCACATCTGCCACAGAATCTCGATTGTCAGCACAACCGATGTGTCGAGCATCAGTCTCTGGTTGCCGAGCCATTCGCTTATTTCGTTTCGGCTTTGCTCAATGGCAATGCGCCACGTTAGTACGATGAAAAGCGAGCATACAGCAGAGATTACTGCTATATGCCATGCTTTCAGGAAGGACAGTTTCAGCCATGTCATGAACATGACCAGAAACATCAGTACAAGAACTACTATTTCCATTATTCTTCCTCTTCGGTTTCTTGTTTGCGGCGCTTGCGGATAATTATGCCGATTATTGCAAAGGCAACGAGTGCGAAGGCTATTACAACCGAAGCCGTTACGATGGTTGTGCTTGTCTCGGCAGAGTCGGAGAGAGCCTCTTTCTTCATAACCGTGCCGTCGTTGCTGTTATCCTTGCCCATGTTGTCGCGCATACGGGCTTCAGCCTCGGCATGGAGGTCGTGCTCCAGTTTCTGAAGGTTTTTCAATTTGTCGGGCGAAGCTTTCCACAACCCTTTCTGAATGGTCTGAACCATGGTGTGAGCCATCTGCTCCATTGCTGCCGGATTCTTCTCTTTCATGAACTTGTCGATGCCCAGATTCATCTCGTCTTTGACGTAGACGTTGTAGATTTCCTCCCACATCTGGTTGTCGATAGCCTTAGGCTTCATTACGTTCCATCCGTAAGTATTCTCAACGATGTCGGCAATTTCAGAAGCCTCGTTCGCGCCGCCCTTCATCTTCTCCTTGATGTAAGTTGGGTTGAAGATTGTTGTTCGGCTTTCAACGCCGATTGCTTCCTTTACCTCCTGCATGCGATTGTTGTTGCGGTTGCGATAGTCGGCCAGATAAGCGTCGGGGTCTTTGCCCGTAACGTTTCGTACGGCAAGATTCATTCCGCCCATAAACTCGTAGACGTGGTCGAGCGAGAGTGCGCCCCACGAGTTTGACTGGCGCGGCTGGATAACTGCATCGGTGCGCGTGAGAGCTGCCTTGAAAGCCACTTTCGAAGCCTTCTCCCAATATTCTTCAGAGCCGTAGAAGGCCGACATGTTGTTGATGTAAGTGTCGGCAATCTCGTCTTCGGACTTCCAACTGTCGCCTTGCTGAACCATCTCCTGAATGCCCGTGCCGTATCCGCCGTTAAGTCCGCCAAAGATGCGGAATGTAGACATCTCGCGGGCATCTTTTGGCGAAATTCCCGATTCGGTTAGGGCGCGTTCTGATTCCTTTACGCCCTCGCTCACCATGTTTTCGAACTTGTCGCCTTTTGCCTCGGCAGCCATCTGCACGGCGCGGTTTAGAAGATACAGACGCGATGCCGCAATGTCGCGGAACTGTCCTGATGTCTGGATAACCACGTCGATGCGCGGACGCCCGAGTTCATTGCTCGGAATGAGGCGGATGTCGGTAACACGCCCGAAGGCATCCCGAACGGGTTCGATGCCGAGCAGATAGAATGCCTGAGCCATGGTTGTTCCGCCAGTCTCTATAAATTCAGACGACCAGAAGGTGAACGAAACCTTTCGCGGAATGGAGTCGTGATGACGTTCGCGATACATCTTTATCGTATTTTCGGCAAGCATCTTTCCCTTCTCCCAAGCCTGCTCGGTTGGAGTGGCTTCGGCATTTATTCCGTACAGATTGCAGCCCGTTGGAAGGGCGCGAGGATTTGCTATGACATCGCCTCCGCTGCTTGGGCGAGTGTATCCGCCGTTCAGGGCATTCATCATGGATGCCAGTTCGTGCTTCGGCGCGTCGAGAAGCTGCTGCTTGTATGCTTTCACGTTCTTCAGCGTGCGCTCAACCTCCATTATGGCGTTGGCAAGATACGTTTCTTCCTTGGTGTACGACTTTTTCATGGCTGCCATTTTTGCCATCATGCCGCTTACGTTGTCGTTCTTCGTGCTGTTTGTGCCAAGTCCCATTGCGGCAGCCATCTTCTTCAGAGCCTCGGGGCTTGCTCCGGCCATCTTTGCCATTTGCAGAGCCTTCTTTGGGTCCATGCCCTTTCCGGCTTCCTTCATCTTTCTCATGGCTTCGGCATCGGGCTTCTTTTCGGCCTTTGATGCGGCTTCCGGCTTCGATGGTTTTCTGCCGCTCTTGTCCTTGTCGTCGCTGCCCATCATTGCCATCATCATCGACATCATGTCCGACGGATTGTTCTGCGAACTCTCAATCTCGCGAGCCTTGTCGAGTTGCTGCTGAGTTACTCCGGCAGTGTGGCAGATGAAGGCATCGCTAACCGCAGCCGAGCCGTTGAGAAGTCTGCCCACGAGCGCCTTGGCTGGATTGAGATACTGCGATGTGAAGAAAGCCTTGTGCTTCTCGGCATCGCCCTTGGCACGTTTCAGCTGCTTGTCGAGACTAAACATGCTGTATGCTATTGGGTCGGTACACATGGCATAGACGGTCGATTCTATGCGCTTTGCCTCGTAAGGCTCGCCGAGCGTGTACAGCTGACCGACAATCTTCTCGTTGGCAATCTCCTCGCCAAAGTGTTCAACCTTGGCAATCTGGTCGGCTGTCCACGGCTTTGTAAGGATAGAATCCATTTCGAGGTCGCGATGAATTCCCATGCTTACGGCAATCTTCTTTACGGCTATTGATGCCGCATCCGAAGGTGATTTTTCGTAAGCCTGAATGGCATCGGTAAGCGATTTGTATGTGTTTCGCAGATTGCTTTCGAGATACGGCGGCGTGATGTGGCTCTGGATTCCGGCGTATGTGCGACGTTTGGCGATGAGAGCCTCGCCCACGTTGCCGATGGTGTAAAGATAGTAGTGTGGAATTGTTCCTACAAGTTTGTCGGGCCAGTCGTTGCTCGATAGTGCCACCTGCTTGCGCGGAGTGAATTCAAGTCCTCCGTGTGTGCCGAAATGTATCATGGCATCGGCCTTGAAAGTATTCTGAATCCAGAAATATGCATTCTGAAATTCCTTCACAGGGTCTGAATCCGTTCCGTGAACAATCTGGAACGTGTTGTCGCCGTGTCCTGCAAGAGGCTGGGGAAGAAGCGCGATGTTGCCGAACTGTATTCTTACCACCGTGTCGGGATGCTGCTCGATGATGCTGAGGTCGCTTATCGGTGCTCCCTTCTTCATTATAATCTTCTGAAAATCGGTTACCGAAGATGGCAGTCCGCTTGTGTTGTAGCCCTCGCTCTGAAGTCGCTTGAGCATATTGTAGAGCGATGGCACAACATCGAGTCCCGAAGCCGATAGAGCCTGCTCGCCCGGACCTTTGAAGTAGACAATGGCAATGTGCTTGTCTTTGTTCGCCTTCTTCTGGAGCGCGATGTAGTTGTTAACGGTCTTTACGAACTTGTCGAGTCTGTCGGGAATGGTGTAAGCCTCGTGTAGTCCTTCCTTGTTTATCCGCTGTCCGAAGAGGACGTAAGGTCGTATTGCACCGTCAATCTCGGGCGTAACGATGCTCTGGCTCATAAAGCCGCCTTGCATTCCCTGCTTGTCCTCTTCCCATTCGGATGTGAGGCGATTTACATTGAGCGTTCCGAACAGCGGAATGTTCTGCTGTGCGAGCCATTCAACAGCCTTGTCTCCAAGTCTGCCGTGGGCAAGGTTCACCACCGCGTTGAACTTCATGTCGGGGCGTTCGGCTTCAAGCATCTTCAGAAATCTGACGAACATTCCGTTTATGCAGTAAACCGTGTTTCCGCTCTTTTCGAGGGCGAGAACCAGTTCGTTCGGATTGCCCATCGCGCCGGTTACGATTACTCGCGGAGCATCTTTCTTAACCAGATTGTGTTTTTGCAGATATGCCTCGTAATCCTTGATGTTCTCGAAGTAAACGTCCTCATCGTCGGGATGGTCGATGTTGGGGTGAGAGAACATTCCGGTTGGCGATGGAGTGGCGGCGTCGATGTCTCCGCAGAAGATGATTTTCTTGTCAACATTTGTGCGGATGTAGTTGAGCATCGAGCGATAGTTCTGTCGGCTTGCGCCTCGCAGATAGGTGTTTATGGTGTCGGCTGTTATGCTGTCTACGCTTATGATGTAGTTGTCGGGATTTGTAGCCATCGTTGTGAGGATGTTCGTTCCCGTCCAGCCAGCCATCTGAATCTTGTCGCGCTGCTCCTCGGTAAGTCTAATGCCCATTGCGTTTACGAATACCATGTCGTAGTCGTCAATGTCGTCGAGTTTGTCGAGCGGCAGTTCCTCAATCTTGATAAACGGATTGTCGTTAGCCTTGCTTATCTCGCCAAGCGTTGTAACCTGATAGTTTACGAAGGCGATGCGAGTGCGGCCGAACCATGTGTTCCATACGGCTGTTAAGGCAGCGACGACCGTAAGGGTCAGCACTGCCAGTCCTATCCATTTCCAAATGCGTTTTGCTTTCTCGGATAATTTCATTGTTGCAATATGTTATTTCTCAAAAAATCTGTCAATGTTAAGCGATAGTCCCACGCTCCAGTTTCTTCCTGTTGTGAGCGGAGAGTTGTAGTGATAGGCTTTCGGAACGTAGTTGAACAAGTTGTCTACGGCAAAGTTCAGTTTTATGCCTTTCATGATATGCTGCTGAATCATGCATTTCCATATTGAGTAGCCCTGCTCAACATCCTTGCGTCCCGACTGCGGAGCTCCGAGGGCGCGTCCCGAAAGGGTGATGCTTGCCTTGTAGTTTTTGCTGAAGCGGTGCTCGTAGTCGGCGCTCCACGTCATAGAGTGCGAGCGTGGCTGAGTGAACTGGCTGTCTACCACGTTTCCGCTCTCGTGCATGTACGAGTAGTTGTATTTCAGTCCAAGACCGAAGTCGAAGTTGTATTTCGCGCTCAGTTCAAGCCCGTAAACCTTCACGCCGTCCTCGTTCCAGTAGAGTGCGCTGCTCAGAGCCTCTTTTACCGTTCCGTCGTCGGCTGTGTATTTGTATGTTATGTCATCGGCCGTTTCGTGCGATGTTAGATGCTTGTCGTCGGCAGTAATCTGAAATCCGCCTTCGGCCTTGCTGGCATCTACCACCCAATATCGCTCAACTGTTGTTATGCGTTTGTCGAACACGTTGCAGTAGCCCATCAGCGTTATGTTGTAGTTTCCATCTAAGATGCAGCCGTTCTTCACGCTTCCGTTGTGCTCTACGGCAATGTTGTAGTTGTTGCTCTTCTCGGGCGAGAGGTCGGGATTTCCTATTATCATGTAACCCATGTTGTCCATGTCGTAGTGCATGTACATCTCTTTCAGCGACGGCGCGCGGAATCCGCTGGCGTAGTTGGCTCTTAGCGTCAGAAGCTTGAGTTTGTACACGGCGGCGAGTCGGGCGGTGACAGACTGATTGTCGGATGCCGAGAAATAGTCGTATCTCAGACTTCCGACGATGTTCAGCTTCTGTGTTGGATTGTAGTCGAACTGCGCGTATCCGTCGGCATTGTTCTGCGAGTTCTCGGCATTGTTCAGAAACTGGTATGTAGTAAGATAGTCGTGCATGAAATCCGCTCCGACCGTAAGTGTGTTCTTGCCAAGCAGATGGTTGTAGATGGCATGGCCAACGTGCTGAATGTTGCTGTAGTCGTGGTCGTGAGTGCGCTTTCCGCTGGTGTCGAAGTTTGCCTTGTCGTATTGGTCGAAGGCATACGACACTTCGAGATTGTTGCCGTTTGCCGCCGTGTAACGCCCCTTCAGACCTGCGCTGTAGGCATTGAAGTGATAGCTGTATGTGTCGCGCTGGCTGTCGCGGAAGAAATATCCGCCGCGAGCCACGAATTTCAGTCTGTCGCTTGCGTTGAATGTGAGCCGTTCCTTAACGTTGAATGTCTCCTGACCGTACAGGCGCTTGATATCCGATTTGTCCTCGTCAATTGTTTTGCCTTGCAGAATTGCCAGTGCTTTTTCTGACGATGATATTCCGGCAGAGAGCGTAATTGGCTCGATATCTGTATGCTGAAAATTTGTCTGCGAGTTCCATTTTCCTTTGTTCAGAGAGAAGTTCGCACCGTTGCGCCATTCGTTTCCCATCGAACTGTAGCGCGAGTTTACGTTTGCCGTCCAAGGCTCGGTATTCTCGCGGCTTATGATGTTTATAACTCCGCCCACGGCGTTCGAGCCGTAGAGGGCTGACGATGCGCCTTTCACAATCTCTATCCTGCCCACATTGTCAAGGTTCATTCGGTTGTAGTCAACATTGTCCATTGTCTCGCCAGCCATTCGTTCGCCGTCGACAAGGAACAATACTGCGTTGCCGCCAAATCCGCTCATGTTGAGCGATGTTTCCTGACTCATAGCCAAGCCAAACTCCAGTCCCGGAAGTTCTTGTGTAAGCATGTCTTGGATGTTGGTGGCATCAACCTTCTGAATATCCGACAGGGTGATGAGGCGCGTAACCACGGGTACATCTTTCAGAGCCTTGGCGGTGTGTGTTGCCGTAATCACTACTTGGTCGAGCGAGTGCTCGTCTTCGACCATTTTTACGTTCTTGTCCACATCGCCGTTGTTTACCAATACGTTGAATGTCTGTGTTACATATCCAACGTAAGATACCGTTATCTTGTAAGACTTGTTGCTTCCAACCTCAATCTTGTAGTTTCCGTTAGCATCGGCGGTCGTAACAAAGTTCTTCGTGCCCCTGACCGTTATGTTTGAGCCGGGCAGAGGTTCGCCGCTTGTGCTCGTGATTTTACCCTTAATAACATGACTGGCCGCCAGCACAGTCGAAGCCATGCTGACGGACAGAATCAAAATAATAAGCCTTGATTTCATCTATGAAATATCTTTACTTTTTTGTTCCTTGGAACGTTGCTTCCATAGGCATTGGCATCCTGCCATACTTCAGTGTGTAGGTGATAACGCATGCATTGCCAGTAACGGCTACCGAAAGGTTTGTGACGGTGTATGCCTTCTCTTCGCCGTCTACTGTAATTGAGCCTGAATAATTGTCGAGGGTGGCTGTGTAAGCCTTAACCTTCTGGTCACCAACTGTAATTTCAGCCTCGCCAGATGTCTGAATGTTCTTTACGTCGAGCGATGGCAGAGCCATTGCGCCTTCGCCTGCAGCAGGCAATGTAATGTCGATGTGTGTGCCGTCAACCTTTGTAATCTTGAAAGTACCTTCGTATTTCATTTCAGTACCCATCACGCTGATGCCGAGGTCGCCATTGTATTCGCCTGCCATTGCCTCGGCTACTGATACTACCTTGTCGTCATCGTCATCACCGCATGAAGTTGTACCAACCAACAGCGCAACAGATGCGAACATCATTGTAATAAAACTTTTGAGTCTCATAATTTTTCTGTTATTTTATAAATGTTTAATAATTAAGTGATTTTTTCTTTGTCTTTATTCTGATGATGTAGCCCGAAACGAGCACGAGCGTCAGCAGAAGTCCGCTGATGAATACGAACAGGACCGATAGCACCGACCCCAGAAACGGCTCATAGCATCTGCCCACATGCAGCTCGAGTGCGAAGTTCCACAGCGACATAGGCTGATTTTTCAGAACATCGGGCATCTCGGGCATCTTTACGTTTGGCGCAGCCGAATATTCGAACACCACCGGAGTCTTGCCCTTCATGTCTGCCGTGAAGCCCGTAACGGCATGGCTCGCAATTGGGATGCCTTTCGGCACAACCGGGGCTTTGCCGGTGAACCAGTCGGTCTGTTCAGCCGTTGCCGGATTCCATCTTGTCAGACCGTTGAACGAGCCTATCAGCCACTCGTTGTCGTTGTCTGGATTCTTGCAGAACACATTTATTCCCATCGGACTTACTTTCGGAGCACCATTCATCTTCTCGGGTGCTGAAGAGAAGTCCTTGTCTGCTATGTAGAATCCTTCGCTCGTTCCCAGAATCCATTTCTGCAAATTTGCGTCCCATCTTATGCCTCTCATTTTGTCGTAGAACGCATTTTTGCCCGATAGGGCAGAGCCGGGTATTGGCGAGATTTCTGTCATTACCAGCGGAATCATCAGTGGCGGACGCAGGCACATGCCCGTGACCGAAAGTATCAGCGTGAACACTATCAGCCAAACGCCCAGTTTGTTGTGCCATTTCATGTTCCACCTCATCCAGCCGGCGTATGTCTTTATCGTTTTCTTTAGTCTTTCGGCTTTCTCTGCCGAACTGTTCTTTGCCCGTTTGCTCAGGTGCTTAACCGAGTTGGTTAGCATAAAGAAAACGATGCACGAGATGCAGAGGAAGATTATCGCAACGGCTATGAAATCGACAAATAGCCGTCCTGCCAGCCCAAACATGTCGCCGCTGTGAAGCATCCAGAATGTCTTGAATAGCGTTACCTTATTGCTGTGTCCGTAGGGCGTTTTCAGTCTGCGTAAAGCGAAGTTGTAGCTTGGCGCAATCGCCTCGTATATCTCCGAGTGAGTGGCAACGACTATCGTGTCGTTTCCGCGCAGCGCAATGTCGCTCACACGCTCGTTGTTTCCGGGCAGCGTAACCTTGTCCCAACATTCGTTGGTCTTGTCGTATCTGTAAATATCGTAAAGGGCAGAGCACCACAGAGTGCCGTCGCCGGTTCTAACAATGTTTGTTATCTTGCGGTTGTCAATGCCTTTGTCCAAGCCTTTGTTAAGGTCGTGCCAGTTCCCGAAGTCGCAGTCTGTAAGCCATATCCCGGCTTGTCCGTAGGCAATTATGCGGTTGCTGTCTGCTGGCAGAGTGCCTTTTATCACGCTCTGGTTCCAGTCTTTAATATGATAGTTCGAGGGCATCCACCATCTGCTAACCTCGCATGATGAGAATAGCCGACGGTGATTCAGTATAATTCCGCTGAAGCAGAATACAATAATGAAAACAGAAAATACCAAGCCAATCCATTTGTGCGTTGAACGCCATCTTGCCTTTCCTTTCTTTTTGCCTGTCTGAGGGTTGGTTTTCTTCATTGTCTTTTATTCCGAAATTTCCGCAGATATGAATCCTTTTACCATCTTTCTGAATTTGTTTGCAAAATTATTTCGATAAAAACAATGTATCAATCATTAAAAATAGTGATTTTACTGTCTGATATCCCCAAAAATAGGGATAAAATCTTGTAAAGATGAATATTCTTGCATTTGTTCTGCATACCAGATGCTCTGCTTGCTTCTTGTTCGGTTTTGCGTCTCTCTGCTGAGGCTCTTTGTTTTAGGCAAGAAAAAGACTCACAATCGTCAAGCATTGTGCGATTGTGAGTCTTTCTTTATGATGAAATCAGCTCTCCTTATTCGTAGCGAACGTTTACGTTTACCTTCTCGTTTGTTATTTTCGGAACAGTGTAGCCTACATACCAGCCCATTATAGGATATGTCAAATCCTGAATTACTGTAATGTCTATATAATAGTCATTGTCATGTTTTTCCAATTTCTTCTCAATATCATCTATGCCTTTGTTTGATGTTCCATATACCATTATTATGGATTTCTTCGAGAAGTTAACCTTGCTCTTCTTTGGGGATGGTTTGGGCAACTCATCTATATATTTACTAACAAAGTCTTGATATTCCTTCTCGCTGTTGATAACCACGGTTTGGTAAGTCTGTAACTGCTGATAATCACTCGTATATGAGATTTTCTCAAACACTTGATTCTCCTCAATAAAATCTTCTGAAGAGTCGTCGCTGCACGACATGAATGCCAGAGGAAGTGCCAATAGGTATAAAAACAATTTTTTCATTTTAGTTTATTTTATTCTTTAATGCTGTTTGGCATTGTAAGATATTAGATTATTCTGTGCAAAAGTAGTAAAAAAATAGATAAAGTACAGGCTTTGGTGTTTTTTTATTGTATTTTTGTTAGTGATTTTGTCCTTAACTGAATTTTTACGCTTGTAAAAATACAGTTTATGAATTCTAATATAGTGTAAATCAAATCTTTATAAAACCATTATGACTAATACAAGACAATTTTTAAGACTGTCGCTCGTTGCTGTTGCGGCAATGTGCTTCTCTTCGTTTGCTAAATGCAAGGAAGGTAAACCTAAGAAACCTAAACGTCCGCCTCTTGAGGTTATTCAGACAAAACTCGATAGCATTTGCGAAGAGGGCTACAATCTGTATCATGCCGAGCGTGTAAACTGGATATCTACCGACTCCATGTTGGTACATTATGGTAGAGAGTCCATTGGCAGAAATATTATCTGGCAGCCAACAAAAGATTCTTGGGGAGTTGTGTTTTTTGACCATGAGCAGAAAAACTGTGTTTTCGAAATGTGCTATAATATTCAGAACGGAAAAATGATGGTTTCGTACGACAAACGTCCTATAAGAAAGGAAGAACGTAGTCGCCTCGCTTTGAAAATGCTTATGCTCAAAAACGGATTGGAAAAATATGGCGAACAAATTGGTTACGACAAAAATTGTGGCGGTCCAAACTTCGATTTTGTACGCATCAACGACAACATCATTAGATTGTATATTCTTCAGGGCACGATGCATCATAACACCATTCCGTTTGGAAACGACTATTCAATCGATTTTGACAATGAAGGCAATGCGTTGTGCTTCAGACGGTATCACAAGTCGCTTTTGGCTATGAAGACTGTAGATGATTCGGGAAAGCCGGCAGAGTCTGTATATCATTCTCATACCAAGGACAATCCTTATATCACTGCGACCGATATCTGTAATTTCTTGCTTTACAGAGGCAGCATGGCATCAACAACTGTTATAAGTACAGCACTTGACGGTCAGATAATCTATCATGCCGATTCTAAAAGGTGCTTCTTCCTTCCAATAGAAGCGTTGAAAAAAATATTGAATCATAATAAGAAATAAACCCAAATCGGTCGTTAGAAGTACATAAATCCGTGGTTAAGTTTGTAAAACCTTGAAAGTAAGCTACTTGTAAGCTCGTTTTTCTAATGGTGGTCATTAGAAAATTCAATTTGTAAAGTGTTTGTTATCAAACGGTTATGAAAGTAACCACGAAAATAGCCATCCTAATAACCGATTTGGGATAAATTATTTCAATCAAAAAAGGCTGCACCTTCTGAAGATGCAGCCTTTATATTTATTCTGGAATTGTCAGAGATTAGATGATTGGCTCTGAGTAATCCATCTTGCTCATACGAACATAGCTTGCGTAACGCTCCTGAGCGCACTTCTTTGCCTGGTCGAACAACTCCTGAGCCTCTGCTGGGTAAGCCTTCTTTACTGACAAGTAACGAACCTCGCCCTCGAGGAATGCCTGGAAGTTATCCCAGTTAGGAGCCTTAGAATCGAGCTGGAATGGGTTCTTGCCCTCTTCTGCCAATCTTGGGTCGAAGCGCCACAAGTGCCAGTAACCGCACTCAACAGCCTTAGCCTCCTCAGCCTGGCTCTTACCCATGCCGCCCTTAGCCTTCAAGCCGTGGTTGATACATGGAGCGTAAGCGATGATCAATGAAGGACCGTTGTATGACTCAGCCTCGCGGAATGCCTTCAAGCACTGTGCAGGGTTAGCACCCATAGCAACCTGTGCAACGTAAACATAACCGTAAGTAGCCTGCATCAAACCAAGGTCTTTCTTGCGTACTCTCTTACCTGCAGCAGCGAACTGAGCGATTGCACCAAGTGGAGTAGCCTTAGATGACTGACCACCAGTGTTAGAGTAAACCTCAGTATCGATAACGAAGATGTTAACATCCTCGCCAGATGCAAGAACGTGGTCGAGACCGCCGTAACCGATATCGTAAGATGCACCGTCACCACCGATAATCCACTGTGAACGCTTAGTCAAGAAGTGAGAAAGTTCCTCGAGCTGAGCGCATACAGCGCAACCAGCAGCTGCACCAGCCTTGATTTCAGGAATCAACTTGTCTGCAGCAGCGCGGCTTGCCTTAGCGTCGTTCTGACCAGCAATCCACTCCTTAGCAGCCTCCTTGTAAGCCTCTGAAGTCTTGTCAGAAGCAATCATCTCCTCCAACAAACGCTGGATTCTTGCCTTCATCTTCTTGTTTGCAAGAACCATACCCATACCGAACTCGCAGAAGTCCTCGAACAATGAGTTAGCCCATGCTGGACCCTGACCCTTCTCGTTCTTAGTGTAAGGAGTTGATGGGATAGAACCTGAGTAGATTGAAGAACAACCTGTTGCGTTAGCTACCATCTCGCGGTCGCCGAACAACTGAGAAATCAACTTAACGTATGGAGTCTCACCACAACCAGAGCAAGCACCTGAGAACTCGAACAATGGAGTAGCGAACTGGCTCATACGTGGGTTAGAAGTAACGTCAACAAGATCCTGCTTAGACTTAACGTTCTTTACGCAGTAGTTCCAGTTGTTAGCCTCCTTAACAGCGTCCTCTGATGATGGGTCGAATGGAACCATCTTCAAAGCCTCTGCATCCTTCTTAGGACATACGTCAACACAGTTACCGCAGCCCAAGCAGTCCATAACGCCTACCTGAATACGGAACTTCATGCCCTTGAATGCAGCAGGAGCCTTCATCTCAAGAGATGCGCCGTTTACGCCAGCAGCCTCCTCGTCGGTCATAACGAATGGACGGATACAAGCGTGAGGACAAACGTATGCACAAGAGTTACACTGTGCACAAGTCTCAGCATTCCATACAGGAACAAGACCAGATACACCGCGCTTCTCGTATGCAGCAGTTCCCTGCTCCCAAGTACCATCCTCGATGCCCTTGTATGCAGAAACTGGAAGCAAGTCGCCAGCCTGTGCGTTGATAGGACGAACGATGTTAGTGATGTACTCTGGCTCGTCGCGCTTAACTGGCTCGTCATCTGGAAGAGATGCCCATGCTGGGTCAACAGCCAATGTCTGGTACTCACCACCGCGGTCAACAGCAGCGTAGTTCATGTTTACAACATCCTCACCCTTCTTGCCGTAAGACTTAACGATGAACTTCTTCATCTGCTCTACTGCCAAATCAACTGGGATAACCTCAGTGATGCGGAAGAATGCTGACTGAAGGATTGTGTTAGTACGGTTACCAAGACCGATTTCGCGAGCAATCTTAGTAGCGTTGATATAGTAAACAGTGATGTTGTTCTGTGCGAAGTAACGCTTAACGTTGTTTGGAAGGAAGTCGATAAGCTCCTGTCCCTCGTAGATTGTGTTCAACAAGAACTGACCGTTCTTCTGCAAACCACGAGTTACATCGTACATACGAAGGTATGCCTGAACGTGGCAAGCAACGAAGTTAGGAGTCTTAATCTGATATGTTGAACGGATTGGGTTGTCACCGAAACGAAGGTGTGAACAAGTGAAACCACCAGACTTCTTAGAGTCGTAAGAGAAGTAAGCCTGACAGTGCTTGTTAGTGTTGTCACCGATAATCTTAACTGAGTTCTTGTTAGCACCTACAGTACCGTCGGCACCAAGACCGAAGAACTTAGCCTCGAACATACCTGCACCACCCATAGGAATCTCAACCTTCTCAGGAAGTGAAGTGAATGTTACATCATCGTTGATACCTACAGTGAAGTGATCCTTAGGCTGTGGCAATGCAAGGTTCTCGAATACACCAGTAATCATTGTTGGAGTAGTGTCGCATGAACCAAGACCGTAGCGACCGCCAACGATAACTGGAGCATTTGGCTGGCCATAGAATGCATCCTTTACGTCAAGATACAAAGGCTCGCCGTTTGCACCTGGCTCCTTAGTTCTGTCAAGAACTGCAATCTTCTTAGCAGTCTTTGGAACAGCAGCAAGCAAGCGCTCTACTGAGAATGGACGGTACAAGTGTACTGAAACCATACCAACCTTCTCGCCCTTAGCTGTCATGTAGTCGATAGCCTCGCGAGCTGCCTCAGTAGCAGAACCCATAAGGATGATTACGCGGTCTGCATCAGCAGCACCGTAGTAAGTGAATGGCTTGTACTCGCGGCCAGTAATCTTAGACATCTCAGCCATGTACTTCTCAACGATTGCAGGAACAGCATCGTAGAAGCGGTTACAGCTCTCGCGGTGTGCGAAGAATGTCTCAGGGTTCTCGGCCATACCCTTAGCCTGTGGGTGCTCTGGAGAAAGAGCGCGTGAACGGAACTCAGCAAGAGCCTTCTGATCGATAAGACCCTTAACGTCGTCTTCCTCAATCATCTCGATCTTGTGGTACTCGTGAGAAGTACGGAAACCGTCGAAGAAGTTGATGAATGGAACGCGAGCCTCGAGTGCTGCAAGGTGAGCAACTGCTGAAAGGTCCATAACCTCCTGAACAGAACCCTCGCAAAGCATAGCGAAACCAGTCTGGCGGCAAGCCATAACATCACCGTGATCACCAAAGATACAAAGAGAGTGAGATGCAACTGTACGCGCAGATACGTGGAATACAGATGGAAGCAACTCACCGGCAATCTTGTACATATTTGGAATCATCAACAACAAACCCTGTGAAGCAGTGAATGTAGTTGTAAGTGCACCAGCCTGAAGAGAACCGTGTACTGCACCAGCAGCACCAGCCTCTGACTGCATTTCCTGAACAGATACAGTGTCGCCGAACAAGTTCTTGCGGCCCTGAGCTGCCCACTCGTCAACATGCTCCGCCATTGGAGATGATGGAGTGATAGGGTAGATGGCAGCTACCTCTGTGAACATATATGCGATATGTGCAGCGGCTTGGTTACCATCACAAGTGATAAATTTTTTTTCTTTAGCCATAATTTGATTAAATTATTATTAGTAAATTGATTATCCTCAACTTTTTGTCTTTATCCATTAGTACATGAACCCGAAGAGCCATAGCGGAATCTGGTTGCCACGGCTAATCTCAGTAGGGTGCTGTGCATAGATGATGTTCGGATGCGGCTTGAGCCTGTTGCTCTCTGTGCTTATGCGGAACCTGTACTCACCGTCAACGATGAAAGAGGCTCCCTTGTCGCCCTTGTACACTTTATGGTCTTTCCACATAGTGTTTACAAAAAAGGTCTCAAGAACATCCTGCTGCTCTACTTTGATTGGGTAGATGGCATACATCAGGTTTGTGTTGTGCATCATTATCTTGGCTGGTTTCTTTGGGAAACCCTCACCTTCTGGGTAGACCATGTTTATCAGTCTCGCATCGGCAAGATATTTGATATAGTTCATCACAGTAGCTCGCGATGTCTCAATGTCGTTAGCAAGCTGGCTTACGTTTGGAGCCGACGGACCGTCTACTGCGAGCAAATATAGTAATTTTTTTATTTTAGACAAATATTTCAGCTCTATTTGTTTAATGAGCAGAATGTCCACTTCCACCATCATGTTCATTGTCTTGAGCAAATTCTCCGAGAAATTGCGTTTTTCAAGAAAGAATGGGTAGAATCCGTGATGCAGGTAATCCTGAAAATAATCGAGAGGCCTAACCTTCGGGAGTATCGACTTTATGATGTGCTCGTGGTTGTTCAGTATCTCCTCAAGGGTGTACGACGGGAAGTTGTTTCCTGTCTGGAGATTGATGAATTCACGAAATGAAAATCCTCTTAGGTTATAACTCTTTACGATTCCGTTCAGTTCGGGGTTCTCGTCCTTCAGACGCATTACCGACGAACCGCTGAAAATGATTTTTAGCTGTGGGTATAGATCATAGCACTTACGCAGTTCCTTGCTCCATTCTGGCTGCTTGAATACTTGGTCGATAAGCAGTACTTTTCCGCCCTTTCTGACGAAGTCGCCTGCAAAATCGGCTATTCCCCGGCCCTGAAAATAGAAGTTGTTGGTATTGATGTAGAGACACGATGGGTCGTTGCCGAATTTCTCCTTGGCATACTGCAAAAGGAATGTTGTCTTGCCAACTCCTCTGCTGCCTTTAATGCCAATCAGACGGTCGTCCCAGTTAATCTCGTCCATCAATGCCCTGTGTACGGGAGCGTTGGTGTGCTCAATCAAATAAGCATGGGTTCTATAGAAAGCATCCATTCGATTTATTTTGTAATTGACTGCAAAGATAGGTAAAAAATATAAATTTGCAAACTTGACTTTGCAAAAATCTTGATTTTTTTTATTGCTGCATATTTTTGGTTGTATTTATGCAAAAAATGTTAATTTTGTATCCATTATTGTTGTATTATGAAGATACTTGTATTTAATCCTGAGCACGATATGGCTCTGGCAGACAATAAGTCGAGCTTTCTGCCACCGGCTGTTATTCGCAAGATGGCAAACGATTTGTCGTTCCTGCCAACGTGGATTGCCGAGCCGGGCGATATTGTCATCGTCGATTCGGTTGAGAGGGCTGAGATTTTCCGCGATTCTATATATAATAAGGTGAAGAAGAAGGTGGGCGAGGGCGTCTGCTTTGCTTCTTTCAAAGAACCGTTCAAGAATGTTTGCAGCCGGCTTTCCATTGACGTTGACAATGCCGAACTTGCTCCGTGGGGTTGGGACGGCTACATCAAGCGTAAGTTCGAGAAATGGGGCGTTCCGCAGTCAATGCTTCCAACCGATGAGAAACTCGAAGGCATCCGCAACCTTTCGAGCCGTCGTACGGCGGTGCAGATGCTTCCGCAGATAGTTGATGCCATCGGACGTGATTTCTGCGTAGGCGAGTCGTTCGTAATCACCAGTCTCGAAGAGTTCTTCCCGTTGGCAGAGAGATACGAAGGTGTGATGATGAAAATGCCGTGGTCGAGCAGCGGAAAGGGCTTGAACTACTGCTACAGTACGAATATAACCGAGAAGGTGAAGGGCTGGGTAAACAATGTCATCGAGAAGCAGGGATGCTGTATCGTTGAGCCTCTGTATAATAAATTCGGCGATTATGCGTTAGAGTTCAAGGTGTCTGAAGGAAAGGTCTCTTTCTTGGGATATTCCAAGTTCGATACAGCCAACCAAGGCACTTATCAGGGCAATGTTTTGATGACCGACAAGGAGATTGAGGACTATATGTGCTATATCTTAGGCGTAGACGTTGATAAAATCCGTACTGTACGCAAAGTAGTCGAGGAGAATGTGCGCAATCTGATTGCACCTTATTATAATGGAGTTTTGGGAGTAGACATGATGATTGTGAGGGATTATGAGAAGGGCGACTTTCTGCATCCGTGCGTAGAGGTAAACCTTCGCAACAACATGGGCATCTTGGCGCACGAACTGAAAAGCCGATGGATAACGAATGCCGAAAGATTCGATATCCATTACAACAATTTTATTCCTAACGATAAAGAGTTGGAATACATTCCTCTTGTTCCCGAGCACGACAAGTCGAAATACACGGCTCGTGTATATTTGCAGGACAAAAACTGGTTTGATAATGTGATATTTGGCTAATAACTCGCTTTTTTTGTGCAAAAAGGAACTTTGTTCTCTCAAAATAATCTTTAATATGAAGATATTTTGAAGATTTAATGCCAAAAGTTGCTCAGTTACGCTCAAATTTAATACATTTGCATCGGTAAAAACTTAAACCTCAAAAAAAGTTTTCTAAAAAGATATAAAAATAAATGGCAAATCAAAATGTAAAGCCAGCCACCGGTAAACTTGGTGTGATGGTTGTAGGTTTGGGAGCTGTATCCTCAACCTTTATGACGGGCGTCTTGATGGCCCGCAAAGGCTTGGCAAAGCCTGTAGGTTCAATGACTCAGTATGACAAGATTCGCGTGGGCAAGGGTGCCGACAAGCAGTACAAGAAGTACGGCGACATCGTATCTATCGCAAGTCTTAACGACATCGTTTTCGGTGCATGGGATGTTTATCCTGCTAACGCTTATGAATCGGCAATCAACTGCGAGGTACTGAAAGAAAAAGATATCAATCCGGTAAAGGACGAATTGGAGAAGATTGTTCCTTTCAAGGCAGCATTCGACAAGAACTACGCTAAGCGTCTTGATGGCAACAACGTAAAGGATTGTAAGGACCGCATGGATATGGCAGAGCAGATTCGTGCTGATATCCGCAAGTTCAAGGCTGATAACAACTGCGACCGTATCGTAGTTCTTTGGGCTGCATCTACCGAGGTGTATGTTCCGGTTGATGAGAAGATTCACGCAACTGTTGCTTCGCTCGAGGCTGCAATGAAGGCTAACGATACTGAGCACGTTGCTCCATCTATGTGCTACGCTTATGCAGCATTGAAGGAAGGCGCTCCATTCATCATGGGTGCTCCTAACACAACAGTCGACATCCCTGCAATGTGGGAGTTGGCAGAGCAGACTAAGCTGCCTATCGCAGGTAAGGACTTCAAGACTGGACAGACTCTTGTAAAGAGCGGTTTTGCTCCAATCATCGGCACTCGCTGCCTTGGTCTTTCTGGTTGGTTTTCAACAAATATCCTTGGCAACCGCGACGGTCTTGTACTCGACGAGCCAGCAAACTTCCGCACAAAGGAGGTTTCAAAGCTTTCTACTTTGGAGTCAATCCTTGTTCCAGAGGAGCAGCCTGACTTGTACACAGACTACTATCACAAGGTGCGTATCAACTACTATCCTCCACGCAACGATAACAAGGAAGGCTGGGATAACATCGATATCTTTGGCTGGATGGGCTATCCAATGCAGATTAAGATTAACTTCCTTTGCCGCGACTCTATCCTTGCCGCTCCTCTTTGCCTCGACTTGGTATTGTTGAGCGACTTGGCAGCACGCGCAGGCAAGTACGGCATACAGCGCTTCTTGAGCTTCTTCCTCAAGAGCCCAATGCACGACTACACTAAGGGCGAGGTTCCTGTTAACCACTTGTTCCAGCAGTACACAATGCTTAAGAACGCTATCCGCGAGATGGGCGGATACGAGGCTGACGAGGAGATTGACTAATCCGAAACTCTTTAGTTAACATATTGTTTGTTCCCGATGCAGATTTTTCTGTGTCGGGACTTTTTTTTAGCCTATATGTGGTTTTTCTTTTTTATTTTGTTTACCTTTGTACGCTTTTAAAGAATTTTGCGGTAATGAATACTTCGGAAATACAGAAGAATAAGGCCCGATATGGCATTATAGGAAACTGTGAAGAACTGAACAGGGCTATAGACATGGCTCTGCAGGTTGCCCCAACCGATTTGTCTGTGCTTATTACGGGCGAGAACGGTTCGGGTAAGGAGGTTATACCGCGACTGATTCACGACAACAGCGCGCGCCGCCACAAAAAGTTCATGGCGGTAAACTGCGGTTCAATTCCCGAGGGAACAATTGATTCTGAACTCTTCGGACACAAGAAGGGCTCGTTTACGGGCGCACTTCAGGACAGAGAAGGATATTTCGGCTCTGCCGATGGCGGAACGCTCTTCCTCGACGAGGTGGGCGAACTGCCGATGGCTACGCAAGCCCGGTTGCTGCGTGTGCTCGAGACGGGCGAATACATAAGAATGGGCGAGGATGTTGTGCGCAAGACAAACGTCAGAATCGTTGCCGCAACAAACGTCAACTTTCAGAAGGCTATAAGCGAGCGACGCTTCCGCGAGGATTTGTTCTATCGCCTTAACCAGATTCCGATTTTCATTCCGCCTTTGCGCAAGCGAGGCGACGACATCATAAAACTCTTCATGAAGTTTGCCATGGACGTGGCTGAGAAGTACAACATGCCGCCCGTGCAACTTGCTGAAGATGCCAAGCCGCTCCTTTTGGCTTACAAATGGCCGGGAAACGTGCGCCAACTCCGCAATCTGGTTGAGCAGATTTCGGTCGTATCCGAAGAACGTCGCATCACTCTCGAGGTGCTTAAACGCTATGTTCCCGAGGATGCCGAGACAACCGAGGTGCTCGACATAAACCATAACAAGAAGGAGGAACACTCGTTCAGCGAGGAGCGCGACATGATTTACGGCTTCATCTACGAACTCAGAAAACAGGTTGCCGACCTTCGCAACCGCGTTGCCGAACTCGAGGGCGGACAGTCGCATAAATCTGACAGCGTGGCTAAAGTTCCGGCAGGTCTGCCTGCGCCAAAGCACCTTACTACGGATATTCCGGTAGTAACGCCGAGCAGCAGCGATTACGGTTCGTCCGACTGGATTGATGTAGAGGACGTAGAGCCTTCGGAAGGCGCACATTCGGCTGTTGAACAGGCCGAGAAGAAGATGATTGAAGATGCCCTTCGCAAGCATCACAATCGCAGAAAAATAGTGGCCGACGCTCTTGGAATGTCGGAGCGCACGCTTTATCGTAAAATTAAGAAATATGGTCTCGAATAAGAATATCGTAAAACTGATTCTCATGCTCGTGCTGCCTCTGGTGGCAGCGTGCAGCGTGTCGTACAAGTTCAATGGTTCTTCAATAGATTATACAAAGACAAAGACCATAAGCATTGCCACGTTCCCAAACCGTGCAGCCTATGTGTGGGCTCCTATGGCGTCAATCTTCAACAACGAACTGGTTGATGAATTCAGCAAGAAGACTCGCCTTCAGCAGGTTAGGCGAAACGGCGACTTGCAGATAAGCGGAGAGATAACCGACTACACTCAGGCAAACAAATCGGTATCTGCCGACGGTTATTCGTCTCAGGTTGAACTGAAGATGACCGTCAACGTGCGCTTTGTTAACAACAGCAATCATTCCGAGGATTTCGAGCGCACGTTTAGTGCCTCGCAGACATACGATTCGTCTCAGCCTCTCACATCTGTTCAGGACGACCTTGTGAACCAGATGGTTAAGGACATAACGAATCAGATTTTTAACGCAACGGTAGCAAACTGGTAGCCCAATGACAGATTTGACAGAATACATAAGTCACCCCGAACGACTCGACCGCAACTCGCTGTTCGAACTGAGAGGCTTGCTGGCTCGCTATCCGTACTATCAGACGGCTCGTCTGCTGCTGCTCAAGAATCTGTACATTCTTCACGACTCGTCGTTTGGCGATGAGTTGCGAAAGGCGGCACTATATGTAAACGATCGCCGTCAGTTGTTCATGCTTGTTGAGGGCGCAAACTACATAATTCCTAAGTTCAAGAGCGAGGAAACGTCGGTTGCCGATGGCGGATTGTCGGTAGACCGTACCATGTCGCTCATCGACGTGTTCCTCGACAGTCTTCCGGAGGAAAAAGAAGAGAGGCGAGAGGAGAAGAACGATACGAAACCGGTTGATTTGGCTACCGACTATGTTTCGTACCTCAAGCAACTCGACGACATAAAGCCCGAGGAGGGCGAGGGCAACGCCAACAAGATGCAGGGACAGAGCCTTATCGACGACTTTATAAAGAAGGGCGATGAGCGTCTGATGCTCGACATCGGCGCACCTCGCAGAAAGCCTAAGCACGTTTTGCCAAAATTCAGCAGCAATGCCGACTCTGAGGATGATGCTCTTGCCGCTGAAGATGAGGTTGTATCGCCATCCGTTCAGAAAGAAATGCCGATGGTTGCCGAAGAGCCTAAAAAGAAAACGATTTCATTCATTCAGTCCGACGATGATGCGCAGCAAAATGCGCCCGAAGGAGTGAACGAAAGTGCTGATGATAAGTTTTTCACCGAAACTTTGGCGAAAATCTATATAAAACAGCAAAGATATGATAAGGCACTTAAAATTATTCAGCAATTAAGTTTGAAATATCCAAAAAAAAATCGTTACTTTGCAGACCAAATAAGATTTTTAGAAAAACTGATTATTAACAGTAAATAATTTATAAGAAATGTTATACGTATTTTTAATTGTTTTGATTGTATTGGCAGCCGTTATAATGTGCTTTGTCGTATGTATTCAAGAGTCAAAGGGCGGCGGCTTGGCATCAAGCTTCTCAAGCTCAAATGCAATCTTTGGTGTGCGCAACACTAAGAGCGGTTTGGAAAACATCACATGGTTCCTTGCTGCATTTATGGTTGTCATTAGTATTCTTGCAGCATACAGTTTGCCATCTGCAAGCGGCGAAAACTCAGTCATGACAAAGCAGGCTACCGAGAGCAGTAACGTAAATCCTAACAACATTCCTGCAATGCCATCGGCTCCTGCTCAGAATGCTCCAGCACAGAGCACACCTGCTCAGAATGCTCCTGCTAAGTAATTTTAGTAAAAAAGCTGAACAGAAATATTCGTCCCGATATGCGTCAAGGCGCATGTCGGGATTTTTTTGCCTATTTCCTGATGGGGGATAAAAACGAAAAACTGCCCCATCTCACGATGAAGCAGTTTTGTATAACATTTTCAATTGAATTAGAGGTAAAAAGATTGTTGTTAAATTATCTTTAGCAAAAGTATCGACTTTTTATGTAAGTTCAAAATTTTTTTGTATGTCCTTCAACATAAAGAGGATGTATTTCGGCATATTTGTTATATTTGCAGTCGAATTTTCAATAAATAACAATATGATTGTTTCGTTAGCGTTGCTCATTGCTGGAATAGTGATGATTATTGTTGGTGCCGACAAACTTACCGACGGTGCTGCCGCCATAGCCGCACGCTATGGCATTTCGAGTCTTGTAATCGGTCTTACGGTCGTGGCGTTCGGTTCGTCTATGCCCGAGTTTGTAATCAGTTTTATATCCTCGCTCAAGGGAAGCACCGAGATTGCCATCGGTAATGTGGTTGGAAGCAATATCTTCAACATTCTCTTTATTGTGGGCTGTACGGCTGCCGTTTTCCCAATCAAGGTAACGAACCGCACGGTTTACAAAGACCTTCCGTTTGCCGTCATGTCGTCGTTTGTGCTGTTTGTCGTTGCGTGCGATGCTTTTATCGACGATGCCCAGTGGAACGTCATAACCCGAAGCGACGGCATGTTGCTCATCTGCTTCTTTGTGGTGTTTATGTTCTACACGCTTGCCACGGCTCGCAGCAGCGAGGGCGCGAGCGAAGAGCCTGTTGCCCCGGAGAGCATCATGCCTGTGTGGAAATCGGTACTCTATGTGCTTCTTGGCTTGGCTGGACTGATTTTCGGTGGCGATTTCTTTGTCGATGGCGCATGCGATGTTGCCCGTTTTCTTGGCGTTAGCGAATCGGTCATTGCCCTCACGCTCGTTTCGGGCGGAACATCGTTGCCTGAACTTGCCGCATCGCTTATGGCTGCACGTAAGCGCGATTCGGGCATGGCGATAGGAAATGTTATCGGTAGCGTTGTGTTTAATGCCTTCTGGATTCTTGGTGCGAGTGCAACGGTTTCTCAACTTCCGCTCGGACACATCACGATGTTCGACTTGTTTACGCTTCTTGTAGCGAGCGTTGTTATGTGGATTTTGGCGCGTACCGGCAAGATTATCAATAGGGTAGAGGGCGGCATCATGGTGCTTATGTATGTGGGCTACATTGCGTATCTGTTGAATTAGTCCATAAAACACCAAGAAATCCTCGATATTCATGTTGTGTAGCATAAAATGAGTTGATATTAGTCAAGAATTTAAGCATTTTATGCTAAAAAACATTGTTTTGTGATTGCTTAATGATTTTTCTTCTTATCTTTGCAATGTCTTTAAGAAAGACAACTAAGTGTAACAATTAAAAATTGAGGTAAGATGAAGAGATTGTTTATATTCACTGCAATGGTCGCTTGCTTTGCGATAGCAAATGCTGAGACTAAGTTACCTGTTAAGGGTATAGCAAACATGAATGTCGGCAAGATAGCAGCTAACCTTAAGGCGCTTCCTGCTAATGCTAATACAGCCGATGCAGTTCGTGTTGCACTTGAGCAAAAGGCTGACAAGAATGCAGCCGCTGCTTCTGAAAAGAGTTTGGATTTAAAGAAATAAATATAGCTTTACAGGCTAATCAGTAGGAAAGATAGAGCATTCGTTCTATCTTTTTTTGTTTGTATGCGGCTTTGCAAAACCCGAACGCATCCCGAAGGAAAGCCGAAGATTTCTTGACATAAAGATAACAGCTTTTGACCATTGCCGAAGCAAGAATCAAAAGCAGCTACGCTGTTATTTCTTGGTTGCTGTAAGTTCGTAATTAAATAAATCAAGTAGTTGGTTTACTTTATCCATCATTAATGTTGGTTTGCCTTGTTCCAGATTCCGTACAAAGCAAAGTCCAACTCCCGATTTCATGGCAAGTTCTTCCTGCGTAAGTCCATATTGCTTACTTTTTTATTGAATTCTGCAAGAATTCTATGGGCTTTTTGGAAGGATTACGCTAATTGTGCCGATTTTATTTGTATCTTTGCGACGGCATCTGCCTATGGCTGCCGTAATGCGCAATGAGTTGCGTGGAGTTGCTTAGGCAGAGCACTACATATTAAAAGGCGTTACTTCGCGTTTTGTTTTTGGTTAATTCGGAACTTAGGAACTTTTGAATTGCAGACCGAAACGAAATACAGAAAGAACGCCACGGGTCGTATATGTTCCCGTAGTGTGCATATAGGGTATTTTATGCCCTTATGCGCACTTATGGGCTTACATATAAGTTACCGTGGGTGTCTATTCTGTCCGTTTCTTGCAATGGGTTTCCTAAGACCTCGAATTAAGACGGATAGAAGTTAGGCACTCACGTTTTTTTTATGTGGTTAATTTTGTTGTATATACATTAAATAATCCGTTTTGTGTGCTTGGCGGTAATGAATCGAAAAAAAACATTTAACCGCAATGGCAGTTAATTGCTTTAAAATGGCAGATATGTTCGCCGGATGTGGTGGATTAAGTACTGGATTAGAACAAGCGGGTTTTACACCTGTGTTTGTTAATGAACTTGTACCCGAATTTTGTTCTACATACAAATTTAATCACAACCTGTCTGACGAACAATACTTTATAGGTGATATAAACGAACTCAACAACAATCTTGATAGGTACAAAGAATATATTTCAGATTTGGATTTGGTTTGCGGTGGTCCGCCGTGCCAAGGCTTTTCGATGGCAAACCGTCAAAGGCTTATAGACGACCCTCGAAACCAATTGTACAAGGCTTATCTAAAGTTTCTTAGTTATACTCGTCCTAAGTTTTTCATAATGGAAAACGTAAGAGGTATGGCTAATAAAATAGACGAAATCAAAGAAAACTTTAAAGAGTTTTTGGGAGAAGAATATACATATGATTTTCGTCTTCTCTATGCGCAAGACTTTGGTGTTCCTCAAAACAGAGAACGGTTTATTTTTATTGGCAACAGAATGGGCGTTTCAATTTCAGATGTTTTCAACAAAATTTTTGAAAAAAAGCGTACGTCGTTTGTGCTTAGAGATGCCTTAATTGGGCTTCCGCATTTGGAATCCAAAAAGGAAAAGGGAAAATCAAACATTGAAAACGAATTGTCTGGTTTTACCGAAATGGATTTCAAGTATGTAGAAAATGAGTTTTACCATTATATCAACGGTGACAAAAAAATAAGCAAACTCTATAATCATAAAAATCGGTACAACAATCCGAGGGACATTGAAATTTTTAGACGTTTGCCGCAGGGCGCAAATTCGTTGCACGAATCTATTGCAGACATAATGCCTTATAAGCGTAGAAAGGACATTTTCAAAGACAAGTATTTTAAACTTGACGAAACGCAGATTTGTAAAACTATAACCTCGCATATGCGCTTTGATTGCAATATGTATATACATCCGTGGGAGGCTCGTGGATTAAGCCCACGCGAAGCGGCAAGGATACAAACGTTTCCAGACGATTACGTTTTTCAAGGCTCGCAAAATCTGTGGTATGCGCAAATTGGTAACGCTGTTCCCGTGAAACTTGCAAAGGCTATCGGAGAAGGCATAATACAGTTTTTGAAATGAAACATTTGGAATTATTTGCTGGCGTTGGTGGCTTTAGAATGGCGATGGATTTGTTGACGGCAGACAATATAATGGAAATAGAAACTGTTGCCTATTCAGAAATCGACGTAAATGCTACATTGACATATTGTGCTAATTATCAAACTGATAATGAAGTTAAAATAGGCGACATAGTGTCGTTTGTAGCCGATGTGAAAAAAATAAATGGATTGCCCGATTTTGATATTCTGAGTGGAGGATTTCCGTGTCAGACTTTCAGTATGATGGGCAAGCAGTTGGGTTTTGCAGAGGATAGGGGACAAATGTTTTTCCGCATAATGGATATTTTAAAACAACGCCATCCAAAGTATGTGTTATTAGAAAATGTTAAAAATCTTTTGACACACGACAAGGGGAAAACATTTGAAGTAATACGAAAAACTCTCGAAAATGAGGGATATATTGTTCACTTTGATATATTCAACACATTAGATTACGGACTTCCGCAAAAGCGGAAACGTCTTATCATATTTGCACGTCAAAAAGAATTTGGCGAATTTAACTTCGACAATGAACTTGTAAAAGATTGTTTTTCTGAAATTAACAGAGAAAAATGCAGTCTGAGATTTTACAATTCTGTAATTGATATTCTTACAAAGAATGAAAGCACGAAGTATTATCTGTCAGAAAAGATTAAACCGACAATCCTAAGTGATGGAAGTTCGGCATTTAAATCTAATTCTGATATTGACCAAATTATCGCAAGACCGCTTACCGCAACGATGCACAAAATGCATCGTGCGTGTCAGGATAATTATTACTCGGATGTTTTTATCAATTCAAACGGAGAAATACGTCCGTCCGAAACAATGGACAAAAACGAATTGGCAAAAATTCCGATTCGCAAATTGACACCAAGAGAGGCTTTTATGCTGCAAGGTTTCCCTGAAGATTTTGCAGCAAAAGCACAAAATGAGAAAATTGCTAATGGCGCATTATACAAACAGGCAGGAAACGCTGTAAGTGTAAATACAATTTATGCAGCCATGTACTATTTGATTACCAAGAAAATAATAATTTGAAACTATGGAAAAGATAGTAAAAATTGTTTGGTCGCAAGATGCCTTTTTCAAAACAGAACCAAAACGTTCTGGTGAAACAAGCATCAACCTTTCGAATGAGATTTTTGATTTCTTAGGTGGAGTCGAAAATGGTTATATAACCTTTAAAATTTACAAAGAGGATTATATTAAGGCTCTTGGTGCATTGGTATTGCTGTTGCCGTTGTATAAAAGTAGTTCAAAAGAAGCAACAAAAGTAAACTTTGATAGCAAATTATTTGAGTATTATTACGCTATAATTCAGAATAAGTTTGCAAACAACGAATTTGCAAATTACACAATACATTTGTTTAAGCGTGATGACGGAAGAATCTACTTGAACGAATTGAAAGAGAACGGCACGGATTTTAATATTCGTATGTTCTTTATTCAAGCACATTCTATTATCACATTCATCAAGCAAAATGGTGTGTATGAAATTCGATTTAAAAACTCAATCGAAGAATTATCTAAGAATCAAGATATTGAGGAAGAAGAACCTGTTCAATCTAATGATTTTTCAGAACCATATCGTCCCTACATCACCGCCATAAAATCCAAGCCGTTTCTTCTTCTCGCTGGTATTTCGGGAACAGGAAAGAGCCGTATAGTAAGGGAACTGGCAAGGGCTTGCTGGGATGGCGACGACGCGGAATACCTGTCGCAGAAGCCACGAAACTTCGAGATGATTCAGGTAAAACCAAACTGGCACGATTCGAGCGAACTTATAGGCTATGTTAGTCGTGTTAGCGGTACGCCTATGTTTGTTGCAGGAGATTTTCTGAAATTCATTGCTCGCGCATGGGAAGAGCCTGATGTGCCTTATTTCCTTTGTCTCGACGAGATGAATCTTGCTCCTGTGGAACAGTATTTTGCCGAATATCTGAGCGTTATTGAAAGTCGCAAAGCCGATGCCGACGGTAATATCACTACCGACCCTATTCTGAAAAAGAGCGCGGAATATTGGTTTCGGAATCTGACAAATGAACTTACGGTGAGTGACGTTGTGCGTAACCGTTTCTTGAATGAAGGCATAAGCATTCCGCAGAACCTTATTGTTGTTGGTATGGTTAATATGGACGAGACTACATTCTCGTTCAGCCGAAAGGTGCTCGACCGCGCAATGACAATAGAGATGAACGAAGTTGATTTGCACGGCGGTCTTTCTTGCAAAAACGAGCAGATAGGCAAGCTTGGCAAAGACGAACTTGTGGGCACAGCCGTAGAGGGCGTTGACATTTACGAAAGCAACAAGGATGTGTGCGACAAGGCGTTAGACTATCTGCAAAAGGTAAACGACAGGTTAGAGGGTACGCCTTTCAAGATTGCATACCGAACCCGAAACGAAGTCCTTTTGTATGTGGTGAATAATCTGCCATACAAGAAAGAGAATGAAACACAGGATTTTGTGGTTGCCCGTGCCTTGGACGAGATAACCAACATGAAGATTCTGTCGCGCATAGAGGGCGACGAGACCAAAGTGAGTACAGAATTCCTCAACGCACTCGAATCGGCGGTAAAGAGCGGACTCGAAGAGGTGTGCGGCAGTCTGTTTGCCGGCGATGCGCCGTATAACGCCATCTCGCTTGCTAAGTTGGGCGAGATGAAGAAACGTCTTGCATCGGGCTACACAAGTTTCTGGAACTAAAGTAGATATGGAACTTCTGACGATAAAACACCACGATTTTACGATGAGCATTGAATGTGGAAAATTCGGTGCCATCTGGGACAAGGCTGTGAGGAATGTCGGGGCTGAGAATCTGACATCGGCTTACTCGTGGTCGGGTGGTGTTGAGAGTGTTGTGAGGCTGGGCGATGATGGCTCTCTGCAACCTATAGCTAACGGCGAGACTGCTCCTGCCGTTTTCTTCGACAATGCCGACTATCCAATATGGGTTGAGTTCGAAAAGAATGTGAAAAACGCCCGGTTCGGCAGCATCTTGCAGAACGACAACGATAATTTCAGTTTCCGCAAGGGTATTCTTGCAGGCTTTATAAACTACGGCAACGACATAGGCAAGAGCGAGATAAACATAGACTATAGCGTAGGCTCGGAAGTCCGCCATTTCCGTTTCGGCTTTGATGTGCTGAGCACAAAACTAAACTATCACGAACATTGGCGAAAGATAATCGAAGATATTGAGCGCGAGTACCGTATGCTGTCGCTCGACTATATGAAACGCACCTTTCACGGCTTTTCGCCCAGTACCGAAGGCGAGACACCCGAACTGGTGTGGTGGAGCGTATTCGCAGGCGAGCAGGAGAAGTTTGTGCGTGCCGTGAAAAGCATTATTGAACGTCCGCGCCATCGGCTTCACGGAACAGAGTCGTTTGTCCGTGCCGACAGACTGACAAGAATCCCCATCTCGATAGAGAACGAGCTGGCAGAACATCGCAGGGAACAGGCGCATCTGTATCGCATAGAACAGCAGATACAGAGCAACGACACTCAAGAGAACCGTTTTCTGAAATATGCCTTGGGGCAGATAACCACCAAATATGAGGTGCTGAAGGCACGCATCGAAGCGTTAAAGGGCGTTTCGGATGCCTATTGTGACGAGATGCAGACGACGCTCGGCACGCTGAAGCGTCTGCAACGCAATCCGTTCTTCCGTACCGTCGGAAAGTTCAAAGGACTTAATCAGGAAAGCATGGTTCTGCAAAAGGCTACTGGCTACAGTCAGGTTTACCGCACATGGAACCTGTTGCGCCGCGCCTATTCGCTCTACGACGGCATCTATCGTCTGCAATCAAAGGATATAGCCACTCTTTACGAGATTTGGTGTTTCATCGAGGTAAGCCATATTGTTAAGGAACTGCTTGGCATGGACGTTGATGTTGACCATCGCAACCGCATGGAGATGAACGGCGTCTTTACTTGGGAACTTGGCAAGGGCGAACATTCGCGAATACTATTCAAGAAAGACGATGTGGAACTGGCCGAACTTGTGTATAATCCGAAGCATACCGAAAGGGAGAACGACAGCATAAGCATCGAGAACCTTGTTGTGCCAACTGTTGCGCAAAAGCCCGACATCGTTCTGCAACTTACAAAGCACGATGCAAAGAAAGACATTAAGATGACTTATCTGTTCGATGCAAAATACAGAATCGGCGGCAAGGTGAACGGCGTTGACACTCCGCCCGAAGATGCTATAAACCAGATGCACAGATACCGCGACGCCATATACTACAAGGAACATTCTTCAGAAACGCTAAAGAAGGAAGTTGTGGGCGGATATATTCTGTTTCCCGGCGACGGGCAGAAAGCCGATGTTGAGGTGTCGAGATTCTACAAGACTATCGGCGAGGTGAATATCGGGGCTTTTCCTCTCCGTCCTAAGGATAAGGAAAACAGAGACTTGCTCGTTAAGTTCGTTGAATCACTTATCGGCAAGGCTTCTGCCGACATTCTTGACGAAAGCATTCCGCAGAAAGGCTTGTATTACACGGCAGACAAGCCGAAAGAGCCTGTCTACATGGTTCTTTCGATAGATGAAAACGTAAATGACGATGCTGAGGCTATAATGAACGGTACGGCAACGACTCTCATTATGGGGCGCAAGGGAATGGAAGAGACAAAGGATATTCAGGCCGTTCGCTACATTGCGCCAGTTCGGAAGGCTCGTATTTGCGGTTTCTATAAGGTCGAGAAAGCCAATTTCCTTCGTGTAGATGATTCCGAATATCCCGTTCGCATTAGGTTCGGCGTGGGTGAGTGGCAGAAACTGGAGCATCCTGCAAAGTTCGGTATTCAGAGGGCTGCCTTTCGTGGTTGTTGTATGTCGCGCGACGAGTTTTTTAGACTTTGCCGCGAACAAATGGTTGATGAGGCTGCTCCTGATAGCGAGTCTTGAATTTGTAAAAAATCCGAGAATCCCCCTGCATTTTGAAAAACAAGGGCGGAAAACGGAAAGATTGTGACACAGTTCTGCTTACAATCCCGTTATTGTCTCTCCGCACCTTCTCCGTTGCTATCCCCTTGCTATCCCCTTGCTACCCCCTTGCTATCCCCTTGCTATCCCCTTGCTACCCCCTTACTATCCCCTTGCTACCCCCTTACTATCCCCTTGCTACCCCCTTGCTATCGGCTTACTTAGATGTATCTTCCATCTTCCTACCCTCTTGCTACCTTCTTCCTTGCCGCTATTTTGTATTTCCCAAAAGAGTATTTTGTCTTATAATTGTTCTTTATAACCTCTCAGTAATTATGAATTCTGAATTGTGAATTATCAATTCTTAAGTGAATTGTCCATTGTCAATTCTGAATTGTGATTTTTTATTCTTATTTTTGCATAATAAATTATAACTTTTATGGACATTGTAGAAAGATTTCTTAATTACGTTAAGTTCGATTCGCAGTCGGACGAAAACTCTGAAACTGTGCCAAGTTCGGCAAAGCAGTGGAATATTGCACGTTATCTGAAAGATGAACTTGAGGCTGTAGGACTTGAGGATGTTGTGCTCGACGATATGGGATATGTTTACGCAACCTTGCCTTCGAACATCGATGAGGAAGTGCCTACCGTGGGCTTCATTGCACACTACGACACATCGCCCGATTGCAGCGGTGCCGACATCAAGCCACGAATCGTTCACTACGAGGGCGGCGACATCAAGCTGAATGAGGAGGTTTACACTCGTGCCGACCAGTTCCCTGAGCTGAAGTCGCACGTTGGCGAGGACATCATCGTTACCGACGGAACAACGCTTCTGGGAGCAGACGACAAGGCCGGAATAGCCGAGATTGTTCAGGCTATGGTCGAACTGAAGGAGCATCCGGAGTGGAAGCACGGAAAGATTCGCGTGGCATTCAATCCAGACGAGGAGATTGGCATGGGAGCGCATCACTTTAACGTAGAGCTGTTCGGCGCAGATTTCGCCTACACTATGGACGGCGGCGAAGTGGGAGAGCTTGAGTTCGAGAACTTCAACGCGGCAGCGGCTAAAATCACGCTGAAGGGTCTGAACGTTCATCCGGGTTCGGCAAAGAACAAGATGATTAACTCATCGCTCGTTGCCATCGAACTGAACTCTATGCTTCCGGCACAGGAGATTCCTGCCAAGACAGAGAACTACGAGGGCTTTTTCCACCTTATTGCCATGAGCGGAACGGTTGAAAACTCAACGCTTCAGTACATTATCCGCGACCACGACCGCAAGAAATTCGAGGCTCGCAAGGAACTGATGAAGCAGGTTGTGGCTAAGATTAACATGATTTACGGTGCTGGAACGGCTACGCTCGACATGCACGACCAGTATTACAATATGCGCGAGAAGATTGAGCCTGTGATGTTCGTCATTGACCTTGCAAAGAAGTCGATGCTTGATGCCGGCGTAACGCCGAATATTCACGCAATACGCGGAGGCACCGACGGCGCACAACTTTCGTTCAAGGGCTTGCCTTGTCCTAACATCTTTGCCGGCGGCCTGAATATGCACGGCAGAAACGAGTGCGTTCCGGTTCAGAGCATGGAGAAGGCTAAGAACGTGGTTATTGCCATCGCAAAGAATGTTGTATCGCTAAAGAAATAAAATACTGAATATGGGAGAACTACCAAGCTTAATATCAGACCTCGCCCTAATTCTGGTGGTGGCAGGCTGTGTGTCGTTGTTGTTTAAGTGGCTCAGGCAGCCTGTGGTGCTGGGCTATATCGTGGCAGGCTTTCTGGCAAGTTCGCACATGCCATACACGCCGTCGGTAATAGACACCGGCAACATCCATTTGTGGGCGGATATAGGTGTGATATTCTTGCTCTTTGCGCTTGGCTTGGAGTTCTCGTTCAAGAAGATTGTGAAGATGGGCAGCGCGCCGGTCATCGCCGCCTGCTCCATCATCGTATGCATGATAATCGTTGGCGTTGGCGTTGGCAAACTTTTTGGGTGGAGTCAGATGGACTCTCTCTTTCTTGGAGGAATGCTCGCCATGTCGTCAACCACCATCATCTACAAGGCTTTCGACGACCTTGGGCTGCGGCAGCAGAAGTTTGCCGGACTGGTTCTCTCGGTCCTCATCATCGAGGATATTCTTGCCATAGTGCTGATGGTTATGTTGAGCACGATGGCTGTCAGCCGTAGTTTCGAGGGCGAGAAGATGATTTTCTCGCTGCTGAAACTTGGCGGACTGCTCATCTTGTGGTTCATCACCGGAATTTTTCTGCTTCCGCTGTTCTTCAAGAAATTCAAGTCGATGCTCAGCAACGAGACTATGCTTATCGTGGCTCTCGGATTGTGCTTCGCGATGGTTGTTGTTGCCGATTTGTGCGGCTTCTCGGCTGCCTTCGGTGCATTCATCATGGGAAGTATTCTTGCCGAGACGCTCGAGGCTGAACGCATCGAAAGTCTGGTATCGCCCGTGAAGGATTTGTTTGGCGCGATATTCTTCGTGTCGGTGGG
Organism: Bacteroidales bacterium KHT7; assembly: GCA_900102385.1. Lineage (GTDB taxonomy): Bacteria > Bacteroidota > Bacteroidia > Bacteroidales > Bacteroidaceae > Ga6A1. The sequence continues at coordinate 53,392 of FNBQ01000016.1, read as the reverse complement.
AATGATGGTAGACCCTATGATGCTCATCGAGTACTGGAAGCCTATTGTTGCCATCACGGCGGCGATTCTGATTGGTCAGTCGGTTCTCGGAACGGGAAGTTACCTGCTTTCGGGACAGACTCTGAAAGTAGCCATTCGAAGCGGATTCTCCATGGCTCAGATTGGCGAGTTTGCCTTCATCATAGCGAGCCTCGGAGTGAGCCTCGGCGTTACGAGCCACTTCCTTTATCCGGTTGTGGTGGCTGTTTCGGTTATAACAACCTTCATAACGCCGTACATGATAAAGGCGAGCAATCCGGCTTACGACGTGGCGGTAAGGTACATGCCTTCGAAAATAGCCAATCTGATTGACAATTATACGAGCGGCGGAACTCTGCTGATAAGGCATAAGAACAACTGGAATCGCTTGCTGAAGTCGATTTTGCGCGTAACGGTAGTCTATATGGTGCTGTCGGTTGCAACGATTCTGCTTGCGTTCCATGTGCTGTTGCCGTTCCTCTCGGAGTTGATGCCTTTCAGGTATGCAAGATGGACGGTTGCCGTGCTTACGCTGCTGTGTATCGCGCCTTTCATTCGCGCCATGATTGCCAAGAAGAACCGCAGCGAGGAGTTCAAGGCTCTGTGGAACGACAGCCGACTGAACATCGCTCCGCTTGTAATGCTTGTCGCAGCAAGGGTGCTCATCGCGCTTGCAATGGTTGTGTATGTGATAGGTCATTTGTTTGGCTACAGCATGTCGTTCTCTATTGCCGTGGGACTGGTTCTTATCTTTGCCATGTACTCGTCTAAGAAGTTGCAGGAACGAAGCATTCAGCTCGAAAAAACATTCTTCAATAATCTTCATTCGCGTGAGCGGTATGCCGAGGCGATGGGGCAGAAGAAAGGCTCGTACCTCACCCAGCTTATGAGCGACGAACTGCATCTGGCAAGTGTCTCTCTGCCCGAAAACTCGTGCTGGGAGGGCATGACGCTGAAGGAACTCGACTTGGGCAACAAGTTTAACATATCGGTGGCATCGGTAATCCGGGGAAGCATCAGGATAAACATCCCGGTTGCGCTTACAAGGCTCTATCCGCACGACAAACTCGAGGTTATAGGAACGGACGAGCAACTTACTAAATTCATCGAGGCGATGAATGCCGATGTCTTCGAAAACGAGGAGTTCGACATCGACGACCGCGAGATGAAACTCGTGGAGTTCGTAATAACCGCCGAATCGGTCTTTGCAGGAAAGAGCATCAGCCAGAGCGGAATAAAAGCCAAGTATCATTGCCTTATTGTGGGCATTGAGGTTGACGGGCAGATTCAGATGCCAAACCGCGACACGGTGCTTAGCGAGGGCAGCGTGGTGTGGGCTGTCGGCGAAAATGCCGATGTTGAAAGGCTGCCCGATTTGCGTGCCTGAAAATTTGGGCGAATGGCAAGAATACGCTATATTTGCAATATCTATTTAACAAAAACAATTATATAGTATGTACAGTGATCCAAAACAGTGCCTATACTGCACTAACAACGAAACTCTTCACAATCTGATGATTGAGATTGCTTCTTTGAGCGTTTCTCGCGTATTCCTTTTCAAGGAGCAGACATATCGCGGCCGCTGCCTCGTGGCTTACAACGGTCATGTAAACGACCTCAACGAACTTTCTGACGAGGAGCGCAACGCTTTTATGGCCGACGTGGCTAAGGTTACACGCGCTATGCAGAAGGCGTTCAACCCAGAGAAAATTAACTATGGAGCTTATTCTGACACTCTGAGTCACTTGCACTTCCATCTTGTTCCAAAGTACAAGGGAGGTCCTGATTTCGGCGGCGTGTTCCGCATGAATCCGCAGGAGACATATCTTACAGATGCCGAATATCAGGAGTTGATAGACAAGGTAAAGGCAAACTTGTAAAGAATTCTTCGATACGAATTTTGAATAAAAAAGAGCCGCTTCCACGAAAATATCGGGAAGCGGCTCTTTTTGTGAGGCTCGATTGCCAAGGCCTATTCAGCCTTTAGCAATCTAACTTCGTATATTTTGGCATCTTTGTTCTTGTGCGCAACAAACTTCACTCTTACCTGCTTCTTGTTCTTTACGGCAGATTCTGGAATCTCGTATTCCTCGAACTTGAATGCCGATGTGCGGTATTTTCGGGTATTGTTTACCGATTTTACAAGAACATCGTCTACGAAGATGTCAAATTCGTTGGTCTGCCAGTCGTCTACGCCCCAGAATTTCAGACGCACTTTCAGGAGTTTTTCGCCTCCAGTCTTCATCTGATAACTGAAGAAACTGCCGTTCGAAGTCTGGCGGAATCCGCAGTTGTTCTGGTTGCCGCCAAACGATTTGTCGGTCTCCATAAAGTGGTCGCTCTCCGGTTGTTGCTCGCCCGGCTGAACCTTATCGACGGTGGCAGCCTCGAGTTTCTGGCGCGCCTCTTCTTCCTTGCTCAGCTGGTCGAGGTATGCCTTGTAACCGTCGCCCGTGAAGGCGAGCCAGTACATCATGTAGCGCGAATCGTGAATCTCGAAGAATGGCTGAAGTTCGCCCTCTATGCCGTTAATCATCTTTGTACCGAGGCTGAAGTGCAGCGGCTTGCCCTCGATTGGCTTGATGTCGTCGGCAATCTTCTCGATGTTGTCGCAAACCAGCATCGGAGCCTTGTCGATAGGCAGTTGCTTGCCTGTTGCCAACTGACCGAATCGGCTGTCGTCGGCAATCAGATGAGCCAAGTCTTCTGTTCCGGTCTTCATGCCCAACAGGATTGGGCCGTGCATCAGAGCGATGTATTTCGGCAGATTCGGCAGATATTTCACGCTGTTGTGCATTGGGAATTCGATGTCAACAACATCGCCTTTCTTCCATTTGCGGTCGATGCAGACGTATGATGAAGGGCCGCTCACAAAACCGAAATCCTTGCCGTTTACCTTTATCTTGAAGTCGCCGCTCTTTACCCAGCCCGGATAGCGCACCATCAGTTTGAAGGCTGCCTTGCCCTCGGCGATGGTGATGCGGCTCGTTTCTGAATAAGGGAAGTTTGTTTCCTGACGGATTACGACGCCGTTCTGCTTCCAGTTGAGTTCAGAAGCGGCAAAGAGGTTGACGAACAACGCATCGTTGATGTGCGTGTAAATGAACTGACCGTATTTGCCGTGGTTCTCCATACCTGTTCCTACGCAGCACCACATAGCCTCGTTAGGGGCTGAATAGTTGCGGTAGTGGCGAGGACGGGCCGAGGTGAAATAGACGTATCCGCCGTGCTCGGGATGCTGCGACGAGAGGATGTGGTTGAATGTTGCCAACTCGTAGAAATCGGCATACATCGCCTGCGGATTGGCACGGTGCAAATCTTCGGTGAGTTTCAGCATGTTGTTGGTGTTGCAGGTCTCAGGGCCGTCGATGTCGGTCACGAAATCCTGACAAGCCTCCTTGCTCGGGAAGTGCTCGCGACGGCTGTTTCCGCCAAGGGCGAGAGAGCGGTCGTTGGTAACGAAATCCCAGAAGTTGAGGCTCGCGTTGTGATATTCTGCATCGCCCGAAAGTTCGGCAATACGCTCAAAACCAATTACTTTTGGAACCTGTGTGTTGGCGTGCATATTGTCGAGGCAGTCGATGTGCTGCGAAAGAGGGTAGAGGATGCGCTTGTGCGAGAATCGCTTGGCGCAGTCGAGGTATTTCTTGTCCTTGGTTATGGCGTATGCATCTGCCAGAACCTCGTTCATACCGCCATATTCGGTGTGCAGAGCCTGCTCAACCTGCTCGTCGCTTAGTTTTGATGTTATCATCACAGCCCAGTCGCAGAATCCGAGGAAAAGTTGCTTTGCGTCCTCGTTGCCGCAGTAGAGCCACGCATCGCGCAAGCCTGCGTACATCTTGTGTATATTGTAGAACGGAACCCACGCAGAGTGGTATTTTCCGAAATTGCCTTCCTTGAATGTAGACCACAACTGTGCGCTGCCCGGAACACCGCCAATATAGCCTTTTCCCCAGTCGGGATGATTCTTGGCGTTAGCCTCGGCACATTCCTTCAGCTCGGCAATCATGTATTCCATGCGCTTGCGGCATTCCTCGTCGCCTGTAGCCGCATTTATGGCGAGGGCGGTGAGATAGTGTCCGCCTACATGTCCGTCAAGTCCGTCCCAGTTTGGAAACGATTTTGCCTTCGGGTTGAGTCCGGCTTCCTTTCGGTACGGAGCCAGAAGTCGGTCGGTATCGTATTTCAGAAGAGTTTGGATGTTAAGGTCTCGTGCGTGTTTCAGAACGCCGTCGAGAAGCGTTACATCGCCGAGGTTGAACTCGTCGTGATAGAGTTTTTCTTGTGCATGTGCCGGAGCGGCAAGCATAAATGGTAAAAGATAATAGAAGAATCTCATTTTCTGTTATTTAAAATTATAATAAATGCCTTTAGATATTTTCGGAATGTGTTAGGGGGAGATAACAAAAATGCCGAAGTCTTGCGCCGTTTTTGTTTGTGGGCGCAAAACCTTGGCATGTTGTGTATTATTCGTCGTCATCAAGTTCATCGTCGTCTTGGTCGAAATCGAAGTCCATGAAGTCGAAGTCGCCGGCAAAGGCTGGTTCTGTAAACTCGTCGAGGCTTCGGCGGTCTTTCTTTGTAGGTCGTCCTGTTCCTCGTGCACGGTTCACGAAACCGCTAATCTTGTTCATCTCGAGCAGTTCGTACTGGTCTGGTCGAGTAACATTTTCCAGCACATCTGGAATCAGTTTTGCGCCGACTCGCTTTTCTATGGCCTGCTTTATGCGGAACGAGTAGGTGATAGGCGGTTTCTTAACGTCAATCACATCGCCTACCTTAACTATTTTCGAGGCTTTAAGCGTAGTTCCGTTGCTCGAAACCCTGCCTTTCTTGCATGCCTCCGAAGCCAGCGTACGCGTCTTGAAGATGCGCGCAGCCCACAGCCACTTGTCGAGTCTTGCTTCCATTGTGCGTTATTTGTTGTTGAACTGGTTCATTGTTATGTTTATGCCGGCAAGGCAGAATGTCTTGATGGCTTCGATGGCAACCTGTGCGCGCTCTTCAACGGTCTTCTCGTCGTCGGCGTTGAATTTGCCAAGTACGAAGTCTACCTGCGCCCCTTTCGGAAAGTCGTTTCCGATGCCGAATCTCAGTCTGGCATAAGCCTGCGAGCCTACGCATGCCGTTATGCTTCTCAAGCCGTTGTGTCCGGCCTCGCTGCCTTTCTGCTTTATGCGTATTGCGCCCACCTCGAGCGACAGGTCGTCGACTATTATCAGCACGTTCTCAAGCGGAATGTTCTCCTTCTGCATCCAGTAGCGCACGGCTCTTCCGCTTTCGTTCATGTAGGTCGATGGCTTTAGCAGCAGCATCTGCGCATTCTTCACGTTTAGTTGTGCCGTTGCTCCGAGATGGTTCGACTCAAAAGAAATATTGGACGCCTTAGCGAGGGCGTCCAATACTCTAAATCCTATGTTGTGGCGGGTTCCAGCGTACTCTGTTCCGATGTTGCCCAGCCCTACAATCAGATACTTCATTTAACGAGTGTTCGTTGTGATTACTTGTTAGCCTCTGCAGCAGAACGAGCGTTACGTGTCATCTTAACACCGCAAACAACAACCTCCTTAGAAGTTACGATCTCAAGACCATCGAATGAAAGAGCAGCAACCTTGATAGTCTTACCAAGAGCAAGTGAAGTAACGTCGATGTCAAGCTTCTCTGGAATCTGGTTGTAAAGAGCCTTAACCTTAAGCTTGCGAACCTGTGCAACCAGCTTACCACCGGCCTTAACACCCTCTGCAAGACCATTCAACTTGATAGGAACCTCCATTACGATTGGTTTGTCCTCAGTTACCTGATAGAAGTCGATGTGAAGGATGTTGTCCTTTACTGGGTGGAACTGAATCTCCTTAAGAACTGCCTTGCACTCCTTGCCGTCGATGCTAAGGTTTACAACGAAGATGTCTGGAGAGTAGATAAGGTTACGAACAGCTGCGTTAGTTACAGAGAATGCAGTTGCCTTTGGTGCGCCATTCTCGTCCTTCTCTACGCCGTACAATACACAAGGAATCATGTCGCCCTTGCGAAGTTCGCGTGTACCCTTCTTACCAGTCTCGGTTCTCAAAGAACCTGCTACGTTAATTGATTTCATAATTAAATGTGTTACTCTAAATTAGTAAATTAAAAACTTTGCTAATTCGCCATCACACGGAATTTCACCATAAGATGTGCTGAAAAGCGGCGCAAAGATACTGAAAAAAAAAAGAACCACCAAGAATAAGTGGCTCTTTTTAATTATGTTTCATCAGAAATCGATGTCTATTTTAATCTCGTCAGACAGAGGATTGTCGTTTGCCGCGTTCTCGGCTGTCTTAGCCTCGGCAACGCCGTTGTCCTTATCGCTCTCGCGCGAAGGGCATGCACCCTGACGTTCCTCGATGTACTTTATCAGTTCGTTAAGGCCGTTCTTGAATTTCTCGAAGTCCTCTTTGTAAATAAAGATTTTGTGTTTCTCAAAGTTCACCTGAGCCGATTCGCCCTCGCCTGTGATGACTTTCTTGCTCTCGGTGATTGCAAGAAACATCTCATCCCTGCGGTTTTTCTTAACATCCATGTAATAGATTCGCTTTCCTGCCTTAATTGCCTTTGAGGCAATTATGTCAAGATCGCTCTCCCTGAATCCATTTTTTTTCTTGCTTTCATCCATAATTATTAATTCGATTTTTGGTTTTCGCCTCCAAAGTTGGCACTTTTTTTAAGAATACACAAGAATTTATTAAAGAAATTGCATTTAAGTGGTCATATTTCACGGATTTTCATTATTTTTGCAAACCAATATTAACATTCAATTTAGAGAAATTATGATTAATAGAGTTCTAATCCGCCTAAAAGCGGTTCAACTTGTCTATGCTTTCTATCAAAACGGAAGTAATAATCTTGATGCAGCGGAAAAAGAGTTGTTCTTCAGCTTGTCAAAGGCCTATGATCTTTACAAGTATCTTCTACTCCTAATGGCAGAGATTACACGTTTTGGCAGACACAACGTAGCACAACTTGAGCAGAGAGCTGTAAATACTCATAGTGGTGAGACTTACAGCCATAAGTTTATCGACAACAGATTTATTGCGCAGCTTGAGAAGAACAAGCAGCTGATTGAGTTTCAGGAGACACAGAAAAAGAATTGGATTGGCGAGGAAGCCTTCATCCGCTCAATGTACAAGCGTATAATTTCAAGCGATATCTATCAGGAATATATGGCCTCTGAGGATGATTCATACGAGGCTGACCGCGAGGTGTGGCGCAAGCTTTACAAGAACATCTTCTACAACAACGAGGAGTTGGAGGGCGTTCTGGAGAACATGAGCCTTTACTGGAACGACGACAAGTTCATCGTCGACACCTTCGTTCACAAGACTATCAAGCGTTTCGAGGAGGCTAACGGCGAGGATCAGGAACTCCTTCCTGAATACAAGGCCGACGAGGACAAGGAGTATGCAAGAGCCTTGTTCCGCAATGCCATAGAGAACGACGGAACATACCGCGACATCATTGCCGCACACTCACGCAACTGGGAGTTCAACCGCATTGCCTTCATGGATATGATTATAATGCAGTTGGCAATCTCTGAGATTCTTACATTCCCTAACATTCCGGTTAATGTAACAATCAACGAGTTTGTCGAGATTGCCAAGTTCTACAGCACTCGCAAGAGCGGCATGTTCGTAAACGGAATGCTCGACGCCATAGGCAAGTCGTTGCGCGAGCAGGGACAGATTAACAAGAACTAATCAATAATTTTAAATAATAAAACAAATGAATAGCCTTACAATTTTACTACAGGCTGCCGGTGGTGGCGGTATGCAGATGATTATTATGATGGTTGTAATCTTTGCCATCATGTATTTCTTCATGATTCGCCCACAGCAGAAAAAGCAGAAGGAGATTAACCAGTTCAGAAACACACTCGAGGTTGGCAGCAATGTCGTTACTGCCGGCGGAATCTATGGTACTGTCCGTTCAATCGAGAACGATAACACAATTATCGTAGAGATTGCAAGAGACGTGCGCATAAAGGTTGACAAGGCATCTGTTTTCCCTGATGCAACTGCTACTCATGACAATGCAAAATAATTAAAGTTGTGAATATATCACTTGTCGGAGTGACAAGAAAGTTAAGGCGAATTCTCTTTGTAAGAAGATATAAGGATGTCTTGATTTTCTTGTCATTTTTGTTTGTATCTGCAGCCTTCTGGCTCTTCCTTGCCCTTGGCGAGGAAAACCAGATTGAACTTGAGGTTCCTCTCAGGCTTAACGGCGTGCCGCACAATGCCGTCGTAACCTCGGAGTTGCCTTCTAAGATTCGTGTGCAGGTAAAGGACCGCAGCATAGAATTGCTTGCCTATCGCTACGGAATAACGCTGCGCCCGGTTGTTATAGAATGGTCTGAATACGAGAGTCAGGGCTTACATCCAAAGGTGCTTATGGCTGATGTTCAGCGCAAGGTGGCTTCGCAACTTATGTCGTCAACGCGCATAATGCAGATTAAGCCCGATACGCTCGACTTCATCTATACCTACGGAACATCTAAGCGCGTGCCTGTTGTTTTCGACGGAGAAATTGAGACTGGCTCGCAATTCTATGTCGTTAAGATGGAATTCAGTCCCGACTCGGTTCTTGCATACGCTCCGCAAGACCAGCTCTCGCAGATAAGAGAGGCGGCAACGAAGAAGATTTTGCGCTCGAACGTAACCGACACGATAACCTTCATGGCTGAACTAAGGTCGCCAAAAGGCGTGAAATACAGTCCCGACAGAGTCCGTGCAAAGTGTTATGTTGATATGTTTACCGAGAAGACCGTAGATGTTCCCGTTGAGGGCGAAGGCTTTCCGAACGGATATGTTCTGCGAACCTTCCCGTCAAAGGTCAGACTTACGTTTCAGGTTGGCGTAAAGGAATACAACTCGGTAGATGCAAGCAGTTTCAAGGTTGTGGTTAAATATGCCGATGTAAAAGACGGCGGACATAACGACAAGTGCACTCCGCAGGTTATATCGATGCCGCAGGCTGTAAGACGTCTGAAAATATCTCCCGATAAAATCGACTATCTGATAGAGAGAAAATTATGGAAATAATTGGCATAACCGGCGGAATAGGCAGCGGAAAATCGGTGGTGGCGCGCATCTTCCGTGCCATGAACCGTCCTGTTTACGATTGCGACAGCAGGGCAAAGGCTGTTATGACTGAGTGCGCTGAACTCAGAAGAAAACTCTCCGAGGCTCTTGGATGCGAGGTTTACAATTCCGACGGAATGATAAACAAACCGTTCCTTGCTTCTTTTCTGTTCGCTTCAGAAGAAAATGTCTCGCTCGTCAATTCCATCGTCCATCCGTTCGTAAAAAAGGATTTCTTGGATTGGGTTCAGAAACACAATACTTTTAATAAGGTGTATATGGAATGTGCCATTCTGTACGAATCGGGTTTCGACTCGCTTGTAGACAAGGTTATTGCCGTAACTGCTCCCGAATATCTTCGTTACGAAAGAGTTATGAGGCGCGACGGCATCACGTCAGAGCAAGTCCGCCAGCGCATGGAAAAGCAGATGGACGACAAGGAAAAATGCGAGAAGGCTGATTTTATCATCCATAATGACGAACGCAATAGCGTAATAAAGCAAATATTAGCAATAAGTTAGGCTCACTTTGGATTGCGTTGCCCCGATGTGGCAACGCAAATAAATATTGGTAGCGATTTGTCATTTATCAATATTTTATTATCTTTGCGAACCTAATTTTGAATAATTAAAATAAAGAAAAAATGATACAAGGAATACTTGCAATTACCGGTAAACCGGGTTTGTACAAACTAATTTCGCACGGAAACAGAATGCTTATCGTTGAGTCGCTAACAGACAAGAAGCGTCTCCCAGCATACGGCACAGACAAGATTATCTCTCTTGCCGACATCGCAATGTACACAGATGCCGATGAAGTTCCGCTGAACGAGGTTCTGGCATCTGTAAAGAAGCATGAGAACGGCGCAGTTGCGGCCATCGACCCAAAGAAGGCATCTGCCGATGAGTTGAGAAACTGGTTCGCCGAGATTCTTCCAAATTTCGACCGCGACCGCGTTTACAACAACGATATCAAGAAACTCATCAGTTGGTACAACATTCTTGTAAATGCCGGCGAGGACGATTTCTCTTCTCCTGAGGAGGAAAAGACTGAGGAGAACGCATAACATTCTGCCAATATTGTCTTTACATAAAGCATAAAAGGTATAAAGTCTGTCATTTTTGGCAGACTTTTTTGTTTGGTCGATAGTTTGAACAAAGCAAGATAGAAAAAACTTAAATTATCAAATTATGGACTTTAACAAACTAACAATCAAAAGTCAGGAGGCGGTGCAGGAAGCACTTAATCTGGTTAGACAAAACGGACAGCAGCAGGTCGAGACCGCTCATCTTCTGCTTGGAGTCCTGAAGGTCGGAGATAGCATTGTTAACTTCCTTTTCCAAAAGCTGGGTGTGAACAGCAGGCTCATTGAGCAACTTGCTGAAAAACAGATGCAGTCATACCCAAAGGTAAGTGGTGGCGAACCATACATTTCGCGCGAGACAGAGGCTGTTCTCAACGATGCCATCGACGTGGCTGGCAAACAGGGCGACGAGTTCGTAACGCTCGATTCTATAATCATTTCACTTTTCAGAGTGAAGAGTCCGGTGGCTTCAATCCTGAAAGACGCCGGAGTTACCGAGAAGGAACTCTTCGCGGCAGCAAAAGAACTGAAGCAAGACCGAAAGGCTGATTCGCAGACTGCCGAGGAGACTTATCAGTCGCTGAAGAAGTATGCCAAGAACCTTATCGAAGAGGCTCGAAACGGAAAACTCGACCCTGTAATTGGTCGTGACGAGGAAATCCGCCGCGTTCTTCAGATTCTTTCGCGCCGAACAAAGAACAACCCAATTCTGATTGGCGAGCCGGGAACAGGAAAGACAGCCATCGTAGAAGGCTTGGCACACCGAATTCTTCGCGGCGATGTGCCTGAAAATCTGAAAAACAAACAGTTGTACTCGCTCGACATGGGCGCGCTTATTGCCGGAGCAAAGTACAAGGGCGAGTTCGAGGAGCGATTGAAGGGCGTTGTAAACGAGGTGTCAAAGAGCGATGGCAACATCATTCTGTTCATTGATGAGATTCACACGCTTGTAGGTGCCGGAAAAAGCGACGGTGCAATGGATGCCGCAAACATCCTGAAACCGGCCCTTGCCCGTGGCGAACTCCGCAGTATAGGTGCAACAACTCTCGACGAGTATCAGAAATACTTTGAGAAGGACAAGGCACTCGAACGCCGATTCCAACCGGTTCATGTAGATGAGCCTGATGTTCTAAGTTCAATCTCAATTCTGCGAGGTTTGAAGGAGCGTTACGAGAATCATCACAAGGTTCGTATTCAGGACGATGCCGTGATTGCAGCCGTAGAACTTAGCAACCGTTACATTTCCGACAGATTCTTGCCCGACAAGGCTATCGACCTTATGGACGAGGCGGCTGCCAAACTGCGCATGGAGCGCGATAGCGTTCCGGAGGAACTCGACGAGATTTCACGACGCTTGAAACAACTCGAAATTGAGCGCGAGGCAATCCGTCGCGAGGGCGACAATTCGAAACTCGACCAACTGAACAAGGATATTGCCGAACTGAAGGAGCAGGAAACAGGCTTCCGTGCAAAGTGGGACAGCGAGAAGGATTTGCTTAACCGAATTCAGCAAGATAAACTGAAAATCGAAGAACTCAATTTCGAGGCTGAAAAGGCCGAACGCGAGGGCAATTACGGTAAGGTTGCCGAAATTCGTTACGGAAAGTTGAAGGAACTCGAAAACGACATAAAGGCTGTTCAGGACAAGCTGAAGGACGCTCAGGGAGCATCTGCCATGATTAAGGAAGAAGTAACAGCCGATGATATTGCCGATGTTGTGAGCCGCTGGACTGGCATTCCGGTGAGCAAGATGTTGCAGAGCGAGCGCGAGAAACTCTTGAAGTTGGAAGACGAGTTGCATCGCCGTGTAATCGGTCAGGAAGAGGCAATCACCGCCGTTGCCAACGTGGTGCGCCGAAGCCGTGCCGGATTGCAAGACCCGCGCCGCCCAATCGGAACGTTCCTCTTCCTCGGAACAACGGGAGTCGGAAAGACTGAACTTGCCAAGGCTTTGGCCGAATATCTGTTCGACGACGAGAGTCTGATGACTCGTATCGACATGAGCGAATATCAGGAGAAATTCAGCGTAACGCGTCTTATCGGTGCGCCTCCGGGATATGTGGGCTACGACGAAGGCGGTCAACTTACCGAGGCGGTTCGCCGCAAGCCTTATTCTGTTGTGCTTTTCGACGAGGTTGAGAAGGCTCATCCCGATGTTTTCAACACGCTGTTGCAGGTGCTCGACGATGGTCGTCTGACCGACAACAAGGGCAGAACCGTAAACTTCAAGAACACAATCATCATCATGACCAGCAACTTGGGCAGTCAGTTGATACAGAACGAGTTCAGTAAGATTCGCGGTTTTGAAAACGATGAGCGCAAGGTTGCCGAGGTAACCGAGAATGCCAAGAATGCCGTTCTGGAGTTGCTGAAGAAGACCATCCGCCCAGAGTTCCTGAACCGAATTGACGAGACGATAATGTTCCAGCCTCTGAAGAAGAACGAAATCCGAAGGATTGTTGAACTGCAAGTCAAGGGCGTTGCAAACATGCTGAAGGACAACGGAATAGAACTCCGTCTGACCGACAGCGCGATAGATTTCCTTGCCGACGTCGGTTTCGACCCAGAGTTCGGAGCGCGTCCTGTAAAGAGAGCCATCCAGCACTTGCTGCTTAACGATTTGAGCAAGCAGATTCTGGCAGGAACGGTAAACCGCGAGAAGCCAATCGTGGTTGATTATCAGAATGAGAAATTGGTTTTTGAAAACTAATTAGCCACATAAAAAAATAAGGGAGTAGAGCCGAGAGGCTTTGCTCCTTTTTTTTGTTGTCAGGCACACAACTTTGGTTGTGCGGTCATAACTTTTGCAAATCGTTTTGCCATCGCTGAAAAAAGTGTTATCTTCGCACCACAAAAACAAAAAGGAAAAATGGATAATAAGACAACATGGAATGAGACCGTTGTGCTCATTGATTCTACATATTCCGATGCCGTAGCATTCAATCTCACCGTAAATTTCGAGCGTATGCTTAATCGCCGTATTCCGAAGGCCGATTTGGCTCACTGGCTCGACTGCGTGGCTCTCGACGGCGGATTGCGCGAGGGCGACAACAACATCGATGTTGTCTTTCTTCATCCCGACGAGAAGAAGGAACTCGACAATTTCTCACCGTCGGACTTTGAGAACGAACTGAACGACAAGGCTTTCAAGGATTCTTTGGGCGAGTTCAATCTCTATTCCTTCGGAAATGCCAAGATGACTGATTTCGGAGAGTTCTTCCTCGAAACGCTTCAGGTAATTGCCGATGCCAAGGAGGTTAAGCGACTCCTCGTTGTGGGCAATACCGAGACGAGTTTCGAAGATATCCGCAATATTCTGAAAAAGGTTGACGGCAAGGAATGTACGCTTTTCGGCATGCAGCCGCTCATGCCCGGAAACTACCGACAGGAGATTTTGGGATATTCTCTGATGAGCGCTTTGGGAATCAGCAGTGAAGAAATTGAACGCGCCAGATAAAAAAACAATTTTATATTCTTTTTTTAGCGAAAAATATAATACATTTGCACATTAAGTGTTATCTCATTATCCTATAATATAGAAACATGAATAAAAGATATTTGTTAACTCTTTTGTGCATATTACTATGTGGCGTAATTGTGTGTGCAAAAGTCCAAAAGAAAGAGAACCATAATATTTCAATCGATCCTAAGTATCCTATAGAACTGCTCGGGCAGACAATAAAGTATAACGGAAAGTACATCGAGATTAACGACAGGCACCTGCTTGTTTGTCCTAATCTCGAGGATTCTGTCTATTACAGTCGAAAATATGTTTACAGATCGGTAAAAGAGGCTTTTCAGGAGATTCCAGACGAACTTACAACCGAGGGCGATATCTTCTTGTATCTTACACCGGGCGTGCATTGGGTAGACCAGCGTCTGCCAAACGATAACAAGAACGTAAAGATGCAGATGCACAACGGCGTGCCAACGTCGGTCACCTTTGCTTGTCACGACCTTCACATCGTGGGGCTGAATCCTAATCCGGAGAATGTTGTCATTGCCGGAAACCGAGGAAACATGCGCGGTGCGGTTGGCGATTATGCCATGTTCTTTCTGCGCACCGAAGGACTTTATATCGAAAACGTAACAATAGGAAACTACTGCAACGTGTCGCTTAAGTTTCCGCTGAATCACAGCCTCGATTTCGAGAAAATTACGTCGCAGAGCACTCAGGCGCAACTCTGCATCGGACTCGTAAACCACATGTATGCCATCAACTGCCGATTTATCGGAAGCGAGAAGGCTACGCCGCCGATGGGACGCCGAACGCTGTTCAACAAGTGTTTCTTCGAGGTGGGCGATATGCCGCTTCCGCTCGATGCCGTGTTCCTGAACTGCGACATCACATGGCACTCTAACGATATCTTCAGAACGATGTACCATTCGGTATTCCTAAACTCAAAGATTTATACCGAATCAGCCTCAATATGGCAGTTCCATGAAAATCCGAATGCCTTCCTGACGATGGTAGACTGCGAGGTGCACGACGATGATTTCGACCGCACCAACATGACCGACAAGGTCAAGACAATGGCAGGAAAGTCGCGCTGCTACTTCTCTAACGTAAAGTACAACGGCGAACTTCTGTCTTTGCCTGAGATGGAAGACGGTTTTGTAAAAGGTGGCGACCTCTCAAAGAACAATGAGATTCTGAGCGGATATTACAGCATAGTTCAGGACAGAAAGATTTACAACACCTACGACTTGCTTTGCGGAACCGACGGATGGGATCCTATGGGAGTGAAGACGTTCTTTACAAAGGCCAACAGCAAGGAGGTTAAGCCGTTCCGCTTTGCAGGTGCGATTGAGGTGCGAGGAAATGGCGGTTTTGCCGAACGCCGAATATTCGAGACCGACAAGATAAAGAACAACAGCACGATGGTGCTGAGAGCGAAATACGTTCATATTTCATCGACGGCTGCAAGCAAGATTGACCAGTCTGCCGAGTGGATTATTGACCCAAAATGCGCGTCGGTAGCAAAGATTGTCTCGGCTGCGGCAGACTCGTGCGTGGTATCGGTTTCTAACAATACCTACTATAACAAGCCTTGCAACGTGCTTGTAAGACTGAAGAACGGACTCGAATCGCTCTGCACGTTTACCGTCAGCGGCGAGGAACTCGAAGCACCGTCGTTCGTGTCAGAGCCTGTAATAATTCAGAACGGCAATGTTCTTTCGCTAAAATACAAGTTGAGAAATGCAGGCGACAAAGACAACTCGCTGGTTAAGTGGATGAGATGCAAGGACCGAAAGTCGCAGGGCATCTGTGTGATGACTAACAACGACGACAATACGCTTAACACATACAAGTTGACTTCTGCCGACAACGGATATTACATAAAGGCGCAGGTAGCTCCGCGATGCAAGAACAGTAAGACGGGAAAGGCGGTTGTGGTTTCAACAAAGAAGCCTGTGACTATTCCTGCTTCGAACAGCGGCGGTAAGATAACGTTCTCTTCAGATTTCAAGAATATGTCTACTGCCAATCAGCCAAAGGCTCTGCCTGGATTTTGGTTGCAGGACATCTATGTACCGCGAGATTCTGCCAACTTTGTTTGGTTTAACAGAGCCGGTGCTGATGCGTGGACATACGGCTCGGGAAGAGGTTCTGCTGCTCCGTACAAAGGCTTCTGCCAGCAGGTGCGAGGCGCAAGACTCGTCTATATTCCAGATACGGTTAATACATATTCGGCAGATGTAGACGTTACGTTCAAGATAACCCCGTCAAAGGGGCAGGGACAGGGCGTTGCCATGAGCGGTGAGTACATCGACCTCTTCATTCAGTATGACCCTGTAACGAGCACAGGATACGGCGTTCGCCTTCAGAGATGGCCTGAGTACAACCGTGCAATTACATACACCATCATGAAGTATCGCAATGGTTTTGCCACTCCTATTTCGCGTTCGGCACTTTCTAACTGTTTTGTTGGAGGCAGTTTCATAACGATAAGCATCAGCGGCCGCGACATTGCCGTGAAGTCGTACAGCGACTATCCGGTAGAGATGCGTAACAGAACGGAAGATGTGAATTCCGAGGTTCTGCTTACGGCAAGAGTCAATCCGCTGCCATTCCGCGCAATCGGCGTTCACTCAATGGCGTCTCAGTCGTCGCCAATCTTGCTTCGCGAGATTAACTGCGAGTGGAAGGGAAAGCAATAATTAAGTAAAAATAGAGTTATAAAATAAAGTATTCAGTATAATAGTTTTAATTGGTAAATGGGAAAAGTATTAGTTATCGGTGCCGGTGGCGTTGCTACAGTAGCATGCCACAAAATAGCCCAAAACTCTGATGTGTTTACAGAGATTATGATTGCAAGCCGTACAAAGGCTAAGTGCGACAAGATTGTTGAGGCTATCGGTAATCCAAATATAAAGACTGCTCAGGTTGATGCCGACAGTGTTGAGGAACTTGTTAAGTTGTTCAACGACTTCAAGCCTGAACTGGTTGTGAATCTGGCTTTGCCTTATCAGGACCTTACAATCATGGAGGCTTGCTTGCAGTGTGGAGTAAACTATCTCGACACAGCCAACTACGAGCCTAAGGACGAGGCTCACTTTGAGTACAGTTGGCAGTGGGCTTACAAGAAGCGTTTCGAGGATGCCGGTCTGACTGCCATCCTTGGTTGCGGTTTCGACCCGGGTGTGAGCGGCGTTTACACAGCATACGCAGCAAAGCATCACTTCGACGAGATTACCCATCTTGATATCGTTGACTGCAACGCCGGAAATCATCACAAGGCATTTGCAACAAACTTCAACCCCGAGATAAATATCCGCGAGATTACTCAGAAGGGCTTGTACTACAAGGACGGCGAGTGGCTCGAGACAGACCCACTGTCTGTTCATCAGCCAATTACATACCCAAACATCGGCCCTCGCGAGAGTTACTTGATGCACCACGAGGAACTTGAGAGCCTTGTAAAGAACTATCCAACAATTAAGCAGGCTCGCTTCTGGATGACCTTCGGACAGCAGTATCTTACATATCTCGATGTTATTCAGAACATCGGCATGAGCCGCATCGACGAGATGGAGTACGAGGCTCCGCTGGCCGACGGCTCAGGCAAGAACGTGAAGGTAAAAATCGTTCCTCTTCAGTTCCTGAAGGCTGTTCTGCCAAACCCACAGGATTTGGGCGAGAACTACGAGGGCGAGACAAGCATCGGCTGCCGCATCCGTGGTATAAAGGACGGTAAGGAGCGCACTTACTATGTTTATAACAACTGTAGCCATCAGGAGGCATACAAGGAAACTGGTATGCAGGGCGTTAGCTATACAACAGGTGTGCCTGCAATGATTGGCGCGATGATGTTCTTCAAGGGCTTGTGGAAGCGTCCGGGCGTTTGGAACGTTGAGGAATTCGATCCAGATCCGTTTATGGAACAACTGAATAAGCAAGGATTACCATGGCACGAGGTGTTCGATGGTGACTTAGAACTATAACCGTTAAAAACTAATTACAAACATGGCAAAAAAAATTGTTGGTGGCGAGATTGACTTCAACGCCAATTCAAACAGTGAGAAACTCAAGGCTTTGCAGGCTGCTATCGGCAAACTGGAGAAAGACTTTGGTAAGAATACGGTGATGCGCATGGGCGACAACAACGTTGAGCAGGTAGAGGTTATCCCAACAGGCTCTATCGGTCTTAACGCTGCGCTTGGTGTGGGCGGATATCCAAAGGGCAGAATCATAGAGATTTATGGTCCTGAATCATCTGGTAAGACAACGCTCGCAATCCACGCCATTGCTGAGGCTCAGAAGGCAGGCGGAATCGCTGCTTTCATCGATGCCGAGCACGCTTTCGACCGCTTCTATGCAAAGAAACTTGGCGTAGATGTTGATAATCTCTGGATTTCTCAGCCAGACAACGGCGAGCAGGCTCTCGAGATTGCCGACCAGCTTATCCGTTCATCGGCTATTGATATCATCGTAATCGACTCTGTTGCAGCCCTTACTCCAAAGGCTGAGATTGAGGGCGATATGGGCGACAACCGTGTGGGCTTGCAGGCTCGCCTTATGAGTCAGGCACTGCGCAAACTTACTGCCACAATCAGCAAGACGAACACAACCTGTATCTTCATCAACCAGTTGCGCGAGAAGATTGGCGTAATGTTCGGCAACCCTGAGACAACAACCGGAGGTAACGCGCTGAAGTTCTATGCCAGTGTGCGCATTGACATCCGCCGCGTAACAAGCATAAAGGACGGCGACGAGGTTGTAGGAAATCAGGTTCGCGTAAAGATCGTTAAGAACAAGGTTGCGCCTCCATTCCGCAAGACTGAGTTCGAGATTACGTTTGGCGAGGGCATCAGCAAGGCTGGCGAGATTGTAGACCTTGGCGTTGAGTACGGCATCATTAAGAAGAGCGGCTCATGGTACAGCTATCAGGACAACAAGCTGGCTCAGGGACGCGATGCAACCAAGAAACTTATGATTGACAATCCTGAACTTGCCGAGGACATCGAGAAGCAGATTGCTGCCAAACTGAAGAACGGCGACATGGATGAGGTTGAACTAAACGATGACGACAAGATTGAAGTGAAAGAGCAGGAGATTGCTCCAGAAGAGTAAGATTCGGTTCGTTATCAGAACAATAATAAAGGTGGTGTAGTCCTCTTTTCCTGCATTGTGCAGAAAGTGGTTACACCACCTTTTTTTGTTTCTTTGCTTTTGTGGAAAAATGGTGGATTTGATATAATTTTTGCCTAATTGCTTGCCTTTAAAGTCAGAAATTTTTAAATTTGCGTGTTATTAACCCAAAAAACATTCAAACAACAATAAAAAACAGAAAGTATTTTTATTTAACATATTATAAATCATAGCGTTTGCTATTTATTCGGCACAAGCATTGAAACCTGAGAAATTTCAAAAGTAAAAGTTGCGAATAAGTCTGCGAACGTCTGCGCTTTGCGTGGACGGCGACTTATCAACTTTTACGGGCAATCTCAGGGCCTCAATGCGTGGATAGTCAAAGTCCACGCTTGTTGTATGGCTCTGTGATTTGCCCGTAAAGCCAAATGATAAGCGAGCGCATAAAAGCGCGATTTTATGACACAGCAAAATCAGCGTGCCGAGTTGCACGCAACCATTTGGGATATTGCCAACGACCTGCGTGGCGCCATTGGTGGGTGGGATTTCAAAGCATACGTTTTGAGCTCCCTTTTCTACCGCTTCATTTCTGAAAACACAGCTGCTTATTTCGACCGCTTGCTCAAAGCATCTGGCGTAAATAAAAACTACGCCGATATGTCCGACGATGAGGCTGAAATCGCCCGTCAGCAAGCTATCGACGAAAAAGGCTTCTTTATTCTTCCTTCGCAGCTCTTCTGCAATGTAGTTCGTAGCCTCGATACTAACAACGAAGCCACATACAAGGACCTCAACGAGCGCATCAGCACCATCTTTCACGAAATCGAAAAGTCAGCTCTCGGCTCGCCTTCCGAAGACGACCTAAAAGGCCTCTTCACCGACTTCGTTGTCGATAGCCCACAACTCGGCAACACCGTACTCGTTCGCAACAAGTTGCTCGCTAAGGTCTTTATCCGCGTGGCTGAAATGGACCTCGGTGAGGTAGATTTCGACAATAACCAGATAGACGCTTTCGGCGATACATACGAGTTCCTCATGAAGATGTATGCCTCCGAAGGTGGCAAGAGCGGCGGCGAACAGTTTACTCCCCAAGAGGTCAGCGAAGTGCTTGCCCGCCTCGCTATTCATAACAACAAGAATATAAAATCTGTCTACGACCCAGCTTGTGGCTCTGGCTCGCTCTTGTTGAAGTTCGCCAAACTCGTGCCGGACCGCAACGCCATAAAATATTTCGGGCAGGAGCTTGTTCCTACCAACTACAATTTAAGCCGCATCAATATGTTTCTGCATAATATCAACTTTGACAAGTTCGATATTCAGTGCGGCAACACCCTCACCGACCCACGTCACCGCCACGAAGAGCCATTCGATGCCATTGTCTCAAATCCGCCTTACTCGCAATCGTGGGAAGGCGATGCCAATCCGCTTCTTATCAACGACGACCGCTATGCACCTGCTGGCATCCTCGCGCCTAAAACCAAAAGCGACCTCGCATTCACTATGCATATGCTCAAATCGCTCTCCGAGAGTGGCACAGCTGCCATCGTCGAATTCCCTGGTGTTCTCTACCGTGGCGGCGCTGAAAAGAAAATTCGTCAGTATCTCGTCAAGAATAACTATGTAGATACAGTCATTCAGCTCCCTGCAAACCTCTTCTTTGGCGTCTCTATTGCCACATGCATCATCGTGCTGCGCAAGAGTGCACGCCCCGATAATAACATTCTGTTTATCGATGCGTCGAAGCTCTTTGTCAAAGACGGCAACAAAAACCGCCTCTCACCCGACAATCAAGATGCCATCGTCAACGCCTACGCAGAGCGTAAAGAAGTGCAGCACTTCACTCGTTTAGTTACCTGTCAAAGTGTTGCCGACAACGACTACAACCTTAGTGTTTCGTCGTATGTCGAGCAGGAAGACACTCGCGAGGTTATCAATATCGATGAGGTTAACGCCCAGCTCGAAACCATTTGCAAAGAAGGTGCTGCACTTCGCACCGAAATCAATAACCTAATCGCCACACTATGAGCCAAATCAACGAACTTATAGAAAAACTTTGCCCTAATGGTGTGGAGTGGAAAACGCTGGGGGAAGTATTGAAATACGAGCAACCAACAAAATATATTGTTGAATCAAATGATTACTCTAATGAAGGAACACCTGTATTAACTGCTGGTGCAACTTTTTTATTGGGTTATACGGAAGAAATTAATGGTATATATACAGCAAGCAAAGACAATCCCGTTATAATATTCGATGATTTTACAACGTCTTTCCATTGGGTTGATTTTGATTTCAAGGTAAAAAGTTCAGCAATGAAAATGCTGAAACCAATTAATAAGAAAGTGAATTTTAGATATGTGTATTATTCAATGTGTGAAATAAAATATATACCTGTCGAACATTCA
Source organism: Bacteroidales bacterium KHT7 (assembly GCA_900102385.1). Lineage (GTDB taxonomy): Bacteria > Bacteroidota > Bacteroidia > Bacteroidales > Bacteroidaceae > Ga6A1. The sequence goes on along the minus strand of FNBQ01000016.1, from coordinate 32,176 downwards.
CGTCAATGGATTGGAACTTATTCACAGTTCCCCATCCCCCTTCCACCTCTCGAAATCCAAAACCGTATTGTTGAAATCCTCGACCATTTCACCAATCTCACCGCCAACCTCACCGCAGAGCTCGCTCTCCGCCGCAAGCAGTTCGAGCACTTCCGCGAAAAACTCCTCTCTCTCGATGGTGTGGAAGGTGTAGAAATGAAAACTCTGGGAGAGGTGTGCAAAAAGGTAACTTCAGGAGGCACGCCAAATACTAAAAATCCAAATTACTATAATGGTGATATTCCGTGGTTGAGAACGCAAGAAGTTGACTTCGCAGATATTACTGACACAGGCGTAAAGATTACAAACGAAGGGTTAGAAAATTCTTCTGCGAAATGGATTCCGTCTAATTGCGTAATTGTTGCAATGTATGGCGCGACCGTAGGGAAAGTGGCTATCAATAAAATTCCGCTAACTACGAATCAAGCATGCTGTAATTTGGAAATCAATGAAGATATAGCATTGTATAAGTTTGTATATTATTGTATCGAAAATCAATATAATTATATAAAGTCGTTAGGACAAGGTTGTCAAACTAATATCAATGCACAAATAGTCAAGCAGCTTCAAATCCCCGTCCCACCTCTCGCCGTTCAGCAGTCCATCGTTGAACAGCTCGACAAATTCACTGTTCTAATCCAGAATATTGAGAACGAATTGGCTCTCCGCCAAAAGCAATACGAGTATTATCGCGAAAAACTTCTTTCGTTCCCATCTCCATCATTGTAGAAGGGGGTGGGGGCTTTCAATTCTCAACTTTATGAACCAGTCTATAATCATCGAAGAACAGCATCGCACCGTTGTGGCTCAATATTCGCCCATTCCGCGCAACGATGATGATTACCAGAGCGAAGCCAAGTTAGAGAAAGAGCTAATCAGCACACTCTCGGCGCAAGGCTACGGCACGCCCGCCATACACACCGAGGCTGATATGCTCGCCAACCTCCGCCGCCAACTCGAAGCACTCAACTCCATCACCTTCACCGATGCCGAGTGGGCGCGCTTCTTCAAGCAAAATATACAGTGTGAGCCAAACAACGGGCAAAGCGTCAGCAACGATGTCATTGAGCAGTGTACCATAAAAATCCAGAAAACGCGCACCTTCTCACTCACTCGCGACGATGGCACTGTAAAGAATATAGATATTATCGACGCCGCCAACCCTTACCGCAACACGTTGCAGGTAATAAACCAATATGTGCCCGAAGGTGGTGCGCACGCCAATCGCTACGATGTTACCATCCTCGTCAATGGCTTGCCTCTGGTGCATATCGAGCTAAAGCGTCGCGGCGTAAATATCAAAGAAGCATTCAATCAGATAAACCGCTACGGCCGCGATTCCTTTTGGGCTGGCTCGGGCTTGTTCAACTATGTGCAAATCTTCGTCGTAAGTAACGGCACTAATACCAAGTACTACGCCAACACCACCCGCTACGCTCATGTGAAAGAGCAGAACGGACAAAAGCAGGGAAAAGTAAAGAAGGATTGCAACAGCTGGGAGTTCACCTCTTTCTGGGCCGACGAGCAAAACAACATCATTGCCGACCTCGCCGACTTCGCCCGCACCTTCTTCGCCAAAAGCACCATTCTCAACATACTTACGCGCTTCTGCGTTTTCACCGTCGATAAGAATCTCATGGTTATGCGTCCGTACCAGATTGCAGCCACCGAGAATATTTTGCTCCGCATCCGTCGCGCTCTCAACCTTCACCACGAAGGCACTCGCGACGCTGGCGGCTACATCTGGCACACCACGGGCAGCGGCAAGACGCTCACATCATTCAAAACGGCGCAGCTTGCCTCGTGTATGCCCGAAATTGATAAAGTGCTCTTCGTCGTCGACCGCAAAGACCTCGACTATCAAACCATGAAGGAGTACGACAATTTCCAAAAGGATAGTGCCAACTCCAACACCAACATAGGCGTGCTGCATCGCCAGCTCAACGATAGCCAGTGTCATATCATCATCACCACCATTCAGAAGCTCTCTATCCTTCTCGGTAAGAAAGACCCGCGTTATAGCCTCAACTGCCTCGATAGCCGCATCGTCATCATCTTCGACGAGTGCCACCGCTCGCAGTTCGGCGATATGCACAAGGTGATAGTCCGCAAGTTCAAGCGTTATATGATTTTCGGCTTCACTGGCACGCCCATCTTTGCCGAAAATGCTGGCTCTGCTCGCAAAACCACTGCCGACCTCTTTGGCGACAAACTGCATACCTACACCATCATCGACGCCATTCGCGATAAAAACGTGCTCAAATTCCACGTCGATTATATCAGTACTATGCACATGAAAGACGGTGTAAAAGATGAGCAAGTCTGGGGCATCAACACCAAAGAAGCCCTCCACGACTCTCGCCGCATTCACAACAATGTTGCCTATGTACTCGACCACTATGCCGCCAAAACCAAGCGCGACGAAACCTACATCGTCTCCCGCATCGAAAATGTCGAAGAGGTTATCAAGCGCGGCAAAAAAGTCGATGAGGTTAAGCAAAAGCATCGTGTTCGTGGCTTCAACTCCATCTTTGCTGCCGACAGTGTCGAAATGGCTATTGCTTACTACAACGAGTTCAAGCTACAGCAAGCCAACACGCCGGAAAACGAACGGCTCAAAATTGCCACCATCTTCACCTACGGCTCAAACGAAGAAGAGACCGACGCCGACGATGATATTATCGACGATACCAACGAATCGCCCGAAAATGTTGAACAACTCAAGCAGAAGAGCCCCGTTGCCTACGAAGCTCTAAGCAGTGCTATCGACGATTATAATCGCATGTTCAGCACTCAATACTCTCTCGATGGCGACAATTTCCAGAGTTATTACAAAGATGTTTCGCAGCGCGTCAAGAATCGTGAGCTCGACATGGTTATCGTTGTCGGCATGTTCCTCACTGGCTTCGACGCCAAAACGCTCAACACTCTTTGGGTAGATAAGAATCTCAAAATGCACGGTCTTTTGCAGTCGTATAGCCGCACCAACCGCATTCTCAACTCCATAAAGAACTGCGGCAACATCGTCAACTTCCGCAACCTCGAAGAGGAAACCGACCGCGCACTCTCGCTCTTTGGCGATAAAGATGCCGCTGGTGTTGTCCTCCTCCGTCCTTTTGGCGATTACTATTATGGCTACGACACCCCCGACGGCAAGCATCACCCAGGCTACACCGAGATTGTCAGCGAGCTGCTCGAAAAATTTGAGCCCACAGAGGCGTTTTTCCTCTCCCTATCCGTGGAGCAGAAAAAAGACTTTGTCCGCCTTTTTGGTGCGTTCCTCAAAATGAACAATCTCCTCTCCATCTTCGACCAATTCACCGAAGACAAGCGTGTTATCAAAGTCGGCCAAGTCCAAGACTTCACAAGCCTCTATCAAGAAGTGCGCGAAGAGCTGCAAGGCAACAAAACCAAAGGCGACAGCACAAACATCAACGACGACCTTGTTTTCGAGATGGAGCTGGTTAAGCAGATTCAAGTGTCTATCGAATACATACTTATGCTCGTCAAAGAGTATCACGATAGCAATTGCACCGATAAAGAAATACGTGTCAAGATTTCCAAAGCCGTCAAAGCAAGCCCAGATCTGCGCGATAAAATTGAACTCATCGAGCGCTTTATCGAACGCATGACAGCATCTAGCGGCGACGTCTTTGATGAATGGGATAAGTACGTGGCAGAGCAGAAAGAAGAAGAGTTGAAAGCAATCATCGCCCAGTTCAACCTCAACGAGGAAAAGACACGGGCATATCTTGCGCAGTCCGAGTCTGATGGCTTTATAAGCGCGTCAGGCACAGCCCTCGCCGAAGTCTTGCCGCCGCTCAACCCATTCCTTCCTCAGCGTGCTGAAGTTAAAGCCAAAGTCTTTGAAGCATTGGAAAATTTGTTCAATAAGTATAGAAGCGTGTAGGGTAGGATTGCTCCTTCGCACTGCACCAATTATCAGTTTAACGCCCCAATCTCCATTTTGTGTTTTTGGGGCGTTTTTATTTTTATATATGCCTAAGTTTACACTACTGAAATCAATTGCCCATTGTCAATTAAAAAGTTTCAATTCTCAATTTTCAAGATACATTGTCAATTGTCAACTGTGAATTGTGAATTAAAGAAATTGTCAATTGTCCATTGTCAATTGTGAATTAAAGAAATTGTGAATTGAATTGTCATCGGCTTGCTATCGGCTTACCTGAACGAATCCTGAACGTACCCTGAACGTACCTTGAACGGACCCTGAACGTACCTTGAACGTATCTTGAACGTACCTTGCCCGTAGCTACCCCGTTCCTACCTCGTAGCTACTCCGAACCTTCAGACTTGTTTCCCTCTGCCTTGAAAGTCGCTTTTGAGGCTTTTTCCGCATAACAATTCATTATTTCGCATATTATTCCTGATTTATACAAAACTCGTATAATTTTCCTCCTTTTTGAAAAATATGAAAGCAGATAATGCGTTTTTATGATGATATGGTAAAAATATAACAAGATATTTGTTTTTGTTTTTGATAGATTTGTTATATTTGCCGTGTTGAATTTAACTTAAGCGGTTTCTTATGAAAAATAATAAATATTTTAAGTGCTTTTTATTTTTATTTCTGATGCTGATTTCGTCTGTTGCCGGTGCACGCAACTTGTGGAAGGGCAAAATGGTGCTTCAGAACTGGAACGACCATATTGTGCTTCTGAGCGGCGCTCTGAGGAATGTTTCGTTTGGCGACAAGATTACTGTAACAATTACCGATGTTACAGGAACGGGCGGAGTTGACGACTATCCGATTGTGGTTGTAAAGACATCAACAAAGTTTAAGAACATAGACGACTGGCCGCTTATTGCAACCACGCTCAACGGACTGCTTCACGGTCAAAAAGAACTCGAATTTTACGTTACATACGACATTTTGGAAATGCTCCGCAAGTACGGACTGATTGTTCAGGGAGCATTCTGCACTATAACCTCGGTCGATGTTGTATCTACCAAATATTCGCACGACGGCGACTTTGCCGATGCCATCTGGATGGGCAACGTACCTTTTCAGTACTGGGCAAACTATGTTTTGGTTCCAAACCTTCAGTGGCAGTTGTCGGGCGCAAAGGCAGGCGACGTGATGCGTATAAAGTACGAGGTTACGGCAGATGAAGAACCGGGCATAAAACTTGGCTATCTGTCGTCAAAAGACTGGTCGTGGATTGATTTCGACAAGTTTGTAAACGACTCTATTCCGGCAGACAAGAATGGATATATAGACATTCCGCTTACCGATGAGTTTATGGATGTGTGGGGACACTACGACAAGTGCCACAGTGCGCTAATAAGAGGCAGGCACGTAAACATAACTACTATTTTGCTGTACGACAAGAACGGAAAGGAACTGCGAAGAAAGAAGAATCTAAAAATTGTGGAGGCAACGTACGACAATCTTTAACATCTTTCCGATTTAATTTTATTTAAGGATATTATTTTTGTTTTTAGGAAAGTTTAGGTTAATTTTGCCACAGATTTTTATGTTTTCGGTATTGAATAGAATTTTGTTATGACGATTTATTATACAAGAAAAGAGGAGTTATGGAATACATGGTCGCACGCCGCAGGCATTATGCTTGGCGTGTGCATAGGTAGCATATTCCTGACAATGTGCTGCATGGTCGATTCGGGCAGTTGGGTTAAGTGGGGCATCTCGCTCTACCTTTTCGGCATGCTCGGTTCGTACATCTCATCAACAATATATCACGCCCTTCCGCCTTGCAACAAATGGAAGGAGCAGTTGCGCAAGTGGGATCATGCCGCAATCTACTGGCACATAGCTGGAAGTTATTCTCCGCTCACGCTCATTGCCATGCGTCAGGAGAGTTATTGGGGCATCGGACTGTTCATCTTTATTTGGGTTTGTGCACTGATTGGCACGGTAATGAGTTTTGCCCGTCTTAAAGAGCACAGCAATCTGGAAACGATAAGTTTCATTGCTATGGGAATAAGCGTTTTGGTTGCCTTCAAGCCGTTGCTCGATGCTACCGACATTGTTGCGGTTTCGTGGATTATAGCCGAGGGAGTGTTCTTCATTACCGGTGCAATATTTTACAGTTTCCGCCGCATTTATATGCATTCTGTTTTCCATTTCTTTGTGCTTGCAGGCTCAATCTGCCATATTGTTGCTGTTTGGGACGTTCTGCTGAGAGAACTTGGAATCTGAAAAAATATTAAAAATAAAAGAAAATGCTTGTCTGACATCACGTCGGGCAAGCATTTTTAATTAGAATATAATCCAAATCAAACAGTACATATGATATTATTTCTTTTCCTTTTCGAGATACAAGCCGCTGACATCGTTTAGGAACAGACTGCGCTTATCGTTGTAGAACTTAACGAAGTCGTTGGCACTGATATGTCCGGGATAAGGCGCAAAGAAGTGATTTTCCTTGTTGTGAGCGTTGCGCCATACCACAACGTAGGCAATGTTATGCTTGTCTATTACCGGGGCGAGAGTCTTTGTCCACCAATTTTCGTAAGGGATTGCCTCGTAGCCAGTTTCGGTAAGGGCAGCAACCTTGTTGTGAGCCTTTGCAACCTTGCATACCATTCCGAGGTTTTTGTCGAGTTTTTCGGCATAGTTGTTGAGCGAAGAGTCATTAGGCTCGCCAAAGCAGTAGCAGTCTAGTCCCATAATGTCGATGATGTCATCGCCCGGATAACGCTCCAAGTATTTTTTTTCGTCGCCGTCGCTTTCAATTCCCGGAGAGTAGGCGTAGAGTACGTTTACTATTCCGTTTGAGCGGATGTAGTCGACGGTCATCTTCCACAAATCCTTGTATTGCTGTGTTGTGCACAAATCCTGTCCCCACCAGAACCAGCTTCCTGTATGCTCGTGATATGGGCGGAAGATAACCGGCACTTTCACTCCGTAGGGCGTTTGCAGAGTTTTCAGAAAACTTACGAGTTTGCTGAGATATTCTATGTATAGTTCGTGCTTGCTTCCGCCTTCGAGAATCGAAGCCACCACGCCTTTGTCCTTCACGTCCCACGAGTCTCCGCCGGTGAGAGGGTTGCGCAGATGCCAACTGAGGGTTGTAACGCCGCCGTGGCTGTAATGATTCCATATCTCTTCTCTGATGCGCCTGAACGGAACGCCGTCGAGATTGCAACTGTCGCCCAACTCAATGCCGCCGAGGTCGAAACTGAGCATTGCCGGATAGTCGTCGCATACGCTCTTTACGTCAGAGCGTGCGCTGTCGCCCTCCCAGCCGATGCCGTAGACAGTGTCGTCGTGATGTCCGAACATATATGCCGAGTCGGCAAGGCTTGTAAGGTTCTGAAGCAGATTCTCGGTGCGCTGCGTGCGACCGCTATCGGCCATAGGGTCGTCGGCTTTCTTGTTGCCAGAGCACGATAGAAGCGCAAAGGCAATGAATGCAGCGAAAATGTGTCTTGTTTTCATTTTTGGTATATAAATTAAATATCGGTTTCCGTTGGATTTCAGGAAATTGTTCTGCTGCAAATATACTTCAAAAATGGTGTAAAAATAAGTGATTATTTATCAATTTTATTTCGGATTCGAGCAATCGTGCACAAAAAAGCAAACCGCCTCGCACATAGCGAAACGGCTTGCCGCTTATTTTTGTACAGAAGTTATGTTATGCAAAGGCAACGGTTAGGCCGGCCATCACGATAGATACCATAGACATAAGTTTTATGAGGATGTTGAGCGACGGACCGCTCGTATCCTTGAACGGGTCGCCTACGGTGTCGCCCACGACAGTTGCCTTGTGGCATGCCGAGCCTTTTCCGCCAAAGTTGCCTTCCTCTACCATCTTCTTGGCATTGTCCCATGCACCGCCGGCATTAGCCATGAATACGGCAAGAGTAAAGCCCGATGTCAGTCCGCCCACGAGCAGTCCCATCACTCCGGCAACGCCGAGAACCAATCCCACAACGATAGGAATGATGATTGCAAGAAGTGATGGGAAAATCATCTCTTTCTGTGCGCTTCGGGTTGATATTTCCACGCATCTGCCATAGTCGGGTGTTGCCTCACCTTCGAGAATGCCCTTTATCTCGTGGAACTGGCGGCGCACCTCTTCTACCATTGACTGTGCCGCACGGCCTACTGCGCCCATTGTAAGACCGCAGAACAGGAAGGCTGCCATTCCGCCGATGAATGCGCCTACAAGAACCTTAGGATTCATCAGGTTTACTTGGAAGAAATTCATGAAATCGACCATGTTGGCAGTCTCGGGGTTGAAGATGTTTCCGGCAGCGTCGGCAAACTGCTGTCCTTGTTCAACGGCGCGAACCATCGCAATCTTAATCTCCTCGACATACGATGCCAGAAGAGCCAGCGCTGTAAGTGCTGCCGAACCGATGGCAAATCCCTTTCCGGTGGCAGCCGTAGTGTTTCCAAGCGCGTCGAGTGCGTCGGTGCGCTTTCTCACGTCAGGCTCAAGTTCGCTCATCTCGGCATTTCCGCCGGCATTATCGGCAATAGGGCCGTAGGCATCGGTTGCAAGCGTAATGCCGAGGGTTGACAACATTCCGACGGCGGCAATGCCGATGCCGTAAAGACCGTGCGACAGCGACTGTGCCGACATCGAAAGGTCGAACCCGTTGGCGCAAAGATAACTCAGAATGATGGCTACCGATATTGTAACTACCGGAATCATCGTAGAAATCATTCCTGTTCCGATTCCCTTGATTATGACGGTTGCAGCACCAGTCTCGGATGAGGCTGCGATATCTTGAGTAGGCTTGTAAGAATGAGATGTGTAGTATTCTGTTCCTTGTCCGATGATTACGCCGGCAACCAGTCCGGTGATGACAGAGAACGATGTGCCCAGCCAGTTTTCGAGGTCGAGCAGATAGAGGATGGCGAAGGTGGCAACGGCTATCAGCACCGCGCTCACGTTAGTGCCGAGAGAAAGCGATTTGAGCAAGTCCTTCATTGTTGCGCCCTCTTTTGTGCGCACAAGATAGATGCCGATGAGCGAAAGGAAGATTCCGACAGATGCGATAATCATTGGAGCGATTACAGCTCTCATCTGCATATCAGGATTCATGGCAAACGCCGTTGCGCCAAGTGCTGCGGTTGATAGGATAGAGCCGCAGTAACTCTCGTACAGGTCGGCACCCATTCCGGCAACATCGCCCACATTGTCGCCAACATTGTCGGCAATGGTTGCAGGGTTGCGGGGGTCGTCCTCCGGGATGTCCTGTTCAACCTTTCCCACAAGGTCTGCACCCACATCGGCAGCCTTGGTGTATATTCCGCCGCCCACGCGCGCAAACAGAGCCTGTGTAGATGCTCCCATGCCGAACGTAAGCATTGTGGTTGTTATGGTTATGAGGGCGATGCTGCCCTCGGTATAGAATGCGCTGAGAATCAAGAACCAGATGGCGATGTCGAGAAGTCCGAGACCCACAACCACCAGTCCCATCACAGCTCCCGAGCGGAAGGCTATGCGCAGACCTTGGTTAAGTCCCTTGCGCGCGCCGTTTGCCGTTCTGCCCGATGCGTAGGTAGCCGTTTTCATTCCGAAGAAGCCGGCAAGTCCGCTGAACAGACCTCCCGTAAGGAATGCAAACGGAACCCAAGGGTTCTGAACGTGCAGCACGTATGCCATGAAGGCGAATAATACTGCCAATACGATAAACACGATTGTTACAATGCGATACTGCTGTTTCAGATAAGCCATTGCGCCACGGCGCACATGTCCGGCAATTTCTCGCATTCGGGGTGTTCCCTCATTTTCCTTCATCATCTGGCGGAAGAATACCCATGCCATGCTCAGTGCTAAGACCGACGCAATTGGCACAATCCAAAATACGTTTGGGATGTTCATAAGTATTAAAGTTTTTAAAGTAATTAAGTGTTATAGTATTTTCTTCAGAGAATAATAATTGCAAAAATATAATTTTCTGTGAAACTTGCAATTTTATTCGTATTTATTTCATCTTTGTACCAGAAAATCATCGCCTTTGCATCATGAGAGTGCTTATGTAATACCTATTTATGATGCGAGCGAGAGACCTCTACAAACGTATAGGAAAAATCCTTTTGCAATTAGGGGAAATCTTTTTGTTGCGGAGTTTTCCTCGGCTACTTTTGCAGCATAACAATTAGACAAACAATAAAAACTTTTCAGGTATGAAAACATTTGCATACATCGCTACAGTTGCTTTAGTAAGCATGGTAGGCATAGGAACAGCAAACGCCAAGAGTGACATTCACGTTACTATTAACGCAGGTGGAGTAAGGGCTGTTGTTGAGGCGCCAGCACACGAGAGACATCCAGAGGTGCGTACAGTTGTTGTAACACGACCTGTAGTTGTAGGAGCCGGTCACACAGTATATGTTGCGCCAGAGAAGCCTTGCAAGCATCACAAACATCACAAACATTGTAAACACTGCAATAATTGCGATAAGCACATGGACCACAAGGTTCACAAGCATCATCGCAGATGAGACTATTTCCATAATCAACTTTTTCTATTCAAATGATTCAGACCGCTTTCCCTCATACGGATGGCGGTCTGTTTCAATTCAGAAAGCCATTCAGATTTGACAATGACAATTAACAATTCAAAATTGCTTTCATAATTGCCAAGGATTTATAACGAACAATTATGATATTAACCCAAATCGGTCGTTAGAAGTACATAAATCCGTGGTTGTGTTTGTAAATTCCTGAAAATAAGTTGTTTATAAAACCATTTTTCTAATGGCGGTCATTAGAAAATTCAAATCGTAAAGCATTTGTTATCAAGTGGTTATGAAAATAACCACGAAAATAGCTATCCTAATAACCGATTTGGGATTAATAGTTCTTTTAGTAAATGCAAAATGGTGGGTAGGAAGAAGGTAGGAAGAAGGTAGGAAGAAGGTAGAAAGAAGGTAGCAAGAAGGAAGCAAGACGGAAGGTAGATTCAAGCAAGCTGGAAGGTACGGGGAAGTAACGTTCAGGGTGTGGTTAAGGTACAGCCAGATTAGGCGATGGGGAAACTTGAAATTTGAAAATTGAAAGTTTTGAATTTGCAAAATATACGATGAGATGAGTCGATGGGGAAGTAGAGAAAATTCTGAAATGAGGAGAAGCAAGCCGATAGCAAGGGGGAAGGTTTGACGAAGCGTGTATTGTAATTTGCAATTCACAATTCAAAAATCATAATTGATAATTCAAAATTGTAGAAAAAGTGGGATGTTTTGTCTTTTGGTATATACAAAATAGTGCTAAGCTATATGTTGGGTATATGTAAGCTATATGTTGGGTATATGTAGAGAGGATGTAAACTATGGAGGAGAGGATGTAAAACATCACAGAGCTGATTCTATGTGTGTTATACTCGTTATAGACGCTGAAAGCGTCTCCGCTTAGTAACCGT